>JAUYCZ010000028.1 GCA_030704795.1 bacterium | reverse complement strand
TTTTGATATACGACCCGGATAGATTAGCCCGTAGATATTCATATCAGGAATTGGTTATGGATGAACTGCGAGAAGCTGGGATAGAAGTACTATTTGTTACCACGTCTACTCCTAAAAACGAGGAGGACAAAATTCTATATGGAGTTAAGGGTTTGTTTGCTCAATATGAAAGAGCAAAAATTTCTGAACGTTTCCGATTAGGTAAACTTCGGAAAGTCAGAGAGGGGCATTTATTAGTAAGTGAAGCGCTCTATGGATATACCTACATCCGAGGAGATAAAGAAAAGAAAATTCACGGTTATTATGAAATAAACCCGGCCGAAGCGAGGGTTGTAAAAATGATATTTGGTTGGATTGCCGGAGAGGGCTTAACTTTTAGAAAGGTGGTCAAAAGATTGCAGGAATTAGGTATAAAGCCACGAAAAAGTAAGAGGGGCGTTTGGAATACAAGCACCCTAACCACCATGCTAAGGAACAGAGCATACATAGGAGAAGCCCGCTGGGGCAGCTCGTATGCCGTAGTTCCAGAAAATCCTACCAATAGAGAAAAATATAGGAAAATGAAAAAGAGCAGCCGGAGAATAAAACCAGAAGAAGAATGGATCGCATCCAAGATTCCCGTGCCGGTGATTGTTGACAGAGATTTGTTTACGCGAGCGCGAACGCAACTGAAAACTAACTTTGATTTATGCCAGAGAAATAAGAAGAATGAATATTTACTTGCCGGCAAGATATGGTGCAGCTGTGGAGAGAGGAGAGCTGGCGAAGGCCCCCAGCACGGGAAGTATTTATATTACCGATGCACAAATAGAACTCATAGTTTTCCCTTGCCGCCAACGTGTGTCGAAAAAGGAATAAATGCGAGAATCGCCGATAAACTGGTTTGGCAAAAAATCTCAAAGCTTATGAGTTCTCCAGAGTTACTATTTAAACAGATCAGGCGTTGGTCGGATGAGAGGCGTAGTCAAACAAGCGGTTCGACGGCGGATGTTGATTCCATAAAGAAAGAGATCGTTAGATTAAGGAAAGAAGAAGATCGTTATGCTAAGGCTTATGGCGCCGGCCTATTTTCGATAGAGAGGCTGAAGGAATACACTAATCCATTACGAGAGAGAGCCTCTTCCCTTGAGGAGCAGATTATAAAAGCACAGGTGGAACGAGGACAAATAAATGAAGCTACTCTGCCCGGCCAGGGCGAAGTAGAGTCATTCGCCGAGAAAGCGGTAAAAGCCCTTCAAAACTTGAATTTTGAGGCAAGAAAAGTCATAATTAGGAACACCGTAGATAAAATCATGGGTTCGCCAAACGGATTACAGGTATACGGCTACATACCCATAGAAAACATAAACCATGTCGAGTACAAAACTATCCATCGGCATTGTCGGCCTGCCCAACGTGGGCAAATCCACCCTTTTCCAGACCTTGACCCGGAAACAGGTGGACCGTTCCAATTATCCTTTTGCCACCATCGATCCCAATGTCGGCGTCGTTGGCGTGCCCGACGAAAGGGTGGATAAATTAGCCGAGCGGGAAAAATCGGCCAAGAAAATCTATACCACCATCGAGTTTGTCGATATTGCTGGCTTGGTCAAGGGCGCCAGCCAGGGCGAAGGGTTAGGCAACAAATTTCTCTCCCACATCCGCGAAGTGGACGCCGTCATTTATCTGCTGCGAGCTTTTCAAAAGACTGACGTCATTAACACTCAAACCGGCATCGATCCTCTCCAGGAAAAAGAGATCCTCGAGACGGAACTGGTTTTGAAAGATTTTGAGACGATTCAGAAAAAGCTGGATCATCTGGAAGGCGAGGTTAGGGCCGGCAAAAAAGAAGCGGCCAAGGAGACAGAGGCGCTAAAGAAGATCAAGGGTTTCTTAGATCAGGGGCGGCTTTTGGACGTCGCGGACTTCAGCGAAGAAGAAAGAGGGCTGATGCAGAACTCACAGTTGCTCTGCGCCAAACCCCGGCTTTATCTCTTAAATGGCCGGGATGAGGAGGTGGATCCCGTCGTCATCAATTCTTTTAAAGAGAAGGGTTTTCCGTTCTTGATCGTTGACGTTTTGACCGAGTTTGAAGCGGCGGACTCGTCTTTTGTCCGCGAGGAAAGGGTTTCTCTGGGTTTGCCGGCGGAGTCCGAACTTGATGTTTTGATAAAAAAATCTTACGACCTTCTAAATCTTTTGACCTTTTTTACGACCGGTCCGGATGAAACTCGCGCCTGGACCGTTAAAAAGGGAACGCGGGCGCCTCAGGCCGCCGGCGTCATCCATTCTGATTTTGAAAGTCATTTCATCAAGGCCGAGGTCATCGCTTACGCCGATTTGATCAAGGCCGGCGGTTTTGTTCCGGCGCGGGAAAAGGGTCTGATCCGGACCGAAGGCAAAGACTATCTGATCCAGGACGGTGATGTCATTGAAATCAAGCATAGCGCTTAAGGTTGTTGTTTCTTTCGTTTTGGCAATAGGATTTATTGCCGTCGTTTTTATCTTCTTTGGGAGAAAGGAAACTGGAACGGTTTGTTTTGGCGAGAAGTGTTTTTTTGTTGAATTGGCCCGGACGCCGGAGACGCGGCAGAGAGGGCTGATGTTTAGGAAAGAGCTGGGCCAAGACCAGGGCATGCTTTTCATCTATGACCAAGAAAAAGAACTGCCCTTCTGGATGAAGAATACCTTAATTTCTCTGGACATAATCTGGATCGACCAAGAGCAGAGAGTCATCTTCATTAAAGAAACAGCGACGCCCTGTCGTCAGGATCCCTGTCCGGTTATCAATCCCGGACAAAATGCCCGTTACGTCTGGGAAATCTCCGGCGGCCGGGCCCGGGCCATTGATTTAAAGCCAGGCGACCAATTAGAATTAAGTTATTAAAAACGCTCTATGGAGTTGTCGGAAAAATTACCCTTTTTCATTCTGATTCTTTGTTTGTCGCTGCTCAACAACCTGCTGATTCCTTTCGCCATCTATTTCCGCCAGTTTGGTCGGAAAGGTTACCGCGGTCAGGGCGGCTGTAATATCTGGGGTATTGTCATGGACGGGATTTTGGCCGGACTGATTAATATTATTGCTCTGAACCTTTTGCTTGAGCTTAGGTTTAAGGTTTTAGTTCAAGATCTGACGCTGGCCTTCCTGACGGGCTTTATTTCGATGGTGACGGCTCACATTTTTATGTCCGTCCGGAGATGGAAAGTTTGGATAATGCCCGAACCCTGGAAATGGAACGCCGGCGGCTATTGGCACATGATTTCCATGACTTTGCAGATGAGTTTTCTTTTTTATTCCGCTTTACTTCTTTTAAAGACTCCTTCTTTACTGGAGAAGGAGATGGTTCAGATTTCTCTCGTCTCAATTTTTCTTCTGGCCGGCATCTTTCTTCTTTGTCTGCGCCTGGGAAAGAGGGGCTTGCGGATTGGTTGGTTTTGTCTTGGTAGCAAAGCATGGTAGGGTAAGAGAAAGAGAGTCGTAAAGGTCGGCAATTAATAGCGAGTACGATATATCGGGCATTCTGCCCGTTATGATCAATTTTATTTATCATGATTAAATTCGTCGTTAAAAGAGACGGGACAAAAGAGTCTTTTGACCCGGAGAAAATTAAAAAAGGCATTCGCGCCGCCACCCGTAAAGCCAATCTTTCCGAAGAAAGAACCGTGGTCGTCGTCGAAGAAGTTTTAGCCAAGGTTCTTCAATCCGCCGAGGGAAGAGAAGAGATTCCGACCCTGGCGATAAGAGACAAGATTCTCAGCGAACTGGACGTGGTTGAGCCCGCCGCTTCTGCCGCTTGGAGAGAATACAAGAAAGAGCAGAGGGCTGGCTAGATCGAGGCTTAGAATGACTCTGGATGAAGAGAAAAAGCTGGTTAAAAAAGCTAAAAAAGATCCCGAAGCTTTCGGCCGGCTTTATGATGAATATTACCCTCGAATCTTTGGCTATGTCTTGAGGAGAACGGCTAATCTGGAGATGGCCCAAGACGTGGTTTCCGAAACTTTTCTCAAGGCCCTCAAAAATCTCCGGCGTTTTAAATGGATCGGAGCTTTCCGGAGCAACTCTTCTTTCGGGGCCTGGCTTTACCGTATCGCCGCCAACGAAATCGTCAATTTCTGGCGCCGGAAAAAACCGACCGTTTCCCTGGAAATTATCTCGGATCCTTCGTCTGACCAAAACATCTTGGAAGAAATTGCTCGAGCTCAGGAAAAACTAGCCCGGCATCAGGATTTCTTGATGGTTCAGAAAGAAATCATGACCTTGCCCGAGAAATACCAGGAAGTTTTGACTCTGAGATTTTTTGAGAAAAAGCAGATTAAAGAGATCGCCGAAATTCTGGGAAAAAGAGAGGGGACGATAAAATCTTTGATTCATCGGGGCATCGAAAGACTGAGAAGAGATCTGCCACCATTGAGCCATTAAAGCGTTTTGTTTAAATGAGAGAAGAAGATTTAATTAAAAAATTAGAGAGAATAGAGCTTCCCGAAGTTGAGCTTTTGGGCCACAAGCATAAATTGCGCCTGTTTTTGATGAGCCGATACTCTGTTGAACAAAAGAGGGGAGAGGTTTTCGCGTTTTTGCGGCCGGTCTTGGCTGGCGGTTTCGCCTTTGCGATTTTATTGGCAGCGATTTTGAATGCTTCGTTCTTTTCCCAGCCGAGTCTGGCTTTGGCCAAGGAGATTGCCCTGCGAAGCCCCGAGGTGCGAGCCCTAATAGAAGAAGGCGGTATTATCCAGGATATTCAGATTGTTCAGGGGAGGGCCCGTCTTTTGTTGATCAAGCCGGTTACTCGGTCAAGCAGGGGCGTTGCCAAGACTGAAAAAATCGAAAGACCGGCCGATTCTCTCCCGGCTGAGAATCAGCAATTTTTTAGCAAACCATCAAAAGAAGCCGTTACATTTACCACTTTTTCAGTCGATGTTGATTTCAAGGAAAACAAAGTGACGAGCGTCCGAAAAGTAAATTACAATATTTTTAAAGGTATTTCACCCGCGGGGCCTTAAACCCCGCGGGGCGACCAAAGGAGTAGCCTCCTTTGGAATCCTCATTATTTGGTTCCCCGCGGACGGAGCCGCGGGGTATACCAAATAATTAGCCGTTGAAAAAAGGCGCAACCTTATTGAGACGAAAACGTTTTGTTTTAGACGGTTGATAAAAAGTTGATACTAAGAATTAATTATAGCGATCATGAAAAAAATCTTAATGGTTTCCCTTTTCTCTCTGCTTTTGGCCGGGGCGGCCGCGGCGCAGAGCGAAAAAGCGATTTCTCTTGGGTCTAGAAGCGACGAAGTCAAAGCCATTCAGGAAGTTCTAAAAACCGATAAATCCCTTTATCCCGAGGGCTTGGTCACCGGTTATTTTGGTCAAGCGACCAAAAAAGCCGTGACTAAGGTCCAGGCCAAGTGCGGTCTGCTCCAGACCGGGATAGTCGACGACGACACAGAAAAGTGCATTTTTCCGGTCGATTACCAGATAACGGTTGTTTCTCCGAATGGTGGGGAAACTTGGGATCGGGGACAGATTCAAACGATTAAATGGAACGCGGTTGGTATTTCGCCGGTGGCGGAAACGGAAACGAAAAGCATACCCAGGCCATTTTGGACGAAAGCCTCAATTGATTTATTCAGAAAATCTGAAATAAAATGCCAGACCGGACCTGACGGACAGAAAATTTGTCCTCTGCTTTATCCGATGCCGACTTTTGTCAAACATCTGGCTATGGTCAATCTCTTTGACGGTTCTTATTCCTGGAAGGTCAGCAATGACATCGCCAACGGTTCAGACTATGTCATCCGGGTGAGCGTGGGCCGGAATATCATACCGCTTTACAAATACGAACAGGAAGGCGGGTCTCTGCCGACAACGCAGATCTGGCCGGCCCCATCAATGAGCTGGGACGAGAGCGACAATGCTTTTACCATTACCGGTAGCGTCGTGCCGCCGGGTAAAGACTTGAGCCAGGTGATTAAGATGCTCCAGGAGATGGCCGATCAGTTGGCCAAAGTCATCCAGCTTTTGAAAGAATTAAACCAAATCGATTAAGTTCGTTGAAATCGGAAAACAGGGCTTGACGCGGCGTCTGACTGTCGATAAAATTAGCTATTGTCACTAAGAGGGAGGGATAGAAAGGTCGTAAAATATTTTACAAGGAAAAGAAATGTCAAAAAAATCTTTTTTAACCATTGTCGCTAGTTCAATTTTAGCCGGAGTAGTCGTCTCCGCTGTCATCCAGGCCGCCGAGTCAACTTCTTTACTGGTCACCGTTACTCCCGGTACGATTTCGGTGACGGTCAGTGCGGCATCTTACGATTACGGTGCCATGCCCTTGGGGTCGGCCAAGTCATCGAGCTCGCTTGTCGTCACCAACAACGGCAATGTCAATGAGAATTTTCTGATTAAGGGGTCTGACGCGACTTATGTCGAGGCGACCGGAGAGGCGACAAAATGCGCCAGCACGGCGGCTCAGGATAATTGTAATTGGGCGCTGTCCAGTGCGCCGGGGGTAGATAGTTACCGCTATACTTTTACCCCAGCCGGCGGCGCTGAGACTAATCTAGCTGCGGCCAACCAGACTTTGGCGAGCAACGTGACGCCGGGGGCAGCCACCAGTTTTGTCTTGAAGTTCTACACGCCGACGACAGCCGGAACTGAAACTGCTTTGGGCAAGGCTTACTCGACCAACGTGACCATTGCCGCGGTTTGGGCCGGGCAGTAGCTGGTTGGTCCCTCTGAACTATGTCTAACCAAAGGAATTTTTTCAGGGAATTCCCAGCATTTTTTGTTTGGACGCTGGTTTTTATCTCTCTGTTTGGACCGACAGTTTCTTTTGCCGGGGTCGGCGTTGGCCTCAACTTCGGTCGGATCGTCGTCGATGAACTGCTAAAACCCGGGGCAACTTATGATCTGCCGACGATCGGAGTGATCAATACCGGCGATACCGAAGGCGAGTTCCAGGTCAGCCTGGCCTATCACCAAGACCAGCCGCAGGAGAGGCCCGACCCGGCTTGGCTCGGGTTTTCTCCCTCTTCGTTCAAGCTGGCCGGAGGAGAGCTGAAAAACGTGTCCCTGCAATTGGAACTGCCCTTGAAAATCAAGCCCGGAGATTATTTCGCCTACATCGAGGCCAAACCCATTTTAAAACAAGAATCAGGCACGACCTTTGGCATCGCCGCGGCCAGCGAACTTCATTTCAGGGTGGTACCAGCCAACATTTTTCAGGGAATCTATTACCGTTTTTCTTCCTTTTTGAATCGTTATTCTCCCTGGACATATGTTATTATACTAATAGTGGCTTTCGCCTTTCTAGCGGTTTTGCTCGGCAAATTATTTAGTTTCCAAGTCAATATTAAAAGGAAAAAACATGAATAATTTTTTTCAAAGAGATTTGAACGGCCGGGTAGTAGCTTTGGTTCTGCTGGCCACCTTTTCCCTGGTTCTCGGGCTGGTTTGGCTTGAGTCGCAAGATATTTTGCCCCAGCTGAATTTTTCTTTTTCCGAGTTCCGTTCGAAACTCCCACGCATTTCCTTACCAAAAATTCCTTTCTTGCCGGCGACTTCCGCGGCCCGAGACGTCAAGAAGTTTGTTTCCGAAGCCGATTTTAAAGATTATCTAGCCAAGGGCAGAGAGATAACTAATTACCCGGGCGGTTTCGGCGGTGAAGCAGATTTTGCTCTGCGCGAAGAAGTGTTTTCGCCTCAGGCCAAAGCCGGAGGCGGTCCGGAAAGGGTCTCTGAAACCACGGTTCAGGTGGCGGGCATCGATGAACCAGATATTGTCAAAACCGATGGCCGAGAAATCTATTTTTCGAAAGAAGGCTATGGCTGGTGGGGTGGGGAGCAAAAAATGATCGCTCCGGAGTATCAAAACAGAACCAATTTGATCAGAGCTTTTCCGCCGGCTGATTTAACCAAAGACAGCCAGATTGATAAAGCCGGCAACCTTTTGCTGGTCAAGAATAGGTTGATCATCTTTTCGGGCCAGGAAATCCTGGGTTACGACGTCTCGGATTCCAAGAAGCCCGAAAAGAAATGGAGCTTAGAGCTGGAAAATAATGTCTGGCTAGTGGCCGCCCGCCTGAAAGGCGACAAGATTTACTTGGTCACCCAGACCGCCATCAACGATGCCAATCCCTGTCCGATTGAAATATTAAAAGGAGGAGACAGCCCCTTGAGCATTCGTTGCACGGACATTTATCACCCCGTCAGCCCTCTGCCGGTTGATACGACCTCAACGGCCATGATTTTGGATCCGGCTTCTGGTCGGGTCGAAAAGAACATCTCTTTTGTCAGCTCCTCGGGAAACTCGGTCGTCTATATGTCGAACCAGGCTGTTTATCTGGCCTATTCCTATTACGAAGACACGACCCAGTTTTTCCTTAACTTCGTCAAGGAAAACTCCCGAGATCTTTTCCCCAGTTGGGTTATGGATAAAATGGAAAAGCTAGCCGGCTATGACCTCAGCCAGCAGGCCAAGATGATGGAGCTGCAGTTAATTCTGCAGAAATATCAGAGTTCTTTGTCGGACGACGAAAGTTTAAAACTAGGAAACGAGCTAAATAACCGGATGACAGACTATTTAAAGGCTCATCTCCGGGATTTGCAGAAGACGGGCATTGTTAAAATCGGCTTAGATTCTTTTACGGTTCTGGCTTCGGGCAGCGTGCCCGGCCAGCCCCTGAATCAATTTTCTTTAGATGAATATCAAGATAATCTACGGCTCGCCACGACCGTGGGCCAGGGCTGGTGGGGTTGGGGCTTCGGCGGCAGCCAGCCGGAATCGGCCAACGACGTCTATGTCTTAGACAAGAATTTAAAGACGGTTGGCCAAGTCTTAAACTTGGGTCTGACAGAGAGAATTTACTCGGCCCGATTTGTCGGAGAGAGGGGCTATTTGGTCACTTTCCGGCAAACTGATCCTTTCTATGTTTTGGATTTATCTGATCCGAGGAATCCTCAAATGAAAGGCGAGCTAAAAATCCCGGGTTATTCCTCTTATCTGGAACCGATCGACAAAGACTTGGTTTTGGGGATCGGCCAGGAAGGCGGGCAAGTCAAGATTTCTCTTTTTGACGTCAGTTCGGCTCAGAATCCCCGAGAGTTGGACAAATACATTTTGAACGAAGGCTGGTCGGAAGTCCTTTCGACTCACCACGCTTTTCTCCTGGATAAAAAGCACGAGATCTTCTTCTTGCCGGGCGGTCAGGGCGCTTATATTTTTTCCTACAAAGGCCAACGGCTGGAGATGAAAAGAGCCGTCAGCGAGACTTCGGTCCGCCGGGCTATCTATCTCGATGACTATCTCTACCTCATTGGCGACAGCAAAATCGTGGTTTTAAACGAACTCGACTGGACGAAAGTGAACGAACTCAGTTTTTAATTCTCTCCAACTGAAAACGCCCCCTCCTTAGAGTGGTGGGGGCGTTTTGCTTGGAAGGATGGTGGGCGATTCCGTCCTCCTTGTCTAGCGCTGGCTGAAAGCGATTTCGGCGGTGACGGGTCCGTCGGCGGTTTCCTTGGCGGCGATGAGGAAGACCATGTTCGGCAACCCGACGTCCAAGAGGTCGTCGGCGACAGCGTGGACTTGCTTGACCACGCCCAGGCTTTCGACCGCATAGTCTACGTGGACGCTGGTGCCGCGGTTGTCTTCCAGGAAGACTTCCAGCAGCGCCTCGTCCCAGGGGTTGATCCGGAGAAAGTACTTGCATTTCACATCGTCGCTGCTGACGATGATGGCGCCGCGTTTCTGCAGTATTTCCACGAAACGCTCCACCATTTCGCGGTGGGGTAGACCAAAAGCGGTGTGATGCGCGGTGATGACGCCTTCGGGATTGCCATCGGGCGACGGCTGATCGCGGTCCGAAGCGTAGCGGCACGCCTCGACGCCGGCGGCGCAGAACGCTTCATCCTGCTCTTCCGATAAGTTACTAACGCCGGCGCCGCCGAGCAGGGTACCCTGGCTATCGTAGATGGGCACGCCGCCCGCCCATCTGACGAACTTGGCGGGGTCAATGCCCAGAGCGTCGAGACCAATTTCGCCGTCGGCGACCTGGTCGCGGATCCAGCGCGTGCGGCGACCGACGAGAGTCGCCTGCTGCGCTTTGTGGAAAGCGAGCGTGGCGGTAAAGGGGCGCGTTTCGTCCATCGTGATTTCGCAGAGCGGGCGACCGTCCCGGTTGACGACGCAGATGTTGGCTTGGAGCCTGGCGTCGAGCAGGGAGTTGCGGATGCTTGAGGCGATCCGCCACGCCTCCGTACTGGTGAGAATTTTCAAAGTTCCCATTGAATCCTCCTTAGTTGTGATGCGCCTTAGCCCAAAGGCGCGGATTGGATACTGGCCAAATACTACCACATTTTTAATAAATGTCAAGACTAACGGGGATCGCCAGATTTGATTTTCTGCTATAATTTCCTAATGGGAAATTACTCCTCCATTTCTGTTATCGTGCCGGTCTTTAACGAAGAAAAAACCGTGGGCGGGGTGCTGACCTCGCTTTTGAGCTTTGGCAGCGTGGCCGAAATCATCTGCGTCAACGACGGTTCAACCGATAAAAGTGGTGAAATAGTCCAGACCTTCAAAGACCGGATCAAGATCATTAATCTTACTCAGAATCGGGGCAAGGGTTTTGCCCTGGTCGCGGGCCTCAGGGAAGCCGGCGGAGAAGTCGTTGTTTTTTTGGATTCGGATCTCTTTGATTTGACCGAAGGGCATCTCCAACAACTGGTTTCTCCTCTTTTAGAGAAGAGGGCCGAAGCGACTTTGGGGGCCATCCATAATCCGAGGCTTCGCTCGTTCCTCTTACCCTTTGTCGGTCAGCGAGCCTATTGGAGAAAAGACCTTTTGTCTCATCTGAATAATATGGCCAAGACGAGATACGGCGTCGAAGTCTATCTGAACGAAGCCTTCAAGAAGAAGAGGGTTGAAGTCGTTTGGCTCAAGGGTCTGGGGCACGTCATCAAACACAAAAAAAGGGGGTTTTCCGAAACCTCAAAAGAATACTTTATCGAATGGCTAGAGGTCAGCCGGACTCTGCTGTGGAATAATGAAAAAAAGCTGGGGAAGAAAATGCCAATCTTAAATCATCCCAGGATAAAAACAACCAAGGATCTGATTAGAGCCCTGGCCCGGGTCAGCGATAAAGAAGTTTTAGAAGCCTTGAAGAAATACTTTTCTTCTTTGAGCCAGCATTTCAAAGGGTAAGCAGGGCTTAGCCTTCCGAAGAAGGTAGAGGATGAGCTATTTCTTGACCGAGTCCTCAACCGCTTTGACCAGTTCTTCGTAGTGGAGATAGCCAAAAAGTTGTCTTGGCCAGTCGGCCGCGGCCACGTTGATAACCGGGTCCACGCCCCGGCCCTCGATCGGCTGATTGTCTTCTCTTAAAGTTAAACTGTGAGCCAGGAAAAGAGAATATTTCTCGTTCGGATCGAGTTGCTGCTTTAATGGGAAAGTGTTTTCCACCGTGCCCCAGCCTTTGGTCGTCTGGCCGACCAGGAGGCCGACATTGTATCTCTTCAAGACGGCGGCCATCAATTCGGCCGAAGACTGGGTCTGGTTATCAACCAATATAACGACTTTCTTGTAGCGCACCAGAGAGGGGAGCCAGCCGATCTGAGTTTTGAAGGGCTGGTAATCGCCTCGGTGAAAGAAGTCATAGGCATACTGTCCCGGGCCGATGAAAGGCCCCAGAAAATATTGTAAAAGGTCGATAGCGCCGCCGACATTGCCTCTCAAGTCCAGAATCAGAGAACTGGCCCGAGAAGTTTTGTCAACCTCCGCGGTCACCTTCTGGAATTCTTCAAAGGTTTGCGGTGAGAGTTTGGTCAGCCGAAGATGAACAATATCCGGGGTCAATAATTTGGCAAAGACGGTTGGTTCGACGCCGCTTTGATCATAAATTTGGCGGCTTTCGGGTTCGGCTAAGGCCTCAAAAGCCCGCTGGGCCTGGGCCAGTTCCTGAGCCGCTTGGGGGGAAGTTTCTTTTTGAGGAGTTAATTCCGCCACTTTTTGCTCGTAGGCTTTTTGGATCTGTTGTGGAGAGGCCGTTTTTTCCACTCCCAGAGACTGGTAGAGGTCGGTGCCCTTATCAATATTTTTTACGGTTTCTCTCAGCTGAGTTTCTTCTTTGGTGGTATAGAGCTGGCTGCGGCCAAAGGGCTTGAGATTGACCAAAACGATGTTGGCCAGCTGGGTGACGAATTCTTTCTTTTGATCTGAGCTCATGTCTTTCATGGTGATCAGGGCCATCTGTCTTAAGCCGGCCTGGTCGGCTTTTTCCAGAATCTGAGTTTTACCGGTAATTTTTTCTGCTCCCAACTTAAAGAGTTCGGTCAATTGTTCGTCGGTGGTCTTTTCCCAATAGTTTTCTTTAATCGTGTTATAGACCTCAGAAAGGAAGCCCAGGTAAATGTCTTTCTGAAAGAGCTTTTCTTTTTCTTGGCGATTCGAATAGAGATAACCTCCGACGATTCCGGTCAGGAAAACGGCGAGCAAAAGAAAAACCAAGCCGCCCCGCTGGTAAGATCGGCGATATTTTAGGCAATGGTTTTTCACCCTTTCTTTGAAAGCGCTTAAACTTGGTTTCATTTGACTACTGTTAACCTCGCCCTAGCGAGGCTAAGGTTTCCTTATCATACAACCAGCGGCTTTAAAAACAAAGAGATTGCGACTTTGTCTGATTGACGGTAAAATCAACTGATGATATCAACGTTAATATATGATTACTCCGGAACTCGTCGCTTATATCAATAAACAACTAAGAGAGGGAAAAGCAAAAGAGGAGATCGCCTCGGCTTTGAGGGGCCAGGGTTGGCCTGAAGCCGATCTCAATGAAGCTTTCGGCAGGATGGATCTTTCTTTTGTGCCGCCAGTAGCGGTTCGGCCACCCCTGCCTTCGTTTTCGCCCCCGGCCAGCCAACCATCGGTTAGAAGAACAGGCTTAGATAGCGATCTGACCGACGAAGAAGAAGCGCAGATTTTTAAAAAAGACTCTTCTTCTTCAAACTTTCTCGACAAGAAACGACTTTTAATTATCCTCTTGGCTCTGGGAGTTTCTTTAGTTGGCGGCGGAGCGGCGGCCTATTTTTACTATTCCCAGTCACCGGAAAGAATCATCGCCCAGATGCTGGAAAAGTCAGCTCAGGTTAAGTCCGAGCATTATTCCGGGCAGGCCGACCTAGAACTGGAAGTCAGCGGCAATAGCCTGCTCAGTAGTTTTCTGGGCGGGGAAACGCCTGATTCACCTCCTTCGGGCTCACCCCTTTCGACTAAGGTAATCTTAGGACTGACCACTGAGTTTGAAATGGCCGCCGATCTAAAAGAGCCGAGCCATCCCCGTTACTTTTTCGTTTTTAACTTAGTCAACAAGGACGAACCCGCGGAGAGCCGAAAACCCTTTTTCGGCCTGGAAATGCGCGGTCTAGACCAAGTCGTTTATCTCAAAATCAATGAGTTGTCCGGTCTGGGACAAGATGCCTCTGGTCTGGTGGGTCAGTGGGTCAAGATTGATCCCGAGGAAGTGGCCAGTCAGATGAGACAGATGGGCACGGCAGAAAAAGATGTTAAAGAATTTGAGGAAGCCTGGAAAGCGCCGGAAATCAGTTCGGAGAAAATGGCCGAACTTTTGAAGGAGTTCAAAGTTCTGAAAATCACGGCTAAGCTCAGCGGAGAGAAAATTGACGGTCAAAACACTTATCATTACAAATATGTTATTGAAAAAGAAGCCGTCAAAAAACTGATTCAGGAAATGGATCGGCTCTCCGGCGAAAAAGGATGGGACGAGGAAACCAGAAATGATTTCTTTCGGTCGTTTGATTCTCTGGGATCCATCGAAGGAGAAATTTGGATCGGCCAGAAAGATCTCTTGCCCCATAAATTGACTTTGAAATTGGAAGTGAAGGGCGAGGAAAAAGAAACGAAATTCGCTGGTCGCCTCCAGGCTACTGTTTTTCTAAAGAATTTCAACCAGCCGGTTGACGTTCAGGCCCCCGCCCAGACGAAATCGCTAGAAGAGGCTCTGGGTTTGGTTTTCCAAGGTTTGCTGGGAGCGAAAACCATTGAAGACTGCGTCCAAAAACCCGCTTCAGAAAAGGACCAATGCTATTTCGACCTGGCCCTCTCCAGTCTAGAGAGAGACGATTGTCAACTGATCGCTTCTTTGAGTAAAAGAAATGATTGCTATTATGGCGTGGCCAAGGCAGCCGTCAATAGCCTTGCTTGTGAGGAAATGAAGGGAAAGGGCAGCCAGGGCTGGAAAGACGAATGTTATCGGGCTGTGGCCGAAATCAAACCAGATTCCTCTCTCTGTCAAAAGGTAATCAGTCTTGACTGGAGAAATTATTGCCTGGCCGGGGCGGCCAAAGATCCGACTTTCTGTTCGGCGATCAAGAAGACGAGCACGAAATCCGCTTGCCAAGCTTTGTTCGCTCCCTAGTCAGCGATGGAGCGCCTCTTGATTTTAGCGTCTCAACGGCGCTAAGATAGTATTTATGGATATAGCAGGAAAAACTGTTTCGGCGGTCATCCCGGTCTTCAATGAAGAAAAGACCGTGGCCAGGATAATTGAGGCGTTTCTGGGCTCAGACTTGGTCTCGGAAGTCGTCGTCGTCAACGACGGTTCCAAAGACAGAAGCTTGGCCGTCTTGGAGGGCTTTGGCACGAGGATCAAGTTGATCAACCTGAAGCGCAATCACGGTAAGGGTTTTGCCCTGGCCGTCGGCACCAAAGCGGCCCGGGGAGAGATCGTCGTCTTTCTCGACAGCGATCTCGTCAATTTTTCTCCAGATCACGTTCGGTCCCTGTTGGATCCGATCTTAAACCAAGGCGTCGAAGTCGTGCTGGGGGTGCATGCTCCCAAGGGGCGTTATCCCTGGAATGATCTTTATCTGACCGGACAAAGAGTTTACTGGCGCCACCTGATTCTGCCGCACTTAAAGAGGATGGCTAAAGCGAGGTCCGGCGTGGAAATTTATTTAAACGGCCTGCACCGTAAAAAGAAGATTCGCATCGTCCCTTTGGTCGGCGTGATCGCGCTGGCCAAAGAAGCTAAATGGAGCGCGTCACTAGCCCTGAAACAGTATTTGGTCATGGGTATTGATATCGGCCTGGAGTTGGGAAGAAAGGAAGTCATCTCCGCCGAGGATTACCAGAAAATCAAGAGATTGGCCGCCAAGCCCGTGCTGAAGGATTTTGAACTCGGCGTCAGAGAGCTGAAGAGCCAGAGGCTGAAGCAGATTTTAAAACGATACGTTCTTCGCTATCTGGAAAAATCACACTTAATCAATCGGCTATGAAAAACTTTCTCTTCAAAAAGAATTTCCTCGTCGTTTTCGCGGCCGTGGCCCTGGTGCTGGGTTCCGGCTATTTTCTTTTGAATCGCAATAAAAAACCAACCTATAATTTGGTGACGGTCACGCGAGCAGACTTAAAACAAGAAGTCAGCGTCACGGGCAAGGTCAAGCCGGCGGAAATGATTGATTTGGCTTTTGAGACAGGCGGCCGTATCAGCCGAATCTCGGTTCAGGTTGGCAGCCAGGTTTTCCCCGGCAGTAAAATTATGGAATTAGAAAGCAGCCAGCTCTTTGCCCAATTAAGGCAGGCCGAAGCCAATCTGGAAGTGGAAAAAGCCCAGTTAGAAGAACTGAAGAAAGGAACGAGAACCGAGGAATTAGAGATGGCGAGAACCGCTGCCTTGAACGCGGAAAAGTCTTTGCAGGACGCCCGGGTAAATCTGGAAAGCGTTCAGAATAAAGCCGCCGCCGACCTCGACAATGCCTATAATTCGGCTCTGGTTTCGGCCCAGAAATCCGCGACCGTGGCCAAGGGTTCTCTGCTGATCCTGACCGATATCCAGTACGCTCATTTCATTGAAAACAGCGATCTAATTAAAGCCAAGCAAATCGCGGTTTTGGTTTTACTGGGGACCGAGGATGCCGGCCGCTGGACTAGCTCGGCGATTAATAATCTTTCTGGCGGAGCCTGGGGCGACGTTCAGAAAGCCGTCTCTACTCCCAACTATCCGAATATCGACGAGGCCTTATTAACGACGGCTGGGGCCCTACAGAAAGTCAAAGACGTTTTAGCAACGGTGCCCGTCACTTCGGATTTAACCTCGACGGAAAAAACCAATCTGAGCACCGAAAAAACCAATATCGCCACCGAGATCACGACGATCTCTCAAAAAACACAAACGATCTTGGTTCAGAAAGCGACTAATGAAAGCAGTTTGGCGGCGGCCAGAGCATCTTTGACCGCGGCCCAGAATGCTCTCGACAGTGCCCGTGATTCTTTGAAATTGAAAGAGGCGGGTGCCACCCTAGAACAGCTTCTGGCGCAGACGGCAGCCGTGAGGGCAGTGGAAGCGGGCGTGGAAAATATCAAGGTTCAAATCGGCAAAACCGTTATCTTTTCTCCGATCGCCGGTGTCATTACCAAGAAAGAGATTGAAGTCGGAGAAAATGTTTCGCCCAACATTCCGGTTGTTTCTTTGATTTCCTCGGCCGAGTTTGAGATCGAGGCCAAGATTCCCGAGGTTGATATTGCCAAAGTCAAACTGAATGACGCCTCGCGAGTCACCCTGGATGCTTATGGTTCGGAAGTTGTTTTTGAAGCCAAAGTGGTCAGAATTGATCCGGCGGAAACGATGGTCGAAGGCTTGCCCACCTACAAAGTCATCCTCCAGTTTTTGAGTTCCGGCGACGAGAGACCTCGATCCGGGATGACGGCCGACATTGATATCTTAACCGTCCAGAAGAAGGACGTGATGGCCATCCCGCAAAGAAGCGTTATCACTCGGAACGGAGACAAAATCGTCCGGATCTTGGTCGGCGACGCGGTCAAGGAAGTCAAGGTCAAAATCGGCCTGAGGGGATCGGCGGGAGAGATCGAAATTACAGAGGGATTGTCAGAAGGAGACAAGGCGATCATCTCGCTGTCTGAAAAATAATGGATAAAAACAAAACTGCCAGCATTATTTCTTTGCTATTCGCCGCTCTCCTTTGGAGTTTCTGGGGTGTTTTTTCCAGGCTGTTGGGCATTGATTTCGGAATCTTTTACCAGGCGTTTTCCCGAGGCTTGATTGTTTTTCTGATTTTATCCGGCGTTCTTCTCTTGAAAAGAGATTGGAAAAGGATTTTACCGGCAGATTATAAATGGTTTTTGGGGATGAGTTTGCTGGGATTGTTGTCAACGGTTAGCGCTTTTGTCGCCTTTAACTATCTGACCATCGGCACCGCCTTATTTGTCCTTTACGCCGCCTCGACGCTCGGCGGCTATTTTCTCGGCGCCATTCTTTTTCGAGAAAGACTGACGAGAACTAAAATCATTTCTCTTTTAATTTCTTTCGCCGGCCTTTTTGTTATATTTTCCGTGACTTTCGAACCGGCGAAACTTTTTTATTTATTATCGTCGGTTTTGGCTGGCTTGGGATTTGCCGGTTGGCAAGTTCTTTCCAAAAAAGTTTCCAATCGGTATTCTTTACTTCAAATTATGACGATAGACAATCTGATTTTTACCGTCAGTAGTTTGTTTTTAACCTTGGGCTTCAAAGAAAACATCATCTTGCCCAGCTTTTCTTTTCCCTGGCTCATCGTCATCTTATTCGCTTTGCTGGTCATCGGCGCAGCTTTTTTGAACATCTTTGGCTTCCGGCGCCTCGGAGCGCAAGAGGGCAGCTTAATTATGTTGCTGGAGCCCGTTTTTGGAGTTATTCTCGGCTGGCTGTTTTATCGAGAATTGCTGACAATTTATTCATTGATCGGCGGCGCTCTGATTATTTTCGGAGCGGCCTTGCCCAACATTATCCAGCGGGAAAAATAAATTCATGCCTTTGATCGAAGTCAAAAACCTGGAAAAAACCTACCTGACCGATGACGTTAAGACCGAAGTCTTGCGCGGCTTGACTTTTTCCGTCGCCCAGGGGGAGTTTGTCGCCATTATGGGACCTTCGGGCTCGGGCAAATCGACTCTATTGCACATCTTGGGCTTTTTAGACCAAGCCAGCGCCGGGGACTATTTCTTTGAAGGCAAAAGAATGAATGACTATTCGGAAACAGAATTGGCCCGGATCCGGAATACCAAGATGGGCTTTGTCTTTCAGTCCTTTAACTTATTACCCAGAACCACGGTTCTGGAAAACGTGAGGCTACCCCTGCCTTATTCTGAGATAAAGGAATCTCTCTGGGAAGAATTGGCCGGAAAAGCCATCAAAGAAATTGGCCTGAGTCATCGTTCTGATTACCGAACTTCCCAGTTGTCGGGTGGCGAACAACAGCGGGTGGCCATTGCCCGAGCTCTGGTCATGGGGCCGGAAGTTATCTTTGCCGACGAACCGACGGGCAACCTTGACTCAAAATCCGGCCAGCAGGTGATGGCGATTCTTAGTCAGCTCAACCAGAAGAGAAGGCATACCATTATTTTAATCACTCACGACACCGAGATCGCCGATTATGCTCAGAGGATTATTCGTTTACGTGATGGTCGCATTGAAAGCGACAAAACAAAATGAACACGTATTTGATCTACGGTTTTAAAACCGCCCTCAACGGATTAAAGGCCAACAAGTCGCGCTCTTCACTGACGATTCTGGGTATTGTCATTGGCATTGCCGCCATCATTTTAATTATGGCCATTGGCCAAGGAGCTCAGGATTTAATTTTAAACCAAATTCGCGGCCTGGGCTCGGAAACGATTTTCGTCGGTCCCGGTCGGGAACCGCAAGGGCCGTCAGAATTTACGGAAATTCTGTCCGACTCTCTCAAAAACAAAGAAGTGGAAGCATTGAAGGACCCGGCCATGGTGCCGGGGGTAAAGAGGTTGTCGCCAATAGTTCTCCAGGTTATGACCGTCGCCTTTGAAAACGAGACCAAAAGGATAAACGTTGTCGGCGCCAGCGATCTGCTGATGGAAATTATGGAGATTTACCCCGAGAAAGGCATATTTTTCGGCGAAGAAGAAATTAAACAGTATTCATCAGTTGTTGTTCTGGGTTATGAGGTCAAGAAGGAACTGTTCGGCGATTCCGACGCCCTGGGAGAGAAAATCAAAATTAAAGACAGGAATTTTAAAGTCATCGGCGCCTTGCCGCAAAAGGGCAGAGTGGGGATGTTTGACGTTGACAATATGGTGGTTGTTCCCTACACCACTTTGCAAAAATATGTTCTCGGAACTAATTTTTACAACACGATTTTGGTCCAAGCAGAAGGCGAGGCGGCCGTGACCCGCGTTGCCGGAGACATTGAAAGGACTTTGAGGGAGCTTCACAATATCGATGATCCTTCGAAAGATGATTTTCACGTGATGACTCAGGTGTCAATGGCCGAGAGGGTCGGGATTGTCACCGACGCTTTGACGGCGCTCTTGCTTTCGGTGGCGGCCATTTCTTTGATCGTTGGCGGCATCGGCATTATGAACATTATGCTAGTGTCGGTGACCGAAAGAACCCGCGAGATCGGTTTGAGGAAAGCGGTGGGGGCAACCGAAAATGACATCTTAATTCAATTTCTTTTAGAAGCCGTTTTATTGACGGCCATCGGCGGGATCATCGGCATTGCGGTCGGCGCGGGTTTTTCTTTCCTGACTTCATTGATTCTCACTCAGGTAGTTGGTTTTGGTTGGGGTTTTAGTTTTCCCTTTTCGGCCGCGGCCGCGGGCTTAATCGTTTCTTCGCTGGTGGGATTGATTTTCGGCCTCTATCCGGCCCGGAAAGCCGCGGCCAAAAAAGATCCGATCGAAGCGCTACGTTACGAGTAGCGCGCAGAAAACAA
This sequence comes from bacterium, assembly GCA_030704795.1. Lineage (GTDB taxonomy): Bacteria > Patescibacteriota > Minisyncoccia > Minisyncoccales > GWA2-46-15 > GWA2-46-15. Next base: position 163,889 of record JAUYCZ010000028.1, on the reverse strand, counting down.
AACCGCCAGAAAACAGGCGGTTTTGTCGTTCGTATTTTGTTACAGATTGTTGTCCGCGCTCACATTAGTCGGGTCGTCCGAAGCGCCCGAGGATCCGCAGGCTTTTCTGTCCCGATTGAATTGATCCCAAGCCGCTCTTTTGGCCAGCTTAAAATCTTTTCTGGCTTTTTCCGAGGTAACTTTAAAATCTTTCCAGACTTTCTTGAGAACCATTCGCCTTTCTTTAGCGTCGGCAATTCCCCAAGCGACTTTGAGAGCATCCTTTCTGGCGCTCAGAGCTAATCTTACCGTCGCAGAATAAGCGTCCACCCCGGCAATAATGGCCGTCTCTCTTTTGTCGACAGCTGCTTGCATACAGGCTGAGTCAAGATTTTTAGCTTTTATTAAGGGCGATGGACTGGGAGAGGGCGAGGCCAGCGGTGGAGGAGGCATTGGCGCCGGCGATTCTGTCTGGGCTAAAATTGCGCCCTGGGCCAGTGCGGCAAAAGAAAGAAGAATTACCGTTCCTAGAATTTTCTTCATCATGTTGAAAAAAGTTAATCTATAGAGATTTTCGACCTTTGATTTTTTTGTTGTTCATCAGATAAATTTTGCTCTAATTTCTTGATTTTTTCCTTGAGTTCGATCATTCTTAATTCACGGCCCACCGCCAATCTGTTGATTCTTTCTGATTCTTCCACTTTTTCTTGGAGTTCTTTAGTCCTGTCTTTTACCTGTTGTTCGAGGGTTTGGGTCATTTCCCGCAATTCCTTAGTTCTCTGAGCGACGTTGTCTTCTAAGGAAGACTTGGTTTTTTCCAGGGCAATCCGGATTTTTCTCTCGGCAAAATTAGCTTCAATGATTTTTTCCGTGCTTATCGTGCTGAAATAACCATAGGAAAGAACCAGTACAAAGACAACGAAAACGTCCGCTCGGGTGATTTTTCCGCTGGAGAGATAGAGAATGCTAAAAGAAGCCAGGGTTAGAACGAGGCTCATTCCCAGATATTGAGTGAAGGGGCAGTGGCGGAATTTTAATTCACAATACCAACAGCGTTTGGCTGGGGGATAGCCCAGAGTCATGGCCAGCCAGCAGTTTTCATTGACATAATCAGGCTGGCCGATTCTTTTTGAGAGTGGTTTCTCTGACTCTTCCATTTAAGATCGTTAACCGATTAAGGATTTTGATTCTCTGAAGGAGTGGTTTTCTTTTCTTTGACAAACCATTTTTTGATTAACGAGGCGTACATAATCGAAGCGACACAGGTGCCGGCAATCCCGGCCAAAAGCAGAAGCATGGCATCGAGTATAACTAAGCCCCAAGCGAGCGCTGGCCACTGGTTCAGATAGAAAAGTAAAGCCGGGATTAAAAGAAAAGAAGCGCCCATGGCCCAGGCAAAGGAAAGCTCGCCCGAATCTTTAGCCACGGGCTCTTCGGCATCAGTTTTCAGCCATTTCTTAAGGAAACGGGCATGAAACTGGTAGGCGAGATTATATTTTAAGGAAATCGCGGCCACGGCCATGACCAGGCCCAGGATAAAAACAAACCATTCACTTTGAATGAAAAATGCCAAGAGGGCCAGGACGCCAAAGGCATTTCTGGTAAACCTCAAGGAACTATTGTAAGCGAAACAGGGATTATTGTTATCCATATTTTTGAAATAATTAATTTTATTAACCGACCCTTTCCATATTGTAGCATCTTTTCACCCTTGCTAGAATATCAATATATGGCTGAAGAAATCGAGGTTAAGTTTCTCAACTTTACCAAAAATCAACGATCGTGGGAAAATGGTTAAAATCCGACGATCGTAGGAAAATTGTGATGTTGGCGATGTTTAAGGTTTTTCAGGAATTCTCTGATCTGACAGTAACTTTATCAGAGAAAAAAGATGGGTCAATGAAAATAGTTGGTGATGCTCAGTCGGCTAAAATTATTACCGGTAACCGCCGACGGTTTTTTGAACAACTGGGTATCGGAGAAGAAAATACCGTCGCAGCAGATATTGTTCACGGCAGCGAGGTTAAAATTATCGGAAGTAAAGATAAAAACAAAACGATTTTAAGGACTGACGGTCTATTAACTGAAGAGAGGGGATTGTTTCTAACTCTAACCGTGGCTGATTGCCTGCCGATTTTTCTTTATGATCCGCAAAAAGAGGCCGTTGGCCTGGTTCACGCCGGCTGGAAAGGGTTAGACAAGGGCATTCTGGCGGCGGCTGTTGAAGAGTTCAAAAATGGCTTTGGCAGTAATCCAATTGACGTCCTGATTGGCATCGGTCCCGCTATCTCAGCCTGCCATTTTGAAGTCCAAGACGACGTTCTGGAAAGATTCCGGGAGTTCCGGGCAGAAGCTTTGGCCAGGCGGGAGGGCAGGACATTTCTCGATCTCAAAAAGATTGTCCGGTTGCAGCTGGTGAAGCTTGGCCTGAAGGAAGAAAACATTGAGACGAATCCGGAGTGCACTTTTTGCCTTAAGGACAAATACTTTTCCGCCCGGCGGGATAAGCCCGAGGAAATCGAAGCGATGCTAGCAGTGATCGGTCGGATTTGATATGATCAAGACGATGTCAAAGAAAACTCTTTCTTTTTTTGTTTTTTTTGTTCTCGGCGGTTTGATTGCCGCCGGCTTTACTTTTGCGGCGGAAAAAACGCCGCTCTATTTTTTCTATGGTTCAACCTGCCCGCATTGCCAGAAAGCAGAAGAGTTTTTCGAAAAGGTAAAACCTGATTACCCCGACCTGGAGATTATTCTTTTTGAGGTTTTTGGAAACAAAGAAAACGCCGTTTTATTCCAAAAGGCTTTCAAGGCGGCGGGATTGACCGGGCCTTTAGCTGTGCCGGTGATTTTTATCGGCGAGAAAACCATTATCGGTTATGCCGATGATGAGACGACCGGCAAAGAAATTAAAGAGGCGATAAAATTTTGCCAAGAAAATTCCTGCTCCGATCCTCTAGAGAAAATAAAAGAAGAAGAAAAGCCAAAGATTTTTAACCTGCCCCTCATTGGCGGGTTTGACGCCAAAAAAGTTTCTTTACCTTTATTATCAATTGCGCTTGGATTGATGGACGGTTTTAACCCCTGTGCCATGTGGGTTTTGCTTTTGCTGATTTCTTTGCTTTTGACCGTTCGGTCAAAAAAGAAATTATGGTTGGTCGGCGGTACCTTTATTGCTGTTTCCGGCCTCCTTTATTTTCTTTTTATGACGGCTTGGCTGAACTTCTTTCTTTTTATCGGCTACGTCAGCTTGACCAGAGTCATCATCGGCGCCATCGCCGTTGCCGCCGGCGTCTGGCGAATCAAAGACTTCTTTACTTGGCAGTCAGGCGTCTGCAAAGTCGGCGATGAGAAATCCCACGGTAAAATCGAGCAGAAAATCCGCAGTCTGCTAGTTCCGGCGGCCCTGCCCGCGACTTTTCTAGGCATTGTTGCTTTGGCTTTCTCGGTTAACCTGGTGGAATTTTTCTGCTCGGCCGGTTTTCCGGCCATTTTTACCCAGGTTTTGGCGGTTCAAAACGTTTCTTCTTTAACGCGCTACCTTTACATCCTTGTCTATGTCATCTTCTACATGCTCGACGATATCATCGTTTTTTCTCTGGCGGTTCTGACTCTGCAAAAACTCGGCTTTACCGATAAATATGCCAAATGGAGCGCGCTTCTGGGCGGTCTCTTAATGCTTTTATTGGGCGCCGCTTTAGTTTTTAAGCCTGAACTTTTGATGTTCGGCTAGGGACCAGGGCCTTGACTTGTCTTTTGGCTTAAATTAAGGTAAAACAATCTAACCAGTCGAACAAAGGTCGCTTGATTAAACCAAATTTTTTATCTAAAACTATGGCGGAAACTGCTTATTGCGTGAAATGTAAGGCCAAAGGAGAGATGAATGATCCGAAGGAAATCTCCATGAAGGGGAAGGGCGGGACAAAGAGACGTGCCATGACCGGCATTTGCCCCAAGTGTGGCACCAAGATGTTCAAGATTTTGGGCAACGCCAAGTAAAGGAACTTTAGCCTCGCTAGAGCGAGGCAACAACCTTTTCAAGAGCATACCATCCCGCCGGCACGCGCCGGCGGGGTTGGTTTTTTTTCTAGCTTCGCTTACAATTGATCAATGGGCTCTGATTCGAAAAATAATCCAATTATCTGGATCGTTATCGTTCTCGCTTGTTTTAACCTATTGGCCTGGAGCCTGGTTTTTAAGGAATCGCCACCCCATTCTTTAAAAGTAGTTTTTTTTGACATTGGCCAGGGCAGCAGCGTTTTTATCGAGACGCCCCAACACGCCCAGATTCTGATTGATGGCGGCCCCTCAAATAAAATTGTTGAGAAACTGGGCCGGACCATGCCCTTTTTTGACCGATCGATTGATTTAATTATTTCCACCCATCCTGATTTTGATCATTTGGCGGGTTTGGTTGAGGTTTTAAAAAGTTATCAGGTCGAGGCGGTCGGTTCGACCGGGGTCAAGGGTCAGACGGCGGAGTTCGAAGAGTTTATGACCAAGACTAACCAAGAAGGAGCCGAAAAGATCATTTTAAAGAGGGGAGAGACAATTCGCGTGGGCCGAGATTTAAAGATTGAGGTTTTAGCTCCTCTGGAAGATTTTGTTGGTCGAGAGGTCAAAGACTATAATACTTCCTCTCTGGTTTTTAAAGTTTCTTACGGCCAAACTGATTTTTTACTGACCGGTGACGCGCCGGTTTCAATCGAGAAAGAGCTGGTGGAAATAATGAAGAGCGACTTAGGCGTCGAGATATTGCAGGTTGGCCACCACGGCTCAAAGAGTTCAACCAGCCAAGCCTGGCTTGAGGCGGTAATTCCGGAAATCGCCGTCATTCAAGTCGGCCGAGACAACCGATACGGCCATCCGAATCAAGAAGTGTTGGAGAGATTAAAGAATTATGGTATCAAGATTCTGAGAACCGACGAACAAGGTGATATTAAAATAATTAGCAATGGAGAAAACTATGAACTTTCCTTTCCACAAAACTAAGATTGAAGGCGTGGCTCAAACCTTTAAATTGGCTGACCCCGTCCAAAGGCAGGAATATTTTTATCTGAAAGTCGGGCCGGAGATTGAGAAGATCCGGGAGTATTTAGTTAAAAACAGTTTTATTGTCTATCTGCTCGGCAAGAAGAATTCGGGCAAGGGAACCTATGCCAAACTTTTTTTGGAGATCTTCGGGCCGGAAAAAACGGCTCAAGTCTCGATTGGAGATTTAGTCCGGAGAGTTCATCAGACCGCTTTGGCCAACGGGCCGGAAAAAGATGAATTGGTTAAATTCTTGGAGAAAAACTACCGAGGTTATATCTCGATTGAAGAGGCTCTGGAGGCTCTTTTAGGGCGCGATGTCAAAAAGCTTTTGCCTTCTGAGTTTATCTTAGCTTTGGTTAAGAGGGAGATCGCCCAGTTCGGCAAAAAAGCGCTTTTTCTCGACGGCTTTCCTCGCAATCTGGATCAGATTTCCTATTCCTTGTTTTTTCGTGATTTAATCGGTTACCGGGATGACCCAGACATTTTTGTTCTGATCGATATTCCGGAGAAAGTAATTGAAGAAAGAATGAAGTATCGGGTCGTCTGCCCCAGGTGCCAGACGACGCCTAATCTCAAACTCAATCCGACCAAAAGAGTTGGTTACGATGAAGTCCAGAAAGAGTTTTATTTGATCTGTGACAATCCCGCTTGCCGGGGGCAAAGATTAAACCGGGGCAAGGAAGGGGATAACCTGGGCCTCGAAGCCTTAAGGGAAAGATTGACGGCAGAAGAGAACCTGATGAAGGAGGCTTTAAAACTGCACGGCGTTCCCAAGATTCTTTTAAGGAACCACTTGCCGGTTGACCGATCGTTAGAGCTAGCCGATCAGTACGAAATCACTCCCGAGTACAGCTATGAATGGCTGGAGCAAGTAAAAGAGGTCAGGGTCTTGGAAAAACCCTGGATCTTTCCCGATGACGATGGCGTTCCGTCGGTAAGTCTTTTGGCGCCGGCCGTGGTCGTTTCTTTAATAAAACAACTCGCTCAAACTTTGAATCTTTAAATTGTGGGAGGTCCGACCTCCCACAATTTGACCACTTATTTGCTTTTGGGATAGGATGAAAGCGGTCCTGTTCCTTTCTAGGTAGATTCTGGCAATACCTTTTTTCGGGAGCCTTTATTCCTTCGGCTTTCGGGCCGGGGGAGCGGGCACCCACTTGAATTTTTTACCGGATTAATCTGCCGGAAAGGTGGCAGGACCAACCAAAAACGCCCTATACCTTTTCGGTCGGGCGTTTTTGGGTTTTCCGCTCAATCGCAATTACTGAACGCCGTGCCAATCACAGACTAAAAGATGACTCCGAAAACTTGAAACAATATATGCAAGAGAAGATGGATTATCACCAGCAGAATCAGTAGAATTCGGGTATATTTATGATACTTAACAAGCTTGTCCCGGAATTTCTTTAACGGTCCCCAGTTGAGCGAGTTATACCACCAGCAAGTTGATAGGTCGATAAAAAATACCACCGTCAACAGAACCGCGATCCAGAAAAGCAAATCTTGCCCCCAGATTAAAGTTGGCATGAATTTTTTTACTCATCCTTAAAGATAGGCTCACTCAACTTTTAGGCTTCCTTCCATGCCGGCCGATCGGTGACCGGGAATCGAACAGAAAAAAGCATAAGTTCCCGCCGCCGGCGCAATAAACTCAACCACGTCTGTTTGCCCGCCGTTGATGGTCTTTGTCGTTATCCCCAGCCCTTCCAGGACGAGATTGTGGGGAGCTTGGCCAATGTTGCGGAAAGTTATTTTTACTCGTTCGCCGGCCTTAACGTTGATGCTGGCGGGGCTAAAACTAAATTCATTTCCGCTGACACTAATTTCCGTCACTCCGGCCGCCGGGGTTTGGGTGGCGAGGGGTGTTTCTACCGGCTGCCCCGCGCCTGGGCCTGGCGTCCCTCTCAAAAGAAAATAGCCTCCGACGATGACGATTAAAACGCCGGCGATGACTAAAATTGTTTTATTCATATTGAATGTTACTTATCTGCTTTCTACTTCTTTTCGATGGCCTTGCTCGTCGTATTCGTATGTCTTATCTTCTGGCTCATCTAAAGTTTTTTTATGACTGCCGTCGCAAAAAGGCTGATTCTGAGACAGACCACAGAGACAAATCCAAGCGGATTTTTCTTGCGGTTTTATCTCAAAAGGGCCATTCGCGGTTTTTAATATTTTTCTTGACATATTCAGTTAGTAGTTGATTAATTTTAATCCTCGACTTTTATTTAAAAATTATTTCAATTTTATCCCCATCTTTCATGGTATAATTTTCAAATTCAAAATTTTCTTGGCCGTTAACCAACATTTTAAGCTGGCCTTCGGGTCCATTGCAACTATCAAAAATACAGTTTTGGTTGAATTGTTTTCCCCAGATTTCAAAAAAGCGGCCCAAGCGCACATCTTCCTTTTTCACTAGACCCGGAAATTCAAGATGGATAACGCCCATATTATCATGGGTATGGATTGGTCTTTCCGTAATGCCCAGCCCGATATTTGCCGGAATCTCCTGATTTTTACCCAAAATCGTGATTTTAATTTCCGGATGCCAATGAAGGCCGTTTCTAGCGATCGTCTCTGATTCCATTAACTTCGGCCTTGAAGAAAAATACCAGTTTAAAGCAAATGTTCCCGTGCCAACAATTAAGAAAATCAAAACGATTTTAACTATCTTTTTCATTTTTTTCTTCTGCTGTATCTTTTTCTGTCCCTCTTCCCGTTCCGCCTGTTTTTGAATCCATTTTTCCTTGCCGGAAACTTCCTGAATCGCCTGCTTAGTTATCTCGACGTTGCAGGTTTTGTGTTCGCGACACCAGGCTTCGCATTTTTCCGCCCACTCTTTTCCTGCATATTTAAAACCGCACTCTGAACATTGCCAATACGATCGGCTGTTTTGATTTATATTTTTAACCACGTTTTTTTAATTAAATAGTATTAGTCAAAAAGTCTTGGCCGAAGGCACTGAGCAAAGTCGAAGTGTCGGGCTGCTGGGAGTTGCACCCAGGTCTTACCCACCCCAAGGGCAAATACTACTGTTGTACTACAGCCCGGGCAGAACTACTTGGTTTTGGCCATCGCCTTGATGCACTTGGCGCAGGCCTTGACTCGTTTTCCCGAAGCTAACCTGACCCATTGGAGATTGGGATATTTTCTTCTTTTGATGGTGGGGTTGTATCGGCCGCGGAGCTTTTTCCGATGCCAAACCATGACGGAAGTTTTTTCACAGATTGAACAAATTTTTGCCATATGACCTAGTTTATCAGGAACCGATAATTTTTACAAGTTGGATTTTTGACTTCGTTGGGGTAAGATATATCCATGCTGACAATTTTCACCTTAATTGTTTTGCTTTTTTCTCTGGTTCTTCACGAAGTTTCTCATGGCTGGGTGGCTTTGCTGTTGGGGGATAGCACGGCCAAAGATGAAGGCCGGTTGTCTTTAAATCCCTTAAAGCATCTCGATCCTCTAGGCTCAGTTCTGGTTCCCCTGATTCTCTATGTCACCACCTTGGGACAAGGACCCCTTTTCGGTTGGGCCAAACCCGTCCCCATCAATCCCTATAACTTCCGCGATCAAAAGTGGGGGACGCTTAAAGTGGCTTTGGCCGGTCCCTTATCTAACTTTTTGGTGGCCATCTTTTTCGGGCTTATTATCAGGTTTTTTTCGTTTCCCGGGCAATTTTCCCAACTTTTGGGGATTATTGTCATTTACAACCTCTTGTGGGGATTTTTTAATCTCGTGCCGATTCCGCCCCTAGACGGCTCGCAGATTCTTTTTTCTTTGCTGCCGGCCAGGTTTTGGGAGGTTAAGGAGTTTCTCTCTCGCTGGGGAATGTTTTTACTTTTATTCTTCATTTTCTTCGGCTTCAAGTTTTTGAACATTCTCGTTTTTGCCGCTTTTCGTTTTCTCGTCGGTTGACTTTATTTTGAGGATTTGTTAAGTTTAATCAAGTTTTTGAATATTTTTGAATTCTGACTATGCCAACGATCCATCAATTAGTAAAAAAGGGCAGAAAGAAAGCTACTCATAAGGACAAGACCCCGGCCCTGACTTATGGTTTTAATGTTTTGAAGAATCGTCCTCAGGACTATTTTTCCCCTTTTAAAAGAGGCGTTTGTCTCAAGGTTTTTACCACCACGCCGAGGAAGCCAAATTCGGCTTTGCGAAAAGTCGCCCGGGTTCGCTTAACCAATGGCATGGAAGTGACCGCCTATATTCCGGGCGAGGGCCATAATCTCCAGGAGCACTCGGTGGTGATGCTGCGCGGGGGTAGGGTCAAGGATCTGCCCGGCGTCCGATATCATATTGTCCGAGGCATTCTGGATACGAGCGGGGTCGAAGGCCGGAAACAGGAAAGATCAAAGTACGGCGTAAAGAGACCTAAATAACAATTACGATGAGAGGAAAAATAAAAAGACACGAAACTCAGCCAGACTTTATTTATGACAATGTTCTGGTGAGCAAATTAATCAATCAGGTTATGCGTCGCGGCAAAAAAACGATCGCCACAAAAATCGTTTATCAGGCTTTTGATATCATGAAAGAAAAGACCAAGAAAGAACCTCTCGAGGTTTTTGAAGGAGCTTTAATCAATGCGGCTCCGCTCTTGGAAGTTAGGCCAAAAAGAGTGGGCGGAGCAACTTATCAGGTGCCGGTTGAGGTCAAGGGAGATCGCAAAATTGCTTTGGCCATGCGCTGGATTATTCAAGCGGCCAAAACCAAGAAAGGAAAACCGATGAGAGAAAAGTTAGCCGAAGAATTAATTTTAGCCTTTAACAACGACGGTTCGGCCGTGAAAAAGAAATCAGACACTCACCGGATGGCCGAAGCCAATCGGGCCTTTGCCCATTTTGCTCGTTAAAATGCCTCGACTTTATCCACTCGAAAGAGTCAGAAACATTGGGATTATCGCCCACATTGATGCGGGGAAAACCACCACGACCGAGACGCTTTTGTATTACACGGGCAAAACCCATAAAATTGGCAATATTGATCGGGGCGATACGCAAATGGATTGGATGGCCCAGGAAAGAGAGAGGGGCATTACCATTACCGCCGCCGCCACGACTTGTTTTTGGAAAGCCAAGACCATGGATTTTGGCCCTCTGGGCGAAGACGAATTCCGCATCAATATTATTGACACGCCGGGTCACATTGATTTTACGGCTGAGGTTCAGAGATCTCTCCGGGTTTTGGACGGAGCGGTGGTTATTTTTGACGGCAAAGAAGGCGTTCAGCCCCAGTCAGAAACCGTTTGGCGCCAGGCCGATAAATACCAGGTGGCCAGAATGTGCTATATCAACAAACTTAATCTGACGGGTGGAGATTTCTATGAAAGCGTGGATTCGATCCAGAAGAAATTGGCTCCCAATGCTTCGCCCATCCAGCTGCCCATCGGAGAGGAGGGGACTCTCAAGGGCGTGGTGGATTTAATTACCCGGAAGGCCTATGTCTATGCCGATGACGAGGGGCTTTCCCTAAAAGAGGTTGAGGTTCCCGACGACATGAAGGAATTGGTGGAAAAGTACCGCGGCCAGTTAATTGAAAGAACGATTGAGGCGGACAATGAGTTAATGGAAAAGTTCCTCTCGGACAACGTTTTGACCAATGAAGAGCTTTTAATCGGCATCAGAAAATCAACTCTTTCCGGCCAGTTCTTTCCGATTCTCGCGGGCGATGGTCGCAAGGCCACCACGGAGACTATTTTAGACGCGGTTATTCAATTTCTGCCTTCGCCGTTAGATCTGCCGCCCATCAAGGGGATTGATCCCCGGACGGGTCAGACCACCGAAAGAAAAACTTCGGACGAAGAGCCCTTTGCTTCTCTGGCCTTTAAGGTCGCGGCGGATCCCTATGTCGGTACGCTAACCTTTTTCCGAGTTTATTCTGGAAAACTGACGCGCGGCTCCTATGTTTTAAACACGACCACCGGCGAGAAAGAGAGAATCGGCCGGATTCTGAGAATGCACGCCAACGAAAGAGAAGAGGTGGAGGAAATCTATGCCGGAGAAATCGGCGCCACCATCGGTTTAAAAAACACGGGCACCGGTCACACTCTTTGCGATGAAAATAATCCCATTGTTTTAGAAACCATTATCTTCCCGGAACCGGTTATCTCGGTCCGGATTGAGCCCAAGACCAAGGCGGATCAGGAAAAAATGAGCTTGGCTTTAAGGAGACTGACCGAAGAAGATCCGACCTTCAAGATGCGGGGCGACATTGAAACGGGAGAAACCATCATTTCCGGCATGGGCGAACTGCATTTGGAAATCATTGTTGATCGAATGAAAAGAGAGTTTAGCGTCGAGGCTAATGTCGGCCGACCCCAGGTCGCCTATAAGGAAACGATTAAGGGCGAGGCGGATGTCGAGGGTAAGTATGTCAAGCAGTCTGGTGGCCGAGGCCAATATGGTCATGTTTGGTTGAAACTGAAGCCGAAGGAGAGGGGCACGGGTTTTGAGTTTATCAATGAAATCAGGGGCGGCACCATTCCTCATGAATTTATTCCGGCCGTGGAAAAAGGCGTCAAAGAAGCGATGGAAAAAGGCGTGGTGGCGGGTTATCCCATGGTGGATACGGAGGTGACTCTTTATGACGGTTCTTTCCATGAAGTTGACTCTTCGGAACTGGCCTTTAAGATTGCGGCGATTCAAGCCATACGAGATGGGGCCAAAAGAGCCAAGGCCGTTCTCCTGGAGCCGATCATGAAGATTGAAATTGTTTGTCCGCAGAAATCTTTCAGCGAAGTCATTGGCAACTTCAATGGCCGCCGGGGTCAGATTAAAGAGACTTCGGACCGGCTTGACTCAAAGATTATTGATGGTACGGTTCCTTTATCTGAAATGTTTGGCTATGCGACGGCCTTGAGATCTTTGACCGAAGGCCGGGGAACTTTCACCATGGAATTTTCCCACTACCAGGAAGTGCCAAATAATATTGCTCAGGAAATCATTGAGGGGAAAAGAAAATAAGGTTTGACATTTTCTTTTCAACCAGTTAGTCTAAAATAAGCAGATAATAACATTAAAGGTTTACAGTAAAAAACATGGCAGAAAAAGCAAAGTTCGAGAGGACAAAGCCTCACGTTAATGTGGGTACCATTGGGCACGTTGACCATGGTAAGACAACTTTAACCGCCGCCATCCTTAAGACTTTAAAACTGAAGGGTTTTAAGGCGTCGGAAAAAGGCGTTAATGAAATCGATTCGGCTCCGGAAGAAAGAGCCCGTGGCGTGACGATCAATGTTTGTCACGTTGAATACGAATCGGCCAATCGTCATTACGCTCACATTGATTGTCCGGGACACGCCGACTACATCAAAAACATGATCACCGGAGCGGCTCAAATGGATGGCGCCATTTTGGTCGTCTCTGCTCCCGATGGCCCGATGCCTCAAACCAGAGAGCACCTCCTTTTGGCTCGCCAGGTAGGCTTGCCCGCTTTGGTCGTCTTTTTGAACAAAGTCGACGCGGTGGATGATCCGGAGATTATTGATTTAGTGGAATCAGAAGTCCGAGAATTATTGAAGAAGTATGGTTATCCCGGCGATACCATTCCCATTATTCGCGGCTCGGCCTTAAAGGCCCTGGAAGCCACTTCGGCTGATGATCAATGGGTCAAGGGAATTTTGGACTTGGTTCAAGCCCTGGATGACGCCATTCCCGAACCTTCTCGGGAGGTGGACAAACCATTTTTAATGGCCATTGAAGACATCTTTACCATTGAGGGTCGGGGAACGGTGGCCACGGGACGGGTGGAAAGAGGCATTATTCGTGCTAATGATGAGGTGGAATTATTGGGACTGAGGCCAACGGTCAAGACAACCGCCGTCAGTATCGAGATGTTTAATAAGATTCTTGATGAGGGTCGGGCCGGAGACAATGTGGGCATTCTCTTGAGAGGATTAAAGAAAGAAGAGGTGGAACGCGGTCAGATTTTGGCCGCTCCCGGCACGATTGCGCCTCACACAGAATTTGATGCCGAGGTTTACATCTTGACTAAGGAAGAAGGTGGCCGACACACCCCTTTCTTTACCGGTTACAAACCTCAATTTTATTTCAAGACAACCGACGTGACGGGTGATGTGGCTTTACCCGCCGGAACGGAAATGGTCATGCCCGGCGATACGGTTAATGTCAAAGTGAAGTTAATTGTGCCGGTGGCGATGGAAGAGAAACAAAGGTTTGCTATCAGAGAAGGAGGCAAGACCGTTGGTGCCGGCGTGGTGGCGAAAATTAACGTTTAGTCAAAAGTTATTATCTTAAAATAGTTTCGAGAAAATTCCGAGATGGCAACTAAAACCAAGACTCCAGAAAAAGCAGAGATTGAGGTGACTAAACTCCGTATTCGATTGCGCGCCTACGATCACAAAATTCTTGATGCGAGCTGCCGTCAGATCGTTGATACTGCGGCCCGATTTGGTGTTCAGGTTTTAGGGCCGGTTCCTTTACCAACGGAAATTAGGAAATACACGGTTAACCGTTCTTCGTTCGTCCACAAAGACAGCCGCGAGCAGTTCGAAATGAGGGTTCACAAGAGGCTGATTGATATCTTAGAGCCTAATCAAAAGATCATCGACGCCCTGACCAACCTCAATCTGCCGACGGGGGTTGATATCGAGATTAAGATGTGAATCGGACGTGCGATGTCCGATTTTCGGTCTTGACCGCTATCAAAATTTGATTTAGTATAAGCAAAGCTTAGCCTCGCTAGGGCGAGGTCACTATGACGGGAAGATCAATTAAAAGTTAAAAAGAGACATTTTCAAATAGCCAAGACTGAATCGGGCTATGCCCGATTTTTGGTTCCCCATCCTAAATTAAGCCATGAAATTCTTGCTGGGTAAAAAAATCACCATGACCCAGGTATTTTCTGAAGGGAAAGCCATTCCCGTGACTTTGGTTGAGGTGGAGCCCTGCGAGATCACTCAGGTTAAAAATATGGAGAAAGACGGCTATTGTTCCGTTCAGCTGGGCTTAGAAAAAATAACTAAAACAAAGAAAATTAAAAAGACGCAGAAAGGAAAAGAATTCCGCTATTTACGGGAATTTCTGGTCAAAAAAGAGGATTTAGAGAATTACAAGCCGGGAGATACGCTCCAAGCGGGCATTTTTAACGAAGGCGACAAGATTATTGTTGCCGGAATCTCCAAAGGCAAAGGCTATCAGGGCGCCGTCAAGATCTGGGGATTTCATGGCCGGCTTTCCGCCACTCACGGCCAGAAGCACGAATTACGGACCCTCGGGTCTGTTGGTTCTTCCGGGCCGGGCCGTGTCAGAAAAGGCAGAAAAATGTCGGGCCGGCTGGGAGCGGAACGAGTCAGCGTCAAGAACCTGAAAATCGCTAAGATTGATAAAGAGAATAATATTATGGCCATCAAAGGAGCGATTCCCGGAAGAAGAGGCACCTTGCTGGAAATTAGAGGCTAATGTTTATTAAAGTTTACAATCAAAGCGGAGAAGAAACGGGAAAAACCTTACTGCCCAAGGCTATCTTTGAGGTCAAGGTCAATTCTGATTTATTGCATCAGGTCGTTCGTTCGCAAATGGCTAATCAGCGTCAGGGAACAGCTCACACCAAGACCCGAAGCGAAGTTCGGGGCGGCGGCAAAAAACCCTGGCGTCAGAAAGGAACCGGTCGGGCCAGACACGCTTCGATCCGGTCGCCCTTATGGCGAGGCGGGGGAGTCACCTTCGGACCAACTAAAGACAAGGTTTACAAGCAGAAGATCAACAGAAAAATGGCCAGGAAAGCCCTTTTGATGACGCTTTCGGGCAAGGCCAAGGAACAGGAATTGGTGGTCCTCGATGGTTTAAAGGTGGAAGAGGCGAAGACCAGAGAAATGGCCAAAATGATCCAAGGATTAAGATCAAAAGTGGCGAGTTTAAAGAAAGGCAGCCTCCTTTTTATCCTGCCCTATAAAGACGAAAAGATAATCAGGGCTACTCATAATTTATCCGACGTCGAGACGATTGAAGCTCGGAATATTAATGCTCTGAAAATACTTTCTTTTAAGAATTTAATAATGACCAAGGAAACGATTTCCTCTTTGAAGAAGTTATTTTCACAAAAGGACGAAGTCATTGAGAGCGAGCAAACCTAACAAGTTGAGTAAATTAACCAGTATGGTTTTCAAAGGAATTTTTAAAAAAAAGGAAAGACTCGAAAAAGTTGAGGTGAAAAAAGTTTCACCCACTGAAAAACTCGTGGAAAAACCTCGGGCAGTTCTCCTAAAGTCAAAGGGGATCGAAAGCGCCTTGGTTTTAACCTCGCCCCACATTACCGAAAAGGCCACCCTGCTTTCCAGTGATAATCAATACGTTTTTAAGGTTTTTTCCAAGGCCAATAAGATCGAAATTAAGAAAGCCATCGAAAGCCTTTACCGTGTCAAGGTCATCGGCGTCAGGGTTATCAATGTGCCGGCCAAGCAGAGAAGACTGGGCAAAACACAGGGCTGGAAGAAGGGCTACAAAAAAGCCATTGTTCAGATTAAAAAAGGACAGAAGATTGAAGCCATCACGGTTTAATCATCATGATCAAGACGATATTATCAAAAAACAAACCGGAAAAGAGACTTTTGGAATTCATCAAGAAGAAAGGCGGTCGTGGCAATTCGGGCCGCATCACTGTCCGTCATCGCGGCGGCGGAGCCAAGAAGCTCTATCGTCTTTTGGACTTTGGCCAGGAAAAAATTAATCAGCCTGCCCAGGTTTTATCCATAGAATATGATCCTTTCCGCACCGCCTATATCGCTCTTTTGGAATATTCAGACAAAGACCGTCGCTATGTCATTGCTCCTCAGGATTTAAAACCCGGAGACGAAGTGATTGTCGCGGACCAGGCCGAAATAAAGTCTGGCAATCGTTTGAGACTGAAAAATGTGCCGGTCGGCATCATGGTTTTCAATATTGAATTAGAGCCCAATCGGGGCGGCAAATTAGTCAGATCCGCGGGCAATAGCGCCAAGGTTTTGGCTCAAGACAGCGGAGAAACACAGTTGGTCATGCCTTCGGGAGAAGTGAGGAAAATCTCCGGAAACTGCTTTGCCACCATTGGTACGGTTTCTCATTCAGAACATATGTTTGAGGATATTGGCAAAGCCGGAGCCAATCGTTGGCGGGGTGTCAGGCCCACCGTTCGAGGCACGGCCATGAATCCGGTTGATCATCCCCACGGCGGCGGTGAAGGCAAAACCCCAATCGGTTTGAAATACCCAAAAACTCCCTGGGGAAAGCCTGCCAAAGGAGTCAAGACCAGAAGAAGTAAGTGGACAGATAAGTTTATTTTACAAAGAAGAAAGAAAAAGTAATCACCATGTCAAGATCGCTCAAAAAGGGTCCTTACATTGACCCAAAATTAATAGAGAAAATCAAGAAATTGAAGTCGGGATCTAAGGAAATCATCAAGACTTGGTCTAGAGGCTGTACCATTACCCCGGAGATGATTGGTTTTACCTTTGGCGTTCATAATGGCAAGGAATTCATCCCAGTTTATGCCACCGAAGAAATGGTTGGCCATCGGCTAGGCGAATTTTCACCGACAACCAAATTTTCTCGTCACGGCGGTAGGATGCAAAGAGAGGTTGAGGCCAAGGCAGTTGAAACCGAGGCGGCCAAAGTGAGCGCAGTTAAAAATGCTCCAGAAACAAAAAAACCTTAACATGGAAGTTGTTGCTAAATTAAATCATTTAAGAATGGCGCCGCGAAAAGTCAGACTCGTCGCCGATGTCATTCGCGGGAAGAATGCCCTGAAAGCCCGGGCCAGTCTTAATTTTTTGCCCCGGAGAGCCGCCAAGCCTTTCTTGAGGCTTTTGGATTCAGCTTTGGCCAATGCCAAAAATAATTTCCAGCTCGATGAGAAAATTCTTTATTTAGCCAAAGTTTTGGTTGATGAAGGCCCCAAATTGAAGAGATGGAGACCGCGAGCTCGCGGTCGGGCTTTCCCGATTCAAAAGAAGACCTCGCACTTGACCATTGTTCTTCAGGAAAGAGAAGGGCTGTCGAAGAAAAGATCAGTAGCGGGCAAGAGGACAGAGAAGACCGAGGTCGTGCCTCTAGTTGAAAAGGCCAAGCCCAAGGCCATGCCCAAGACAGAAAAGCAGAAGATTAAGCCCGAGCTCGCGACAATGAAACCAAAATCAACTTCGGGATTTAAAAAGATTTTTAGACGTAAAGCAATCTAGTCAAAACATGTCTCACAAGGCTCATCCAAAAGCTTTCAGAATCAAAGGCATTGACGATTGGGAATCAAAAGGATTTTACGGTCACCGCTTCCCCCGGCTCCTCGAGGAAGATTTTTTCATCCGCCAATTTTTAACTAAGAAAATTAGCGAGGCAGGCGTTGATAGCGTTAAGATTGAGAGGTTTCCTGGCAAAATCAATGTCCTGGTCAAGAGCGCCCGACCAGGTTTAATTATTGGTCGGGGAGGCTCGGGTGCCGAAGAGCTCAGGAAAGAATTGAAAAACAAATTGGCCGCTCTCAGAAAGAGAAGGGGTGGTGGCCCGACGGCCGAGATCCGGATTGAAATTCAGGAAGTGCGTAATCCTTGGACTTCGGCTTCCCTGGTGGGCCAGGCCATGGCTAAACAAATCCTCCGGAGAATTCCTTTTAGAAGGGTCTTAAAACAGACCCTGGATAATGTTATGGAGAATAAAGAGATTAAGGGGGCGAGGATTGAGATGGCTGGTCGCTTAGATGGCGCTGAGATTGCTCGACGTGAATGGTTAAAAAGAGGTCGGCTGCCCCGCCAGACTTTGAGAGCGGATATTGACTATGCGGGAACCCCCGTTTTTTGTACTTACGGCACGGTTGGGATTAAAGTTTGGCTTTACAAAGGTGACAAGTTCGAGTAGTCTTATCAGTATTAATCAGCCGTATCCGTATTAATCAGTGTTAATTAGTATTTTCTAACTCTTTAGCGCTGATATATGCTGATTGAGCTGATTTATGCGGATTAACTTCAATGTTATTACCCAAGAAAGTAAAACATCGTAAATGGCAGAGAGGAAAATCCCACGGCATTGAGTCGAGAGCGACGGAATTACATTTTGGCTCTTTTGGACTAAAGAGCTTAGGCACGATCTGGATTACCAGCCGTCAATTGGAAGCGGCGAGAAGAGCAATTTTGCGCTTTTTCAAAAAAGGCGGTAAGATGTGGATCAGAATTTTTCCGGATAAGCCGGTGACGACCAAAGGCAACGAGGTGCCTCTGGGCGGGGGCAAGGGCGCAGTTAGCCACTATGTTTTTCCTATACGACCGGGCCGCATCATTTTTGAGATCGATGGTCTGCCCGAAGAAGCGGCTCGTCAAGCCCTCAAGATTGCCGGAGATAAACTGCCCATCAAAACTAAATTCATTAAGAAAAATGAAATCGTCACATAAAATTAAAGAATGGCGCGAAAGATCACCGGAAACATTGCGTCTCAGCCGGCGAGAGTTGAGAGAAAAATTACGGTCTTTGCGATTTCTTTTGGCTTCGGGCAAACTGAAGAATACCCAGGAAGTTAAGGAATTGAAGAAAGACATTGCCCGGGTTAGCACCATTTTGAACTCAAAGAAAGAAAAACATGTCTAGACGTCAATTAACCGGAATCGTCATTTCTAATAAGATGCAAAAAACCATCGTTGTTGAGGTGGAGCGGCAGAAAGTTTATCCTAAATACCAGGCAAGATTTCGGGTGTCGAAGAAGTACAAGGCGCATGACGAGAAAGGCGAGTACAAGACGGGAGACAGGGTTGTGATCGAGGAGACAAGGCCGATGAGTAAAGATAAAAGATGGCGAGCTATCAAAAAAATCTAACCGCTGATTTATACGGATACGGCTGATTGATGCTGATAATCTGTATTAATCAGTTAAAATCAGCATTAATCAGTACCGCAAAAATGATTCAGTTATTAACCAATTTGAAAATCGCCGATAATTCCGGTGCCAAAATCATCGAGTGTATTCAGGTTCGCGGTGGCTCAAGGAGAAAATGGGGCCAGATCGGTGATGTGATCGTGGGCGTGGTCAAGGAAGCCGATCCCCGGCGGCTGGTTAAGAAACACGACATTGTTAAGGCGGTCATTGTCCGGCAGAGAAAGGCTTTCCGTCGGCCCGACGGCAGTTATATCCGCTTTGACGAGAACGCGGCCGTTGTCCTAGACGTAGGCAAGGATCCTAAGGGTGGTCGTGTTTTCGGTCCCATTCCGCGAGAAATCAAGGAAAGGGGTTTTGATAAGATAATTAGCCTGGCTGAGGAAGTAGTTTAAGTAAAAAAATAGTTCATCAGCATAAATCAGTCGTATCCGCATAAATCAGTGTTAGTCAAAAGAATATTAGTTTTTACGCTGATTTATACAGATAAAGCTGATTGATACTGATTGGCGTTGTAATAAATGTATGAAAATAAAAAAGGGCGACCAGGTCATAATTATTTCTGGTAAGGACCGGGCCAAAAAGGGCCGGGTGCTTCAGGTTTTTACCAAAGAGGCCCGAGTTATTATCGAGGGCGCTAATTTAAGGAAGAAACACGTTAAACCCAAGAAGTCGGGCGAGAAGGGCGAGATAGTTTCCGTGCCGGCGACGATGGATATTTCTAATGTTAAACTCATTTGTCCTAAATGCGGCCAAGCGGCCAGAGTAGGTTACCGGGTGGCGGAGAAAAAGAAATTTAGAGTCTGTAAAAAGTGTCAACAAGAAATATAAAACCAGCGGATAATATATGTTGCGATTTAAAGAAAGGTATCAAAAAGAGGCGGTGCCAAAAATGATGGAGCGTTTTGGTTATAAAAATGTGATGGCCGTGCCTCGGATAGAGAAGGTTTTCGTCAATACCGGCTTTGGCCGGTTGGTCGCCGGGGCAACAGGAGACGAACAGAAGAAAATTTGCCAGTCGATTTTAGAAGATCTGGCTTTAATTTGCGGCCAGAAGCCCGTTCTGACCCTTTCCAAGAAATCCATTGCTTCTTTTAAATTAAGAAAGGGAATGGCCATCGGCGCCAAGGTCACCCTGAGGGGCAAAAGAATGGAAGACTTTGTCGATCGGCTTATCCGGATTGCTTTGCCTCGTTCCCGGGACTTTCAGGGAATCAGTCTCAAGAGCATTGACAAGGAGGGCAACCTGACCGTTGGTCTGAAAGAGCAGATCACTTTTCCTGAGATTTCCCCGGAGCACACTAAAAGAGTCTTTGGCCTAGAGGTCATCATTGTCACCACGGCCAAGAATAAAGAAGAGGGAACAGAATTATTTAGATTATTAGGATTCCCCATCAAGCTTAGTTAATCATTATGGCCACGGAAGGACAAATCGCAAAATCTATTAAGAAGCCTAAGTTTTCCAGCCGAATTGTCAGGCGTTGTTTTAGGTGCGGTCGGAAAAGAGCCTATATGAGAGACTTTGGACTGTGCCGGATTTGTTTTCGAGAGGCCGCCAATCGAGGCGAGATCCCCGGCGTGACGAAAAGCAGTTGGTAGATAATTAATTTTCAATTTTCAACACATGGATCCGATAGCAGACATGTTAAATCAAATAAAGAATGCCCAGATGGTTTCCAAGGAAACTATCTCTTTGCCTTTTTCTAATTTTAAATACAAACTGGCCCAGATTTTAGAAAAGGATCACTTGATCGAGAAGGTTGAAAAAAAAGGCAGAGGTATTAAAAGAACCCTGGAGATCGGTTTAAAGTACGAGGACAAAGAGCCGCTCATCTCTAATTTCAAGAAGATTTCCCGGCCGGGCCAGCGGATTTTCTTGCCGGCCAAAAAGATTAAATCAACCAGAAAGGGACGGGGGATGGTCATCATTTCGACTTCCCATGGTTTAATGTCGGCCTTGGAGGCCAGAAGAAATAGATTGGGCGGAGAAGTTATCTGTGAAATTTGGTGATACAAGTTAGTTAATTTATAAAAACTTATATGTCCCGTGTCGGTAAAAAACCAATTTTAATTCCTGTCGAAGTCAAAGCCATCCTGGCTGAAGAGGTTTTAGTTGTCAGTGGTCCTCGGGGCGAACTGCGTTTTAAGATGCCAGAGGAAATTCAGGCCGAGATCAAAGATAATCAGATTTTCTTTACCACCAAGAGCCGGGAAGGAAAAAGAAAGTTGACCTCTAACCAGGCCAAGAAAGTCATTTCTTGCTGGGGTTTGGCCAGGAGTATTACCGCTAACCTTATTGAAGGCGTGGTTAATGGTTATCAGAAGAAGCTGGCAATCGAAGGATTGGGCTATCGGGCGCAGGTGGAGAATGGCGATTTGATTTTATCCGTCGGTTTCAGTCATCCCTTGAGGGTGAGAAAGATAGAAGGGATTGAATTTGTCGTTGAGAAAAACATCATTTCCGTTTCGGGAATTGACAAAAATCTGGTTGGTCAGGCGGCCGCTTCGATCCGTCGGCTTCGGCCGCCGGATGCCTATAAGGCCAAGGGCATTCGTTATGCCGGAGAAGTGATTAAAAAGAAGGCGGGCAAGAAGGCCGGCACCGTGACAAAGTGATATGGCCATTAATCAAAAACAATTAAAAAGAAAGAGGCGTCAGAAAAGAACGAGAGCCAAAATTACCGGAACTGGCGAGAAGCCGCGGCTTTCGGTTTTTCGAAGCGGCCATCACATTTACGCCCAATTAATTGACGACGTCAAAAACAAAGCACTGATTAGCGTTTCCGACTCAGCGGCCGAGATCCGTCAGAAGGGGAACAAGGTTTCTTTGGCCCGAGCCGTAGGAAAGCTGATCGGAGAAAAGGCCCAAGAAAAGAAAATTAAAAAGATCGTTTTTGATCGGGCGGGTTACAAATACCATGGTCGGGTTAAGGCCTTGGCGGATGGCGCCCGAGAAGCCGGTTTAGAGTTTTAACTTCACTAATGGAATGGAAAAAAGATTTCAAAGAGGCATGGGGTCAGAAAGGGGCGCTTTTAACAAGCCGGCGCCGGAGTTTGATTCTAAGCTCTTAGGTTTGGCTCGGGTGACCCGGGTAACGGCCGGCGGCAAGCACATGAGATTCAGAGCCGTGGTTATTGCCGGTAATAAAAAGGGTAAGGTGGGAGTCGGCGTGGCCAAGGGTCTGGATGTTCAGGCGGCCGTGGAGAAAGCCACGAGGCAGGCTCGGAAACACCTGATCGAGGTGCCGATTATTAATGACACCATCCCCCATGAAGTTTCGGCCAAATACGGTCCGGCCAGGCTTATTTTGAAACCGCAGCACCGGGGTCGAGGCTTAGTGGCCGGCGGTACGATCCGAGCCATTTGCTTGTTGGCCGGAATTAAGAATATCTCTTCTAAGCTTTTAGGACGAACCAGCAACAAATTGAATAATGCCCAAGCGACCATCGAAGCATTAAAGAAGTTAAGAGTTAAACATGCAACTGCAACACCTGAAACCAAATCATAAGCCGAGGACGGCTAAGAGAATCGGTCGAGGCGGCAAGAAAGGTTCTACCTCTGGTCGGGGAACGAAAGGACAAAAAGCCCGGGCCGGTAAGCGCATGAAGCCCCTCGTCCGAGGCTTTATTAAGCGCTATCCTAAGCTGCGCGGCCATCGAATGGAGAGCTGGCCCGCGTCTTTGGTGGGAGTTAATCTGGATAAGATCGAGAGGCATTTTCAAGTTGGGGAGACGGTTAACCCTCGGATTTTGGTCGAAAAGAAGATTATTTTTTTCCCGGGTAATAAGATTCCTTTAGTCAAAATCTTGGGCAACGGGGAAATCACTAAATCCTTAATTTTTGAGAACTGTAAATTGTCCAAAGGAGCCGAGGCCAAGATCAAAAAAGCCGGCGGCACCATAAAATAATGTGGTCTAAATTCACCCAAATATTTAAAATTCCCGACCTACGCAACAAAATTATCTTTGTCTTGGGCGTTTTGGTGGTTTTTCGCATCATGGCCAATACCTTTATTCCGGGGATTGATGCCGAGAGGGCCAGAGAGTTCTTCGGGCAGAACCAATTTTTGGGCCTGGCCAATATCTTTTCCGGCGGCGCCCTGGAGAAATTTTCCATTGTCATGCTCGGCCTGGGCCCCTATATCACGGCCACCATCATTTTACAGCTGTTGACGATGATTTTTCCCGCCTTAGAGAAACTTTATAAAGAGGAAGGCGAGAGAGGAAAGCAAAAGTTTAATCAGTACGGACGGATCCTAACCGTGCCTCTGGCCATTCTCCAGGGCTACAGCATGATTGTTTTATTCCAGCGTCAGCAAATTATCGGTTCGTTATCGCCCTTGATACTTTTCTCTTCCTTACTGACGATGACGGCCGGCACCATGTTTTTGGTTTGGCTGGGCGAACTGATTTCGGAAAAAAAGATCGGCAACGGCATTTCCTTGTTGATCTTTGCCGGCATTGTCGCCGGTTTT
The DNA here is from genome assembly GCA_030704795.1 of bacterium. GTDB lineage: Bacteria > Patescibacteriota > Minisyncoccia > Minisyncoccales > GWA2-46-15 > GWA2-46-15. The sequence continues at coordinate 140,550 of JAUYCZ010000028.1, read as the reverse complement.
CCTACCGATCTGGGGCAGCTGGTGGCCATTTATGACCCGACCAAGCTTATTCCTTATTTTCTTTTCTTTGCCGCTTCCTTGGTCATTATTGCCGGCGTCGTTCTTATCACCGAAGCCCGGCGAAACATTCCGGTCAGCTATGCCAAGAGAGTCCGGGGCACCAAGCTCTATGGCGGGGTTTCAACCTATCTGCCCCTTAACGTCAACCCGGCTGGCGTCATCCCCATTATCTTCGCCATTTCTATTCTGCTTTTCCCGACCATGATCGCCAACTTTTTGGTTGGCCTGGGCGGGCAATGGACCAAAATCTTCAGCGGCGTAAACAGTTTTTTAGAGAACCCGGTGGTTTACAGCGTCCTTTATTTCCTTTTGGTTTTTGTTTTTACATTTTTCTATACGGCCGTGACCTTTGATCCCAAAAACATTGCTACCAATCTTCAAAAGATGGGCGGCTTTATTCCCGGCATTAGGCCGGGCAGCTCGACCGCCCAGTTTATTTCTCAAATTCTCAATAAGGTCTTAGTCATTGGCGCTCTTTTCCTGGGATCAATTGCCGTCATGCCTTCCTTGGTTCAGGCCCTGACCGGCGTCCAGTCCTTTCAGTTTTTGGTCGGCGGCACCTCTCTATTGATCGTCGTCAGCGTCGTTTTGGAAACCATCAGAACCATCAACGCTCAGCTGGAGATGAGGGAATATGACACCTTTTAAACCAAAAAATCAAAAACAGGTAGTTATTATCATGGGCGCGCCGGGATCGGGCAAGGGGACTCAGGCGACTTTGGTTTCAGATAGGCTGAGTCTTTACTATCTCGAGACAAGCAAGTTATTGGAAGCGGCTTTCAATTCGCCGAAGACAAAAAGCGTTATCGGCGCTGACGGTAAAAGATATTTGATGGCTGCCGAAAAGAAAATCTGGCTCAGCGGGAGATTGAATTCCATGCCATTTACCCTTTCGTTAATTTCAGAAAAGATCAAGCGGGTTTTTGAAGGCGGCGACGGTCTTCTGTTAGCCGGTTCCCCGCGGCGAGTGAGCGAAGCCGAACTCTTGATGCCGTTTTTAACAAAGCTCTACGGCAAGCAGAATATCAGGACGGTTTTGCTGGAAATCTCGGCTAAAGAATCGATCTTCCGCAATTCCCACCGCAAACTCTGCACATTAATGAGGCATCCCATTTTGTACAGCCGGGAGAACGCCAAGTTAAATTATTGCCCGATCGACGGTTCAAAGCTGGTGGCGAGGAAGGGCTTGGATGATCCTAAAACCATCAGGATCCGGCTGGAAACTTATAAGCAAGAAACTCTGCCCATCGTCGATTATCTCAAGAAAAACAAGTTTTCGGTTAAAAAAATCAACGGCATGCCCGCGCCCGCCGTGGTTTTCAACAACATTCTAAAATCTCTTGGCGAAAGATGATACCGATTAAGACGCCGGATGAAATAAAGATCATGGCCGAGGGTGGTCAGATTCTCGCCCGGGTCATGCAGAAGCTGGAAAAGCAGGTTAAGCCAGGGATAACCACTCAGGAATTAGAGCAGCTATCCGAGCGTCTCATTTTAGAATCGGGCGGCCAGTGTTCTTTCAAGGGTTATGACGGTTTTCCGGCTTGTCTTTGCGCCTCGATCAACCGGGTTATTGTTCACGCTCCTCCTTCGGACAGAAAACTGAGAGAAGGGGATATTATTTCTTTAGATATCGGTGTCTTCTATAAAGGATTCCATACGGACATGGCGCGGACTTTTTCGGTTGGGCGAATCAGTCCTCTGGCCAAAAAATTGATAAAGGTCACCCGCCAAGCCTTCGAGATGGCTCTCAAAGAAATTAAGCCCGGCCAGCATTTTGGCGACATTGAATGGGCGACCCAGAACTATGTCGAATCCCAGGGTTTTAACGTCGTCCGGCAGCTCTGCGGCCACGGCGTTGGCCGTGAGCTTCATGAAGATCCCCAAATCTTGAACTATGGTAAAAGGGGGACCGGCCCCGAGCTTGTCGAGGGGATGGTTTTTTGCATTGAACCGATGGTGACGGTCGGACATTGGAAGCTGAAGATCTCGCCGGACGGATTTGGCTATGAGACGGTTGACGGTTCTTTAACCTGCCATTTCGAGGACATGGTGGCCGTCACCAAAAACGGCCACCAAATATTGACAAAATTCTAACTTTTTATTTTCTATTGGCTGTGATAAAATTGATTTAATGAAGCTGTCCGTCATTATTCCCTCATACAACGAAGAAGACCGCCTGCCCAAGACTCTCAAAGAGATCGACGCTTACCTCAAGCGGCAGTCTTATGATTACGAAATTATCGTTGTTAATGACGGCTCAAAAGACAAGACGGCTGAAGTAGCTGAAAGCTTAAAACCAGAAATCGCCAATCTGAAATTGATTGATAACCAGGAAAATCACGGCAAGGGCTATGTCGTCCGACAGGGGATGCTTGAGGCGACGGGGGAGTACCGTCTCTTTACCGATGCCGACAATTCCACCTCGATTGACCAGATAGAAAAAATGTGGCCAGAATTCGAACAAGGCTATGATGTCGTCATTGGTTCTCGCGACGTTAAGGGGGCGACGATGGATCCGCCACAACCTTTGTTCCGACGACTATTGGGCGAGATTTTTAATCTGATTGTCCAGTTTATGGTTGGACTTTGGGGAATCTGGGATACGCAATGCGGTTTTAAAGCCATGACGAGAAAGTCGGCTCTGGAAGTCTTGCCTCAGTGCAAAATTGATCGCTTCGCCTTTGACCCGGAAATTCTGATCCTGGCCAAGAAAAAGGGCTACAAGATAAAAGAAGTGCCAATTTATTGGAAGAACGACATTCAGAGCAAGGTTAAGTTCAAATGGATGGTCAAAATGCTCTTAGAGGTTTTGCAGATTAGGCTAAACATCATTACCAAAAAGTATGCCTAAACAAAGGTTTCCTTCTGAGCTAAGGTTCGATCTGGTCTCAAGGGATTGGGTTGTTATTGCCACTGGTCGGGGCAAGCGACCAGAGCTTTTCAAGAAAGAGAAAAAAGAAGAATCAAGGGTTCTGCCAAAGGATTGCCCTTTTTGCCAAATCCGCACCCAAAAAAAACCTCTTATCGTCTATGACAGCGGCCGTCAACATAACGGTTTTCGCCTCGGCCAGGAAGCGCCGGATAACTGGACGACAATTTTAATTCCCAATAAATACCCGGCTTTTCTACCAGAGCCGCCCATGAGAAAAATAATTGAAGGCGGGTTGTACCAGAGGATGAATGCCGTCGGTTTTCACGAGCTGGTGGTTACCCGTGACCACAAAAAATCTTTGGCCCTATTGCCAGTCGGGAAAGTCAAAGAAGTTTTTGATGTTTATCAGGAAAGATTTTTACAGCTGGCAAAACATGATTTTGTCAGCTATGTTTCCATTTTCCATAATCACGGCAAGGAGGCCGGCGCCTCCCAGCCGCATCCGCATTCGCAAATTATCACCACTCCCTTGATTGACGTTGATTTAAAGCAGGCGTTGATCAATTCAGAGCGATTCTTCAAGGAAAAAGGCAAATGCCTTTCCTGCGAGATGCAGAAATGGGAGAAAAGGGCAAAAACAAGGATAGTTTTTGAGAACAAAGATTTTTTGGTTTTATGCCCGTTTGCCTCAAAGGCCGCTTTTGAAATGATTGTTTCTCCAAAACAGCACCGGCCGTATTTTGAGAGAATTTCCGAGCCGGAAAAGGAGCAATTAGCCGAGGCGTTCAAGGCCGCCTTGAGAAAACTCTACAAGGGTTTGGGAGATCCGGCCTATAATTTTTATTTACATACTGCTCCCTGCGACGGCAAAAAATACGATTATTATCATTGGCATTGGACCATTTTGCCAAAAACGGCCACCTGGGCTGGGTTTGAGATCGGCACAAGAATGGAAATTTCCACCATTGAGCCCGAACGAGCGACAGAATACTTACGAAAACAATAATGTCTCCAGAATTAACGGTATTTTTAGTAGCCATGAGCCCGATCGTTGAGTTGCGAGGGGCAATTCCTCTGGCCTTGAATGTCTATCATCTCTCTTATTGGTGGAGCTATCTTCTCTCGGTTTCGGGGAATTTTATTCCCTTGGCCGGAATCGTTGTTTTGGCCCGTCCGATTTCTCAGTTTTTATCAAGCCGAAGTTCTTTCTTCGAAAGATTATTTTCCTGGCTTTTTTCTCAGACGAGGAAGAAGACAGAGAAATTAAGCTGGCTCGGGAAAGGTCTGACCGTGGTTATCCTGACGGCCCTGCCCATTCCTTTTGTCGGCGGCTGGACCGGCGCCTTAGCCGCTTTCGTCCTCGAAATCCCATTAAAAAGGGCGTTGGTTTTGCTGGCTATCGGCGTGGCTTTGGCCGGAGTCATCGTCATGACCCTAACTCTCGTTTTATAGCTATGAAACTGGTTATTATCAACGTGATGGTCTTAACGGTTATTTTTTAATCACTGAAACGATGAAACTGGTTATTATCAACGTGATGGTCTTAACGGTTATTTTTTAACCACTGAAACGATGAAACTGGTTATTGCCAATTGGAAAAACAATCCCAAAATTCTGGCTCAGGCCAAGAGGATTTTTCTTTCTGTTAAAAAACGGGCTGGTCAATTGAAAAATGTCGAGATCGTTATTTGTCCACCCTTTCTTTATCTGCCGGAGTTATCCATTAGCCGTTCTCGTTTGAAGCTCGGCGGCCAAGACTGTTCCTGGGAAGGTTCTATCCCTCTCACCGGCGAAGTCACACCCTCCATGTTAAAAAGTTTCGGGGCGGAGTACGTTATCCTGGGGCATTCCGAGAGGCGTCGGTATTTTCAAGAGACGGATGCCGTAATCAATCGGAAGATCAAATCCGCTCTGAAAACTGGATTGAAGGTTATCTTTTGTGTTGGAGAAGATCCGAGAAATCAAATTAAAAAAGGGCTAAAAGGAATTAGAGGAGGGGTCATGCCCCAGGTCGCGATTGTTTATGAGCCCTTGTCGGCCATCAGTACTCAAAAAGGGTCTCTAGTTGTTCCAGCCGAACTGCGGCAGAAAAAGACCCTGATCCAAAACGCTCTAAAACAAATGTTCAGCCGGACCGTTTCTCAGAAAATCAAAATTATTTATGGCGGTAGCGTAGACGAAAAAAATATTAAAACCCTTTTAAAGGAAACCGAAATGGATGGTTTTCTCATCGGCCAAGCCTCTTTGAGTTCATCTCGTTTTCTCAAAATAGTTCAGTTTTGCAATCGGAATCGTAGAACCACATGACGGACGAAAACGAATTCAAAAATCTTTCTTTTCCTCAAGGCTTTTTCTATAACCCCACTCGGGGCAGACTTTCCTTTGATGAAATGATTAAAGAGATTCTTGATTATCTGCAGGCCAAGCCCGATAAGTTCTACGACATTATTGTCGGTTGTGATTCTTCTTCCTCGGATTCTCCAGAATTCCCTTTGGCCGTGGTTGTTTTGAGGTCAGGGGAAGGGGGCAGATTCTTTTTAAAAAAGATCACCTATCAGAATAAAAAGTTTTATCATTGGAAAACGAGAGTTTTAGAAGAAGTTTTGCTTTCTTGCGAGCTGGCCCTGAGCCTAAAAGAGGAATTAATCGGCCAGATCGAAGCTTTGGAGAGAAAATTTTCTTATCAATTCCGCTATATTCACGCTGATGTGGGCGAATCAGGCCAAACCAAGGAGATGATCCGGGAGGTGGTGGGTATTATTCGCGGCAATGGTTTTGAGCCAAAACTGAAACCCGAGTCTTTTGCCGCCTCCAGCGTGGCCGATCGCTATAGTAAATGAAAAAAGCGCATGAAACCCAAAGTTTTTGTCGCTTTATCCGGCGGCGTCGATTCCTCGGTGGCCGCCTTTCTATTAAAAAAATCTGGCTATGACGTCAGCGGTGTTTTTATGAGATTCTGGCAAGATTCGCGCCTGAAGAGAGAGAATCCTTGCTGTTCGCCCGAGGCGGAAAGAAGAGCCAGAATATTGGCCCAAAAGCTCAAGATTTCTTTTTCTATCTTTGACCTGAGAAAAGAGTTCAAAAAAGCCGTCGTTGATTATTTTCTGTGTCAGACCAAGTTGGGATTAACGCCTAATCCCTGCGTTGTTTGTAACCAGGAGATAAAGTTTGGCTTGTTCTTGGACAAGGCTTTGAAAATGAGAGCGGATTTCATTGCCACCGGCCATTATGTGAGAATCGTTCGACAGCAGTCTTATGTCTCGCTATTTAAGGCTAAAGATAGAGAAAAGGATCAGTCGTATTTTTTATGGCGCTTAAACCAAGAACAGTTAAGCCGGATTATTTTTCCGATTGGAGACTATACAAAAGATGAAGTTAGGAAACTGGCGCAAAAGTTCGGTTTGCCCACGGCTAAAGCTAAGGAAAGCCAAAATCTTTGCTTTCTCGCCTCAGACACGACTCAATTTCTCTCCCGTCATCTGAAGATGAAGCCCGGTCAGATTGTTGACGCTCGAGGCAAAGTCATCGGCCGACATCAAAGTTTGGGCTTTTATACTTTGGGGCAGAGAGGGGGGATTGGCCCCGGGCTTTTTCCTAAAGAACAGAGTCAGGGACCCTATTTCGTCTTGAAAAAAGATCTCAAAAAGAATGTTTTGGTCGTGACCAAAAACGAGAATGATTTGTTAAGTCAAGAGTTCAGGGTGTCTGATGTTAATTTTGTGCTAGGCAACGCCGAGCACAAGTTGCCATTGAGGGTAATGGTTAAAATCCGCTCGCGGCAGAAAGAGACGCCGGCCATGCTCTATCCTGTGCTTAACTTAGTTAAGCACAACAAGCCTGAAAGGATTGATCAGTTTCTGGTAAAACTCGTCCGGCCTGAACGCGCCGTTACTCCCGGCCAATCCGCCGTGTTTTACCAAGGCCAAGAACTCTTAGGCGGCGGCGTTATTCTTTAACAATTTAAAACTTATTAACACGATTAAAACAACGTGGAACCATTGCTATCGCAATGAATTCAAGTTATCATGAATCATTAATGGATTAAAATGGGACTGAAAAAGTATAGATATTACTTTAAGAAGCCGAGGTCGGAGATAGTCAAAGATGTTCTCTACTGGCTGATGGTTGCCGGTGCGGTTTACATTGCCGCCAGCTCACCTTCGTTCGCGAGAAATATCATCCGTGACCATCGGAGATGGAAAAAATATTCTCGCAAACGCCTCTACGATACCTTTTACAATCTGCGCAAGAGCGGTTTGCTTGAAATTAGGCGAGAGGGTAAGCAAATTTATATTAGTTTAACCAAAGAAGGAAAAAAGAAAGCGGGTTATCTGCAGATCAACGATTTAAAGATTAAAACTCCCCAGAGCTGGGATAGAAAATGGCGGTTGGTGGTTTTTGACATTATTGAATTGAGAAAAACGCATCGCGAAGCGTTCAGGGGAAAACTAAAAGAATTGGGGTTTTGTCTTTTGCAAAAAAGCGTTTGGATTCATCCTTTTGACTGCGAGGCGGAGATAGAACTGCTGAGGAGTTTTTTCGGGCTGAGAGAAGAAGATTTGCGTTTGATCGTGGCCGAAAAAATCGGCGAAGACGCCTCCATTAAAGAAAAGTATCATCTAAATTAAAACAACGTGGAATCATTGCTATAGCAATGATTGTTAGTTGTTTGTTGCGTTGTGGGAAACAGGGTTGCTGGGCGGGGGAGTGATTGTTTGATATGATTAGGATATGATTTCGAAAGAAATTAGACAAAAATACCTAGAGTTTTTTAAGGCCCGAGGACACGAGATCATCCCGCCGGCGCCCTTGGTTTTAGCCGAGGATCCGACGACGCTTTTTACTTCTTCGGGCATGCAGCCTCTGGTGCCCTATCTTTTAGGCGAAGCGCATCCCTCGGGGCAACGCCGTCTGGTTGATTCTCAACCGTCTTTGAGATTGGGCGACATCGAAGAGGTCGGCGATAACCGCCACACCACCTTTTTTGAGATGTTGGGCAACTGGTCTTTGGGAGACTATTTTAAGGCGGAACAATTGCCCTGGTTTTTGGAGTTTTTGACCAAAGAACTGGGCTTAGCCAAGGAGAAGTTATGGGTTTCGGTTTTTGAGGGAGATAAGACCACTGGCGTTCCCCGCGACGAAGAATCATTGGCCGCCTGGCAGAAACTGGGCATCCCCAAAGAAAGAATCTTTTTTTACGGCGTCAAGAAAAACTGGTGGTCCCGATCGGGCGAACCAGCCTTAATGCCGGTGGGAGAAATCGGCGGACCCGACTCTGAGATTTTCTATGAATTTGCTGATGTTCCCCATGACCCGAAGTTCGGCGAAACCTGCCATCCTAATTGTGACTGCGGCCGTTTTTTAGAAATCGGCAACTCGGTTTTTATCCAATATCAAAAACAGGCAGATGGTTCCTTAAAAGAGCTATCGCAGAAGAACGTGGATTTTGGCGGGGGATTGGAAAGACTGGTAGCAGCCGCCTCAGACAATCCGGATATTTTCCAAACAGATTTATTTTTACCGATTATTAAAAGGCTGGAGAATCTTTCCGGCCGGAATTATCTTCAAGATCCGGAAACGACCCGAGCGATGAGAACCATTGCCGATCATTTGCGGGCGGCGGTCATGATTGCCCGGGACGGCGTTCTGTCTTCGAATAAGGCCCAGGGCTACGTCCTGCGCCGGCTTTTGCGGCGGCTCCTTCTCTTTACAAAAAAGTTGGGACTTGAAGCAAGCGGGGATTACTTTCTCGGGCTCATTTCTATCCTGGCCGAATCCTACGGCGACATCTTCCCGGATTTGGAAGAGAAGAAAGCGGAAATTGCCACCTCTTTCCGGGAGGAAGCTGATCGCTTTGACGAGGTTTTAAAAAGCGGAATTAAAGAAATTAATAAAGTTCCCATGATTGATGCCAAAACCGCTTTTTACCTTTTTGAGAGCTTTGGCCTGCCTTTTGAAATTACCGAAGAAATCGCCCGAGAGAAAGGTCAGACAATCAAAAAAGAAGACTTTCAAAAAGAGGTCGAGAAGCACCAAAAACTTTCCCGCCAGGGAGCCGAGAGCCTTTTCAAGGGCGGTTTGGCCGACCAGAGTTACGAGGTGACCAGGCTCCACACCGCGACGCATTTGCTGCACGAGGCTTTGAGAAGGGTGTTGGGTGACCACGTCCGACAAGAGGGCAGCAATATTACCGCCGAAAGGTTGAGATTCGATTTCTCTCATTCGGCCAAACTCAGCGTCGAGGAGCTGAAAAACATCGAGGATTTGGTCAACGAGCAGATCGCCAAGAATCTTATCGTGACCGAAACAGTCCAGGATTTGTCGGCGGCTCTGGCTTCGGGCGCTCGGGCTTTTTTCCGCGAGAAATATCCGGAGCGGGTCAAGATCTATAGTATCGGTCCCTCTTTTAGTCGAGAAATTTGCGGCGGGCCGCACGTTGCCTCGACGAAAGAGCTAGGAAGGTTTAGAATTATAAAAGAAGAAGCTGTTGCTCAAGGCGTAAGGAGAATTAAGGCGGTTTTAGAAAATGGAGGACAAAAAATTTTTTGACATCATCCCGCCCGGAAGAAGAGAAGAATCTCAAGAAGAAGGACTATTAAAACCAAAACCGGTTGAAAAACCAAAGGGGAAGTTGTTCGTCAAAAAAGAAGTTATCGAGGAAGAGACCTCAAGTGATTTGATCCCTAGAATACCTTTTCCCAAGGCCAAGGTTTTAGTTTTATCGGTTTTCCTATTATTTTTTGGACTGATAGGCGTTGCTGTCTATCTTAAATTGCCCAATGTCGATATCGACATTTGGTTGAAGACAGAGAACCTGACTTTTACCATTCCGGCCGAGGTTAACAAAGAAATACCGGGAAAAATCATCAGCGAAGAACAATTCTTATCTCAAGAGTTTTCTTCTACCGGAAAAGCGGTTAAAGAAGAAAAAAGCGAAGGCACCGTTCGGATTTTCAATGACTATTCCACCAGCAGTCAGTCTCTGATCGCTGCCACCCGGTTTGTTTCGAGCGAAGGGAAGCTCTTTCGATTAGTGGAGAGAGTGGCGGTGCCGGGACAGACCATGGAAAAGGGCAAGCTGGTACCGGGCACGGTTGATGCTTTGGTCCGAGCGGATGTTACTGGTCAAGAGTATAACATTGGTCCTTCGGCCTTTTCTATTCCCGGATTTGCCGGAACCCCCAAATACACGTTTTTTTATGCCAAGTCTTTTTCGGCCATGAAAGGTGGATTCCGAGGGGAGACGCTCATTGTTTCCGCCGAGGATTTAGAAAAGGCCAGACAGGTGACAAGGGCCAAGATAGAGGAAAAGATTGATAACGCCCTAAATAATAGAACCTTGCCGGGGCTTCTCCTGGTTAAGGAAAACGTTTCCTTAAATATTCCGGAACAGGGCCCCACGGCTAAAGTTGGTGACGCGGTTAAGACCTTTAATTATCAGATCCGAGCCAAGAAGGAAACAATTTTACTGGCCGAGGACGATTTGAGGACGCTGGTTCAAACCGATTTGCTTTCTAAATTAGAAGATCAACAGAGATTTTTACCCGAGAGCATTCAAATCAACCCTTCAATCGAAACCATAGATACGGCCACGGGAAAGACTCGGCTCTCTCTGAAGATTTCCGTCAAGATATACACCAATTTAGAGGCCGGACCATTGAAGGAGCAATTAAGCGAAAAGTCGATTCAGGAAGTTCAGCAAAGCTTCCAGAATTTGTCTCAGGTTTCCCGGGCTAAGATCAAAATCTTCCCCTCATTTTTTAAAAATCTACCCAAAGATCTAAATAAGATTGAGCTCAATATTAGCTTTGAGTAAAAGAGTTGACCCCAGCGGGCTTTTCTGCTACACTACATGATGCTAATAATTTAATGGTTCAGAGTCCAAAAATCAAAAAGAAAGGTATTGTTCTCGAAGCTTTGCCAAGCACTAATTTTCGAGTTCAGTTAGAGACAGGACCAGAGGTTCTTGCCCATCTTTCTGGTAAACTGAGGATACACCGGATTAAGATCTTGGTGGGCGATACGGTTCAGGTGGAATTGAGTCCTTATGACGAAAAGAGAGGTCGGATCGTCTATCGAGAATCAACCTTTTCCGGTCCGCCCCGAAATTACAATCGAAACCGGAACTAGCCAAAATGAAAGTCAAACCTTCAATCAAGAAAATTTGTAATCACTGTAAAATCGTCCGCCGAAAAAGAAGGGTATATTTAATTTGTCAGAATCCAAAGCATAAGATGAGACAAGGTTAACGATTATGCCGCGTCTTCTCGGGATTAATATTCCAGAAAAAAAACACATTGAGATTGCCTTGACCTATATCTATGGCCTTGGCCGGCCATCGAGTCGGAAGATTTTGGCCGAGGCAGGTATCCCTTTTGACAAGAAAGCGGCGGACTTGACGCCTCAAGAACTGAATCGCTTAAAAGAGCTGATTGATAAAGGCTATAAGACAGAAGGTGATTTGCGTCGTCAGGTCATGACGAATATCAAACGTTTAAAGGATATTGGGTCTTGGCGCGGTCTCCGGCATGCCAAGAAGTTGCCGGTCAGAGGTCAAAAGACCAAGACCAATACACGGACCGTCAGGGGCAATGTCAGGAAGACGGTGGGTTCCGGACGAAAGCCGGCCGCCGAGCCAACATAAGCAAGCTTAGCCTTTTCGCTCCGCAAAAAGGTAAAAAACATGGGTAAGAAACGCATTATTACAAAAACTGAACCGGGTTTGACCGGGGAAGCCGCCGAGAAAAAAGCGGAAATCGCCTTATCTAGAAAGGCTAGTTTAGGAATTAACGAAGGCTCTGTCTATATTAATTCCACCTACAACAACACCATCATTACTCTGACCGATATGAGGGGCAATGCTCTGACCGGGGTCAGCGCGGGTAGCCTTGGCTTTAAAGGGACCAAGAAATCGACTCCTTTTGCTGCTTCGAAGGTCGCTGAAGCTTTGGCCGAAAGAGCTAAAAAGATCGGCGTCGTCAAGGTTTGGATTATTATCAAGGGAATTGGTTCTGGTCGGGAATCGGCCTTGAGGTCTTTGGCCGGCCGTGGATTAGAGATTCTTTCGATCAAGGACGCGACGCCCGTTCCTCATAACGGCTGTCGGCCGCCCAAGGTAAGAAGAGTCTAGTTATCTTTTTCAGCATCACTATGCCATTGGATTCTAAGTGTAAAGTTTGTCGGAGACAAGGCGTAAAACTCTTCCTGAGAGGCGAGCGTTGTTTTTCTCCCAAGTGTGCCATGATTAAAAGACCGACGCCGCCCGGAATCAAGAGAAAGAGAAGGAGAGGCTCTTTGTCCGAATACGGCAAAGAATTGAGAGAGAAACAAAAGCTTAAGGCCTGGTATGGCCTGGGGGAAAGGCAATTCAAGAAATATGTTAAGGAAATCTTGAATAAGACGAAGAGAATCCAGAAGGAGAAGGAAGAAGATGCGACCCAACTTTTGATTAAGAGATTGGAATCCCGACTCGATAGCGTTGTTTTCAGAATGGGCATCGTTAGTTCTCGCGCCCTGGCTCGGCAATTGGTCTCACACGGCTATTTCAGAGTTAACGGCCGCCACGTTGATATTCCTTCTTATCGGGTTAAGAAAGACGACCAGATTTCTATCAAGCCGCAAAAGACGAAGAAGAAAATCTTTCAAAACGCGGTTCAATTCATTAAGGGACAGAAATCGCCCGAGTGGTTGCAGGTTAATCCTCAGACCCTTGAGGCCAAAATTTTATCTGATCCGATCTTGGATGTCGAAAGCCTGCCGGCGGAGATTCCGGCCATCTTTGAATTTTATTCACGTTAATTAAAGTAAAGTTTATAATAATGATCTCCTTGTTTTTAAAACCCAAAGTTATTTCGGAAAAAGATAACCAGGCCGTCTTCGAGATAGAAGCCCTTTATCCGGGCTATGGCGTCACCGTAGGGAATAGCCTGAGACGAGTTTTGCTTTCTTCTTTGCCCGGGGCGGCCGTGGCCAAGATGAAGATTAAGGGTGTATCCCATGAATTTTCGACTATCCCGGGCGTTCTCGAAGATGTCATCCAGATCATGCTTAATTTGAAGAAATTGAGGTTTAAGATATTTTCTGAAGAACCCCAGAAAGCAACTTTAAAAATCAAGGGAGAGAAAGAAGTCAAAGGAAAAGACTTTAGCCTGCCCTCCCAGCTGGAACTGATCAATAAGGATGAGCACCTGGCCAGCCTAACGGCTAAATCAGCTGATTTGGAAATCGAGATTGAAGTAGAAAAAGGGATTGGCTATTTGCCTCGGGAAAAAAGAAAAAGAGGTAAGTTAGCCATTGGCGAGATTCTGGTTGACGCCATTTTTACTCCGGTCAGGAAAGTTGGCTATCAAGTGGAAAACATGCGCGTGGGGGAAAGAACCGATTTTGACAAACTGCGCCTCGAGGTCGAGACCGATGGGACGATTACGCCGGCTGAAGCCGTTTCCCGGGCGGCGCAAATTCTCGTTGACCATTTTTCGCTGGTCAGTCAAAGCTTGGTCGTTGAAGAAAAACCGGAAGCCAAGAAAAAAACAGAAAAAAAGATAAAACCGAAAAAGAAAGCAGTTAAAGCAAAGAAATCCAGCAGAAATGCGAAAGCTTAAAAAGGGTCGAAAACTATCCAGAAAAAGAGATCAGCGTCGGGCATTGCTGAAGATTTTGGCTACCAACTTGGTTTTAAAAGAGAGGATTAAGACGACCCGGGCCAAAGCGAAAGAAATGGCGCCTTTTGTTGAGAAGGCCATCACTTTAGCTAAGAAGCAAAACCTCAGCTCTCAGAGGGCTCTGGCGGGACTTTTTTCAAACAGAGTCGTGAGAAAGTTGATTAAGGAATTGGGGCCGAGGTACCAACAAAGATCCGGTGGCTATCTGAGGATTTTAAAATTAGGACCGCGCCGCTCGGATGCGGCCGAGATGACGATTATTGAGTTAATTAAATGATCAGCTCATCTGAAAAGATGATCTCAGCACATGAACAAGGCGCAAATCCATACCATTGACGCTCGGGGTCGGTCTCTCGGTCGACTGGCGAGCCAGATCGCCCAGCTCCTGAGGGGAAAACAGAGTCCCAACTTTCTTCCCTATAAAGAAAGCGGGGAAATGGTTGTTATCGAGAATGTCGGTCAGATGGTTTTGACGGGGAAAAAAGAGAGCCAGAAAAAATACTTTTCTCATTCGGGCTATCCCAAAGGGGCCAAGCAAGTTCCGATTAAGAAAGTCTTAGAGACTAAGCCTGAGAAGGTCTTACGCCGAGCCGTTTTCGGCATGCTACCTCATAACAGGCTGAGTTTGAAAATTATCAAGAATTTAAGATTTAAAAAATCTTAGCCTCGTTAGAGCGAGGTAAGATTCAAGAAAGAGAAATGGTTAAAGAAAAAGTGAAGGCAAAAAGCATTCCGAAAAAGAAAGCGGTCCCGAAAAAGAAGATAAAAAAAACGGTCAAGATAGAAACAAAAAAGGCCACCCTCCCGGCTTCGCCTCGGTATATTGAAAGTCTTGGCCGGAGGAAAACGGCGGTCGCTCGAATCCGCTTATTTCCAAAAGGGGAAGAAAGATTTTTGGTCAATAAAAAAGATTATCGTCAGTATTTTTCTACCCCGTTTTTACAACGCCTGGCCAGCGAAGCCCTGTCTAAAACCGATCTGGTTGAAAAATTGGGACTGGAAATCATTGTTCGGGGCGGGGGCATTAAGGCGCAGGCCGAGGCGGTCAGATTGGGAATCAGCCGAGCCTTGGTCGAGTTATCTCCCGAGGCCTACAAAAAACTGAGAAAATTAGGCTATTTGACTCGAGATCCACGAATGCGAGAGAGAAAGAAGTTTGGCTTAAAGAGAGCCCGCAAAGCCCCCCAGTGGCAAAAAAGATAATATCTTTGAGTGTTAGAAACTTAGTTTCTAACGAATTTATACCATGATCGGTCCCATTTTTGTCATCATCGCTTTCTTTATCTGTCTCGCCCTTGGTTATATGGTTTGCCGGTTCGGCGGCCAGTGTCAACAGATGGAATTTGGCATTGCGGCCATTGTCGGGGTATTGATTTTTATCGTTCTCATTCTCCTTTTACAAAAGTATTCCGGGACCCCTCTTGTTTAACCTCAGGGGTTAAACAACTAGGGTAAGAGATTTGTCGAAAGGAGAAAGTTGCTTTCGGTTAGGACCGAAGCTTTTTTGTTATCCTTCTTAAAAAATATTTGCGGACTCCTGAATTCGGCAATTTCAACGACGTTGGGTTGGTCGCGGTCGTCAATCTCGCTGATTTTAATCTTGTCACCGACCACGAAGATTAAATAATCGTTATTTAACCAATAGAGCTGGCTGATTTTTTGGGAAAACCGGGCCAACAGGATCCGGTCACCTGCTTTTTTCTGTGGTTGTTCCACCCTTTCTTTGAGGAAATAGATTGAGATTTCAGAGTTGTTAAAATAAGCCAGCTTTTCTTTGTCTGGAGAAATTTTGAAGTCTCTGATCGATTCAGAGATTTCGACAAAAGACTTGGTTTTTTCGTTCCCTCGAATGGACTCGGGACTTTCAGCGAGAAGAAAGAGGCTGTCCGCCTCCCGGAGAAAGAGGCCCGAAGGAGAAAGCTCCAGCCCGTAGGAGACCTCGTCTTTTACGGCGAGGGGAACATCGTTTAATTTCTGTTTTTCGGCCGCCGCTAAGCTATCAATCCGAAAGACAAACCCACTGTTTTCTAAAAGGTAAATCTTCCCTTCGAGAGATCCAAAAGCCAAGACATGATTCAAAATTTCTGTGGTTCTTTTAGAATCAAGGTCGCCCGAAAAAAGAGTTTGTTCTTTAAGGCCGAGGAATTTGCGGCCGTTGGGCGAGTCAGGAGAAAAATCAACCTTTTCAAAATCTTTGAGGAAATCTAGGGCAACCGGGCTAGCCGGATTCTGTTGAGTGTCGGCCCAAAAAATCTTCTCTTGCTCATTAATGGCATAGCGCATCAGGATTTTTTGGGAATCGGCTGACCACTGGAGGTCTAGAAAAAAAACTGCTCCGTTTTTTTTATAAAGATCCTTTTCCCTGACGAAGACTTTTTCAATGTTATTCTGAAAATCAAAGAGGGTTAAATATTGTCCCTGGGAGTCTTTTTTCTGCAAGAGCGCTTTTTTCCCGGAAGGGGAAGGGAAAAATCTTTCCACTCCCTTGGCGAAAATCTGGAAGTCGGTTTTTTCCGGAAAAAGAACAACATTGTTTTCTTCGGTGACGGCCATGGCTTTCACTTCCAAGTTTTTCTTCCAGGGGAAATACCCCTCCTTTTTTATCTCAACTAAGTAGTTTCCGGGCAGCAACTCTTCAATCAGGGCGGAACCAAAGAAGAAATCAGTCCTCTTTTTTAATTGGCCGTTAATGAAAACATCGCTGCCTCGGGGAGAGATCCCGAAGTAAAAAGCGCCGGTTTTGGTTATTCGGTAGGTGTTCAGGTCAAAACGATAGCCCTGATTATAAAGAAGAACCGTTGGCGCAACAATTAAGAAAGCAGCTGAGCAGGCGAAAAACAGGAAGGTGCGTGTTCGTTTGGTCATTCTTTCATTTTAACTTAAAAACTTGCTATCTTCCAGTTTTTTATTTAAGATTAAAGAATAATTCAAAGACAATGTTTTTGGTTAGAAAAATTGGCATTGATTTAGGCACCTGTAACTCGGTAGTTTTTGCTCCGCCTAAAGGGGTGATTTTGCAAGAACCGTCAGTCGTGGCCGTTTCTCTGTTGGAAAACCGGATCTTAGCGATTGGTCGTGAAGCTAAGGAAATGCTCGGCAAGACCCCAGACACTCTGAGGGTTTACCGACCTCTCAAAGACGGAGTCATCGCTGATTTCAGGGTGACTCAGGCCATGTTGAGATATTTTATTGACAAGACCAGTCAAATGGCCCGGTTTTTTAAGCCAGAACTGATTATCGGCGTGCCGGCCGGCGTTACTTCAACCGAAAGAAGGGCGGTGGTTGAGGCCGGAACCAACGCCGGAGCTAAAGCTGTTTTTACCGCCAAAGAACCGATTCTGGCCGCCATTGGCGCCGGCATCCCGATCAATACTTCTTCGGGGAGTATGATTGTTGACATCGGCGGCGGCACTTCTGAAATGGCCGTCATCTCCCTGGGCGGAATCGTTAACTGGGGGTCAATCAGGATGGCCGGAGACAAGCTTGACGAAGCCATTGCTAATTACATCAAGGAAAAACACAATCTGGCGATTGGCGAGCAAACCGCCGAAGAAATTAAGATTAATATTGCCACGGCTCTGCCCGAGAAGGAAGAAAGACTCATGCAGATCCGAGGCCGAGACCTCATTTTGGGTCTGCCCAAAACGGTTAAGATTTCCTCCAATGAAGTTTGCTTTGCCATCAGCGATGTTCTGATGGAAATCATTCAGACCATTAAACAAGTCTTGAGAGAGACGCCGCCAGAATTATCGGCTGATGTCATTGATAAGGGCATTGTTTTATCTGGTGGGGGAGCCTTGTTGCGCAATTTCGATCAATTAATCGAGCAATCGATCGGCGTTCCTTGTTTAGTGGCGGACGAGCCCCTTTTGTGCGTGGCCCGAGGCACGGGCGTGGTGGCGGAAAACCTGGAAGTCTATAAGAAAAGCTTAATGACCAAAAAATGATGTGGGGTCACCGAAAACAATGGCAGTTTCTGAGAAAATCCGTTCAGCTGGGAAAAACGAGCCACGCTTACTTGTTTTCCGGCAAAAGATTGTTGGGGAAAAAAGAAATCGCCCAGGAATTCGCCCGATTATTAAATTGTCGGAGTGAGGATTTTGACAAAAAGCCTTGCCGGCAGTGCTCTTCTTGCCGAGAAATGGAGAAAAGTTGCCATCCCGATTTCCTTTTAATCGAAAATACCGATAAAATAGAAGAAACAGAAATTAACTTGATCCGCCATCTGGGCGATTGGTTGAGCCTGAAACCCGGGTTGGGAAAGTTTAAAGTCGCCATCATTGACCAGTTTCAGACTTTTTCCTTGGCGGCCCAGTCCGCCCTCCTGAAAACCCTGGAGGAGCCGAGGGGACAGACGGTTCTGATTCTCGTCAGCGACTACCCGGAGTTATTAGTTCCAACCATTATTTCTCGGCTCCAGGAAATCAAATTCCACCCCTTGTCAAGCCAAGAAATTATTAATCTTTTACTGGCCGCGGGGGCCGATGAATCTTTGGCCGATCGGATCAGCCATCTTTCTTCGGGCAAGCCTTTAAAGGCGAGGCGATTGTTAAACCCGGATGATCTAAAGAAAGAAGAAGAAAGAATCAAAAAATTTGCCGGAATGCTGAGTCAAGATTTAGTCTTTTGGTTTCATGAAATAGAGGTCTTAACTAAAGAAAGTGACGTCTTACCAGAGAACCTGGAAGTTTGGCTGGATTTTACCCGCTTACTTTTTCTGGTTAAAATGGGCATTGTTAAAAAGGAAAACCTGAATCAGAATCAGCAAAAGTTATTTGGGAAAACCGAGAGTATCCCGGCCTCAAAATTAAAGAGCCTGCTTTTCTCCTTAGACAAGACGAATTATCTTTTGTCGAGAAGTAACGTCAATCCGAGACTGGCCATAGAAAATTCAATCCTCGGGTTGTTTTAATAGCCATGACCTACCAAGATATCATTAAAAGAATCACCCCGGAATTAGAAGAATTAATTGGCCATCTCTGGGAAGAAATGATTAAGATGAGAACGGGCCGGGCCGATCCTTCTTTGATTGCCGACCTGAGAGTGAATTGCTTTGGTCAGGAATTTTCCCTAAAACAGCTGGCCGTGGTTTCCTCGGCCGGTGCCAAAGAAATTATGATCCAGCCTTGGGATAATTCCTACCTTGAGCCGATTCTCGCTTCCTTGTCTAGATCTTCACTGGGTTCAGGGATGATGGCGGAGAAAAATCTGATTCGTCTTTCCTTGCCGCCACTGACCGAGGAATACCGTAAAAACTTCTTAAGGATTCTCTCCGAGAGAGCCGAAGAACAGAGAATTATGATCAGAAAGGTTCGGGATCGTGCCTGGAAAGAGATTCAGGACGGAGAAAATGAAGGAACGATTCGCGAAGACGACAAGTTCCGGGGCAAAGAAGAATTGGATAAATTAGTTAAAAAATATAACGAGAAGATTGAGGAAATGACCGAAAAGAAAAAGAAAGAGGTCATGGAATAATCATATGTTTTTCACTATTTTAATTGCTTTGACGAGCTTGCTCATCTTGGTCAGCCTGCATGAGCTGGGCCATTTTTTCACCGCTAAGAAATTTGGGGTCAAGGTTGAGGAATTCGGCCTTGGTTATCCGCCCAAGCTCTTCGGAAAGAAGTTTCGGGGGACCCTTTATTCGATTAATCTCCTGCCCTTTGGCGCTTTTGTCCGGATACCGGAAGAAGCCGACGACAGCCCTTCGTCTTTTACCAACAAGCCTCTTTGGCAGAGGGCTTTAATTATTTTTAACGGCGCTCTTGTTTTTTGGCTGGTCGGCGCGGTTTTATTTTCCATTGTTTTTATGGTCGGCTCCCCAACCATTGTTGATGACGCCGAAACCGGCTTCGCCGATTTAAAAGTCCAGATCAGCGCTATTTCTCCTGACAGTCCGGCCCAAGTCGCCGGCCTAAAAGTGGGCGACGTTGTTTTGATGGCTCAAGGCCTTGAATCAAGGCCTCAAAATATTAACCAGGTAAAAGAATTACAAGATTTTATCAGCGACAACAAGGGTCAGGAAGTAGTCTTGACTATCAAGAGAGGCGGTCAGACTTTTGAATTGAGCGCGGTTCCGCGCCTTTCGCCGCCCGCCGGTCAAGCTCCTTTGGGAGTTTCCCTGGTCAGAACCGGTCTCAAGAGCTATCCCTGGTATCTGGCCTGGTTTCAGGGAATTAAGGCCACTTTTGAGATGACGGCGATGATTATTTCCGCCTACGGCCAAAGCCTGGCCCGGATTTTTCAAGGGGCTCCTTCGGGATTGGAACTGATGGGTCCAGTGGGCATCGTCGGTATTTTGAGTCAGGGTATTGAAATGGGCCTGAGTTATTTTCTGCAAATGATCGGCTTTCTTTCCATTAATGTGGCCATTCTGAATCTTCTGCCCATTCCCGCTTTTGACGGGGGTAAGCTTCTTTTCTTGGGCATTGAAGCCGTCAGAAAAAAGCCGGTTCCCCGCCAGGTTGAGGAGAGGATCACCACCGTCTTTTTCGCCTTATTAATAATTTTGATGGTTTTTGTCACCATTAAAGATATTAGAAACTTCAGAGGATTACTTTAAAGATATCAAATAATTATTCTAGATCGCGAATTATCTATCTCTAAACTAGATTATGATGACGTCTTACCATTGCTATAGCAGAGATAAGACGTCACGATCGTATAAACCCTTGACAGGAATTATTAATCGGAGTATGTATAAAATACAAAATAGACAAAGGCTTTGAAGGGGAATAGTACCCTGAGTTTATTGAAGGGGAACCCGCCCCGGAGCCGCTGGCGATAAGCCATGCCGGAAGCCCGACCGTAATCCGCCAACCGGCGGAGGGACGCTGATGCCAGCTAAAGCTGAAGTCAGTTAATAAGACCACAACAGCGATGTTGTGGTAGGAGCAAGGTGGTACCGCGTGGTTCGGCAGGCTCACCATACACCATACTGAGCTTGTCGAAGTAAGAATCCTCGTCCTTGCTATCCCTAGAAATGGGATGGCAGCGACGAGGTTTTTTGTTTTGTGGGATAAAATTAAAGAAAAAATATGAATAAAAACATATTAATACAGACCGTAAATAAGTACTGTGCGCACAATTATCACCCTTTGGATGTTGTCCTTAGCCGTGGTCATGGTATTTGGGTTTATGACACGAGCGGGAAAAAATACATGGATTTTTTAAGCGCATATTCCGCGCTTAACCAGGGACATACTCATGAGAAAATTATTCGAGCAATTAAGAAACAGTTAAATAAAATTACTCTAACTTCACGAGCGTTTTATAACAATCAGCTTGGGTTGTTTGCTAAAGATCTATGTAAATTGACCAGCTTTGAAATGGCGCTGCCAATGAATACTGGGGCCGAAGCCGTCGAAACTGCCATTAAAGTTGCTCGCAAGTGGGGATACTACAAAAAAGGAGTTAAGGGCGGTAAAGCGGAAATTATTGTCTGTCAAAATAATTTTCATGGCCGGACAATTTCTATAATTAGCTTTTCTACCGAAAAACAGTATCGTGACGGCTTCGGACCTTATACAAAAGGATTTAGAATTATTAAGTTTAACAACTTAAAAGCGATAAAAGAGGCCATTGGTCCCAATACGGTTGCTGTACTTTTAGAACCTATACAGGCTGAAGGCGGGATTATCATTCCTGATAAAGGGTATTTGACCGGCGTGGCCAATATTTGTCGAAAAAATAATGTACTCTTTATGC
Source organism: bacterium (assembly GCA_030704795.1). Classification (GTDB taxonomy): domain Bacteria; phylum Patescibacteriota; class Minisyncoccia; order Minisyncoccales; family GWA2-46-15; genus GWA2-46-15. Next base: position 119,247 of record JAUYCZ010000028.1, on the reverse strand, counting down.
TCGATGAAATCCAAACTGGTCTAGGGAGAACGGGAAAATTATTTGCTTATGAACACGATTATAACGCAAAACCAGACTTGCTCGTCGTAGGAAAAGCTTTGGGTGGTGGATTCTATCCCGTTTCGGCGGTTCTGGCTTCAAGATCGATCTTTGAGGTTATAACTCCTGGCGATCACGGCAGCACATTTGGAGGAAATCCGCTTGGCTCAGCAATAGCCCGAGCATCTTTACGAGTAATCGTAAAAGAAAATCTAGTGGAAAGGTCTGCGGAATTGGGCAGATATTTTTTGAGCAAACTCAAAACTCTACAAAGTAAATGGATTAAAGAAATTAGAGGAAAGGGATTACTTATTGGGATTGAACTACATAAAGAAGCGGGGGGAGCGCGACGTTTCTGCGAGGCTTTAATGACCGAATTTCTTTTGTGCAAAGAAACCCACGAGGACGTGATCCGTTTTGCTCCCCCGTTGATAATTAAAAAGGGAGAGATTGATTCGGCATTCAAGATAATTAAGAAGGTTTTAGAAAATCCAAATTTATGAAAGGTAAAAAAATTACTATCATTGGCGCGGGAAATATGGGCAGCGCGATCACTCGCGGCTTGGTTCAAAATGGCATTATTTCGGGTAAAAATATTACCGTAACCGATCCGTCACCTGAGAGATTGCAAGAAGTGAAAAAACTGGATGTAAAAATTTCAAACGACAACAAAAAATCAACTCAACGCGTCGATATCGTTATATTGGCGGTAAAACCCGATATCGTGCCCATCGTTTTGTCAGAAATAAAAGAAAGCCTATCGAAAAAACAATTAGTTGTATCGATAGCGGCGGGCGTGGAAATAAAGACAATCAAAAAATTGATTGGAGAGAAGCAACCCATTGTCAGAGTCATGCCTAACCTTTGCGCTACGATAGGTATGTCTATGTCTTGTTGGGTCGCAAGTAGCGAGGTTTCAAAACATGACCGGAAGTTGATAAAAATAATCCTCGCCGGCCTAGGAAGGGAATACTTCATTGACGATGAGGGCTTATTAGACAAAATTACGGTCATCTCGGGAAGCGGGCCCGCCTATATTTTTTATCTTGTCGAGCTCCTTGAAATAACCGCCAGGAAACTAGGGTTGAAAAATGAGTTAGTAAGAATATTAGCTGTTCAGACCGTGATTGGCAGCGCCGAGCTTTTAAAGAATTCAAAGAAATCTGCCGGGGAATTGCGCGCCGCCGTTATTTCAAAGGGTGGCGTTACCGAGGCCATTTTCGCCGTGTTGGAAAAGTTAAAATTTGGCGATGTTTTTTTCAAAGCCATACGCGCCGGAGTAAAAAGAGCAAAAGAACTTCGTCTTTTACATTAAATTTAGCGTATTTGGTAGAGGAGACCGACCAGAAAACCGTCTTTGCTTTTTCAAATAAATTAAAGTAAACTAAACAAATATGAGGCAATCAAACCTTTTCGGCAAAACTTTAAGAGAAGCCCCGAAAGAGGCTCAAGCCATCAGCCACCGGCTTTTATTGAGAGCCGGTTTTATCAGAGAAAGCGCCGCCGGCCGTTATTATTTTCTGCCGCTGGGCTGGCGCGTTCACGAGAGAATCAAACAGATCATCAAAGAAGAAATGGATCGGGTAGGGGGTCAGGAAATGCTGGCGCCAGTTTTGCATCCTTTGCAGTTGTGGGAAGAGACAAATCGTACCAAAACCACCGCCTTTGAGTTAATGAAAGTTAAGGACCGCAATGAAGCGGAATTTGCCTTAGGGGGCACGGCCGAAGAAATGTTTGTTGATCTGATCAGGAAATTCAAACTCTCTTACAAAGACCTGCCGTTTAATCTTTATCAATTCTCGACTAAATTCAGGGACGAAATGCGTCCCCGGGGCGGCCTTTTGCGCGTGAAAGAGTTCGTCATGAAAGACGCCTATTCTTTCGACCGGAACGAAGCCGAGTTCAAGAAAACTTACGAGTTAATGCGGCAGACCTATAAACGGATTTTTGACCGGCTCGGCCTGGAAACCGTCATCATTGAGGCCGACAACGGCTACATCGGCGGAGAATACTGCCACGAGTTCGTCTTTCCCTCCGAGGTCGGGGAAAGCAAGTATTTGGTTTCCGAGGACGGAAAATATGCCGCCCACGAAGAAATGGCTCGGTTTTATCTTCAAGATAAAAACAGCCAAGAAAAGATTTTACCCTTAAAAGAGGTGACAGCCAAAAGGGGACCGACCATGGAAGACGGAGTGAAATTTCATCATTTGCCGCCTTTTCAGCAGATGAAAGACTTGATGATGGTCAATGAAAAAAACGAGATGATCTTGGCCGTCATCCGGGGGGATTTAGACGTTAACGAAACCAAACTTTTGCGCTTGACTAAATCCTTAACTTTACGCCACGCCACGGAAAAAGAAATAAAAAACATTGGCTCTTGGCCGGGATTCATTTCTCCGGTTAACCTCTCCAAAAAAGTAAAAGTGGTCGCCGATAATTCTTTAAGGACGATCAGAAACGCTTATACCGGCGCCAATAAAAAATACCGTGATCTGCTGAATGTGAACATCGGCCGTGATTACAAACCTTTCCTTGAGGGCGACATTGCCCAGGCTCAAGCGGGTTATTTGGCTCCGGACGGCAAGCAAAAATTAAAAGCTAATCGGGGGATTGAAGTCGGCAATATCTTTCAACTAGGCTATCATTATACCCATCTGATGAAAGGATCTAATTTTATTGACGAAGAGGGCAAAGAAAAACCTTATTATATGGGCTGTTATGGCATTGGTCTGGGCCGAACCATGGCGGCGATGGTGGAAAAATATCATGACGAGAAGGGCATTATTTGGCCCGAGACAGTCGCGCCTTTCCTGGTTCATTTTTTGCCATTGGGAACGGATGAAAAAATCAAAGTCGCGGCGGAAAAACTTTATTCTCAATTACAAGAGCAGGGGACTGAGGTTTTGTTTGACGATCGGCCGGATAAAACCCCCGGTGAAAAATTTGCCGATGCGGACTTGATCGGCATCCCTTTAAGAGTGGTGGTCAGCGAGAAAAGCTTAGCTCAGAAATCGTTTGAATTTAAGAATCGAGGTGAAAACCGAGTTGAGCTTGTTCCCGTTGGCGAGTCTTTAGCTAGAATTAAGTCGCAAAGTCAAATTATAAAATATGATTAAAAAAACTTGGGAAAAAATCTTGCGCGGGTTTTCTCAAGACATTGCCATTGACCTGGGTACGGCCAACTCTTTAGTTTATGTCCGAGGGAAGGGGATTGTTATGACGGAGCCTTCGGTCGTGGCCATTAATCAGAAAACGGGTCGCATTTTGGCGATTGGCGAAGAGGCTAAAAAAATGGTTGGTCGCACGCCGAGTCACATTGTGGCGACTCGGCCTTTGGTTAAAGGCGTCATTTCTGACTTTGAGGTGACCGAACAAATGTTGCGCTATTTTATCGACAAGGTTCAAAGAGAAAAATTCCATTTCGGCATCCGGCCGAGAGTGATTATTGGTATTCCTTGGGGGGTAACCGAAGTAGAGAAGAAGGCCGTCAAAGACGCGGCGCGCAACGCCGGCGCCGGACAGGTTTTTCTGATTGAAGAGCCGATGGCGGCGGCCATCGGGGCCCGGCTTGAAGTTCAGGAAGCGAGCGGCAACTTTATTGTTGATATCGGCGGAGGAACAACCGAAGTGGCCGTCATCTCTTTGGGCGGCGTCGTCATCGCTCGCAGTTTAAGAATCGCCGGCGATAAACTCAACGAGGACATCATTCACTTTGCCCAGGAAGAATTCAAGCTTTTGATCGGAGAACAGACGGCCGAAGAGATAAAAATTGCCATTGGTTCAGCCTATCCTCAAAAAGACAAAGAAAAAAGGGCCGCGCCTTTGCGGGGCCGAAACCTGGTAACGGGCTTGCCCGAAGAAATTATCATTACCGAAGAAGATACCCGCCATGCCCTGGAAAAGTCAGTTAAACAGATTATTAACACCATCAAAACAACCATCGAAGAGACGCCGCCCGAGCTCTTGGCCGATATCATGGCCGAGGGCATTTGGCTATCCGGCGGCGGGTCTTTGCTGCGCGGACTAGATACCTTAATTGCCAGAGAGACAAAGATCAAGACTCAAGTGGTTGAAGATCCCATGACGGCCGTGGCCCGGGGCGCGGGCATGGTTTTGGAGAATCTTGATGATCTAGCCGAGGTGTTGGTAGAGACCGAAGGATTAGAACCATTGAATTAAAAAACGCCTAATTTTTCGATCAACCTTCTGGTTATTTCTTGTCGGTCCGCCTGGGAACCAATCTTTCTGACGACCTGGCCGATCAAAAAACCGAGCACGGCGGTTTTGCCTTTTTTGTAGTCGGCCGCGGCTTGGGAATTTTCGGTTAAGATCTCGTCAATGATTCTGGACATTTCCGCCTCACTGACCAACATTACCTCTTTGGAAGCGATGACGTCTTTAATCAGTTTTTCCGGAGAAGTGGTTTTAATGTCAATCTTTCTATTGATCAGCCAGTTGGCAATCTCGCTTGGACTCGAGTACTTTCTGCCGTCAATCTTACCGTTGACCTTGAGGGCCTCTTCGTAATAATCGGCCAATTTCTTGGTTTCAATCAGAAGACCGGCCTGATAGGGCGAGAGTTTGAATTCTTTGATGAATCTTTTTTCTTTCTCTTCGGGCAATTCGGGGATTTGTTTTTTGATCTCGGCTATTTCCTCCGGCGTAAAGTTCAGCGGCGGAATGTCGGGCTCGGGAAAATAGCGATAATCGTGCGCTTCTTCTTTTTCTCTCTGAGAAACGGTTTTGTTTTCGGCTTCGTTCCAGCCGCGCGTTTCCTGTAAGGGCGTTTCGCCTTTTTCCAACAATTCAGTCTGCCTTTTTGTCTCATATTCAATCGCTTTTCTGACAAACCGAAATGAGTTTATATTCTTTACCTCCACCTTGTAGTTTGGAATTTGTATTTTGGGTTTTGTGTTTTCACGCATCGAAATATTCGGTTCAATCCGCAGTGATCCTTTTTCCATATCGGCATCAGAAATACCCAGATACCGGACCATTCTCTGGAGATCCTTTAAGAATTCATCAACCTCTTGGCTGTTTCGGAAATCTGGTTCGGTGACGACTTCCAGCAGAGGCACGCCCGAACGATTAAAATCAACCAGACTGCATTTTTCGCCATCAATCTCGGTGTGAAGCAATTTCCCCGTATCTTCTTCCAGATGGACCCTTCGGATACGAATTTCCTGACCCTCTTTTAGGATGACTTTTCCCTGGACGCAAAGAGGTTGATCGTATTGTGATATCTGATAGCCCTTGGGCAAGTCGGGATAGAAATAATTTTTCCGGTCAAATTTTGATTCTTCTAAAATCCGGCAGTTTAAAGCCAATCCCAGCCGGATGGTCCACTCAATCGCTTTTTTATTGGGAACGGGTAAAGCCCCGGGCAGTCCCAAACAAACCGGGCAACAATGAGTGTTCGGCTCGACGCCGAAGTGATAAGCCGGGCAACCGCAAAACATTTTGCTCTGGGTGGCCAGCTCGACATGAATCTCCAGACCAATAACGGGTTTAAATTCCATGATTCTCGTTAACGCTCGAATTAAGGGGTGAAGCGATAAATGGTTCTAGGGAAGGGGATGGCTTCCCGGATGTGTTCTAATTTACAGATCCAGGCAAGCAATCTTTCTAATCCCAGGCCAAAGCCAGAATGGGGAACAGAGCCGTATTTCCGCAGGTCGAGATACCAGCCGTAATCATTTTCATTCAGGCCGGCTTCCCTGAATCTTTTTAAGAGGATTTCGTAATCGTCTTCCCTTTGTCCGCCGCCCACGATCTCGCCATAGCCTTCGCTTGCCAGCAGATCGTTGGAGAGGGTCAGATTTTCCTTTTCCTTGTCTCTCTTGAAGTAAAAAGCCTTGAAGGCCGAGGGGAAGCGGGTGATAAAGAGAGGTTTTTCAAAGTGGGTCATTAGAGTCGTCTCATCGTCGTTGCCCAGGTCTTCGCCGTCCTGGATGTCCGATCCCAACTCTTTCAGTTTCTTTAGCGTTTCTTCGTAGGTCAGCCTCAAGAAAGGAGGCTGTATTTTCTCCAAGGGCTTGACGTCTCTTTCCAAAACCTGGAGTTCTGCCCGGCAATTGTCCAGGACGTCTTGGATGAGGTGACAGATCATTTTTTCTTCGAATCCGAGCAGTTCTTCAAAATCCATGAAGGCGGCTTCCGCGTCCATCATCCAGAATTCGGTCAGATGCCTTTTGGTTTTACTTTTTTCGGCCCGGAAAGTGGGGCCGAAATCATAGACCTTTCGGTGGGCGGCGATGGCGGCTTCCAGGTAGAGCTGACCCGACTGAGAAAGAAAGGCGTAGGGCTTGGTTTGATCCGGATTGAGCCAGGAAGGCACGGTTTGGTTGTCACCATCCGGCCAGGCCGGCAGATAAGGCACCGGAAAAAGCGTCGTCGTGCCTTCGCAGGCCGAAGGCGTCAAGATCGGGGAATCAATCCGCAAATAACCTTCTTTTTGCAGAAAATCGTTAATGGCGTTCATCATCCGGCTGCGGATTCTCAAGATGGCCCATTGCCGGGGAGACCTCAGCCACAAATGGCGCCAGGAAAGGAGAAAATCGATGCCGTGTTCTTTGGCCGCGATCGGAAACTCGGCCTGGGCCAGAGAGATGATCTTCAGATCTTTGGCCTGGATCTCGAAACCGTAGGGAGACCTTGGTTCTGCCTTAATTGTGCCAGTCAGGACGATTGAAGATTCGTCGGTGATTTCGTGGGCTTGGCCGAAGACTTCGGCTGGCACATCCTTCTTGGAAACCGTGGTTTGGATGAAGCCGGAGCCGTCCCGGATCTGCAGGAAGATGATCGAGCCGGAAGAGCGTTTGTTAAAAACCCAGCCCCGGACGGTAACATTCTGGTTTACGAAATTTTTGGCATCTTTGATTAAGAATTCTGTGTTCACGCTGATTAATACTGATTTATGCTGATAATGAAGGTCTCCGTTTATGCCAGTCGGTCTGGCTTTGATAGGCGTGGCCGGCTTTCAGGAGAACGCCTTCAGAGAGTTGCGGACCGATCAGTTGCAGGCCGATGGGCAGATTGTTTTTAGTAAAGCCGCAGGGCAGGGCCAGGCCTGGCACCCCGGCCGGGTTGATGGTGACAGTGAAAATGTCGGCTAGCCACATCTGCAACGGGTCTTCGGCTTTTTCGCCGATCCCAAAGGGCGGGAAAGGGGAGACCGGAGCGAGGAGCAGATCGACTTTTTGGAAAACCCGATCAAAATCTTGTTTTATCAGATAGCGAACTTGCTGCGCTTTCTTATAGAAAGCATCGTAATAGCCCGCCGATAAGGCATAGGTTCCCAGCATGATCCGGCGTTTGACTTCGGGACCAAAACCTTTGGCTCGCGATTCGAGATAAAGATCTTCCAGTTCTCGGGCTTCTGGACTAGAATAGCCGAATCTGACCCCGTCATAACGGGCTAGGTTGGCGCTGACTTCGCTGATGCCAGAAAGATAGTAAGCCGGAATGGCGTCGGGAGTGTGGGGCAGAGAAACCGACTCTGTTTTGGCTCCTAACTTCTCGAACTTTTTTACAGCTTCGTCTAAAGACTGCTTTACTTCTGGATCAATGCCCTCAATGAAATACTCTTTGGGAAGGCCGATTCTCAAGCCCTTTATTCCCTGGTTGAGGGATTCAAGATAATCAGGAATCGGGTTTGGCATGGTCGTGGCGTCAAGCGGGTCCGGGCCGGCAATTATTCCCAGGAGAAAGGCGGCGTCCTCCACGGACGGAGTGATGACGCCGATGGTATCCAGCGAAGATCCGTAAGCGATCACGCCGTATCTCGAAACCAGGCCATAGGTTACTTTGAGTCCGGTGACGCCGCAAAAACAAGCCGGTTGCCTGATTGAGCCGCCCGTGTCTTCAGCCAGGGAGAAGACTCCCATGCCGCTGGCCACGGCCGCGGCCGATCCACCGGAAGACCCACCCGGCACTTTATTTAAGTTCCAGGGGTTATGAGTGACCTGGAAGTCCGAGTTTTCTGTCGAGGAGCCGAAACCAAAAGCGTCGTGATTGGTTTTGCCGATGAGAATCGCGCCAGCCTCCCGGAGTTTTTTAATGGCCGTGGCGTCATAGACGGGGATATAGTTCTCCAGGATTCTCGAGGCCGCCGTCGTTTTAATTCCCTGCGTCGAGAAGACGTCTTTGGCTGAAAAAGGGATGCCGCTCAAGGCCTTGAGTTTTTGGCTCCGGGCGATCAGTTCATCCGTCTCCGCCGCCTGTTTTAAGGCTGATTCGGGGCAAACGGTCAGGAAGGCCGAGATTTTTGGATCCAGTTTTTGGATTCTTTCCAGGGTAGCCGAAACCAATTCTTTGGCCGAAAAATCCTTGTTTTCCAGACCGGCCCGCGCTTTTTTCAGGGTCAGATCAGATAATTCCATTATTTCAAAGCGGCTTTAGTTTTAAAATAGCCATTGAATTTTTCTGGAGCGTTCTGCAAAGCTTCCTCTTGAGAAAGAGAGGGGGTGACGAGGTCTTCTCTCCAGACGTTCTTGAGACCGGTGGTCTGGTTCAGCGGTTTGGTTTTGGCGGTGTCGACTTTTTGGAGTTGGCCGACAAAATCTAAAATTGACGAAAGTTGGTTTTGGAATTTCTCTAATTCCTTTTCCGTCAAGCCGATGCGGGCCAGCCGGGCCACGTGCTTTACTTCTTCTGTAGTTAGTTTGGTCATTAATTCAGCTTAACTTCTTTCGGGTTGATTTTCAAGAGTCTTTTTGCTAACATAGAGCTATGGAACTGATTAATTTCATCCTCGAGTCATCGACGGTTCAGTTTTTGATCTTCCTGACCAAAATTATTGCCCCGATTATTTTTCTCTTCTTTTTGGGAGTGAGCCTTTTTTCTCTGAAAAAGAGTCCTACCTTTATTCAGATGGGTTTTTGGCAGGACCTGATCGAGTTAAAGAACCAGAAAGCCTACGGCGTTGGCAAGGTCGAGAAAAAATGGCTAGTCATTACTAAAAGACTGGAAACGCCCAATGCGGCCGATTGGAAGTTGGCCATCATTGAGGCGGAAAGCCTGATCGAAGAGATCCTGGCCAGAATGGGGTTAGGCGGAGAAAGCTTTGGCGATCGATTAAAGAAGATGGATAAGTCTCAATTGCCCAGCCTGGATGATTTGACTCAAGCTCATCAAGTTCGCCAGGATATCGTTCATGATCCTGATTACCGCCTGGATTTTGAACAGACAACTAGGGTCATCGGCATTTACGAGAGAGCTTTGCGGGAATTAGATGCTCTCTAACTAAACACCGCGGGGTGGAGGAGTAGTATCCCGCTTACAGCGGGACTCATAACCTTGGTTAAATGAAATATATCGTTTATATTTTATTTAGTAAATCAACCGATCGATATTATATTGGCCAGACGAATAATATCGAAAGAAGGCTAAAAGAACATAATGACAACACCAAGACGAGTTACACGAGGCGTTATCAGCCGTGGCAACCGTTATACAAAAAAGAGTTTCCAAGCAGAGCAAGGGCAGTCAAGGCCGAACGATACTTGAAATCATTGAAAAACAAAGAAAGAATAAAGCAATACATCGCGGGGTGGAGGAGTAGTACCTCACGAGGCTCATAACCTTGGGACGCCGGTGCAATTCCGGCCCCCGCAACACTTCGACTCGTGGTTCGATAAACTCACCACTCGCTCAGTGCTAGCGCCATCGACGCGCCGGGGTAGCTCAGTTGGTAGAGCACAGGACTCATAAGCCTGGTGTCGCGAGTTCGATCCTCGCCCCCGGTACCATCCCTGCTAAAATATGCGGCCGTAGATCAATTGGTTAGATCGCCGCCCTGTCACGGCGGAGGTTGCCGGTTCGAGCCCGGTCGGCCGCGCAACGTACAGAGCGTAAATTTGCCTAGCAAATTGTACGTTTCGCCCCTTTATGTAATAAACCCTTCGACAGGCTCAGGATAAGCCTGTTTTTGGTTCTCCAGATTGGGTTTTCCACAGTTGCCTTTATCTTAATTTTAAGGTAAAATAATGCTACTGAAGAAGACAGAAAGTCATAATGGGCGGCACGCCCAATATGCCTAATGGCAATGCTGGAACCCGATTTAAAAACGCTAAAAAATCAAGCCGAAGCGGATATTTCTGCCGCCAAAGATATCAAAGAATTGGAGGCGGTTTTTCGTCGACATCAAAAAGAGATAAATTTACTTTTTAAGAGATTTTCAAAATTACCGGAGAGCCAAAGAGGAGAATGGGGCCGGGCGGTTAATCTCTTAAAGCGTTTTTTGGAAACAACCGTTTCTCGGAAAAAAGAATTTTTACGGAAAGTCGAATCCCGGATCGCCACCAGTGATTTTTTTGACCCGGACAAACCTGGCAAAATGCCTGAAATCGGCCACCTGCACCCCCTGACCCAAACTAAGAGAGAAATCATTTCTATTTTTGCTTCGATGGGCTTTGACGTCGCTTTGGGACCGGAAATAGAAGACGAATGGCACAACTTTGACGCCTTAAATATTCCCAAAGATCATCCAGCCCGGGACGCCTGGAATACCATTTGGCTAAAGCCACCCGCCTTCGCCAAAGCTTCGGCGGGCAAGCAAAACCCAAGGTTGTTGTTGCGGACCCACACCAGTCCAGTGCAGGCCAGATATTTAATGGCTCACAAACCGCCCGTGAGAATCATTGCTCCGGGTAAAGTTTTCCGCTATGAGGCGACCGATGCTTCCCATGAAGCCCAATTTTACCAACTCGAAGGCCTGATGGTTGATAAAAATGTCTCCGCCGCCAATTTTAAAGCGATCATTGGCGAGTTTCTGAAAAGATTTTTTGACAAAAATCTGAAATTCCGTCTTCGGCCCGATTTCTTCCCTTTCACCGAGCCTTCTTTTGACGTCGCCATGACCTGCCTGGCTTGTTCCGGCAAAGGCTGTCCAGTCTGCAAGAGGACCGGCTGGCTGGAGGTGGCCGGAGCCGGTCTGGTCCATCCGAACGTCTTCACGGCCTGCGGGCTGGACCCAAAAATATGGAAAGGCTGGGCTTTTGGCTTTGGCTGGGACAGATTAACAATGATGAAATACAAGATCAACGATATCCGCATTTTTAATTCCGGTGATCTAAGGTTTTTAGAACAATTCTAATTCGAGCATTAGCGAGAATTAAGGTTCTCGCGAAGCGAGGTTCTTAGATGAAATTTTCCTACCAGTGGCTTCAGTCTTATTTCAAAGACAAATTGCCGCCGCCCCTCAAGCTGGCTGAGCTTTTATCTGACCATTTTGCCAACGTCGAGGAAGTCGAAAAAAGCGGCCGGGATTTTGTCTTGGATATTGAAGTTCGGCCCAATCGGGGCGCAGACTGCTTTTGCCACTGGGGCATCGCCCGAGAAATGGCCGCCATTCTGAAAACAAAATGGCAGCCTCATCCTTTCAAAATTAGCGAGGACAAACAAAGCAAAACCGCGGATTTTGTCAGATTAAAGATCGAAAATCCAAAAGACTGCCGGAGATATACGGCCAGAATTATCAATCATATCAGGGTTGGGCCGTCGCCGGTTTGGTTGAAGGAAAAGTTGAAAGCCTGCGGTTTGCAGTCAATTAACAATGTCGTGGACATTGCCAATTACTTGATGCTGGCTAGCGGTCAGCCGCTCCACGCTTTTGATTTTGAAAAAATCGCTGGCCAAAAAACGCCAAAGACCATCTTTATCAGAAGGGCGAGAGCTGGAGAAAAAATTACCACCCTCGACCGGAAAGAATATCAATTGGACTCCCAGACGCTCGTCATTGCCGATTCAGAGAAGCCGATCGGGGTGGCCGGAATTAAAGGAGAATTAACGACCGGGGTTGACCAGAAGACCAAGATAATTTTACTCGAAGCGGCCAACTTTAATTCAAAAACTATCAGAAAAGGGTCTAAAAACTTGAGCCTGAAAACCGACGCTTCCTGGCGGTTTGAGCATGGCGTTGATCCGAATCTAACCGAAGTTGCGGTTGACCGGGCCGCTTTCTTGATTCAAAAATTAGCTCAAGGCAGGATTGCCCGGGGCAGAGTTGATTTTTACCCTGCAAGAGGCAGGGCTAAGGTGTCGAGAAAGATCGTTTTGGATTTCAAAATGGTCGAGAGTCTTTTGGGCGGAAAAATCAACGGCGGAGAGATTATCAAAATCTTAACGAGCCTGGGATTGGGCTGTCAAAAAACCTCAAAAGAGAGGATTTCAGCGACGATTCCGACTTGGAGACCCGACCTTGTTCTAGCGGAAGACCTCGTCGAAGAAATCGGTCGGATTCTAGGCTATCATAATATTCCCGATGAACTTCCTCGGGTTATTCTTTCTCTGCCACCGGCGGAGAATCGTAATATCTTCTGGGAAGAAAAAACTCGCGATATATTTGTCGAGGCGGGTTTCTCCGAGGTCTGGAATTATTCTTTTTTATCAAAGACGGCTCAAGGCGCCTTTGGTTTAATAAAAGAAGAATTATTGGAGTTGGAGAATCCCTTGGATCAGAATCGTCCCTATCTTGTGCCCTCGCTTTTGCCCAATCTTTTTTTAAACGTCGTTCTTAACTCGAAGAATTTTGACGTAATCAAAATCTTCGAGTTGGGAAAGGTTTTTTTAAGAAGTCCCAATTCTTCTCCGGTGGAAGAAAGGCGGATTTCCGCGGCCGTCTGGGGCCGGGGCCAAGCGGACTTTACGGAACTGAAAGGGGGATTAGATTTTTTCTGCCAAGAGGTGGGAATAACTTTGGTTTACGAGAAGGGCCGGGGAGAAAGTATTTTCGAACCCCAGGGGTTCTTTCAAGTCAAGGTTGGTCGAGAAATAGTCGGCCATTTGGGCCAGGTCAAGGAAGAAATTAGAGAAAGTCTGAAAATTCCCAGTTTCACTGGGAATTTCTCGCCCGAGGGCGAGAGAATAAGCTCGCCACTTTACGCCTTAGAGATAAATTTTGAAAAGCTCTTTCCCGAGTTTTCTGATCAGAAGATTTATCACCCTCTGTCCAAACACCCGGCCGCCAAGAGGGACTTGACGCTGCTCGTTTCTGAAAAAACCGGCACCCGGAATGTTCTTTCCTTAATTCAGTCCTTGAAGATTTCCCTTTTGAAAAAGCTGGAATTGGTCAGTGTCTATCAAGGAGAAGAGCTGCCGGCCGGAAAAAAAAGCCTCTCTTTCCGCTTGACCTTTCAGTCGGCCGAAAGAACTCTTTCGGCCAAAGAGGTAGAAGATATTTTGGTCAAGATAATCGAAAGATGCCAGTCTCGGGATTGGTCAGTTCGACGGCAGTAACTAAACAATAGGATTAAACCTAGTATGGCTAAAGCAAAAAAGACAAAGATAAAAACGAAAAAGGTTGCCCGGATCGTCAAGCCAGGCACTTACCTCGCCCGCGAGGCTAAGAAGCAGGCAAAGCCTGATTCTTACACCGCCGCGGATATCTACGTTCTCGAGGGCTTAGAGCCGGTGAGGAAAAGGCCGGGCATGTATATTGGTTCAACCGGTCCGGACGGATTGCATCATCTGATTTGGGAGTGCGTGGACAACTCTTTAGATGAAGCGATGGCGGGTTACGCCAAAAATATTGACGTTGTTTTACTCAAGGGCAATCGTGTCCGGACAACTGATGACGGTCGGGGCATACCCGTGGAGATTCATCCTCAGACAAAAAAGTCAGCCCTGGAAACGGTCATGACGACCTTGCACGCCGGGGCCAAATTCGGCAGCAAGGCCTATCAGGTGGCCGGCGGCCTGCACGGGGTCGGCGTTTCGGTGGTTTGCGCTTTATCCCGCTGGATGAGGGCGGAGGTTTGCCGCCAGGGATTCAGATATGCCCAGGAATACGAAAAGGGCAAAGTCAAAAGCAAGGTTCAGAAGCTTGGTCCTTGCCGGGGCTCGGGCACCAGCGTTACTTTCGAACCTGATCAGGGAATTTTTAAAGACATCGCATTTGAATTGAAGAGGATTTTGAACCATTTGCGCCAACAAGCTTATTTGACTCGTGGAATCAGGGTTAATATTTCTGACGAAAGGGGAGACGAGAAATTGACTTACGGTTTTTACTTTGAAGGCGGTTTGCGTTCCTATATTAAATATCTGACCAAAGGAACGACCCGGCGTCATCCCAATATTTTTTATTGTTCTGGAGAAAAAGAAGGAATCGTGGTGGAGGCGGCTTTTCAGTATACGGAAGAAGTTGAAGGATATGAAGAAGCTTTTGCCAATAATATTTTTACTCAGGAAGGGGGAACGCACTTAACTGGTTTTCGGGTAGCTTTAACTAGGGGTTTTAATGACTATGCCCGGAAGAATAGTTTCTTGAAAGAAGCTGAGGATAATCTCAGCGGCGAGGACGTCAGAGAAGGATTGGTCGGCGTAGTTTCAGTCAAGATTAGGGACCCTCAGTTTGAGGGGCAGACCAAGGCTAAATTAGGCAACGTTGAAGCCAAGGCGGCGGTGGAAGCGGTAGTCATTGAGGGTTTGAGTGATTTTCTGGAAAGAAATCCCAATGACGCCTCCGCCATTATTGCGAAATGTCTTCTTTCCGCTAAGGCGAGAAAAGCGGCCAAAGCGGCCCGGGAAACCGTCTTGAGAAAAGGCATCTTAGACGGTTTATCCCTGCCGGGAAAACTGGCGGACTGCATCTCTCGGAATCCGGAGGAATCGGAACTTTATATCGTTGAAGGTCCTTCGGCGGGCGGTTCGGCTAAAGGCGGCCGTGACCGTCGTTTTCAAGCCATTCTACCCCTGAGAGGCAAGATTCTTAATGTCGAGAGGGCCCGTTTAGATCGGATGCTGGACTCAAAAGAAATCAAGGCCTTGATTATTGCTTTGGGTACGGCCATTGCTCAGGATTTCAATATGGAAAAATTAAGGTATCATCGTGTTATCATTATGTGCGATGCGGACTCAGATGGAAATCACATTAAAACCCTGCTTTTAACTTTCTTTTATCGCTATTTTAAGCCTTTGATTGAGAAAGGGTACCTTTACATTGCCCAGCCGCCCCTGTACCGTATTCAGGCGGGAAAAGAGGTAAAATACGCTTACAGCGAAGAACAAAAGGATAAGGTTGTGGCAGAGATCAGAAAACTCAAAATGCAAAGTTCCCGCCCAGAAACTGAAATAGCGATGGCCGATGAATCTAGCGAAGAAACAAAGGTTGCCGGAATTAATATTCAGAGGTATAAGGGTTTGGGCGAGATGAATCCGGAACAGCTTTGGGAAACAACCATGAATCCGGAAAACCGTGTTTTGAAACAGATTAACTTTGAGGATGCCCGACAGGCAGATCGGATTTTCGACATTCTGATGGGTGACGAGGTCTTCCCCCGCAAGAAATTTATTCTAGCTTACGCTCAAAAGGTAAAGAATTTAGACATTATTTAGATAAAAATTATTTTGTTTAAGATAGAAAACATGAACATTTTTGACCGCATCATCACATTTCTCAAGGGAGTTTGGCTTGAAGCCAGGAAAGTCAATTGGCCAACCAAAAAAGAGGTTTTGAGATACACCCTGCTCGTCATCGGCGTTTCCTTTATCTTGGCGGTCTTTTTGGGCGGCGTGGACTTTCTCTTTACGACCGGGCTTAATCGGGTTATTATGACGAGATAACATAAGAACCTCAGCTGTGCGAGAACCTTAATTCTCGCTGGGGCTCGAATTATGCCGAAACAAAAACTTCCTCAGGAAAAGAACTGGTACGTCATTCACACCTATTCGGGTTACGAGGATGCGGTGGCCAGGAACCTCAAACAGAGAATTGAGTCTTTGGGCATGGAAGACAAGATTTTTAATGTCATTGTGCCCAAAGAAAAGAAAATTAAGATCAAAAACGGCAAGAGAAGAACCGTAGAAGAAAAAATCTATCCCGGTTATGTTCTGGTTGAGATGATCGTGACCGATGATTCCTGGTACGTCGTCAGGAACACGCCCAATGTCACCGGTTTTGTCGGAGCGGGCACCACGCCCATCCCGGTTTCTCAGCAAGAGGTAGAAAACCTGAAGAAGAGAATGGGTACGGAAGAGCCTCGCTTTAAGATTGACGTTAAGATCAATGATTCGATCAAGATCACGGATGGACCATTCAAGGATTTTGATGGCAAGGTTTCGGAGGTTGATGAAGAAAGGGGCAAGGTTAAAGTTTTAATCAATATGTTTGGGAGGGATACGCCGGTGGAGTTAGATTCATTACAGATAAAGAAACTTTAGCCTCGCTAGAGCGAGGTAAAAAAGATATAACACTATGGCTAAGAAGATTAAGGCAGTAATAAAATTACAAATCCCGGCGGGTCAAGCCACTCCGGCCCCTCCGGTGGGTCCGGCGCTGGCTCAACAAGGCGTTAATATCGCGGAGTTCTGCCAGAAGTTTAATGAAGCCACCAAAGCTCAAATTGGCTGGAAGTTACCCGTTGAGGTGACGGTTTTTGAGGACCGAAGCTATAATTTTAAGGCCAAGACTCCTTTGGTGACCGCCCTTCTGAAGAGAGCGGCGGCCATTGAAAAGGGCTCGGGCAAGCCTAATACCGTCAAGGCGGGTAAGATCACTCGGGCTCAGCTGAGAGAGATTGCTCAAAAGAAACTGCCTGATCTCAGCGCCGATACCATCGAGGCGGCGGAAAAGACGATTGAAGGCACCGCCAAAAGCATGGGCATTGAAATTGTATGATCAAAAATCCTCATCCCGGCCGGTTTATCGTCATCGACGGCTTGGACGGCTCGGGCAAATCCACCCAGCTGAAATTGCTCATCCGGCGCCTAAAGAGAGGAGGGCATCGAGTGGCTTTTTTTGATTTTCCCCAGCACGGTGAAAGATCAGCCACGTTAGTGGATGATTATCTCAACGGAAAGTACGGTACGGCGGAAGAAGTCGGCCCCTATCGGGCGTCGATCTTCTTCGCCTGCGACCGTTACGATGCCAGCTTTAAAATTAGAAAACAATTGCAAGCAGGCAAAATCGTGATTTCCGATCGTTATGTAACTTCAGCCATAGGATATCAGGGCGGGAAAATCAAAGATCAGAAACAAAGGCAAAAATATTTAAAATGGCTTTATGATTTAGAATACGGAATTTTTGAAATTCCCAAGCCAGATATAAGTCTTATCTTCGACGTTTCCCCGGAAATATCTTTTAGATTATCCGATTCTAGAACAATAACCGACAAGAAAAAACTGGCAAAAAGACAGTCTTATCTTGAGAATAAGCCAAAAGATATTTACGAAAAGGACTTGAATCACCTTAAAAATGCTTTCCGTTCCTATATGAAGGCGGCCAAGGATAATCCTAAAGATTTTAAGCTGGTAGGTTGCCTTGAAAACGGCAAATTATTGCCGCCAAAAATAATCCACGAAAAAATTTGGCAGGAAATTAAAAAAATACTCTGATGCCTTTTAAAAAAGATATTCTCGAGGAGATCGCCAAATCCATCGACCACACCAACATCCGTCGGGATGCCAACGAAGACGATATTAAAAAGACTTGCCAAGAAGCCAAGACTTACAAATTTCGCGGGGTTTGCGTTAATCCGCGCTGGATCAGATTAGTTAAAGAAGAATTGGCCGGCCAAGACATCAAAGTTATCTGTTTAATTGACCCGCCCATGGGTGTCAGTCCCCCTCGTTTAAGAATTCAGGAATGTGAAAAAGCCAAGATTGACGGCGCCGATGAACTCGACGTCGTCATGAATGTCATTGATTTGAAATACGAACGCTTCCTGAATATTCTGGGCGATTTAAAAGCCATCACCCAACTCTGCTCCACCAAGGTCATTATTGGTTCCGGCTACTTGACCGACCAGGAAGTGAAGAAGGCCTCAGAACTGGTCAAACAGTCCGGTGCCATTTGCGTCAAGACGGCGACGGAAAAAGACCCTCTGGGAAATTCCGAGTTGGCCGAAAAAGCCAAGCATTTAAAGATCATGAGAGAGGCGGCGCCGGGCCTGCTGATCAAGGCCGCCGGCGGCATTCGGTCCTATACCGACTATCAGATGATGAAAGAAGCCGGGGCCAATCTCATCGGCACCAGCTTTAGCGTTGAGATCATGGAAGAAGCTAATAAGATCGTGAGATGAAGTCTTTAACCAGCTGAATTGCTTTTGGAGCGGGGTGGGATTGAGGCAGCCAGACAATTCTTGAGTCTTTCTTAAACCACACCATTTGTCGTTTGGCGTATTGCCGGGTGTGGTTTTTTATTTCCTCGGCGATCTTTTTTCTCGTCGAAGCATCAATCCGGCCCTTGAGGGAAGGCAGCCATTCTTGGTAACCGATGGTCTGCAGAGAGGGAAGCCGGGATCCGTATTTTCGGAAGAGTTTTCGGGCTTCCTTTTCCAGACCCTGGCGCAGCATCTTTTCGGTTCGCCGAGCAATATTCCTTTTCAGGACAGTTTCGCTGGGTTTTATCCCGAGCTGTAAAGTTTCAAATAACGGTTCTTGTTTGGTTCTTTGTTGCCAGAAGGGTTTTTGGGAAAGTCGAGAAACCTCAACGGCTCGGATCAGACGACGCTTATTCTTTCCGTCGATAAGCCGAGCGCCGGCCGGATCTATTTTTCGATAAATCTCAAAGAGTTCAAAAGCCGATTTCTTCTCCAGCTTCAGTCTTAACTTAGGCTGGGGCGGTATCTGGGGGAACTCAACATTATCAACAATCGCCTGGAGATAGAGGCCGGTACCGCCGACCAAGAAGGGCAGTTTACCTCGCTTTAAAATGCCCTGGATGGCCTTCAGGGCCTCTTTCTTATACAGAGCGGCATTGAACCCTTTCCGGTTGGGTCGGATGAGGCTGATCAGATGGTGGGGGATATCCTGAGTTTGCAAGGGCTTGGACGTGCCAATGTCCATTTCTTTATAGACTTGCCGGGAATCAGCGGAAACTATTTCGCCGCCAAATCTCTGAGCTAATTTAATCGCCAGATCAGTTTTACCCGAGGCGGTTGGCCCCAAGATGACAATCAGTTTCGGCTTCACGGAGTGACGGGAGCCGGCACTGGCGGATATTCGGTCTTGACTTGACACTCTCCTTTATAGACAACCGAAACTCCTTTTAATCTGGCAAAGCAGTCGTTGGAATAGGTTTTGCCGTCATCCCCGCAGACCGGATTCCAGAGAGCGGCGCAAACACCGCCTTTTTTATTCTCCTCCGCCACCACACATTTGGCCGGTAATAAACAGCCGGTCTGGAGATCTTTGCCAATAACAACCCGACCTTCTTGACAGAAGCCGGGGAGAGGCGCCACCCAGCCCGGACAACTACTTTTTTGCGGCAGGTTTTCGATCTTATTGATAACTTTCGACTTAACTTCTTCCAGCTTCTTTTCCAGCTCGGGGGCATTGATCTGGCCGGCCTGAATCCGGTTCTTGATTTCTGTTCTCACCGTTTCTAAAATTTCCAGTTGTTTTTGCTTATCGCCGCCCATTTTCTGGAGATAGTTAACCATTTTCAACTGATCTTCGGCCGACATTTTATCCAATTTTTCTTGAACCTGCAGCATTTTCTTTTCCTGAACTCGCTTCATCGCTTCCTGAGCCTGGGTGGGAAGTTTTTCCTCCAGGCTTCTGAGGAATTGCAGGTCTTTCAAGGGCTTGAACTCGTTGCCCGCTTGTTTTTCTAGAGCGGCGTTAACCCTTTCCGCGATTTTTTCTTTCGCCTCGAGCTTGGCCATGACGTCGCCAAATCTCTGTAATTGTCTCTGGCGGGCCGTTTCGATTCTTTCCAGGGCTTGGGGCGGAACCTTGGTTTCCAGTTTCTCTAAAAGTTTTTGCTGTAAAATACTATGCTCAACGAATTTTCCCAGGAACTTCTCAATTTCCGGATTGTTCTGGGCGGTGTTTTTAAATTTTTCTACCTGCTCTTTTAGTTTTTCCATTTCCTTTTGGGCCGCGTCCGTGGCTTTCTGAATCAGTTCGGGGTTCTGGGTCTTTTCGGCCAACTTGTCCAATTCCACCAGTTTTTCGTTGAGTATTTTCTGTCTTAATTCGGCTTTTTTGACGGGATTAAAGGTTAGGGCCAAGCCGAGATTCCTCTGCCAGTCTTTAAAAAAATAGAATCGGCTGTCAGGCAAAACCCGGGGGGCATTTACGCCCAGGTCCTGGGCGGTGACCGTCGGTAGATCTTCGGTGATCGTGCTGCCGACAGAGGGTGTCGGACTTTCGACAGGAGCGACTGGCGAAGGGGCAACTTCGGACTGAGCCAGGGCCAAACTGACGAGACCGAAAGAAAAGAGTACGAACAAAAGACAAAAAACGAATTTTTTCATTTGAGCGTTAGCAAAAATTAAGGTTCTCGCGAAGCGATGGTTCTTCAAAGACATTTTGTTTCAGTTAAAGTTTATTATTCTATTTAAAATTATAGCGCGAAGCGATATATCGAGCAATATAACCCCCTCACTCCATTTCCTCTTTTTTCTTTTTGATGTAACCTCTCCAGCTTTCCAGGAACTCAAAAAAGATTTGCAAAGGAGCCTCAAAGAAAAGATTGAGGATCAAGATGATGAGATTATATTTCTGGAGTTGTCCGGAAAGCCACTTGCCGATATTTCTAAAAGGGAGAAAGAAGATATCGGCGATGAAACCGATGACGCCTTCTTCTTTTTCCCCCACCTTTAACTGTTTGGTAGTGGCTTCAATTTTCATTCCGGAAAAAGCGATCAAGGAAAAGAAGGCAAGGAAAATAATGATGCTGAGCCAGCTAAAATTGATCTTCAGTAAAAGATAAATCACGCCGGCAAAGATGGCAGTTGAAGTTGACCAGAAGAATGTTTTTAGGAAAAGACCAATGAAGCCCGTTTTTTCTTTAATTTCTTCGATCCGGATGGGTTCTAAGTCGTCTTTAGGATAAACGATTTTCATGGCTTCCCAGGAAAGCTGATTTTTATTATCGGCGCTGGGAACACGGACGGAAGAAATGATGAGAAACATGAGAAAGGGCGGAAAAAACATGTTGACGCCCAAGGCCAGGGGGGAAAAATTACCGTGGAGGCGATCATAGGGGACCTCGATCAACAAGGCCAGGAGCATTTTAGAGAGAAGAATAGAAGTAACCCAGCGGACGCCCCAACGGCGATTGTCTTTCTTTAAAAGCCGGTATCTTTTGTCGTAGGCGAACTTAATCCTCGTTTCGAGAGACTCGGGATTGCCAAAAAGCCCCAGGGCTTTTTGCGGATCTTCTAAAGCAATATCTTGGAAAAGCCAGAATATAGGAGAGAAGCCGTAAGCTTTTCTCTGGATTATTTTGATGAGGGGGTGGTTAATCTCTTCTTCGATTTCCCGGGCGATTAAAGACAGATTTTGAGAAAAAGTAATTAAATAGTCTCTGCCCGGAACGTCTGCGAATTCGGGAAATTTAAGTTTCAACAGGCGCCAGTTCAAAAGAGCTAAATCCGCTTTTAAGAGAGCTTTTTGGCTGGCGACAAAAACCAGCTCTTTCTTTCTTTGTTCATCGGTCAAGAAGTTTTCAGGGAAGACCAGGCGCGCTATAAGCTCCTCGACCATATAGTCTAAAAGAGCTTTTTCTTTCCGGCGCGGCACCAGCTTTTCTTCGATTTCCGAAGAAGCCAGGCTCTCTAGCCAGCCGGCCAGTTTTCTTCTTTCCGATCTGGAAATCGAAGCGGGAGAGGATTCAATCAGAAAAATGTATTTGGCCAGGAGCCTCTTAATCTCTTCGATTTTAGTTTCCGGGATCTTATCGTTGGGAAAATACCCGCCCCGGATTAATTCAAAAACCAAAGGCGGGGCAATTTCTTCGGGATCCGAGGAAAGCAAAAGCCGCCTCTTTAAGACTCTCTCGATCGTGTTTTTTCTCAAAAGATGATCTTCCTGGTAGTCAATGACCTGACGGAGTTTTTCGTAGAGAGTGGCGATCTTTGAAGCAACGTGGTCAACGTGAATTGTGGGAGCATCGGGAGTCCCCTCGGGCCGAGAAAAAGAATTAATTTGTTGGAGATACTTTTTAGTAGCGTCAGAGATCATGGCTTAGCTTTTTTGCTCGATTTCTTTTTTAATCTTGGCGATAAATTCTTTTAACTTCATTGCGCCCAAGTCTCCTTTTTTTCTTTGCCTTAGGCTGATGGTTTTCGCCTTTTCTTCCCGGTCACCCACGATCAAAAGATAAGGGATTTTCTGCAATTCTCCTTCCCGGATCTTCTTGCCGACGGTTTCGTTTTCATCCTTGAACTCAACTCTTAAACTCTCTTTTCGCAGGGCTTCGAAGACTTTTTGGGCAGAGGGAATATGCCGAGAAGCAATAGGGATGACCCAGCCTTGGACCGGCGACAGCCAAACCGGAAAAGCGCCAGCGTAGTGTTCAATCAAGAACGCCATCGTTCTTTCAAAGGCGCCAATCGATGAGCGGTGGATGACGATCGGTTGCATTTCTTTACCCTTGTTATCCGTATAGACTAAGTCAAAGCGTTTGGGCATGACAAAGTCGTACTGAACGGTGAAGGCCGTTTCTTCCTGACCACCGACTCTTTTAACCTGAACGTCTATTTTCGGTCCGTAGAAGGCCGCTTCGCCCTTGGCCTCAAAAAACGGCGCCTTGATTTCTTTGAGGACTTGGCGCAGAACCTTTTCCGCCTTGTTCCAGGCGGCGTCATCTTTGTAATATTTTTTATCGTCTTTCCTGTCTCCTAAAGAGAGGCGATACCGATAATCTTTTCCCTTTTTAAGGCCAAAAACATGATTGGCGTAGTCAATTAAATCGAGAACTTTTTTTATTTCGCTCGAGGCGGCTTCCAACGGACAAATGATATGGGCATCGGCTAGACAGAACATTCTTACCCGCATTAACCCGCTCAATTCACCGCTTTTCTCATAACGAAACTGGGGGGAAATTTCCGCAATCCGCATCGGCAAATCCCGGTAACTGCGCGGCTTTGACTTATACAACATAAAATGATGAGGACAGGTCATCGGCCTAAGAATAAGCTCGTCCTCGTCAACTTTCATCACCGGGTACATCGTGTTTTTGTAGTATGGGTAATGGCCGGACATTTTGTAGAGATCTGTCTTTGCCAAAGGCGGCGTGATTACGTGCTGATAGCCACGCTTTATTTCTTCGTCAACGATGAACCGTTCCAGTTCTCTTCTAATCGTCGTTCCCAGGGGAGTGAGGAGGGGCAAGCCTTTACCAACGAGGTCGGAAAAGACAAACAGATTAAGGTCGGCCCCAAGTTTCCTGTGATCTCGTTTTTCTGCGTCTTCTAAGCGGGAGAGATGCTCATCAAGCTCTTTTTGGCTGGCAAAACAAGTGCCGTAAATCCGGGTCAGCATTTTGTTCTTTTCACTCCCTCGCCAATAAGCGCCGGCCACCGAAAGGAGTTTGAAAGCGCCGATCTCTCCGGTTGATTTGAGATGTGGCCCCGCGCAAAGATCAACAAATCCTGAGCTTGTCGAAGGACCGGTCCAATAGACAGTCGGCTTCTGCTTTTTGGCCTTGATTTCATCGAGCCACTCCTGTTTGTACTCATTGCCTTTGAAGAGTTTGCGGGCTTGGAGCATCGTCAGAATCTTTTTGCGGATGGGCAGGTTATCCTTGACGATCTTGGCCATTTCGGCCTCGATTTTGGGAAAATCCGCTTCGGAGACCCGCTCTCCGAGAGGATCAAAGTCAAAATAGAAGCCCTCGTCGGTGGCCGGACCCATGGCCATTTTAATGCCAGGCCAAAGCCTCAGCGTGGCTTGAGTCAAAACGTGTTCACAGCTGTGCCTCATTTTTTTGAGCTCCTCGGCGGAATTTTTGGCTGTTTTTCTCATATATTTAGTGGTAGCTTATCCTATCATAAATTAGCTTTTAATTAAAGGTGCCATGAACCAAAACACCTTCCGCCAGTTGGGAGGTGTTTACTGCTCCAGAATTTCCTGGATGTCGTCGCAAATGATCTTGGGCAAGTTATCTTTGTAACTGACCCGGCCGGTAATGAGAACAATTTTGTTTTCTTTGAATGGTAGGGGATTGCGCTCCAAAACGGAAGGGAAAACGACGACCTCAATCTTAGCGGTCAGGTCTTCGAGATTCACAAAAAGCATCGGTTGGCCGTTCTTGGTAACGATCTTCTTGAGACGGGAAATGATGCCGGCCACTCTGACTTTTTTGCCGTCAATTTCTGGAACAATACTTTCCAGAGGGGAGGTCTTTCCCTTTAATGCTTGTTGGAATCCATCCAGAGGATGGGAAGTGACAAAGAGTCCAAGCAATTCCTTTTCCCATTCCAACTTTTCCCGGGGCGAGGCCGGCGCTGCCGCGGCCAAATGAATCTCCGAGCCAAAATTGATCTTGCCCTCAAAAAGATTGCGCTGGCCTTCAGTTCTTTTTTTCTGGTACTGGCGGTTAAATTCTAAGATGTCTTCGACATTGGACAAAATCTGATTTCTCTCGACGATGGAGTCAAAAACCCCGGCCCGGGTCAGGCTTTCCAGCGATTTTTTATTCAAGTCTTTAGAATTGATCCGGGCCAGAAAATCACTCAAGTTTTTAAACGGGCCATTGGCTTTTCTTTCCTCGGTGATGGCCTTGACGACGTTGGCGCCGACGTTTTTGATGGCCGACAGCCCAAAACGAATCTTCTTTTCCTTGGGTACGACGGTGAAGTTGGTCAAGCTTTCGTTGACGTCCGGAGGCAACACGTCAATCTTCATGCGCTTGCATTCTTCGATGAAGAAGGCAATCTTTTCCACGTCGTGTTTTTCCGAGGTCAAAAGAGCGGCCATGAACTCCACCGGATAAAGAGTCTTCAGATAGGCGGTCTGGTAAGCGATCATGGCATAAGCGCAACTATGCGACCGGTTAAAACCGTACTGGGCAAAGGGCAAAATCCACTCCCAGATTTCCTGGGCGATTTTATCCGGAATGCCGTTGTTTTTCATCCCCTGCAAGAGCCTGTCTTTTTGCTCGTTGAGCAAGCTCTTAATTTTTTTGCCGACGGCCTTGCGCAGAACGTCAGCCTGGCCATAGGTAAAACCGGCTAAGTCGCGGGCAATCTGCATCAAACTTTCTTGGTAGATGCAAATTCCGTAAGTTTTCTCAAGAATCGGTTTGAGCCTGGGATGGAGATATTCAATTTTTTCTTTGCCGTGTTTCCGGCGGATATAAGAAGGAATAAATTCCATCGGTCCCGGCCGGAATAAAGTGATCATGGTGACGATGTCTTCAAACTCGGTCGGTTTCAGCTCGGTCAGATAGCGGGTCATGCCCTGGCCTTCGAGTTGGAAGATGCCGGCCGTCCGTCCCTCGCGCAGGGTCTTGTAGACGTCTTTGTTGTCCAGAGGAATGGTTTCGATGTCGATGGACTGGCCGTGAATGACATAAATTCTGGCCAGGGTATCTTCGATAATGGTTAGATTCTTCAAGCCCAGAAAGTCCATTTTTAAAAGGCCCAGGTCTTCAATGGAATGCATTTCGTACTGAGTGACGATGTTTTGATCGTCCTGGGTCGGATGCTGGAGAGGAACGATATTTTCCAGGGGCTCGGCGGAAATGACAACGCCGCAGGCATGGGTTGAAGCGTGGCGGGCCACGCCCTCCAGTTTTTTGGCCAGGTCAACCAGCTTTTTGGCCTGGGCGTCCTGCTCATAAAGATCGCGGAATTCCTTTACTTTTTTGAGCGTTTCCTCAAGGTTAAAGCCAAAAGGAATCATCTTAGCCATTTGGTCGCAATAAGCGTATTGATAACCTAAGGCCCGACCAACATCTCTGACGGCGGCCCGGGCGGCCATCGTTCCAAAAGTGATGATCTGGGCGACCTTGTCCCGGCCGTATTTCTCGGCCACGTAGTTGATGACTTCGTCGCGCCGGCGGTCGGCAAAATCTAAATCAATATCCGGGAAAGAGATTCTTTCCGGATTGAGAAATCTTTCGAAGAGAAGGTTGTATTTGATTGGGTCAACGTTAGTAATGCCTAAGATATAGGAAACGATGGAGCCGGCGGCCGATCCGCGGCCGGGTCCGACGACGATGCGATTTTCCTTGGCCCAAGCGACCAGATCCTGGACGATCAGAAAATAAGAGGCAAAGCCGGTTTTTTCGATGACCGAGAGCTCGTATTCCACCCGCTCGAGAATATCCTTGCCGGGTTTGAGATAACGCTTCTCGATCTTTTCAAAAACCAATTCTCTCAGGTATTGATTAGCCGTTTTGCCATCGGGCACGTTGAAGGCGGGCAGTTTGGTCTTGCCCAGCTCAAGCTTGAAATTACAGGCGTCGGCAATCTTCTGAGTGTTTTCAATGGCTTCGGGAACGTGCTGAAAATACTCTTTCATCTGTTCCGGCGAAGTCATGGAAAAATCATCCTGCTTCATGGTTAACCTTTCCGGATCATTGATATCAGCGCCGGTATTGATGAGCATTAAGATGTCCTGAGCTTCTGCGTCTTCGAGCTTCAAATAATGCATATCTTGGGTGGCGACGAGCGGCAGGCCGGTTTTCTTGGCCAAGGCAATCAAGGCATTGTTAACCACTGCCTGTTCTTTGATATTTTCGTGGTGCTGGAGCTCAAGGTAAAAGTTACCCGGACCAAAAATCTCTTGGTATCTTAAGACCGTTTCTTCCGCTTCCTTTAATTTCTTAGCCATGATCAAACGGGAAATCTGGCCCTGCAAACAAGCGGACAGGCCGATCAGGCCCTGGCTGTGTTTCCTTAATAATTCTTCGTCGATCCTTGGTTTATAATAAAAGCCCTCGAGATGGGCTTTGGTGATTAATTTAATGAGATTTTTGTAGCCCTGTTCGTTTTTGGCTAAAAGAACAAGGTGATATCTCTTATCGTCAACGTTGGGGCGCTTGTCGGTCATCCGGTTATTGGCGACATACAGCTCGACGCCAATAATCGGTTTAATATCCCTCTTGACCGCTTCTTTATAGAACTCGACGGCGCCGTAAAGGACGCCGTGGTCAGTCAGGGCTAGAGAATCCATGCCCAGTTCTTTGGCCCGATCCAAAAGTTGGGGAATTTTGGATAATCCATCGAGCAAAGAATACTGGCTATGGACGTGGAGATGAGTAAATTTCGCCATGTCGGTGGCGCTCGTATAATATCTTCCTTAAGCGTTATACTATTTTACTTTTTGACAAGAAGTAAGTCAAACCGGACCCAAGATGCTATAATTCTTAAATGAAATATCCCAATCTAACGGAAGAAAAAAGGCTTTGGAAAAATGGATACCGGACCGTCGTGGGCTTAGACGAAGCCGGCCGCGGGGCATTGGCCGGTCCGGTCGTGGCCGCCGCCACCGTTATTAAAAATTACAAAATAAAAATTGAAAATTTAAAAAGCATTAAAGATTCCAAAAAACTTTCGCCTCGACAAAGGGAGCGAGCTTACGAGTTAATAACCAAAGACAAGGGAATACAATGGGGGATTGGCGTGGTTTCAGAAAAAGTTATTGATAGAATCAACGTCTTAGAGGCAACCAAGCTGGCCATGGAAAAAGCCGTTAAGAATTTAGTAAAGAAAATTAGAAGAAGGTCATCGGTGCGAAATTTCCACGATCGTGTAAATTTTGCGCCGGTGAGTTTTTTGATATTGGACGGAAATTTCCGGCTCGGTCTGTCTTTGCCGCAAAAATCAATTATCCGGGCCGATGAGAAAGTTTTTTCCTGCGCCGCCGCCTCCGTTCTGGCCAAGGTGACCAGAGACAGAATCATGATCCGTTATCACCAGAAGTATCCGCGCTACCGCTTTGATTTGCATAAAGGTTACGGCACCAAACTACACCTACAACGGTTAAAAAAGTATGGTTGCTCTAGAATTCATCGTCTCAGTTTTGCGCCCGTAAGGGACAAGGCTTGAAAGAAAACCGATTATCTGTTATGCTAAAAAAGTAATATCGACAACCAAGATATTTTAAAGTCATGGGTGGCGTACCAAAACAAAGACACACTAAATCAAGGAGGAATAAACGGAGATCGCAGATTTTCTTGCGGCCTCCGACTTTAGTTATTTGTTCCCACTGCCAGAAACCGACGATGCCGCACACTATTTGCCAGAACTGCGGCTACTACCATAACAGAGAAGTCATTGACGTTTTGAAAAAGGCAGAGAAAAAGAAAAAGAAACGAGCCGAAAAAGGGCTCGAGCCCAAGGAAAAGAAACAGGAAAAAGAACCTTAAGAAACACCAAAATGGCCAGTCGTCATTTATCACGCTCAATCGCTCTCCAATCGCTTTTTGAATGGGATTTTTACGGCCAAGAAAGAGAGACGATTAAGAAAGTTGTGGAAAAGAATTTTAAAGAATTCGGGCCAGGTTTGGAAAACCAAGATTTTGTTTGGCAATTGGTCGGGGGTGTCATTGATCACTTGCCTCAGATCGACAAGATCATTGTCCAGTCAGCACCAGAATGGCCCCTGGAACAAATCACGGCCGTTGATCGGAATGTCTTGCGCATCGGCCTTTTTGAGCTTCTTTATACTAAGAAAGAGGAGGTGCCGCCCAAGGTGGCCATCAATGAAGCGATTGAGTTAGCCAAATCTTTTGGCGGTGAAAGTTCGGGTCGCTTTGTCAATGGCGTTTTAGGCACCGTCTACCAACAAATACAGAATTTAACTCCGTCGGAATAAATAAATTATTGATTGATGAAGAATTTTTCCAGATTAGAGAAAGAACTCGAGATAAATTTTAAGGATAAAAATTTACTCGCTCAGGCTTTTTGCCACCGTTCCTATCTCAATGAAAACCATGATTTTTCTCTCGAGCACAACGAAAGATTAGAGTTTTTGGGCGATGCTGTTTTAGAACTAGTTGTCACCGAGTTTCTTTATCGTCACTACCCGAAGAAAACAGAAGGCGAGCTGACTTCCTGGCGGGCCGCCCTGGTTAACGCCGAGAGTCTGACTCAAACCGCCCGGAAACTTGATTTTAATGAATACCTGTTGCTTTCCCGGGGTGAAACAAAGGATACGGGCAAGGCCAGGGATTTTATTCTGGCCAATTCCCTCGAAGCCTTTATTGGTTCCTTTTATCTGGATCGGGGGTACGAGGCCTGCAAAACTTTTATCAAAAAGCATCTCTTAAATAAGCTGTCCGAGATCATCCGTCAAGGACTTTTCAAAGATTCTAAATCCCGCTTCCAGGAAGAAGCTCAGGAAAAAACGAGTATTACCCCTGTTTACAAAGTCTTGCAGGAATCCGGACCCGATCACGCCAAGCATTTTGAGATCGGTGTCTTTCTGGAAAATAAATTAGTCGCCAAAGGCGAAGGCTTGTCGAAGCAAGAGGCGGAAGAAAGAGCCGCGAAAAAAGCTTTAGAGATTAAAAAATGGTAGCCTGTAAAACATGTTAGTTATCAGACTGTTTAGGGTCGGAAAAAAGAATCAACCAATCTTTAAAATCGTCGTGACCGAAAAGAGTCGACCGCCACGAGCGGGTGTTTTTGTTGAAGATTTGGGTTTCTACAACCCGCTCACTAAAGAAAGAGCTTTCAATGAAGAACGCCTGAAGCACTGGTTAAAGATGGGAGCCAAGCCATCAGATACGGTTTATAATCTTTTAGTGACCGCCAAGATCATAACGGGAGAAAAAAGAAAAATCACTCTCAAGAAATCAGAACCGAAGCCAGAATCAAAAGCACCCGTATCCGCGCCATCTGCGGCCCCAGCCGAGCCAGCCTCAGAACCAGAGTTGACAAAGAAAAAAGACGAGCTACAATTATGATTAGATAATTACTCCTGCCGAAAGGTCGATCAGATTAATTGAAAGATTCTTTAACACCAAGGGAAAATGTCAAAAGTAATTGCCGACCAGGATTTTCTGGAATTTATCATCAAGGCCTTGGTCGATCACCCCGAAGACGTCAAGGTTGACAGAAAGGTTGATGAAATGGGGGTTTTGCTTTCCTTAAGGCTGAATTCAGAAGACATGGGTCAGATCATTGGCCGGGGCGGCGCGACTGCCAGGTCAATTAGAGGCTTGGTCAGGATCGTTGGCTTGAAAAACCACGCCCGGGTCAACCTCAAGATTGAGGAACCGGAAGGCGGAAGAGCTCCGAGTAAAATGCCCGTAGGAGATGTCGGAACTGGCCTGGAAGACCTCAAACTCTAGAGAAGAAATTTTGGTTAATTTACAACCAGCAAGAACGGTATTATCATGAAAGGTAGTGCCGTTTTTGTTTCTTGTTCTAAAAATGATTACCTTTGATATCATTACCATTTTTCCTCGTTTTTTTGACTCCTTTTTAGGGGAGTCGATTATTAAAAGGGCTCAGGGAAAGAAACTGATCCGGATTCGGGTTTTTGATCTGAGGGATTGGGCCAAAGATAAGCACCGCACCGTCGATGACAGGCCTTTTGGCGGCGGCCGAGGAATGGTGCTCAAGCTGGAGCCGATATATAGTGCTCTGAAGGCATTAAAAATCCAAAGCCC
Source organism: bacterium (assembly GCA_030704795.1). Lineage (GTDB taxonomy): Bacteria > Patescibacteriota > Minisyncoccia > Minisyncoccales > GWA2-46-15 > GWA2-46-15. Next base: position 88,913 of record JAUYCZ010000028.1, on the reverse strand, counting down.
AGATTCCAAAATTGTCTTGTTTTCGCCGAGGGGGAAAAAATTTAATCAAAAGTTAGCCCACCAATACTCCAAATTAAAACGCATAGTGATGATCTGCGGGCGCTACGAAGGAATTGACGAAAGGGTCAATAAATTGGTGGATGAAAAAGTTTCCGTGGGCGACTACGTCTTGATGGGCGGGGAGGTGCCGGCAATGACCGTTATCGAATCGGTTTCAAGACTTATACCCGGTGTTTTGGGACATTCAGAACTATTGGAAGAAAGAATGCCCAAACAAAAAGGCAGGAGCAGTCGAGCATTTACAGAATATCCGCAATACACCCGACCAGAGACTTTTTCGCCCCGCCTCATCGGCGGGCAAGCCAAAAAAGGAGAAAGTTGGCCCGTGCCTAAAGTTTTACTTCAGGGACATCACCAAAAAATCAAAATCTGGCGCCAGAAACATCAAAAAATTATTTTCTAGCCATGTGCGGTATTATTGGTTACATCGGTTCAAAGCGCGCCCTGCCCATCGTCATCGAGGGCCTCAAGCGCCTCGAATACCGCGGCTATGACTCCATCGGGGTTTTGGTCTATGACCAAGATAAAAAAGAGGTTTATCTGGAAAAACAACCCGGCCGAATCCAAGAATTCGTTAAAACTGCCCAGCTTGACAAAGAGGGGAGTTTAGCAATCGGTCATACCCGCTGGGCCACCCATGGCGGCGTGACTAAGGTCAATGCTCATCCTCATTGGGATTGCGCCAAGAAAATCTTTGTTGTTCACAACGGCATTATTGAAAACTTTCAAGTAATAAAAAACAGTCTTGTTGAAAAGGGGCACAAGTTCCGTTCAGAAACCGACACCGAAGTTATCCCTCATTTAATTGAAGAGTTTTTAAAGCAGGGACTGGAATACAAGGAAGCCGTCAGGCAATCTCTAAAGATCGTTAAGGGAAGTTTCGCCTTATTGATATTCAACAGCGATTATCCTCAACTGTTGGTCGGGGCACGGTTCTCGGGTCCCCTGATTCTGGGAGTAGGGGACAACGAGTTTATTTTTGCCTCCGACCCGACGCCGATCTCTCTAATCACTAAAAACGTCATTTATTTAGACGACGGCGAGGTTGTCTTTGTAGACAAGGGTAGCTATACAATTGAATCTTTTCTGGGACACGAAGTGGCCGCCAAAAAAGGGGTAATTGACTTTGAAATAAAAGAAGCGGATAAAGGCGACTTCCCTGACTTCATGATAAAAGAAATATTTGAAGAGCCTTTGGCTCTGGAAAATACCCTTCGGGGAAGATTGATTTTACAAGAAGGCCGGACAAAGCTTGGCGGCCTGGAGATGATTGAGGAAAGATTGAGGCAAATCGAGAAAGTCGTCATGGTCGCTTGCGGCACCGCCTCTTATGCGGCTTTAGTCGGCGAATACTTTTTTGAAGAGTATGCAGAAATCACGACCGAAGTTGATTTAGCTTCGGAGTTTCGCTATCGAAAGCCGATTATTAATGATAAAACCCTGGTTGTCGCTGTTTCTCAGTCAGGGGAAACGGCGGACACCTTAGCCGCCGTTAAAGAGGCTAAAGAAAAAGGTGCTTTAACCCTGGGCATAGTTAATGTGGTGGGGTCGACTATTGCCAGAACCGTAGACGCGGGAATTTACTCCCACGCCGGGTCGGAATTTGCCGTCGCCTCAACCAAGGCTTTTACCACCCAGATCGCCGACCTGGTCCTTCTGATGATCTTTTTGGCCAGAGAGAGGAAGATGTCTTTGGTCGCCGGTAAAGAAATCTTGGGCGAGCTCCTGGAACTTCCCGAAAAGATGAGATCCATCTTACTCCAGTCAGACAAAATCAGGATTCTGGCAGAGAAGTATTCCGCCTACAAAAACTTTTTGTATCTGGGAAGAAAATACAACTTCCCGGTCGCTCTAGAAGGCGCCTTAAAGCTCAAAGAAGTTTCCTATATCCATGCCGAGGCTTGTCCGGCCGGAGAGATGAAACACGGCCCCATTGCCCTGATAGACGAGAATTTTCCTTCTCTGGTTTTAGCTCCCAAAGACAGCGTCTATGAAAAAACCATTTCCAATGTCCAGGAAATCAAAGCCAGAAAAGGGAAAGTGATCGCCGTGACAACAATAGGGAACCAGGAACTGGAAAGGCTGGTTGACGACGTTATCTATATTCCCCAGACGCTGGAAATGCTCACGCCGTTATTATCGGTTATCCCGCTCCACCTTTTCGCTTATTACCTGGCTAAAAAACTGGGCCGTGACGTAGATCGTCCACGAAATCTGGCCAAGTCGGTGACGGTGGAATGACAAAACCGCCCCTCGAAAGGGGCGGCTTTGCCCTTTATCCTCTTATTCCGCTTGAGCGAACCTCTCCTCGACTACCTTCCAGTCGATCACTTTCATAAAGGCTTCGATGTAATCGGCTCTTTTGGTGCCATAGTCAAGCATAAAGGCGTGCTCAAAAACGTCGATGTTCAGCAATGGCTTTAACCCGGCCAAATGGCCAGAATGATGCTGTTCTATCCAGACATTAATCAGCTTATCAGCGATCGGGTCATGATAGAGAATTGCCCAGCCGATGCCGCGCATCATAGCGGTGGCCTTGAAATCCTTTTCCCAGTTTTCATAGCTACCAGAATCCTCTTTGATCTTAGCCAACAGAGGCCCGTCCTCTGTAAGCTTAACGGGGGTTTTGGACAGGGTGCCAAAGTAATACTCGTGGAGGCGCATGCCATTGAATTCCCAGCCGAATCTTCGCTTGAAACCGGCGAAATCCGGGGAGTCTGTCCCTTCTTTGGCTAAAATCTCCAGGAACTTGTTGGTGTTGGTAACATATCCCTGGTAGAGAGTAAAGTGAGTTTTTAGAGCGTTGTCGGAAAAGCCCGGCAGGCCCAAGAGATGCTCATAGTTTTTCGCTTCGTACATATATTAATGGTTAAAATTTATTAATTCCCAAAGATTATTTTTAATTTAGATGCCCAATTTAACCCGGGCTTCCTTGGACAGCATTTCTTTTGTCCAGGGCGGGTCAAAGACCAATTCGATTTCAACGCTTTTGACGCCCTTGATCTGCAGAACCGCCTCTCTAATGTCTTTCTCGATTTGGCCAAAGAGGGGACAACCAAGGCTTGTTAAAGTCATTTTGATATTAACGAGGCCATCTTTTTCTTTAACATCATAAATCAGCCCCAAATCAGTTATCGGAATATTGAGTTCCGGATCCATTACTTTCTCCAGAGCTCTTCGAGCTCTCCACACCTTGTTTTTCATCAATTTGTTCTTGTGCGAAGCGAGGCTTCGCACAACCGTCAAAACTTATCGAAAAAGATATTTTCTTTTTTGACGCCCAGATCTTGGAGGAACTGGTTAAGGGATTCGACAATTTCTCGGGCGCCGCAAAGATAATACTCAAAATCATTCAGTTGGTCCGTCTTGATCCTTTTTTCTTTGACAAAACCCTGGAAAGCCTGGTCGACCCGGCCCCTCCGGAAACGGTCGACGTCGAGGCCGAGAAAGTTTTCTTCCTGGTCTAAACAAATCCAAAAATTAAAATTGGAACATTTTTCTGACAACTCATTGAATTCATCGAAAAAGTAAACATCTTCTTTTCTTTTCAATCCCCAAAACAGAAGCAGTTCGGGCAGATGACCTCCTTCCTTTTCCAGAAGAGAAAAAATCTGAGATCGGATGGGGGCGATGCCGGCGCCGGCCGCCAAAAAGACTTTGGGTTTATCTTGGGACCGGAGAGTGAAAAAACCGGCCGGTCCCTGGAAAAAGGCCCGTCCATCAATTTCCAATGACCGGAGAAAATTAGAACCAACCCCGTCCGGCAATAACTTGACGATTAAACTAAAGTTATCCTTGAGAGAATCCGAAGAAGCGATTGAATAAAGCCGCCTCTGCTCGCCAATCATTAGAATGAGGTATTGGCCAGGAGTGAAATTAAGTTCCGAGGGATTGTCTAATTGGAAACGGAACTGCCATATATCTGGGGCTAATTGCCGCTTGTCAATTAAGGTAGTTTTGAAGAGTTCCATATATATCACTGAGGAAAGATTTTTTCCCCACTTTCTTTTTTCAGAATAATGGCCGCGGTCGGGCAGGATCTAGCCGCCTCCAAAAGCATATCTTCGGTTTCTTTATCCGCGCTGTCTAAAATGACGGCCTTACCCTGCTCGTCGAGAGCAAAAGCCTTAAGGGCGAGGGCGACACAAGTGCCGGCGCCGATGCATAAATCCCGGTCAATATGAACAATAAACTGGCCAACTTTGGTTGGCCCAGAGGGCGCTTTTGGATCTTTAAGATTTTTTGTCATTGATTATCTGTTTTAGAGCTTCTAGGGGCAAGAGAGCGCATTTCAAGCGGGAAATCGATATCGGAACTCCTAATAATTTAATAATAAACTCTTTTTTCAAATTTGCTATTTTTTTTAAATCTTTTCCTTTGATATAATCTGTCAGTAAAGAGGCGGACGCCCGGGAAATGACGCAGCCCCGACCCTGAAACTTAATTTCTTTTATTTCACCAGAATCAAACTTGTTTATTCTGCTGCCAGATAGCAAAACCGTCATCTCGATCTCATCTCCACAAGAAGGATTTAAGACCCGACCTTGGACCAGCTTAAGACTGGGTCTTGCGGGTCGGGGAATCCGACCGTAATTGTGAGGGTTTTTCCAATGCTCAAGAATTATTTCTTTATAGATGTTGACCGACATATCCTATCCTAAAATTTTCCTAACCTTTTTTAAGCCTTTAATTAATTTCTCGACATCGTTTTCGTCATTATATAAATAAAAACTGGCTCTGGCGCTGGAGGCTAATCCCAGCCTTTGGTGCAAGGGCATGGCGCAGTGATGGCCGGCGCGCACGCAAATATTCTCATCGGCTAAAATCTGGGCGATGTCGTGGCCATGGAAATCCTGGAAGGCAAAAGCGATAACGCCGCCCCGGTCTTTTGTATTTTTTGGGCCGAAAACTTTCAGCTCGCTTTTGAATTCCTCGGTCAGCCGCTTTAAAGCATAACCGGTTAATTCCATTTCATGATTTCTGATTTTTTCCATGCCGACTTTTTCTAAATATTCGATGGCAGCTCTAAAGGCAATGACGCCGGCAATATCCGGCGTACCGGCCTCGAATTTATAGGGAATGTCCTCAAAAATGGTTCTGTCGGGATAAACTTCTTTAATCATTTCTCCGCCATAGTTGAAAGGGGAAAGTTCGTCTAGGGCCTCTTTCCTGCCCCAAAGAATGCCCACCCCCGTCGGTCCGAGCATTTTGTGGCTGGAGAAGGCAAGAAAGTCGCAACCCAAATCCCGGACATCAACCTTAAGGTGGGGGACGGCTTGGGCGCCATCAATGATGGTGATGGTGCCGGGGTTAATTTTCTTTGCCCTTTTGATAATCTCTTTAATTGGATTGATGGTTCCTAAAACATTGGAAACATAAGTTAAGGCCAGAACCTTTGTTTTTTTGGTGATGCTTTTTTCCGGGGTTTTTAAGTATCCGTTATCATCAATATCAATAATTTTAAGTCTGGCGCCTCGCTTTAAAGCCAGCTGCTGCCAAGGAACAAAATTGGCGTGGTGTTCCATAATGGAAACAGCGATTTCATCGCCAGGCTTTAGCTGATTGTAAACCAAAGAGTAAGCGAGCAAATTCAGGCTTTCGGTGGTATTTCTGGTAAAGATCACTTCTTCTGGACGGCCATTGATAAAGCGAGCGACCGCTTCGCGGGTTTTTTCGTATTCTTGGGTCGCTTTCTCGGAAATTTTGTAGATTCCCCGGAAAATATTAACACCGTATTGCTCGTAATATTCTTTGATTTTTTCAATAACAACCGCCGGCTTTAAAGAGCTGGCGGCCGAGTCAAGATAGATCAAGGTTTTGGCTTTCGCCAAAAGCGGGAAATCTTTTAGATAGCGCTTAAGGTTCATATGTTGAAAACTTTAACATTTTTTTGCAGTCTCTGGCCAAGGAGTCGGAGCCGACTTCTTTAATCTTAGCAAATATCTCTTCAAAAAACCCGCTGATTAAAAGTTTCTCGGCATTTTTAGAACTCAAACCCCGGCTCTTGAGATAAAATAATTGATCTTTATCCAGCTTGCCGGTCGTGGAGCCGTGGGTACAAAAAACATCATTGGCTTCAATCTCCAAATCCGGCTGGGAGGAGACAAAAGCATTTTTTGACATTATCAGATTTTGGTTTTTCTGGAAAGCGTGGGAAAGTTGCGCCTTTTTTTCGATTTTTATTAAACCGCGGTAAAGAAATTTGGATTGATCAAAGAAGACGCCTTTGATCAAAAGGTCAGAAAAAGTTTCCGGCGCCAAGTGATGCTGGACGGTTTCTAAATTAAAATTATCTTTGCCTCGGCCCCAAAAAAAGCCCAAGATATAAACCTTTGCTTGCCGGGCGATGATTTCTACTTTCAGCTTTGCTGAAAGATTATGAACAAAAAACAAGTGAACGCCTTTTTTGTCCACCAGATAACTCTCTTTTCCGTCTTTTTTAACATCGATAAAGTTAATCATCAATCTAACCGACGGTTCCGGTCATTTCCATATTCATCAACCGGCTTAATTCAACCGCGTATTCTAGGGGAATTTCTTTGGCGACCGGTTCAATGAAACCGTTGACTAATAAGCTTTCGGCGTCTTCTTTTTTAATCCCCCGGGAAGTCAGGTAAAACAGTTTTTCTTCTCCGATCTTTTCAACCGTCGCTTCGTGTTCCAAGGAGGCGTCTTTTTCTTTGATTCTCATGACGGGATAAGTATCCGACCGAGATTGCTCGTCCAGAATTAGGGCGTTGCAAGAAACAAAACTGGAGGCCTCTTTAGCCCCGGGAAAAATCTGAACCAAGCCCCGGTAAGAAGTCCGGCCGCCGTCCTTAGAAATTGATTTAGAGATAATCCTCGAGGAGGTTTTCGGGGCAAAATGGAGCATTTTCGCGCCGGCATCCTGGTGCTGTCCTTTACCGGCAAAAGCGATTGATAAAACCTCGCCCCGGGCCCCTTTGCCGACTAAATAACACGAGGGGTATTTCATGGTAAGCCGACTACCTAAATTGCAGTCGATCCATTCCATGACGCCGTTTTCTTCAACCTTGGCTCTTTTGGTCACCAGATTATAAACATTATTACTCCAGTTTTGGATGGTGGTGTATCTAACTCGGGCACCCGGTTTGACAAAGATTTCCACCACGGCCGCGTGCAGAGAGTCGCTAGCGTAAATTGGAGCAGTACAGCCTTCAACGTAATGTACCTGGCTATTTTCCTCGGCAATGATTAAGGTTCTCTCAAACTGGCCGAAGTTCTTGGCGTTGATGCGAAAATAGGCCTGAAGAGGAAGAGCGACTTTTACTCCCTTTGGTATGTAAACAAAGCTGCCGCCGGACCAGACGGCCGAATTTAGGGCGGCAAATTTATTATCTGAGGCCGGGATCAAAGTGCCGAAATATTGCCTAGCAATATCCGGATATTTTTTGACGGCCGTGTCGGTGTCGCAAAAGATGACTCCCTGTTTTGATAATTCTTTCTGAATACTTTCATAGACGACTTCGGAATCGTATTGCGAAGAAACGCCGCCCAAAAGCATTTTCCTTTCCGCCTCGGGAATGCCGATTTTCTCATAAGTTTCTCTAATTTCTTTGGGTAAATCTTCCCACGACTGAGCTTGCTTGTTAATCGCTCTGGCAAAATAGATAATTTCTTCAAATTTGATTTTTGACAACTCGCCACCCCACCGAGGCATCTTTTTTTGCTTAAATGTTTTATAGCTTTTTAACCTAAAATCTCTCATCCAATCGGGTTCGTCCTTGAGGCCGGAAATTTCCAAAACACCATTTTTGGATAGGCCTTTTTTGGCCTTGAAAATTGATTTTTCGGGCATCGAAAACCCATATTTATACTCTAAATTAAATTTTTCGGTAGCCATATTTTTCAATTAATTGAGCTAATTTAAAATTTCCGACCTTAGCTAACTGGCCGTCTTTAATGACCAAAACCCTGTCGGGCTTAGTATATTTTAAAATCCGGTTATAATGAGTAATTAAGAGAATGGTTTTTTTCTGCTTTCTGAACTTTTTTAGAAAGCCGGCCATCAGCCTTAAGCTGTCAACGTCAACGCCGGTATCAATCTCGTCAAAAATGAGAAACTTAGGGTTAAGCAAGCTGGCCTGCAAAACCTCCATTTTCTTTTTCTCGCCGCCGGAAAATCCTTCATTTAAAGACCGCTCAAGCAGTTCTTCTTTTATTTTCAAAAGCTTGGCCAGTTTCCGGGTTTGTTGATAGAGAAGGCCGGGATCAATTTTTCCTTCCAGAGCTTTCCTTAAAAGCTGAAAAATATTGACTCCGGAAAGAGAAAACGGGTGCTGGAAAGACAGAAATAGGCCCAGTTCGGCTCTTTTTTCCGGAGCCAGGTTTTTGATCGGCTTTTTTTCAAAAATGATTTTAGAATTTCTGGAGACCCGGTAACCCGGATGGCCAACGATGGCCAGGGCCAAGGTTGATTTGCCTGAACCATTGGGCCCCATTAAGGCGTAGATTTTCCCCCGTTCAAAATTAAAATCAAGATTTTCAATGATCTTTTTTTTATCCACGAAAATCGTTAGGTTTTTTAAGCTAAGCATTTTTACCTAGTTAGTTGGTCTAAGGTTATTTTTTCTAAAGCTTGATCAAGGTTTTTGGCAAGTTTTTCCCAGAAACCTTTTTCTTGGCAAAGATTTATTTGGCGACAAAAAATTCGGTTTTTGCCCAGGCAAGGAGCGGTGCTGATCCCGCCTTCGAGAACATTGACAACTTTAGCGACGCTGATTGTTTTTGGTTTTTGGGATAACCCATAGCCTCCGTCAGCGCCTTTTTTGGAATAGAGCAAACCGGCCTTTTTTAATTCTTGAAGGATTTTTTCCAGATATTTTTGAGGGATGCCTTCTTCCCGGCTTATTTTTCTGACCGAACAAGGCCCATCCTCTTTTGCCAGATGAGCCAACCCCCTTAAGCCGTAATATGATTTAGTTGACAGCTTCATAGTATAGGTAGTCAGACTAATTTAGTCTGATTTCAACAGATTAACAAGCATAAAACATCCTGTCAAGAAAAAGAGTTGGTCTTGCAGAATTTTGCCATTTTTTCGTTTTTCTGATAGGATAACAGAGAAATTCGCCGATGTAGCTCAGACGGCAGAGCGACTCCATGGTAAGGAGTAGGTCGTCGGTTCGATTCCGACCATCGGCTCAGTATCCGCATTAATCAGTTTAATCAGCATTAATCAGTATTTAAAAAATGGCCACCAAAAAACAACCATACGTCAAACTGCAGTGCTCCTCTTGTAAAAGGATTAACTACTTTACCCACAAGTCCAAGAAAGCGGCGGAGAAGAAGTTGGAATTGAAAAAATACTGCAAGTGGTGCCGGAAACACACGATTCACAAAGAAGGGAAAAAATAATCCTTCGGGGGTATAGTTCAATGGCAGAATGATGCTCTCCAAAAGCATTGATCTCCGTTCGAGTCGGAGTACCCCCGCAACGTAATAAATTTTCTTTTAGAAAAATTTAAACGTTGCTGGAACGTTGAACGTAATAATTTGTGAAGCAAATTAAACGTTCTTACGTTTCGCCGGCTGTTTTCTAAATATTTAAAATCGAATCTCAAACATTAAAAATTCGCAAAAATCGCGCCAAATGCGGAATTTGAGCTTAAATTTGTTCGGCGAAAAAAGGTGACAGTCACCAGTCAAAAGAACATGACGCCTGACAAAATCGTCGTAATCCTGGTCCTGATTTTTTTGTTCTGCCGCTGGCGCTGGGATATTAAATTTGCTATAATCAGGTCGATATTATGATGAACAGATTTAAAACAACAAAGCTTTTCGTCATCATCGCGTTTTTCGCTGTTTCTGTTTTTCTTCCAGGCATTGTTGACTTTGTTACTGATTGGTGGTGGTTTTCCGAGGTTGGCCACACGCAAATCTTTATTAAATCTCTCCTCGCTAAAATAGCCTTATTTTCGTCAGCGGGAATTTTTGCCGCAGTTTTTTTGCTCGCCAACTTCTTTTTAGCGCTTCGTTCAACCCATTCGAAGAGCTCAGGGTGGACGGCGGTTTTACCGGCGGCGTTGATCGGTCCCTCGGGGATACTCGGGACCTCCGACCGGCCGATGGAGGTAGACGGTCGCCTGATTAAAAAATCGGCCGTTGTCTTGAGCGTGATCGTCGCGCTTTTTTTCGGACTAGTGGCCGCTCTCAGTTGGCCGGAGATGCTGAAATACATTTCCAGCACGGCTTTCGGCGCGGCCGATCCCGTCTTTGGCCAGGATATCAGTTTTTACCTGTTCTCTCTCCCGGTCTTTCAAATAGGATTGGGGTTGATAAAATTCCTCATTCTCTTATCGCTCGCCGGTTGCGCGATCATCTATTTTTTGCGAGGCATGCTTTATATCGCAAACGCACGATCACTTAATGATATACAAATAGACCGCGGGGCAAGAATCCATCTTGGCATCTTACTAGCCATTTTTCTTTCAACCATTGCCGCCGAAATCTATCTTTCCCGTTTTGCGCTGCTCACGAGCCAAAGCGGTTTAGTCTTCGGCGCGACATATACGGACGCAACCGTGAGAATATTCATGCTTTGGATTTCAATGGCGACGGTCGTGCTCGCGGCCGTCTCGGCGGCTCTTTGGGCGTGGAAAGGAAGGTTAGCGCCGCTGATCGGAGCCGTTTCTTTATCTGTTGTCGTTGGGTTCGCCGGAGCAATGATTCCGTTTCTTGTCCAAAAATTGATTGTCGCCCCCAACGAGCTCGTAAAAGAAACGCCGTTTATTGAGCACAATATCGCCGCTACCCGTCAGGGGTTTGCGCTTGATAAAATTGAGGAACGGGAAATCTCGGGAGATAAACCGATCACCGTGTCTGATATCGCGAACAATAATCTCACGGTCAAAAATGTACGGCTTTGGGACAGAAAACCCCTTTTATCAACTTTTTCCCAGATACAAGAAATCAGAACCTATTACGAGTTTGCCGAAGTTGATAATGATCGTTATATCATCGACGGAGAAATTCGCCAGATTATGCTTTCCCCCCGGGAGCTCGCTTCGGCCAGCCTGCCGAATAGAAATTGGATTAACGAGCGGCTGACATTTACGCACGGCTACGGCGTGGCCGCCGGACCGGTCAATCAAGTTACCCCGGAAGGACTGCCGGTTTTGTTCGTTAAAGATTTGCCGCCCAAATCAGACGTGAAAGAGCTTGAAATTTCGCGCCCGGAAATCTATTTCGGCGAGCTTTCAAACGACTATGTCATTACCAAAACAAAATCCCGCGAGTTTGACTACCCCAAGGGCGAAGAAAATGTCTATGCGACATATGAAGGTAAGGGCGGGGTGGAGATAAGCTCTTTTTTAAGACGCGTTTTTTACGCGGTGAAATTCCAGTCGCTTAAACTGCTTTTGTCCAACGACATAATCCAAGAGAGCCGCATTCTCTACTACCGCACCATTGCCGATAGGGTGGCCAAGATCGCGCCGTTTTTAACCTTTGACCGAGATCCATATATTGTCATCGCTGATGGCAAGGTCTACTGGATTGTTGATGCCTACACCACCAGCGACCGTTATCCTTATTCGCAGCCGATGCGGTTAAACGGCGGAAATATAAACTACATCAGAAACTCGGTCAAAGCGGTGGTTGACGCCTATAACGGCAGCGTTGTCTTCTATCAGGCGGATACAGAGGATCCGATTATCAAAACTTATGGCAAGATTTTTCCCGGAACATTCCGGCCGATGTCAGAGATGCCCGAGAGCCTGGTTCCCCATCTGCGCTATCCCGAGGATATCTTTACCCTGCAGACGGCCGTTTATTCTGTCTATCATATGGACGATCCTCAGATTTTTTACAACAAAGAGGACCAGTGGGAAATCCCCACTATTGCCTCAGAAGGAGAAGGCCCGCTTGCCCTGCCTGCCGGCAGGCAGGCGGAGGCAGGAACATCCGCGGGCGGCATCCCGCCGATGCAACCACGGCACATCATTATGAAATTGCCGGGCGAGAAGAAAGAGGAATATATTTTAATGCTGCCCTTTACTCCCCGGGCAAAAGACAACTTATCCGCTTGGATGGTCGCCCGCAACGATGGGGAAAATTACGGCAAGTTATCGGTCTATCGTTTTCCTAAAGACAAGCTCGTCTTCGGACCCAAACAAATCATCGGTAGGATTAATCAGGACTCCGAGATTAGTCAGCAGATTACGCTCTGGAGCCAAGGCGGGTCGCAAGTAATCCAAGGTCCGCTTTTGGTCATTCCGATTGAAGAATCGCTTTTGTATGTGCGTCCGCTCTATCTCAAGGCCCAAGCCGGAAAAATTCCCGAGTTAAAACGGGTGGTGGTGGCCTATGAAAATAAAATTGCCATGGAAGAGACGCTCGAAGAGGGGCTGGCGAAAATCTTTGGCCTGCCTCGGCCGGCTGGCCGTGAAGCAGGAGTAAAGCCCTCTCAAGGCGTTCGTCCCGAGGACTCAGCCCCGAGGGATATGGAGGAGCGCAGACGCAGAGCGTTGGGGGCGTACGAGGAAGCGCTCCGAGCGCAAAGGGATGGCGACTGGGCAACCTACGGCGAGGCCATCAGACGACTGGGGGATATTCTTAAACAATAATGTTTTCGTGAATCTACGAAATAAGAACTTTGTTTCTCGCTTCGCTCGAAATAAGAACCTTGCCTTCGGCGAGAACCTTGTTTCTCGCTTCGCTCGAAATTGGAAATATCAATTTCAGCAGTACGGCGCGGCATTGGTGGCGGCCGCGGTTCTGTTTGCGATCTTATCAGTATATCTTTTTTTCCGCCGCGGCTATTACGATCTTTATATCGCCAACAAAGTTTTTGCCGGTGTCGCCGCAGTGCTTCTGGGCATTGTTCTTCTCATCGGCCCATTAAGCCGCTTTTTTTCTTTCCCTGATCGCTATGTTCAATACCGAAAAGAACTGGGAATCGCCGCTTTTTTTCTTGCTCTTACCCATGGAATTGTCTCTCTTTTTTTTCTGCCGTCAAAATTTCCCTTATCGGGATCTTTAGGAACGCTTAATTGGCCTTTTGTTTTTGGTCTCGCGGCTACCATCGTTCTGGTTGTTATTTTTTTCATCTCTAATGACCGTGCCATGGCGGCCATCGGTAGAGAAAGGTGGTGGCAGTGGCAATACTGGGGCGTACGCCTTGCCTTTATTCTCATCCTTCTCCACGTTTTTATTATGAAGTGGGGCGGGTGGGTAAAATGGTATAAAGTCGGCGGAGGCAGAGAACTTGTACATCCGGAGTGGCCCGGCGCCGGGCTCCTCGTCGGCTGGTTTTTGTCTTTCGTGCTTCTCGTGCGCCTAGCCGAATTCGGCGGTCCAAGATTTGGGCGCGCAGTATGGTATATAAGTGTTGTTGCCCTGCCGGCTATTTATATAGTTACCTTCTGGTGGGGAAGACAATTTATTAAATAAGCAAGCTTAGCTTTTTCGCTTTGCAAAAAAGTAAAATGAAACTGGAAATTAGAATCTATCCCGACTCGATTTTAAAGCAAAAAGCCGAGGAGATTGAAAAGATGACTCCGGAAATCAAAGAATTGATTCTGCAAATGAAAGAAACTATGACGGAAGAAAAACCTGTCCTGAGCCAGCGGGCGAATGGAGAAGGCAAAGTCAAGGGAGTAGGGTTGGCAGGCAATCAGGTCGGAATTTTAAAAAGAGTAATTGTTGTTTTGACTAAAAAAGGTCTTAAGGGATTTATCAACCCCAGGATTTTGAAATTGAGCAAGGAAAAGGAGATTGGCAAAGAAGGCTGCCTGAGCCTGCCCGGGCTTTGGTTAGAGATAAAAAGGCCGACATGGGTTGAGGTAAAAGCCATTAATGAAGAGGGTCAGGAAATCGAATTTAAAGCGGAGGGATTTCTGGCCCGTATCTTCCAGCACGAAATCGACCACCTTGATGGCATATTGTTTTTTGAGAGATTAGGCTTTTTTGAAAAATTAAGAGTAAAAAGAAAACTTAACTCCCGGTATGCTGCTACGTAGCAGCATACCAACGACTAATGGATTTAATTGACTCGCTTATTTCCCAGGACTGGCTTAAAACGCCGCGGATAATTGAAGCTTTCCGCAAAATCAAACGGGTTGATTTCCTTCCGGAAGATCTCAAGGACTTGGCCGAGCTCGACGAAGCTCTGACCATCGGACACGAACAAACTATTTCGCAACCCTTGGTGGTGGTTTTTATGCTGGAATTGCTGCAACCGGAGCCGGGCCAAAAAATATTGGACATCGGCTCGGGGTCCGGCTATACGACAGCATTACTAGCCGAGATTGTCGGGCTAAAGGGCAAAGTTATCGGAATGGAAATCGTGCCGGAGTTAGCCCAATTCGGCATAAAAAATGTCGATAAATATGGCTTTGTCCAAAAGGGGATAGTCAATATTATTTGTGCTGACGGATCAAAGGGGTACGAGAAAGAAGCGCCGTACGACAAGATTCTTGTTTCGGCTAGCTTTCAAGATGAGACTGAAAAACTGCCCCGGGCTTGGAAAAAGCAACTGAAAATCGGCGGCCGGATCGTGACGCCGATCCAAAACTCAATTTGGTTATTCACCAAAAAGAGCGAAAACGAATTCGAAAAACGCGAATATCCAGGATTCATTTTTGTACCTTTAATAAATAAATGATCGGACATGCGATGTCCGACTTATTATGAAAAAAAGAATCCTAGAAATTTTAATTGTCGGCGTTGCGATCGGAAGCGCTGTCGGGATAGTTGTTAACGAGGTTAACTCTCCGGCCAAAATCGGCGACAGCCAAGAAAAGCTTTTTTCGGTAAGAAGGGGTGAAGGAGCTTTTGAAATCGCTGCTAATTTAGAAAAAGAGAAACTAGTGAAGAACCAGCTTTTTTTCGACGCCGCCGTTATTTTTTTGAACAGCGTCAAGCACCTTCAGGCCGGCGATTATTATCTTTCTTCGGAAATGACGCCGCTGGGAATCGCGAAGAAGTTGATTCGGGGCGATGTCGTCAAACAAACCGTTACCATTCCCGAGGGCTGGAACCTGAAAGAAATCGATTCTTACTTAAATGTCCGGGGCTTGTTCAAGAGGCAGCAGTTTTTGACCGCCGCCAGTCGCGACTACTCGGCGGAATTCGGCTTTCTGAAAGACAAGCCGGCCAGAGCCGGCCTGGAAGGCTATCTCTTTCCGGACACCTACGAGCTGGAAAATGGGGGAACGGCCGAAGATCTGATCGCCAATATGCTGAAAAATCTTGGCGATAAGTTGACGCCCGAACTGCGAACGGAAATCGAAAAACAGAAAAAAACTATTTTTGAGATTATTACCATGGCCTCTCTCATAGAAGAAGAAGTGAAAACCCTGGAAGAGAAAAAATTGGTTTCCGGTATTCTCTGGAAAAGATTAAGAGTCGGCATGCGGCTCCAAGTGGACGCGACGATCATCTATGCTTTGGGGACAAAGCCGGACCGAGTCACCTACGAACAAACCAAAATTGATTCGCCGTACAATACTTATAGATATGCCGGCCTGCCGCCGGGACCGATTGCCAATCCCGGCCTCGACAGTATTGTCGCCGCCATTTACCCGACCGACAGCCTCTACTGGTACTATCTTTCAACCCCCGCGGGTCAGACTCTTTTCAGCCGGACCCTTGAAGAACACAACATTAAAAAGGTAAAATACCTTAATCTATAATTTTCAATTTTTAAAAATTATGGCGTCCCAAATTCAAGAATTTCTGAGACAACAGAAAAAAACCATTCTTTTAGCGGTTTTAGTTATAGGAACTATTATTTTTTATTTCTATTTGGCGCCAAAAAAGCTGCCCCAAACCTATCAGGAGAGTTATCGCTTGGTTCCGGAAAAAGTTTCTCAATCGGCGGCCATTCCGGTCTTCTTGCCGCCGAATGTAGATAGAAGCTCGGCTCAAAAAAATATTCGCTTTCAGCCGGAAATCGAAGGAAAGTGGCTCGGACAGGAAAGCAAAAGGGCGAATGTCTTGGCCTCGCTTTTGTCGGCGGTGAGTCCAGAGAATGAAAACATAGTCTATTTTAAGCCAAAGTCGGAACTAAACTTAAACCGACACTATGAGGTGGAATTGGCCCTGGCCGGAGGCGAAGGAAAGATCCGCCAAGACTTTTTGGCCGTTGAGAACCCCGAGATTATCGGCGTCTTTCCGAGCCAAGGATCAGAAACGCCGGAAAACTCTGAGATTACCATTGTCTTCAACCGACCGATGGTTCCCTTGACAACACTGGGCTATTTAGAAGAAAAAAACGTACCCGTAGAAATCAGTCCCCAAACCCCGGGCCGTTTTAAATGGATTACCACTCGAAATCTTCAGTTTATTCCCCAGGAGAGACTTTTAAGAGCTTCAAACTACCAAGTCAGGATCAAAGCGGGCTTTGTCTCTCTGGATGGCCTAGAGGTCAAACCCGTCACTAATGATTTTATTACCAGAAGACTAAGGTACGTTGATATTTCCCGAGAACAGATTCTTTATGACCAAGCCGTGGCCATTCGCTTTAATCAGCCGGTTAACCTGGACAAAACCCGAGGAGAGATTTCCTTAATCGATAACGCGACGGGCCGACCCATTTCTTTTATTGCCGAATACCAGAACGAAAACGGCGCCGGCCAGAAAGCCGTCCTCAAGACTTTAAAAGACTGGGGCAATTTTCTCTTAAGGCCTTTTGCCCGGACAAAACCCTCTTCGGCCAAAGACCAAAAGGAAGAAAACCTCTCGACTATTTTGGTTTATAACCAGAAAGATCGTTTTGGCCGAGAAAGGTTCTGGAACTTTAACCAAAGTTATTCTTTGAGAATCAACAGGGCTTATCCGCTGGAAGGGGACATCGCCCTGGAAGAAGGCGGGCAGACCGATGTCTCAATCCCCAATATTGTCCAGAGCGTCTCCGCCAGTTCAGAGAGAACGAGTTATGCTGACCCTGGTTTTTTTGATCCCCAGGGCAAACTGGTGGTCAGCTTCTATGAAGAGGTTAATTTGGACCAATCGCGCATCAACGTTCCTAAATTAGAAAACATCGTCTATGGAGAAAAGTGTCGGGACGAGGAAGAAGCCATTTATAGCGAGTACGATTGTGAAAAAATAATTAACCGGAAGGCCTTGATCATTTCCTTTAAAGCGGACCAGATCGGTTTGGGCGAAACTTTCGAAATTGTTTTTGAAAGAATCGTCAACTCCCGGGGCCTAACTATTAACCGGGAGCCGATCCGGCAGAACGTTGTCGCCTATCCTCAGCTCAAAATCTTAAGCACCTCTCCGGCCAACAACGCCGAGGAAGCCAGCGTCAAAGAGTTGGTTATCTGTTCTAATTCGCCGCTCTTGGCTCCCGAGACAAAAGACTTAAAAGAATACCTGAAGGCTGATCTAGATTACACCCTAAACTATTGGTGGCCTTCTTATCGGGTCAACTATTTTTACTCTGGAGAAAAATGCGGGCTGAATGAATTCCATACCAATATTGGCTATGGCTTAATGCCCCGATCTCACTATCAGCTCCAACTTAAAGCCGAGGATCTCTTTGGCCAGAAAACCGAGCCGTCATTGAACTTCACAACGGGGCCAATACCTCCGGAAGATCTGAATTTCTATCATTTTCAGAAAACCTATAATGTCACTTCTCCGACAAAAACTAAGCTGGCCTATGCGGCCCAAAACATGGCATATGTCCAGATGGATATTTGCAAACTCGACTCTCTCGGCTTCCTCTATTATCTCGGACAAAAACCCAATTTATTTGATCCACCCCAAACCATGGGCGGTTGCCAAGAACGAACGACCAAAACCATTGAGTTGCCGCATAAGTTCTGGGGAAAAAACTACTTTAGAGTCGACATTAAGGATTATTTTGAAAATCCTCTGGGTTATTATGTTCTAACTTTCTCTCACCCCGATTACAAAACCACTCACTGGAGCGAGAGTGGTTATCAAAGCCAAAGACCGGTCTTTGAAAGAACCTATCTCAACGTCACCAATTTAGCGGTGGCCGAAAAGAAGATTCGGCCCGAAACAGCTTTCTATGGCTCGGCCCAGCCCCTGACCGAAGAGAGTCTGGCGGAATTGCGCAATCTCTATTGGATTACGGACTTGAGCAGCCTGGCTCCGATTAATCAAGCCAAAGTCAGACTTTTTCAGGGAAAAAATCTTAATTCCGTCGGCACCTTCTTCAGCAATGAAGAAGGAGTGGCTTTAACTAAGGTCGTGGATAATCTGCAGGGGGCGATCGTCAGCCACGGCGAAGACAGCACGGTTATCCCGCCCTGGGAAAACCAGCTGGATTGGGTAAGCAGTGCCGCGACCGCCAAAAAGATTTATCTCTACACGGACAAGCCCATCTATCGGCCGGCCCAAGAAGTCTTTATTAAAGGGGTTTTCCGTCTGGGCTACGATGGAAATTATGAAATCTACCGGGACAAAAACATCAATCTCAAAGCTTATAACTCACGGAGTGAGGAAATGCTGAACCAGAGTTTAGCGGTGAACGAATTCGGTACCTTCAACGCCAAGCTCTTACTTGACAAGAACGCCCCTCTCGGAGAATACCGGATTTGCGCGGACGACTCTAATTGTACTTTTGTTGACGTTCAAGAATACCAACCTTCTCCTTTTGAAGTCAAATTAAGCAGCGACAAGGGAGAATATGTTTCTAAAGACGTGGTTAATCTGACGGTCGATGCCAATTATTACTTTGGCGTACCCCTGGAGGGAGGCGAGATTAGTTATTCCTTTAGCAGCCAGAACTATTATTTTGATCGTTACTCAGATGAATATTTGAGATTTGGCCCGGAAAGAGATTACTGGCAACCCTACTATTACGGTGACCGATTCTTGTTCCGGGGAAAAGCAGAGTTAGTTCGGGGCCAAGCGAGAATCTCCCAACCCCTCGATATCGCCAAGGTTTCGAGTGCCAATGAAAGCCCGCAAAGTAAAATCGTTGTCGTTGATGTTACCATTACCAATCCCCAAGGACAAAGCGTTTCCGCCCAGAAATCTTTTATCTTGCACGCCGGAGAGTTTTACCTTGGAATCAACTCGGACAAATATTTTGTCGGAAAAAACGAGGAAGTCAATCTCAAGATTAAGTCTCTGGATCTCCAGGGCCAACCCCAGAAAGTTAGTAATGTTAATCTGCGACTTTACAAAGTTAATTGGGTCTATGCCAAAAGACAAGAGGCGACGGGCGGCTACTCCTATAAATGGGAGAAAAGAAGGGAAGAAGTAAATCAATATAGTTTTGCCACCAATTCTCAGGGCGAATACATTCAACCTCTAAAAATGCCTCGGGAGGGGGAGTATGAGGCCGAGGTTTTTGCCCGAGACTCAAAAGAAAACCTGGTCACCTCAACCTACGGTCTTTATGTCTGGGGCGAAGGCCAGGTTTCTGTCCGACCCACGGAAGGAACCAATCTCGAGGTCAAACCGGAGAAAACCGATCTAGAAGTAGGCCAGCAGGGCAGTTTGATTATTAAATCCCCCTTTAAAAATGCCAAGGCCTTGATTTCCATTGAACGAGGTCGGATCTTTGACTACCAGATCAAAGAGATCGAAGGCAGTCTTTACAAGTTTAATTTTGAGATTAAGGAAGAATATGTCCCCAATGTCTTTGTCTCGGTCTTGCTGCAATCTTCGTCACCGGAGATTAAGTTCGGAAAAGCGGAGTTCAAAATCAACACCAAAACCAAGGAATTAGAGATCTCGGTCAAGCCCAATAAAACCTCTTTCCTGCCCGGAGAAGAAGTAATCCTGGATATTGAGGCTAAAGACGCCCAGGGAAAAGGGGTTTCCAGCGAACTCTCCGTGGCGGTGGTTGACTTAAGCGTCCTGGCCCTCAAGGGTAATCCCCAAAAAAATCCCTTAGTTTTTTTCTATGGCGGTTTTCCTTTAACCGTTTCCGCCTCTTCAAACCTGAAAAATATCTTGGTGGAAACGGAAATCTCTAAAACCAAGGGTGGCAGCGGCCGATCCGACGAGGCTTTAAGTAAAAGGGCTCGGGGCGTCTTCCGGGAAACAGCTCTCTGGGAAGGATCACTAAAGACGGGCGAGGATGGTCGAGCCCAGATTCGTTTTGCCTTACCGGATAACTTAACCACCTGGCAGGCCGAAACATTGGGAGTCACCAAAGACACTAAATTGGGCATCAACTATCAAGAATTCATGACGAAAAAGGAATTGATGATCGTGCCTCTCAAACCCCGTTTTATTGTGCCGGGTGATCAATTCTTCGTCGGCGCCAAAATCTTCAACCAAAGCTCAGAGAATCAAAAACTCGAGGTTTCTTTTGAGAGTCCGACTCTTTTACTGAAAGGCGACAACGCCAAAAAACAAATCAGAATCGACAAGAACGAAACCCAAACGGTTTACTTTGAGGCGCAGGCCCCAGAACAGATGGAGAGCGGGGAACATCGTTTTGTCCTTTCGGCCAAGAATGGAGACCTTGAAGACACCGTCATTCAATATATCAAGATTACGCCCAATAATACCTATGAGACGACCTCGACCGCCAGTTACGCCACGGACAAGGTTATCAAAGAATATGTTTTTTTGCCGGAAAACGTTGTTAAAGAAAAAGGGGACTTGAGGGTCAATAGCTCGGCCACCCTGGCCGTCTTTCTCTCGGACGCCTTAAACTATCTCATCCAATATCCTTATGCGGGTTCAGAACAGATTGCTGCCCGGCTCAAAGCTATTGCCATTGTCAAAAAAGGATTGAACCTGCCTAATCTGGGCGACAAATTCCAGCTGGAGAAAGTTAAATACGACGGTCGGGAATACTCGATTGATGAATTGGTGGAGATTGGCCTGGCTCAGCTTTACAACAACCAGAGAGATGATGGCGGCTTTGCTTTCTGGAGAGGCGGCGGCTCTAGCTTCTACGCCACCTTGTCAGCCGTGGAAGCGCTCCAGAATCTTTCTCTGGCCGGCTTCCGGATTAATCAAAATAGCCTGGAGAGGGCCGCCAACTATCTTAATCAAGAAATCACCAGCCAGGACTACCTCTACCGCGATGAAAATAACGTCATTCTAGCCGCTTCGGCCTTGTCTCAACTGCCAGACTGGCCTTCCCGAACAGTCTTGAAGCAGAAAGTCACGGAAATAGCCAGGAACGATCTCTTTATTAAGGAAAGAAGCAGCAATACTTCCTTGGCTTATCTGGCCATCTTAATGTCCGAAAGAAGCGGTGATTTTCCCGTCGCCTTGAAACAGAAAATTTTTGAAACTCTGAACAATCGGGTCGATATCGATTCCCGGGGCGCTTTTCTGGAACCCAACCAAAACCGGCTTTGGTATTATTACGAAACACCAATCAAGGACACCGCCCTCTATCTTAAAGCCTTGAGCAAAGATCAAAGCGAAAATCCTTTCCTCGACAAAGTGGTCCGCTGGATATTGAATTCCCGCGAAAAAGATGGCGCCTGGGGCTCGACCA
Organism: bacterium; assembly: GCA_030704795.1. Lineage (GTDB taxonomy): Bacteria > Patescibacteriota > Minisyncoccia > Minisyncoccales > GWA2-46-15 > GWA2-46-15. The sequence goes on along the minus strand of JAUYCZ010000028.1, from coordinate 67,444 downwards.
ATAATACTCTGCAGGTCGTGGATGCCTTTACCGATTATCTTAACTGGAAAAAGGAAACCGAATCAGACTTTTCCCTGAGCCTCCAGGTCAATGATAATCCGGCCGATAACTTTCGCTTTGAACCCCGCACCATTCTTGATCAGTTCAAAAAATTGATTCCTTTAAAAGAACTGAAATTCAATGAGAATAATCTGGTCAAATTTATCAAGGAAGACTTAAATAGTTCTAACAATGGCTTCTACTATGACTTGGTTCTGAAATACTATCTGCCCGCCGACCAGATCGCGCCGCGGGACGAAGGCTTCTCCATTACCCGCTCGTTCTACCGGCTGGACGACGCCAAGAATGAAAAACCCGTTGTGGAAGCCAAAACGGGCGACGTTCTGAGGGTCAATCTTCAAATCACGGTTCCCAAATCCCGGCATTTTGTCGCCGTGGAAGATTATATCCCGGCCGGCCTGGAAATCGTCAATCTGGACTTGGCCACGGAACAGAAATCGCTTCGGCTTCAAGAAAAAGAATTAACCAATTCTGAATTCCAGCCCAGCTTTAAGGAATTAAGGGATGATCAGGCTTTCCTCTTTACCGAAAACCTGGAACCCGGCGTTTACGAGTTCGATTACTACGTCCGAGCCATGGCCAAAGGCAACTTCATTCATCTGCCCGCCCGGGCTTATGAAATGTATTTCCCGGAGAACTTCGGCCGCACCGCCGGGAGCTACTTTGTCGTGAGATAATCAATTATTCTCTGAGCCTAATATTCCCGATACTAATCGGAGATTTTTGATGATGTATTGACTAATTTAATTAAGTATTGTATAATTTTTATGCGGATAAACCGCAGAAAGGAAAGGAGTGTGCAATGCTAACATTGCAAATTATCGGGGCGATCCTTTTTCTGGTAGGCGTTTTCTTTTGGCGCGAAGGGCGCAAAGAAAGCCGAAAAGCGGAAACGGACATCCACCGCTATGGACCAGATGAGTATCAGCGTGGCGCATCAGAGGCAAGTGGACGAGGGACGCCAAAAGCGGCGCCAAATTATGCTACCGCTTACCATCAGACGTCACTCGTCTGGTACTTCCTGGCGGGCGCCTGCTTGATCGGTGGCACCCTCCTCGTGGTAATCACGTTCCTCCCAGTGAAGTGATCGCCCTTCAAACAGAGCACACATCGATCCATGATGTGTGCTTTTTGATTGATTTGTGCTAGGCGAAATTTCGCTTCGCACAAACTCTTGACATTTATATTATTAGTGCTATAATTTATCCAGTACGTATCCCAGACCAAGGAGGTATGGATGTTCGATTTTCTGCGGAAGAATCGGCCGCGGCGGTCCCGAGACAATGGAAAGTGTAGCGTGATGTGTAAACATGGGTTTACTTGTCTGGCAAAGCCCGGACGCCGACACAAGCACCTTTTTCGTTGCGCCCATTGTCGACCGGGCGCGCCGCCGACTCGCTAGCCGAACGAACGACAATCTGAGTTTCAAAGGAGGTGATTGGCCATGTTGACCAATCGACAGTTGCGCAAGATCGTGTACGGAGCGCTCGCGCTGGGGCTCATCATCAACGGCATCTTTCATGTCGTCCCCACCGAAGGGTTGCTCGCCGCCGGTTTCACGTCGCTCTTTTTCATCGAAGAATAACGCAACCGACGCCAAATCGAATCGGCACTCGAGAAATCTCGGGTGCTGATTTATTTACTGGTTGAGAAAAATCGTGATTTCTTCCGACTGGGCGGTGGGGGATTGGGCTTTGATTTGATATTGGCCGGGAGCTATTTTGTCGTAAAACAATAGCTGTTTAATCAGCTTATGCCGCAGTCCTTGGCGACTCGCCAAAATAAAAAGACTCAACTCCTTTTTCTAAGGCGTTGAGTCTCCTTTAAGCTCTACTAGCTACGGAAAACAACTTGGGCACCCAACTGTTGAGCTGCCAATACCATTTCGACCGTATGTCGTTGCTCTTCTTCTAACTTCTGGAATTCAGCAGCGGTCATAACGATCACGGCGTTACCTGGCTTTCTTTCGTTGGGATTCTTGGCGTAATCACTTCGCGATAGGGCTACCGCGAAGCGAGGCGCGCCCTCTTCCTGAAGTCTAGTCAAAACTTCAGCGAGAGTGACGTTCAAACCGTTTAAGATGATCTTCATCGTTTCATCTCCTCGCGTTCTACTTTGTAGCCGAACGCTCGAGCAACGGCCTCGGCTTCTTTCTTGGTGGGACAAAACCGTGCTAACCCAATTGCGTCGCAAGGTTTGCCATCAGCGCCAAGGTAACCGATGTAGTCGTACCCATTTCCGTCGTCTCTTTGACGAAGCATCTTTACGATGAACCCAATCCCTCCTACGACGAGTATCACCGCAATGATTGTTGCTTCCATTTCTTCCTCCCGGACGATCTTCGTCCGAATCCTGTTTGCCAGCTCTGAGTCTTTCGACTTGAGTTTAGGAACTGGCATCCGCAGAACCACCGAGTTCGCCTCGACTTCTAGAACTGCGTAGAAGTCATCCCAAGCCTGTGACTTCCTGGGATCCAGACGCAAGACTACCTGTTCGAGGTGGTCTCGCAGAATCTGAAGGACTAACTCGTCGAGGGCCAACCGGGCGCTTTCAGCAGCGCCGTCTCGGTACCCTCTACTGGCTTTTTGGAGCGCTGACGCTCGTTCCACTAGGGAAGTCAGTTCATTCCCTTTCAAGCTACTTTTTCCCATTTTTCTACTCCTTGCCCCTTGGGCTGGGAAAGATCGCTTTTGACCGTATTCCGCCTTGCGGAACCAACGGGCCAGTCATCCTTGCCGGCTTTCTAGCAACAAGATTTATTACCAGAAAGCCAACAAGGAGAGATACGATAGTTTTTCATAAAGTCATTGAAATGTCAAGGATCGTGCGAAGCTAAGCTTCGCACAAACTACTCGCCCAGGACAGAAATGGAAACTTCCTCCCCTCGGGAGCGCTCGGGGCTTCCAGCCCCTCGTGGATACTCGGGACTTTCAGCCTGACTAGTGGGGGATTGGGCTTTGACTTGATAGTTGCCGGGAGTCGGGGGAATGAAAATCTGCTCCTGGCCGTGACCGATAAACTCGTTGTTAACAAACCAGTCGACGGCCTGGCGGGCGCGCAGGATGATTTTAGTATTGGGCTCGAGCAGAAAAGAATCTCCGTCGTGCGGCAATAATATCAAAGCAGTATCTTGCGCCAATAAAAGATTTTGGGTTTTCTTATAATCGTCACCCTGGAGACCCCAATCAAGGCCCTGATCAGACTGAAAGTCCCGAGCCGAGTCGAGGGACTGAAAGTCCCGAGTACCCTCGAGGGATGGGAAATCTTTGACGAGACTGAAGTCAAAAGGAGTTTTTTTGCCGTTCAGGCTCTGAGGAGCCTTCAGGCTCGATGAGTTGTATCGGGAATTCAAGAGCAGCTCCATAATATTGGAAAAGATCAGGCCCGCGCCTTGTTGGCCAGAAATCTTGTCGGTGGGAGAGTTGTCGGCATTGCCTACCCAGACACCGACCAGGAAGTCGGGGGTATAACCAATAATCCAACTGTCCCTGAAATCGCGCGAAGTGCCGGTCTTTAGGGCATAGTTTTCCTGAAAGAGATTGAGCTCGCTCTTCATGCCGAACTGTTCCACGCCGGTCTGGCGGTCATTGAGAATCTTGTTGACCAGCTGGATGAAACCGGGTTGGGCAATCTCTTTGGTTGTTTCTGGCTTTGGCTGAAAACAGTCTCCCGACTGAAAAACCTTAACGTCTTTCAGCCAGCCCTGGTTGGGAAAGATGGTAAAGTATCTGGCCAGGTCCCAGAGGCTCATTTCCAAACCCCCCAAGGCAATACCTAGCTGGTAGCTGTTCCAGGGCTGCTTCGGTTTAAAGCCCATTTCCTTTCCCCAGAATTGATAGAAATCCTCCAAACCGACGTATTCCAGGACTTTGACCGCCGGCACGTTCAGGCTATTGGAGAGGGCGTAGTTAAGTTTGACCCGGCCGCGGTATTGATAGTCAAAATTCTTAGGATAAAGAGGGAAACCTAAGGCGGTAATATATTTGTACTCTCTATCCTCAACCAGGGTATAGGGCCTCAACCCTTTTTCAAAGGCCTTGAGATAGATAAAAGGCTTAATGGTAGAGCCAATGGGTCGCAATTCCATCAGCATATTAATCTGATAACCCGACTCAAAGGAATTGGGATCGGGCGAACCGATGAGACTCAAAATCTCATTTTCGGGCAGCTTTAAAACTACCACGGCCGCGTTCCGGGCATTCTCTATCTTTAAGCTTTCGATGTTCCGTTGGACTATTTCTCTGATTTTTCTGGTCAGATCTCGGTCTAAGGTCGTTTGGCAAATTGTTTTCGGCTCCGTCAAAAACGATTTTAATTCGAAGAAAAGATCGTCCGCATGCGAAACCTTTTTCATCTGCTCTCTGACTTGGCCAGCTTGACTGAAACTCAAGCCTTCTTCAGAAAAAATGAATTTTTTAGCCATGGCTAAACTGATTTTCTCATTATTCTCGCTGGCGGGATTGTTTTCGGCCGGTTCAGAAATCGTGGCTAAAAGTTGTAAGACCTGCCCCTCGGTGAGCATTTCGGGATCGGTCCCAAAGTAAAGACGGCTGGCCTCAAAGATCCCTTGGGCCTGATAGCCAAAATAAATGGAGTTGGCATACATTTTCAAGATTTCTCGCTTGGGCTGGAAAATCTCCAGACTCAAAGCGTAGAGGGTTTCCTTGAGTTTATTCTGCCCGGTTCGCCGCAGCTCGTTGCCTAAAAGAATTTTGGCCAACTGTTGGCTAATGGTGCTTGAGGCCTTTCTCTGGCCCAACCCTAAATAGCCAAAAGAGGCTTTGATAATACTAATCGGGTTGACGCCGTTATGGTAGTAAAAAAATCGGTCTTCCTTTTTAACTAAAAGATCGGCCATCCTAGCGGGCAGATTAACAACTGGACGGTTAAAATATCCCTGGCGATTGGGCCGGATGGCAATAACACGACCTTCCCGGTCTTCGACCAAAGAGGAGGCTTGCTGGCGATAAAGCGAGACGAGCTGATGCTGCAGATAAAAACTGGCCAGGAATGTCAGAAAGAGGGCGGCCAAGACCAGACTCAGCCATTTTTTCTTATTCAAACTTAATTTCATTTCCTCCTTGAATTATTGGCTTATTCACTTTATTATAGCAGTTAGTAAACTGATATATCGAGCGGTGTCCCGCTCGCTATACTACAAAGCATGACTCAAACCTCAAAGAAAAAGAAGATCGCTTTAATTATTGCTTTCCGCGACTTCCGCGACGAAGAGTATTTTGAGCCGAAAGAGGTTCTGGAGAAAGCGGGTTTTGAGATAACGACGGTCAGCGAAAAGATGGGGTCGGCCATGGGCGTTTACGGCGGCGAGGCCGAAATTAACCTTCTTCTCTCTGAACTCAAGGTTCATGATTTTGACGCCGTCGTTTTTGTCGGCGGCTCGGGGGCTTCTCGCTATTTTGAAGACAAGTCCGCCCGACGTATTGTCCTGGAAACCGTTCTCGAGAATAAGGTTTTGGGAGCCATCTGCATTGCCCCGACCATTCTCGCCTTAGCCGGGGTTCTAAAAAATAAAAAGGCAACGGTTTGGTCTTCGAATATGGATAAAAGCTTTGTCGAGATACTAAAAAAAGAAGGGGCCGATTACTCAGTCCCTTCCGCCGTTGTCGTTGACGGATTAATCATCACTGCCAATGGCCCCGAGGCGGCGACGGCTTTTGCCCAAGCCGTTGTTGACAAGTTAAAGTGATTCTGTTAGGATGATTTCAGTCGCCGTAGACAGCGGGTGCCGTAAGGCTTAATTCCCTGCTTAGGTGAAAAAGGTTATTTTCTCTTGTCTGCGGCAAAACCCGCAGTTTTTTATAGCGGGCAGTAGCCCGATATATCGTACTCGCTATTAAGTTAGAAACTAAGTTCCCAAGTTTCTATGCCCAAGTCCAAAGAACAAAAACAAAAGACCGTTGAAGAACTGAAGGAGAGTCTTAAAAAAGCCAAATCAGTTGTTTTTACTGACATTCAGGGCGTCAAAGCAAAAGACCTGGTGGCTTTGCGTCGTAAAATAAAAGAGGCCCAGGGTAATCTGAAAGTGGCCAAAAAAACCTTAATCGATTTAGCCCTTAAGGAAACTGATCAAGGGAAGGAGAAATCGCTCAAAGTTAAAGAAATGAATGGGGAAGTAGCGGTTCTTTTTGCCTTTGAAGATTCGATCCGGGCCCTAAAATCACTTTATGAGTTTTCCCAGACACACGAAAGCCTGAAGTTCATTTCCGGGATTTTTGACGGCCTTTTAGTCGGCAAAGACGAACTCCTAGCCCTGGCCCAATTACCGCCGAAAGAGGCATTACTGGCTAAACTCGTGGGAAGCCTGGCTAGTCCCATCTCCGGTTTGATCAATACTTTCCAAGGAAACATTAAAGGTCTAATTATCGTTTTAAGTAAAATAAAATCCTAAATATTATGGCAGAAGAAATCAAAGAGAAAAGTGAAGTTCCGACGAAGTTCAAAGATCTCGTTGAGAAAATCGAGAAGCTTTCGGTGCTTGATCTCTCTGAACTGGTTAAGGTTCTGGAAAAGAAGTTTGGCGTCTCGGCCTCAGCTCCGATGATGGCCATGCCTCAAGCCGCCGGCGTCGTTGCCGAAGCCGTCGAAGAAAAGAGCACCTATAATATCGAACTGAAATCCGTCGGCGATAAAAAGATCGAAGTCATCAAGGCGGTCAGAGATATCACCGAAAAGGGCTTAAAAGAAGCCAAAGACCTGGTTGAAGCGGCGATGCTGGCGCCCCAAATGGTCAAAGAGAATGTCAAAAAAGAAGAGGCCCAGGAGATGAAGAAGAAATTCGAAGCCGCCGGCGCCCAGGTAGAACTAAAATAACCATCAACTGAAAACACCCCTCGAAAAAAGAGGGTGTTTTCTTTTGTCCGAAAAGATTAAAGGCCTACAGCTCCAATTGGTAAACCTCCAGGCCGCTGAGAAGATACAAGAACTTACCGTCCGAAGAAAAAGCCGCATCTTTTAGGCCGAGAAACTTCTCGCTCCGGAATTGTTTGATCAGTGACCCGGATCGATTAATCAGAATAACCCTCTTCTCTGAAGGTTCTAAAATGGCAAACCTGGAAAAAGGCGGCCAAATGACCAGCTTTATCAGCCTTTTGGGAAAGGGAAAAACCGATAAATTCATAATTTTTTTTAGTTGGCCCGCCTGGTATTCCCAAATGGAATTGTCTTCGCTAAGAATAAAAACAGAACCCGTGACGCCGATCGACCTCGCCCCTAAGGGCTTTCTTTCTCCGGCCTGAATCCATGACTGGGGCTCTTCTCGGTTGATGGCTAAAGGATATTGATATTTAAAAATTTTGCCCGTGCCCTTCTCGAGAAAATACAAGCTTCCTTTAAAAGAGGAGAGGCCGGCAAAGCTCGTTTCGGCATCGGGCAGCTTCAAAGAAAAGGCTAGTTCAATCTTATCGTCGGTCAGGAAAGAGATTTTATTGGGCTTAGTAAACAGGATTATTTCTCTGTTGCCGGGAACGGCAAAGCTGAAACCCTCATCGACCCCGATTCTTTCCAATTCGTGGTCGGAAACCAGTTTGACGATTTCTCTTTCGTAAGGACTGAAAAAGTAAAGTGTCTTATCCAAAACAACCAAGTGCTGAGGAACAAAATTCTGATTGGCAAAAGAGAATAAGAGCCTGGGATCCGGCAACTCTTCTAGTTGGCTCAGGCCAACGAGGTTTTTCTCAACCAGGGCCTTCAAGACGAGTGCTTCTTTGCTAACCGAGCTATTTTCGCTGCTCAAGGGCAAGGTGTCTTCGAAAGCCTCCTTAAAAAGATTGTTGGCCTTTTCGTTTTGGCTTAAGGCCAAATAGCCTTGGGCTTTAACAACTTTTTCCTGAAGGCTGATCAAGCGATCGCGAAAACTCCGGGCCTTTATCTCTTCTTCTTTCTGGGCAAAAAGAAAGCCCAGAATCAAAAAAGAAACCAAGATAAAGATCAAAAGGAGATTTCTTCTCGCTTCTTTGTTTTCCCACTCAAGAGATAACTTAAAGTCTGAAACCTTTAATTGTGGCCAGTTTATCTTGGGCAGACTTACTCCGTTTAATAGTTTTAATTTTAATTTAGAAAAATCGAGTTTCGAGAAAATTCTCCTTAGCGATTGATTGAAGGCGGAAAAGAATCGTTGAGTGGGAGAAAAAACATCTTTCAAAGAAAGGGGAGTGGCCATTTTTTTGAAGATTAATTCGCTTTTGGGGGAGATTTCTTTGGTCAAGAAAAGCAAAAAACAAATACCCCGAAGGTGGGAAAATTCCTTTTCCTTGTCTTGAAATAATTCTTTCAGAGCTTTCTGGTCCGGCGCCAGAGAGATTTTTTCCAGAAGAGCGGTTTTGGAAAAAAACTCAAAAACCTCTTCGGTGAGAACGATAATCTTATCGTTTTCTAAAAATTTACCGCCAACAATATTGGTAAAGATTTTCAGAGGATAAGGCTCAAATTCCTCGATTTCCAGGGTTTTGCCGATATCAGTAATGTGACCGGGTCTCAATAAAAGAACTTTAGTTTTTCCGTCCTTGCTAAAGATCAGGTCGAGATCGTGCAAACTAATAACCGTCAAGGATAAATTACCCAGCCAGCTGACATTGCCCAGCTTGGTCTTTTCCGAAAGAAAATCATTAGCCTTTTTCAAAGCCTTTTTCAAAGTCGCTTCGGCTGAAGAGCCGGAGTAATATTCTCTCTTGAGAAGAAAGGCGAGATTATTGATAAGTCTCGAATCCTGAGGCAGGGCATTCTTGAGCTCGCCGATAATATAAAGACTCCCGAGTTTTTGCTCTTGGGAGCTACCGGGCTCATAGCAAAAGCTGTCAAATAATAAGTCTTGTTTATCGCCAGGGTTAAAAATGAATTCAAAGACTTTCATATAATTATCGGCCTGCCCGCCGTAGCCCTGCCTGACCGGCAGGCAGGTTTAGCGAAGGTGGGGATTAAAATGAAATTCAAATATTTTCATCTTTTCTCATTTAAACCTATTGAAATATTATACCTCTTTACAGGCAAAAACAAATAGGTTTAAATGAGAAAGTAGTAGCCCGGGCACTTAGCTCAGCGGCAGAGCGCTGCACTCACATTGCAGAGGTCACAGGTCCGATCCCTGTAGTGCCCACTGGTCAAAAAGGAGGAACAGAACCTTCACACATCCCCGAGGGTAGCGGGAGAAAGGAGAAATCCATGAACGGAATAGCTGATGCGCTCAACGCCCTAGCCGTTAATGGGGGCAGCGCAGAGGAACTTCTTCAAGCCATCCACGGTCAAGTAGCCCTGGGGCTCGGAGGAACCGCTACGCTAAACGAGGATCAGGTTCAATCAATCCGCTGGCACCTCGGCCGGAATATACTCACCGGAATCCGCGCCGAGGTATTCGAGGCCAGGGTATTTAACATGACCGATGACAAAGTCGGCACAGCCCTATCCAGAATCCGCGCCACCGGCGATCGCGCCCAATGGCAGGAAATCGAAAACTGGGCCAGAACCGAATTGACGCCCGCGTGACAAAACAAAGAGGGGGACTACCCACCCCTCTTTTTGATTTATGGAAAATGATATAAGATAGATCAATGATCGAGGCGGCGGAAAAAAAGAACCTCTTAAGTCAATGGCTTTCCTGGCAGTTTGTCGAAACGCCCCGAGGGATTTTAAGAGGCTGGAGAAATATCCTGGTTTTTAATTTTGAATACTTCTCCATTCCCTTGCTTTTTAAAACCTTCTTTGCCTATTGGCGGCAGTACCGGTGGTATTATCCTCGGGGTTTTGACGTCGGAAAATACGCCGAGGTAATTTTCTCAAATATAATTTCTCGCGTCTTGGGCGCCATCGTCCGCAGCGTCATGATTGTCATGGGCATCCTGGTGGAGATAATCATCTTCTTGGTCGGAGCTCTGGTCTTCCTTGTCTGGATTCTTCTGCCCGCTCTGATCTTCTTTAGCCTCTGGCAGGGAATAAGACTCTTCTTTTAAACCCCAATGGAGAATTTTGACTTAAGAAAAAGCGCCATCTTTCAAGCCGTCCGGCTGATTGGCAGTTCTGGTTTTCAATTGATATCTCTTTTCCAGAAAGTTTTCCGCCTGCTTTTTCTTTTTTCTTTCTCGATCTTTCTCTACGGCTTTCTAACCAATGCCCTGGGAACCGAGTCTCTTTCACGGCTTTTGGGCGCCGGGATTATTTCTTTTTCTCTGGCCGCAATTTTGTGGCAACTCAATTTGTTTTTTGAATTGAAACTCAAAAAACCGAAGTTGAAAGTCGGCCTGCAAAAAGCTTTGGCTAATCCCGATAATTTCAATTTAGCGGATTTTCTGGAGTTTGAAACCGCCCAGGTGGTAGAAAAAGCCATCAGTTTCAGCCAAAAAAGCAAAGTTCCTCTTAACACGACCCTTATTCTTTATTCCTTGATTTCCAGCGACTCACCCTTGATCTCTTTTGTCCTTTCCAGGTTATTGATGAATCGGAAAGAAATACAAAAGATCGTCGAAGAAAGCCTGACGCTCCCGTCACCCGACGGAGAACAAAATTTTTCTGATCTATTACTCGAGTCGTTAAGGAATGCTCAGAAAAGGGGCAATGACTCAATCAGCCAGGGTAATCTCTTGACCGGCCTGGCGAAACAAGGCCCCCTATTCAAAAGAATCCTGGTGGAGGCGAGCCTTAAGGCCGAAGACATCGATAATCTGACCTGGTGGTGGGAAGGTAGTCAAAAGAAGATCAAAGAGAAAAAAAGATTCTGGGAATACAAAAATCTGATTAAGATTGGCGGCCTGGCCAAAAGCTGGGCGGCCGGCTACACCATTACCCTTGATCAATACGCCATTGACTGGACAGAAATGGTTGAGAGAAAGGGGTTTGAGGAAATTGTTGGTCACGAAAAAGAAATCGGACAAATAGAAAGGGTCCTGGCCCGACAAGAGGTCAATAACGTCTTGGTGGTGGGAGAAATAGGCTCTGGCCGAGGAGCGATGCTTCAGGCCCTAACTCAAAAGATTCTTTTTGGCGAGAGTTTGCCCGAGCTGAATTACAAAAGAGTGGTGGAGCTCGATCTTTCCCTGCTCATTAACCGCAAAGAAAGCCAAGAAGAAGCTGGAGCCGTCTTAGAACAAATCTTCCAAGAAGTCCTTCAGGCCACTAATATTATTTTAATCATCCAGGACTTTCATAACTTCATTGGCGGCCATCTCCGGCCCGGCACGGTGGATATTTCCGGCACCCTGGCCGCCTATCTTAGGATTCCCCAGTTCCGGTTAATCGCCGTCAGCGACTTTGCCAGCTTCCATCGGTTCATCGAGCCTAATCTCATCGTTTCCTCTTTTGAAAAGGTGGAGGTTTCTGAGGTTTCTATCGATGAAACCATTAGGTTGCTGCAATTATTCGTCCCGGGCTGGGAAGTAAAATACAAGAAGTTCATCAGCTATCCGGCTCTGAAAGAACTGGTGATTGAAGCCGATCGCTATCTGCCCGCCATTCCTTTTCCCAAGAAAGCGACGGACTTGATGGCCGAACTCTTGGTCGAACTCTCGAGGAGTAAAGACCCCTTGGTTCTGCCCCGGCACGTGGCCCAAATCGTTTCAGAAAAAAGCGAAATTCCGGTTGGCCAAATCTCCATTGAGGAAAAACAAAATCTGCTCAATCTAGAAAATCTTTTGCACGAAAGGATTATTAATCAGAACGAGGCGGTCAGAGAAGTTTCCTCGGCCTTGAGGCGCGCCCGGGCCGACATCACTATCAGAAAAGGACCGATGGGAACTTTCTTGTTTCTGGGCCCGACCGGCGTGGGCAAAACCGAAACGGCCAAAGCTTTAGCCGCCACTTACTTTCGCTCGGAAGAACGGATGATCCGCCTCGATCTTTCTGAGTTCCAGAATCCTACGGACCTAAAAAGACTGATTGGTTCAACCGAAGAAGAAAGTTTCTTTGTCACCCAGGTCAGAGAGAATCCTTTTTCTCTGGTGCTTTTGGACGAAATAGAGAAAGCCCATCCCAATATCCTCAACCTCTTTCTGGCGGTGCTCGACGAAGGCTCGATGAGAGACGGCCTGGGCCGGAAAGTGAACTTCCTCAACACTATCATCATCGCCACTTCCAACGCCGGTTACCAAATCATTCTCCGGGCCATTGAAGAAAAACTGGAAATGCCTTCCATTAAGGAAAAACTGCTCGCCCACGTTTTCAACGAAGGCATCTTCCGGCCAGAATTCATTAACCGTTTTGACGCCGTCGTCGTCTTCAAGGGCCTGACCGAAGAAAACCTTTTTAAAATTGCTGAATTAATGCTAAACAAACTCAAAAAAAATCTGGCGGAAAAGGGAATAGAATTTATCGTCAGCCACGAGCTGGCCAGTGAAGTGGCCCGGCTCGGCTATGATCCCGTTTTCGGCGCCCGTCAAATGCGCCGAGTCATCCAGGACAAGATAGAAAACGTTTTAGCTCAGGCTTTGCTGTCCGGACAAATAAAAAGAGGGCAAAGAATCAGCCTGGAAACGCCGGATTTTAAACTCGTAATTTTCTAATTCGAGCTTCAGCGAGAATTAAGGTTCTTGCGAAGCGAGGTTCTTAAACCCGACCCTTAAACTCAAGACCCGACCTTAACGGATACAAGGTCGGGTCTTTAAGTTGCATTACCGGGTGTTAACAATCTGTGGAAAAATTCCTTATTCCCTCGTGATTGACGAGGGTGTTTCAATGGCTTATAGTGGGGAATAGAGGATAGCCTGTGGATAAGTGTGGTAAACAGTGGATAACTAAGATGTTCATCGGCGAATACACCTATTCAATTGACGAAAAGAAAAGATTGGCCATTCCCGTAAAAATGCGCGAGTCTTTGGGCAAAAAGGCCGTCATCACCCGGGGCCTAGACAACTGCTTGTCCGTTTATCCGGTTAAGGCCTGGGAAACACTGGTGGAAAAGATCAGTAAATTACCCTTGTCCGGAGCCGATGCCAGAGGCTTTACTCGGCTGATGCTCACCGGCGCCATGGAAGTTACCCTGGACAATCTGGGACGGATTCTGGTACCGGACTTTCTCAAGGAATACGCCGGTCTTAATAAAAAAGTCGTCATTGCCGGCGTCAACGATCGTTTAGAGGTCTGGGACGAAGCGAAATGGAAGGAATACAAAGACAAGACCGAAGAAGCCGGTGGCGACATTGCCGAGAGATTGAAAGAATTAGGTATTTAGAGCCGTGCACATTCCTGTCCTTTTAAAAGAAGTAATGAGTTACCTCGACCCTCAGCCGAATGAAAACTTCATTGACGGCACCTTCGGCGAAGGCGGACACAGTCTTGCTATTCTGGAGAAAATCGCCCCGCGGGGAAAAATCTTGGGACTGGAAGCAGACAATGATCTTTATCAAAGATTGCTGGCGAGGAAAACCCAAAGACTGATCGTCGTCAATGATAATTTTGTCAATTTAAAAGAGATAGTTAAAGAGAAAAAGTTCGGGCCGATCTCGGGAGTTCTTCTGGATTTAGGGATTTCCAGCTGGCATCTGGAAGAATCCCAAAAAGGATTCTCCTTTCTCCGGAATGAACCTTTGATGATGCGCCTCGACGGCGACAAAAGCAAATTAACGGCGGCGAATATCATCAACGACTGGCCGGCGGCCGAGCTAGAAAGGATTTTCCGAGAGTACGGAGAAGAAAGATTTGCCTCGAAGATGGCCGCCGCCATTTGTTCCCTTAGGAATAGAAAACCGATTGAAACGACCTGGCAATTAGCCGAGATCATTAAAAGAATATTGCCCCCAAGCTATGAAGGAGGACGGATCCACCCGGCCACCAGAATCTTTCTGGCTTTGAGAATAGCCGTCAACCGCGAATTAGAGAATTTAGAAAGGACCTTGCCTCAAATTCTGGAAGTTTTGAATAAAGGAGGAAAAATCTGCGTCATCACTTTCAACTCTTTAGAAGATCGAATCGTTAAAAGCTTTTTAGCTCAGGAAAGTAAGGCTCAGCCGGGAAGATTAAAAATTTTAACCAAAAAACCGGTCATGGCCGGCGTCGAAGAGATAAAAAATAATCCGCGCTCAAGATCAGCTAAATTAAGAGCCGGAATAAAAATATGAATGTTTCAACCTTTCCCGACGAGATAAAAATCCTTTCTTTTCCACGAATTTCTCTCAAAATATCGGCGGGCCTTATCTTGTCGGTCGGTATTACCGCCATCGTTTTAATGATTTTTTCCTGGCTTTGGCAAAACGGCCAAGTTGTCGCTCAAACCTATCAACTTCAACATTTGCAGAACAGGTCAACGAACCTCAAAAAAGAGAACGAACGACTGACCATCCTGGATCTGAAAGAAAACACTCTCTTCAATCTGGAAAAACAGATCCAGAGTTTAAACCTCGAGAAGGTAGAAATGGTCAGCTTTATCCAATCGCCCGGAACAACGGTGGTAACCAGATGAAAGGTTACCGAATCAGCCTCATTCTGATTTTCTTAATCTTGCTTGGAACGACCGTCATCGGTCGTTTATTTTATCTTCAGGTCTGGCGAGGCAGTTATTATCGGGCCCTGGCCCAGGGCCAGCAAAAGTTTTTCTCAGCCAGCGCCGGAGAAAGGGGTGAGATCTTTTTCGCCGGCGGCCAAGTTCTGGCCACAAGCTCTGTTCGTAAATCTATCTACGTCTCGCCCCGGGAAATCAAAGAACCGGATAAAGCCAAAAAGGCTTTGAGCCAAATCTTGAATCTGGACGAAATTCTAGTCGAAGAAAAATTGAGCCAAGACAGCCCTTACGAATTTGTTAAAAATAAGGCGACCGACGCCGAAGTGGAAAAACTGCAAAGGCTAAAGATAGCCGGAATCTACATCGGCGAAGAAAGAGTCAGAGTTTTTCCTCAAAGTACGATAGCTTCGCAAACCGTTGGCTTTGTTGATTCAGAAAAACAGGGCCAATATGGATTAGAGGGCTTTTATCAGGATGTCCTGGTAGGAAAAGAGGGCACCTTAGAAGGAGAAAGAGGCGCTCAAGGGTTCTTAATTTCTTTTTCCTCTCCCAACGAAATGGAAAAGGGGAGCGATCTGGTCTTAACCCTGGATTACCAAATTCAATTTGAGGCAGAAAAGTTGCTGGCCAAGGCCAAAGAAAATCTAGAGTTTGAAAGCGGGACCATTATTGCGGTCCGGCCCGATTCGGGAGAGATATTGGCCCTAGCCAGCTATCCTAATTTTGATCCTAACAACTACGGACAGGAAAAA
Source organism: bacterium (assembly GCA_030704795.1). Lineage (GTDB taxonomy): Bacteria > Patescibacteriota > Minisyncoccia > Minisyncoccales > GWA2-46-15 > GWA2-46-15. Next base: position 52,195 of record JAUYCZ010000028.1, on the reverse strand, counting down.
GATTTGCAGATCTTCCAAAACCCGGCGATCCAAAAGATCTTTGAACCGGGCTCGGTCTTCAAGCCCCTGACCATGGCCGCGGCCATTGAAGAAGAGAAAATCACGCCTCAAACAACCTATGTCGATGAGGGCGTCGTCCGGATCGGCCAGACGCCAATTTATAACTATGACCGGAGAACCTGGGGCAAAAGAACGATGACCGAGGTCCTGGAAAAATCAATTAATACCGGAGCCGTTTTTGCCGAGCAGCAGCTGGGATCCGAACTGTTTTTAAAATATCTCGAGAAATTCGGCTTCTTTACTAAAACCGATATTGAGCTTCAGGGCGAGGTTTTTTCCCAGAACAAAGAATTTAAAAAGGGATATGAGATAAACTTTGCCACGGCCGCTTTTGGCCAAGGAATAGAAATCACTCCCATCCAGCTGATCCGCGCCTTTTCGGCCCTGGCCAACGGCGGCCGGCTGGTTAAGCCCCATCTCGTCAAAGAAATCATTGACAGAAACGGCCAGAAAATCTCTCCCGCGACCTCTTCTGGGGTCACCGAGAATATTATTTCTCCGAGAACCAGTTCCCAGATTGTTTCCATGATGACGAGCGTCGTCGAAAACGGCTTTGGTAAAAAGGCGAAGATTCCCGGTTATTTTGTCGCCGGCAAAACCGGCACCGCCCAGGTTTCCTGGGGGGCTCTGGGCGTGACTAAGCCCGGCTACTCGGACAAAACCATCCAGTCATTTATTGGTTTTGCTCCCGCCTTTAATCCCAAATTCTTGATCCTGGTCAAGCTGGATAATCCTCAAGCCAAAACGGCAGAATATTCCGCCCTGCCGATCTTCCACGATTTGGCCAAATACATTATTGACATCTGGCAAATACCCCCGGATTACCAATAGTTGACTTTTGCCTTTAAGGGTGGGATAACAAGAAGAATCTTATTAGAGCCATCACAAGGAAAGGAGGTGTAACCATGAAGGTTATCTGGCTCGAAAAATGGTGGGGTATCGTCGTCTTGGGCGCACGGATCGGCGTTTGGAGAATGTTCTCCGGCTGCCGCTATGCCGACAACGACGCGACAATCAACATGCGGAAAACCGACGTCGTCATGGATATCGGCATTCAACACGCCGACATTGACAATATTCGCTATCGCTGGCAAATTCACGACCTGCCCGCCGGCGCCGTCGTCACCGCCTAGCCCCGCTAAATCCGATAGACTGCCCGGACAGAAATGACCGGGCAGCTCTTCTGCCGCTATCGTCTAGTGGTCAGGACATCAGCTTCTCAAGCTGAGAACACCGGTTCGACTCCGGTTAGCGGCATTAATATCAAACTTTCAGATTTTTCCCCGACCAATTCGGCGGCGCGACGCGCCGCCGAATCTTGATTTATTTGAAATTTTGGTGTAATGTCATATAATTATTGCAAAAGTGCCGGGGAGGGGGAGTAAATTGCAAGTAAAGTCGTTAATAAAAATTAATTTAACTAATTTTCAAAGATAAAAATATGAAAATAGCACAAAGTGAAACAAGGGATAAATTCCCATTAAGCACAAAAAAGGTGTTGAAGAAAACAGTCATGGGTACGTTAGTTTGGGCGATTTTATTACTCACTATTTGGGGAGTTCTTGCTTTTGCCTTAAGCTCAGAAACTGAAGCGAGTGGTTATTTAGGAATAGCAACGGTTGGGATTTTTGGTTTAATGTTTATCATAATTTTAGTGGTCTATCTTTACCAGCGCTGGTATTACGCAGTTTATTTTTATGATTTAACAAATGATTTCATAATCATAAAAAAGGGTCCGATAACTCCGATGGAAATTACAATTCCCTATGAGAGGGTGCAAGATATTTATGTTGATCAGGACTTGCTCGATAGAATTTTTGGTCTTTATGATGTTCATCTGTCTAGTGCAACAATTTCTTCTGGAATGGAAGCCCACATAGACGGCGTTGAAAAACCAGCAGCAGATGGTTTGAGAAAAATGTTGCTCGAAACAATACAACAAAAAATTAGTAAAAACAGAGGTCAAAATTTAAATACTAATAGCCAAATTAATCAATAAAAAATATGGAAAATTTACCACAAACAATGACAGTAAATAGTAATGTTATTACGGAAAAAAATTATCCAATAACAAAACTTTGGGTTTTTAAAGCTCCTATCATTATAATTTTGATAAACGTGGTGGCATTATTTTTTGGATATTATTTCCCATACCTCGTTTTGGCTTTACCCATAATGTTAATTGCAAATTCCTTGATTCGGGCAAATTTTCACTATTCATTGGATGATAAATACTTTCACGTCAAACAAGGCGTCATATCAAAAAAGCAAAGAAATTTACCTTATGGCGTGATACAAAATGTTTTTGTGAAGCAGGATTTATTTGATCGTATTTTTGGACTGGCTTCTTTGAGAATTGAAAATGCCTCACAGGCGGGTGGTGATAATAAGGCGCATTGGTGGAATAAAAGCTACGGTTCTAAATCCAATGCTTATGGGCAAGGAGAGAGCTTAGGATCTTCGGGGAATAAAGTAAGTCTTCCTGGTCTCAAAAAACAAAATGCAGAGGAATTAAAAAACCTTATCCTCCAAAAAATGAAAGAAAATCCAATTGAAGACAGTCAATCTGGATTATAACGTACTCGCTATGAATAATTTGACGATAGCGGCGCGAAACAAATTATTTCACCTTTTTTACGCCAATATATTAAGACCTATTTATTTTCGCCGCGATCCGGAAGAAGTTCATAATACCATGACACGGGTAGGCGAGTTTCTTGGACGCTTTGCGATTACAAGAAAAATAACATCGCTGTCATTCTCTTTTACCCATCCGACGCTAGAACAAAATCTCCTCGGAATATATTTTCCTAATCCGGTCGGGTTGGCCGCCGGGTTTGATAAAGATGCCCTCCTCACCGATATTCTTCCTTGCGTTGGGTTTGGATTTGCGGAAGTAGGATCCATTACCGGTGAACCGTGCCCGGGTAATCCAAAACCACGGTTGTGGCGCCTGAAAGAATCGCGCGCCCTGGTTGTCTATTACGGATTAAAGAATGAGGGATGCGAAAAAATAGCTGACCGATTACGCTCAAAAAAATTCAAAATTCCTTTGGGAACAAGTATCGCTAAAACTAATAGTCCGGTCACGGTTGAGACCGAGGCCGGAATTAACGACTATCTAAGGGCGTTTTGCCAACTTGTTGATATCGGAGACTATTTTACCATCAACATCAGTTGCCCGAATGCTTTTGGCGGCGAACCTTTCACCGAACCAGACCGACTTGATCGTCTTCTTTCAGCCATCGACGCCATTTCTACAAAAAAACCCATCTTTTTAAAAATGTCCCCTGATCTAAGTGAAAAACAGATTGACGCTATCCTCCAAGTATGTGAGAACCACCGTATTCATGGATTTATCTGCGGCAATCTTACTAAAAAAAGAGGTGCTCCAAAGATATATGACAAGATGGTGCCGGAAAAAGGCGGCCTGAGCGGAAAGCCAACAGAAGAGTTATCCAACGCTCAAATCCGCTTCATTTATCGAAAAACCGGCGCTAAATATATTATTATTGGCTGCGGCGGTATTTTTTCCGCCGCCGACGCCTATACAAAAATTAAAGCCGGCGCTTCACTTTTGCAGCTCATTACCGGAATGATTTTTGAGGGCCCGCAACTCATCGGCGAAATTAATCGCGGTTTGGTGCAATTTTTGAAAAGAGACGGCTTTCATAATATCCGAGAAGCCCGAGGTACAGAAAAATAAATGATCTGGATTTATTCACTCGTCAGCGTCGCCATTATCAGCCTGATTTCCTTGATCGGCGTTTTCGCCCTAGCCCTGAAGGAGGAAAAGATAAAAAAAATTTCTCTTTTCTTGGTCAGTTTTGCCGTGGGCGGTCTCTTCGGCGACGCCCTGATTCACTTATTGCCCGAGTCTTTTGAGAAGTTGGGGCTCAACCTGGGAACATCGCTTCTGGTCATCTTTGGAATTCTTCTTTTTTTCGTCTTGGAAAAATTCTTGAGATGGCAGCACTGTCACGAAATCGATTGCCAAGAACACGTCCGGTCTTTTGCCGCTATGAGCCTGATTGGCGACGCCATCCACAACCTCATTGACGGCATGCTGGTGGCCGCCAGTTTCATGGTCAGCCTGCCGGTGGGCTTGGCGACGACTCTGGCCGTCATTTTCCATGAAATCCCTCAGGAATTGGGCAATTTTGGCATCCTGATCCATTCGGGCCTGACGGCCAAAAAGGCTCTTCTCTTTAATTTCCTAACGGCTCTGACCGCCATTCTGGGCGCCGTTATTACTTTAGCCGTCGGTTCCCGCCTCGAGGGCTTTTCTTTGATATTGTTGCCCATTACCGCCGGCGGCTTTCTTTATCTGGCCGGCTCGGATCTTCTGCCGCAGCTGCACCAAGAATCAAAACCCTCAACCTCTCTTTGGCAAATGCTTCTGATGCTTTTGGGCGTCGGCATTATGGCCTCATTGACCATTTTCTCTTAAAATATTTAAATATCAGGTTCAGCTACGATCGTGGACGAACCAATTAGTTTTGTTCTTAAAGATGACCCTAAAATTAGAGATCAGAGAAATTCAATGTAAATCCGCCTTGGGCAAATGCGGCTTTCCCGGCGGCGGCTTGGCCGTCAATCCTTATGTCGGCTGCTCGCACGCCTGCGCTTACTGCTATGCTCGCTTTATGAAAAGGTTCACCGGACACCAGGAAGAATGGGGCAGCTTTGTTGACGCCAGAATCAATATCGCCGAGGTTTTGGCAAGGCAGATAAAATCTTTAAAGTTCCGCGGCCAGCAGATTTATATCGGCACGGTCACCGACCCTTACCAGCCGATGGAGGGCAAATATAAACTAACCAGGCAAATCTTGGAAGTCCTTAATGGTTACGACAATCCCGTCAGCCTTCTGACCAAATCATCAATGGTTATCAGAGACCTTGATATTTTAAAGCAGTTTAAAAAAGTTGACGTTAATTTCACTATTAATACTCTGGACGAAAAATGGAAAAGGTTGACCGAACCCTTCTCGCCGACAATCCAACAAAGATTTGAAGCCGCCCAGAAATTAACCAGGGCCGGCATTAAGGTTTTTGCTATGATGGGTCCATACTGGCCGATTTTTACCGACCCGGAAAAGCTTTTTAAAAAATTTAAAAAGGCCGGTATCAGCCGCGTTTTTACCGAAAGTTTTAATACGATTGGTGGCAACTGGACCGGCGTGGAAAAGGTTCTCAAAAAATATTACCCGAAACTTTTGCCAGAGTTTAAGGAAACGATGTTTAATCCTAGAAAGTTTTTCGAGTTTTACAACCAGGCAGAAAAGAAAATTGAAGAATTATCAAAAAAATATCATTTGCCCGTCACTATCTATTTTGAGAGGGGACACGCGGCAAAGAAAAACTAGCTATGCTGCCGCCGGGACACATTGCCGCTTCTTATATTTTGGTCAAGTCGGTTGAACTGGCCGGTTTTAATATTTCCGGGGCAGAAACCTTGGTGGTTTTGGCCGCCAGTATTGTTCTTGATTTTGACTTGCTGTCGGCTAACTTTTTGAAAAGGAGCCATCATGACCTAATCAGCCATACGCCTTTGGGCGCTTTCATCCTTTGGTTAATTTTTATTTTTATCGTCGGGGGCAACCTCTCGCCGACGGGCCAGATTCTAATTTTATTAAGCCTGCTTCTCCATTTGCTTTTAGACGAAGCTGGTTTTTGGCTTTATCGATTAAAACTTCAAGGCATCAGCCGGGAGCCGCAGATTACCTGGCTGTATCCTCGGGTAAAATTCCCCCGGCGCAAAGACCCGGGGGCCTTTAAGCTTTCATTCTTCAAAGACTATTTCCAAAAAGCCAAAGCCAATGTCTTTTTAGAAATAATTCTCTCGCTGACGGCCCTGCTGATGCTGTGGCTAATTTAAACTCCGAATTTCAGTTTGTGTTAAGATGGTCAGTAGACATATCAAAATTTTATTTTGTTATAGATAATATGAAAAGGATCTTCTTGCCTGGTTTGGGCGGTCTATATGCCAGCAACTTTCTGCTGCAATTCGGCTTTTCTCTGGTGGGAATCTTCATCCCGCTCTACATCTTTAAGATTACCCAGGGATTGGGCTGGGTTCTGGCCTTCTATTTGGTTTTCAATCTGACCATCGTGGTTTTTACCTTGCCGATTGCCCGCTTGGTGGCCAAGTTCGGCTCAGACTGGATTGCTTTTTCCGGAACCATTCCCCGCGCCCTCTTCATTATTTTTTTAATTCTGGCCGAAAGAAATCCTGTCTTTTTCCTTTGGGCGGCCATCTTCTGGGGATTGGCGGTGCCCCTTTATTGGTTGCCGTTTCATCTGAGCGTTGTTGGCTCGGATCACAAAATGAACTTTGGCCAGGACGCGGCCCGAATCAGCCTCGTGGCCAAACTCGCCGTTATTGCCGGACCGATCATCGGCGGCTTAATCATTCAAACGGCCGGTTTTACCCCTCTTTATTTATTGGGTCTTTTCCTGATTATCATTTCGGGTTTCCCTCTTTTCTTCGATAAGTATGAATTCAAGTTTCCGGATATTTCTTTAAAAACCCTGAAAGAAAACCTGCCTTTTAAACAGATGCCTCGTCTCTTTCTGGGCTATTTCGGCGCGGGTATCACCACCCAGGTCTATGACATTATCTGGCCGCTCTATGTTTTCCTTCTCATCGGTTCTTACCAATTCCTCGGCGCCATCACCTCGGTCTCGCTCCTGGCTTCATTTATTTTATTGATGGCGGCCGGCAAGCTAACGGACCGTTTTGGCAACAAAGTTTTCCGCTGGAGCGTTCCTTTGAACTTTATCAACTGGCTGGTCCGCCCGTTTTTCGGCGGACCGTTTTTCCTTTTCTCGGTTAATTTGATTTATGAATTAGTCGGAATTTTCATCTGGATCCCTTTAGACCGTCTGAGCTATTATACGGCGGTCCAGACCAAGCGTCTGGAGTTTTTCCTGGCCCGAGAAATCGCTCTTCATTCGGGGTCTTTTTTGGCCGCTTTAACCCTAATTCCTTTGATGAATCTTTCCCGCCCTGATTGGATTTTAGCCTTTGTCTGGGGGGCTTTAGGCCTCTTGTTGCTCGGACAACTGGGTTTTGCCAAAGAAGAAGGGTTGAAATCAGCCGGCGTGATTTTGATCAGAGAAGACGGCGCCGTCCTGATGCAACACCGGGATAATAAAGTTAATATCGTTTTTCCGAATTGCTGGTGCCTGCCCGGCGGCAAAGTCGAGGTGGGTGAAGAACCCGAAACCGCCGCGCGCCGCGAGTTAAAAGAAGAAACGGGCTACGAGGCTGATTCTTTAAGTCTTTTGGCCGAAGAAGTTTATTCTCTGCCGGGCGGCCAGAAGATCACGCGCCACATTTTCTGGACCGTCTACGACGGGCAACAAAAAACAGAATGCTTTGAAGGCCAGAAGATGGAATTCTTGAAACTAGACGAAATGAAAACCAGAAATGTCTATCCCGGCCATGAGGAATTCTGCCGGCAAGCTCTGGAGAAGTTCAAATCATAAAAAGTCGGACATGCGATGTCCGACTTTTTCTTTTGATGCTAACACTTGGCTCCCGGAGGACAAGGCGAGTTGATGAACTCGTCGGTTTCGATCTTGACGCCTTCGAAAATAGCGGATTCGCCGGAGCGAAGGATGAATTCGCCTTCCTTGCTCCCGTCCCTTTTCCCGACAACCATCAAAACATAGGTTTTATAATCGCTGTCTTTGACTTTGACGTCCAAGCCCGAAATCTCGACGGGCAAAGAACTCTCTGAAGCCAGAAGCGTCTTTTTGACCTGGCCGGTCTGGAGATCGGTGAAAGACAATCTTACCCCTTGACCGGACCAAATCCCGCCGCCCGAAGGACTTTGGGTGCTGCCCGGAAGAAGTTTTAAGAAAAATTGGCTGTTTTTAACGACCAAAAAAGCCCCGGCCAAGACGACCAGCAGAAAAAAGAGTAATAATAATTTTGTTTTCATGGCGATTACGCATATCGGGCATTCTGCCCGCTATAGCGATTACGATATAACTTATTCTTCGACCTTACTATTTCTATTATACTATATAGAAAAATAGGGGAGGCAGTGATCGGATCGAGTCGCGAATGAATCGCTCAAAATGTTTTCTTTGCATTATACAGGCGATATATTTCAATTAAAGCAAAAAGCAGGCTAATAACAAGGGGGCCGAGCAAAAAGCCGATCGGGCCAAAAAATCCCAAGCCGCCAATGACCGAAAGAAGAATTAAAAAGGGGTGAACGGGAATTCCTTGTCCCATCAGTTTCGGCCCCAGGATATTGTCAACCAGCCCGACAATGACAACCGCCCAGACGAGAAGGCCGACGGCGGGAGCGATTGAACCGGCGATAAAAAGATAGGCGATGGCGGGCAGAAGCACCAAGCTGGTCCCGATGCCCGGAATCAATGCCGCCACGGCCGCGATACTGCCGAAAAGTGCGGGATTAGGAACTCCAAAAATAGCCAAGCCAACGCCTGATAAAATTCCCTGAATGGCGGCGACAACCAGCGAACCCCTGATAACAGAATTGATGGCGTTTGTGAGTTTAGTTAAAATTTCCCGATCATGCTCGTCCGGCAAAGGGCTAAGCGCCATAACGGCATGGATCAGTTTCCTGCCGTCTTTAAGAAAGTAGTAAAACGCCATAAGGCCCAAAAAGAGGCTGAGCAAAACCTGGACGATTCCCGCAAAAATCATCCCGAGATTTTGCACCAGCCAATTGACGACCTGACGGGCATAGGCATTAAAATTCAATGAAAACTCGGGAAAGAAGCGGGCCGCTTGTTCTTCGATGAATGCCGGCAGGCCGAAGGTCCCGAGCGTTCCGCCCGAGGGACTGATTTGCAGGGAAAGTTCCCGCGCCTCTTGAAACACCATCATACCGATGAGCGTCAGCGGCGCCAAGAGAATAAGAACCATCGCGACAACCGTCAAAAACGCTGACAGACCTTCGCGACCGTAGGTTAAGCGGACAACCCGCTCGTAGAACGGTCGGCAGAGAATCGCCAGCGCCGCGGCAACCGAAAGCGGAATAAAAAATGGCAGAAAGACAAAAACCGCCAAAAACAAAACGCCTAAAAACAGGACGGCAAAAAAGTACATCTGGAGTTTCTTATCGTTATTATTCATCAAGCCTGTTATACAACATTTTTTCCATTGCTTCAACTTTCGCCGTTAATCGTGTAAAGTTAATATATGCCCGAGCTACCGGAAGTGGAAACAATTAAACGTTACTTACAGAGGGCGATTGTGGGGAAGACAATCATTGGTGTTGAGATTTTGTCAAAAAAGCAGTTTCCCGACAATCCCAAAGAGGTGATTGGGGTTAAAATTATTAGCATTGCAAGGCGGGGAAAAAATTTAATTATCAATCTCTCTAATAACAAAAGTCTTTTGATTCATTTAAAACTGACTGGTCAGCTTGTAGTAACGCAAAAAAATCCTGACCGGGCAACTCGCGTGATCGTCTCGTTTAACCAAGGAAAGTTGTTTTTTAACGATTTAAGGAAATTCGGCTGGATGAAGATAGTTAAGAGCTCAGAGTTGGAACTGACAAAACTGGGACCGGAGCCGTTTTGGCCGGATTTTACCAATGAATATCTAAAACAAGTTTTTTCCAAAACGACCAAACCAATAAAGTTGGTCTTACTGGATCAGGAGAAAATTGCCGGCATCGGCAATATCTACGCTAACGACGCTCTTTGGGAGGCAGAAATTTATCCCGAAAGGCCGGCAAAAAATCTGAGGCCAATGGAAATAAAAAAACTTCGCGAAGCAATTATTTTGGTTCTCAAAGAAGGAATTCTTTACGAAGGCTCTTCGGCGGCTGACGGAGCCTATATTAAACCCGATACCAGCCCCGGCTCATATCAAAAACATTTCCGGGTTTATCAAAAAGATGGCGAGAAATGCCAAAAGTGCGGGACAATTATCAAAAGAATTAATCTCGGCGGCCGAGGCACCTTTTTCTGCCCGTCCTGTCAAACTCCGAGCTTAAACACTAAGTATGGAAATGTGGCACAGTCTGACAATCGAAGAGACGCTGGAAAAGCTAGAAACTAATCCAGAAACCGGCCTGACTCAAGAAGAAGTAAAAATAAGGCAGGAAAAATTCGGCCGGAACCAGCTGCCCCAAGAAAAGCTGTTTTCTGATTTAAGAATTTTTCTCGAGCAGTTTCGCAGCCCCTTAATTTATATCCTGGCGATCGGAGGAGTCGTGACCTTGTTTTTTAGAGCGTTGACCGACGCCGCCATCATTTTTGCCGCGGTTTTTTTAAACACCGTTGTCGGTTTTTTTCAGGAAAGAAAAGCCACGAAAACTCTGGCAGAATTAAGAAAAATAATAAAACTTGAGGCCCAGGTCTTAAGAAAGGGGAGTTTTAAACTGATCGATGCTCAAGACTTGGTACCCGGAGACATTATTATTTTAAATCCGGGGGATAAGGTTTCTGCCGACGCCCGAGTGATTGACGGTCGCGATTTAAGCCTCAATGAATCAATCCTGACCGGAGAATGGCTGCCTTCAAGAAAAAACACGGACGCTCTGCCCAGCCAAACACCCCTGGCCGAAAGGAAAAATCTGGTTTTTGCCGGCACCGTTGTTGAAGAAGGAAGCGGCCAGGCGGTGGTGATCGAGACCGGCCGCCACACCCAATTAGGGAAAATTGCCGGCTTAATCAAAGAAATCAAAGAGGAAAAAACGCCTTACCAAAAAAAACTGGCGCGTTTTTCAAAAATTGTCGCTATTTTTATTAGCTTAATTTGCGCTGGTGTTTTTCTTCAAGGAATTCTCGCCGGCAAAGAATTTATTGAAATGTTTACCGTCAGCCTGGCCGTGGCGATCGCCGCCATTCCCGAAGGCCTGCCCATCGCCATGACCGTTGTGCTGGCCCTGGGCATGCAAAGAATCTTAAAGAAACAAGGGTTGGTAAAAAAACTGGTCTCGGCCGAGACCTTGGGCAGCACGACTGTCATCATTACCGACAAAACCGGCACCCTGACAGAAGCAAAAATGGCGGTGGCCGAAATCTGGCCTGTCCTGAGCCGAGTCGAAGGACCGGAAAACTTTCTTTTGCCTTTAAAAATCGGCCTGGCCTGCAGCCGGGCTTTTCTCGAAAATCCGCAAGACCCTGAAGATCAATGGATCGTCAGAGGAGAAGCGACAGAAAAAGCTCTTGTTTTAGCGGCCGCCAAAGCCGGCTTGGACAAAAAAGAGCTTGAGAAAAAAGAGCCGGAAATCAGAGAGGCTTTGTTTAGCCCGCTCTACAAATATTCGGCCAGTTTGAGACAAACTCCGGAAGGTAATATTATTTACTTTTTGGGCGCGCCGGAAATAATTTTTGAAAAATCTTCTGATTCGTCGGCGAATGCGCCGGAGAAGCGCAAAAAACTAGAAGAAATGACCTCAAAAGGCTGGCGGGTTCTGGCCACGGCTTTCCGCCAAATCTCCCCGGAAGAAGTCATAAACTTGCCGCTTGAGGCAATGGCCGAAAACCTGACATTTACCGGCCTGATCGCTCTCAAAGATCCGGTCAGAAAAGAGGTTAAAGAGGCAATTAAAGAGTGCGAGGCCGGGGGAATTAAAGTGATTTTCGCCACTGGTGACCACCAATTAACCGCCAAAGCGGTGGCGGAAGAGCTCGGTTTTAAAATTGAGGGAAAAAATATTCTTTCCGGCGAAGAACTGGAAAAACTTTCCGAAACCGAACTGGAGAAAATCATCGATGATATTAAAATCTACTACCGGATGGAGCCCGAGCAAAAGCTCAAAATTGTTAGCGCCTGGCAGAAAAAAGGAGAAGTGGTGGCCATGACCGGGGACGGGGTCAATGACGCGCCGGCTCTAAAAAAAGCGGATATCGGCATCGTTTTGGGTTCGGGAACCGAAGTCGCCAAAGAAACCGCGGATCTAGTTTTACTCAATGACAGTTTTGCCATTATCACGGCCGCGGTTAAAGAAGGCAGGGCGATCATTGACAACATCAGAAAAATAATCACTTATTTACTCTCTGATAGTTTTACGGAAATCCTGCTCGTGACGGCCGCCATTATCGCCAAGGTCCCTTTGCCCATTACTGGAGTCCAGATTTTATGGATAAACCTGATTGAAGACGGTCTGCCCAATTTGGCTTTGGCTTTCGAGCCTCAGGAAAAGGACGCCCTGTCGCAAAAACCAAAGGGCCACCAAGCCCCTCTTCTCACTCCGGAAATGAAGACGATAATTTTTATCATCGGCCTCTTTACTAATTTGATCCTGATGGCGGTATTTTTCTGGCTCTTAAAGCAGAATTATCCCTTGGAATATCTCAGAACAATGATCTTCGCCATCCTTGGCATTAGTTCGCTTTTATATGTCTTTTCCTGCAAATCCTTAAGAAGAAACCTCTGGCAAATAAACCCTTTTGATAATAAAATGTTAATCGGGGCGTGGTTTTTCGGAATGGCTGCCCTACTGGCGGCTTTGTACTTTAAACCCCTGAATCTTCTCCTCGGCACCGTTCCTTTGCCCCTGGCCAGCTGGAAAATCATTCTCGGCCTTGGCCTGCTTAATGTTTTCTTGATCGAATTGGCAAAATATTATTTTATCGTTAAAAACAAACGTGATTAAAAACTTTATTTTTGCTATCTCAACTCTGGCCGGCACCATTATTGGCGTTGGTTTTTTTGTCCTGCCTTATGTCGCCACCCAAGTCGGCATCTGGACGATGTTGGCGTATTTCTCGGTTCTGGGCGGAATCGTCATTTTAATCCATTGGATTTTCGGCCAGGTCGCTTTAGAAACTCCGGATTTTTTGAGGTTGCCGGGTTATGTTGAGAGACACCTGGGTTCCGGCTGGAAAAAGCTGGCCGGCCTATCAATGATCCTGGGCACCTTCGGCGCCCTTTTGGTCTACATGCTTATTGGCGGAAAGTTTCTCAACGGTCTTTTAGAACCGGCCTTGGGCGGAAGCGAATTTCTCTATAGCCTGATTTATTTTGGATTGGGCATCATTTTTATTTATTTTGGCATCAAATCGATCGCCAAACTCGACGTTCTCTTCCTCGCCGTCCTGTTTTTAATCCTTTTTGTCATTTCTTTAAGCGGTTTGCCGTTTTTTAAATTCTCGAATCTTCTCGCCGCGAGCCGCCCGAGTCTCGATAACTTTTTCCTGCCTTACGGCCCGATTCTTTTCGCTCTTTGGGGAGCGACGATGATTCCGGAGATCGAAGAGATGCTGGGACGGGACAAACGGCTTTTGGGAAAAACGATTCTTGCCGGCATTCTCATTCCGATTCTGGTTTATCTTTTTTTTGTTATCACCATTACCGGCATTTCCGGCCAAGCAACTTCCCCAGACGCCATTTCTGGCTTAAAGCCCTTTCTGGGAGAGGGGATTATCAATCTGGGTTACGTCTTGGGCATTCTGACTACCTTTACCTCTTTTATTGCCCTCGGCCTGACCATAAGAAAAGTTTTTACTTTTGATTTTAAGATTAACTCCTCGGTTTCTTTCTGGCTGACGGCGGCTGTCCCGCTTTTACTGTTTCTCTGGGGTTTCCAAGATTTTCTTTCCGTCATCAGCCTGGTTGGCGGGGTGGCCATGGGCCTGGAGGGAATTCTGATTTTGCTGATGTATAAGAAAATCAAGCCGGAGAAATGGTGGCTGGCTTATCCTTTAATTCTGGTTTTCGTGCTGGGAATGGGGTATGGGATAATCTACTCATTAAAATAATAATCCATGGTTTTTCATATCATCATCTTTCTCCTCTCCTCCCTTTCTTTTATCTTTTCCGGCCGACTGATCGTTAACGGCTTAATTCGAGTGGCCAAGTTTTTAAAATGGCGGGAGTTTGTTGTCGGTTTTATAATAATGTCCCTAGCCAGCTCTCTGCCTAATCTTTTTGTCGGCATCAGCTCGGCTCTAAGGGGGATTCCGGAACTGTCTTTTGGCGATGTTCTCGGCGGCAATGTCATTGATTTAACTTTAGTGATGGCTATTGGCATTCTTTTAAGCCGGGGGATTCGAACTGAAAGCCGAATGGTGCAAACGAGTTCGGTTTTCACTCTGGGAATCGCTGTCCTGCCCTTAATTTTAGCGGCTGACAAAGAAATCTCCCGGTTCGACGGCCTGATTCTAATTTTTGCCTTTTTGTTCTATGGACTCTGGCTTTTTGCTAAAGAGGAAAGATTCTCCAAGATCTATCACGACCACCCCAACAATGACGGCAAAGCGTTTCTCAAAAACATCGTCAGCCTCATGGCGGGCATTACCTTGCTCCTTTTAGCTTCCCAGGGCATTGTCGGTTCGGCCTCATTTTTCGCTAAAGAATTGGCGATTCCCCTAGGCCTCGTCGGGATCTTGATTGTCGGATTGGGAAACTGTTTACCGGAACTCTATTTTACTATTCTCTTGGCTAGAAAAAAACAAGGCTGGCTGATTTTGGGAGACCTGATGGGCTCGGTCATTATCCCCGCCACCCTGGTCTTGGGCATTGTCGCTCTGATTTCACCGATTAAAATCGATGATTTTTCTCCCTATCTTATCGCTCGGGCTTTTCTTATTATCTCGGCTGTTTTCTTTCTCATATTCTTACGCAGCGATAAAAAATTAACTAAAAAAGAAGGCTTATTTCTACTCGGTCTTTATATCGCTTTCCTCCTTTCGGAAATCTTCTTGCGCTAGAAAGATAATTGTTCTAGAATAGCGATTGATGTCTGAAATAATTTTATTCGTTTTGGTCTTAATTGTCCTGGCTTTGGTTGGAACAATTGTTTTGCTATTGAGAAAAAAACCTGTGGAAAAAAACGAAGCCTTAACCTTGCTTCAGCAGCAAATGGGGCAATTGAGCCAAACCTTGGACACCCGGCTGGCTGAGTCAAATCAGACGATCCAAAACCAATTCAACCAGTCGGCCAAAATCATCAGCGAGGTATACGAAAAGCTCGGCCAAGTTGATCAGGCAACCAAACAGGTCATCGGCCACACCGAGAAAATCCTGACGCTGGAAAATATCTTAAAAAATCCAAAACAGCGGGGCATTTTGGGCGAATTTCTTTTGGAAAATCTGCTCAAAAATATTCTGCCGGCCGGCCAATATCAGAAGCAATATAATCTGGGAACGGATGAAGCCACGGGCAAAGAACTGATCGTTGACGCCGTCATTTTTGCCGACAAAAAAATTATTCCCATTGATTCAAAATTTTCCCTGGAAAACTATAACCGCTTGGCTCAGGAGCAGAGTCCGGAACGACGAGAAGAACTGGAAAAAAGCTTCTCCCAAGACCTGAAAAACCGCATTGACGAAACCTCCAAATACGTCCAGCCCCAAAAGGGGACGATGGATTTCGCCCTGATGTTCATTCCGGCGGACGGCGTTTATTCCGACCTTTTAGATGGCCGCGTCGGCGGCGCTTTAAAATCCAGCGGCCGCGACTTAATTGATTACGCTCATGAAAAACGAGTGACGATTGTTTCGCCAACGACTTTTTACGCGATTTTGATGACAATTTTGCAGGGCTTACGCGGTTTTAAGATTGAAAAATTCGCCCAGGAAATCAAAGAAAAAGTGGAACTGCTTTCAAAACATCTGGGTAGTTACGAGGAATATATGAAAAAACTGGGAAACAATTTAGGAACAACGGTCTCCGCCTATAACAACGCCTATAAAGAATTCGGCAAGATCGACAAAGATATCGCCAAAATCACCGACGGCAAGCCGCAAGCCGACGTCAAGCAATTAGACAAGCCGCTTGAAGATTAGAGAAAGATGTGGTAGGATTAAAAATTGAATTTCAAATTCCTAAACCAAAATGCCAAATCAAATCCTAAATCCAAATGTCCAATTAGCGGTCATAAAAACGGGCGGTAAGCAGTATTTGGTTTCGCCCGGACAAAAGTTGAGAATCGAAAAACTTGAATTGCCGGTCGGCAGCGAAGTCGTTTTCGACCAGGTTTTCCTGGTGGAAAAGGATAAAAAAGTGGAAATCGGCCGACCCGTAGTTAAAAATGTTAAAGTTGTGGGAAAAGTTCTTTCGCAGGGAAAAGGTAAAAAGATAATCATCCAAAAATTCAAACCCAAAGTCCGCTACCATAAAAAAGCTGGCCACCGCCAGCTCTACACCGAAGTTGAGATCACCCAAATCGCCTAGACTTCTTTCCGGCCCGCCAGAGCCGACGACAGAGTTTCCTCGTCAGCGTATTCAATCTCTGCCCCCAAAGGCAAGCCCTGTCCTAAGCGGGTAATTTTTTTATTGAACGGCTTTAGGGCCCTTTCCAGATAAAGGCTGGTCGCTTCGCCTTCCGTCGTGTAGCTGATGGCCACGATCACTTCTTTGAAACTAGATTCGATCAGGCCGAATTGTTCCGGGCTCTTGACTCTTTTTAAGAAGCTTTCGATCATCAGCCGTTCGGTTTCTTTCTTCCTTAAAGGAGAGAGCAACCCGCCCAAAACAAAGTAAAGGCCTTTATATTTCTTGGTCTTTTCCAGTAAGGCCAGGTCCGCCTCCTTTTCCACGACGCAAAGCAGGGTTTTATCCCGTCTCGGGTCACGACAAATAGGACAAAGAGTTTCCTCGTTTTTGGGCTCAAAGAGGTTCAGGCAAAAGATACAAACTTGGACGGCTTTTCTCACGTTTATAATCGAGTTTAGAAGTTCTTCCGCTTCTGATTGAGATTTTCGCAAAAGATAGAAAACAAAGCGCGAGGCCGTTCTCGGTCCCACGCCGGGAAATCGAGAGAAAATATCAATTAACTTCTGGATTGCGGGTGAATACATTTAGGCAATGAATTCACGCTCTTCCTTGGCTAGATTTCTAAAGCTGACGATTTGTTCGTTGAAGTAGAGTTCAACTTTGCCCACCGGGCCGTTGCGGTGTTTGGCAATGATGATGTCGGCAATATTTTTTTTCTCTGAATCCTGACGATACCTGTCTTCGCGATAAATAAACAAAACCACGTCGGCATCTTGCTCTAAACTCCCGCTTTCGCGCAAATCGGCCAACCGGGGTATCTGGGGCGAGCGCTGTTCGACCGCTCTCGACAGCTGGGAAATGGCCAAGACCGGCACACTCAATTCACGGGCCAGACCCTTTAAAGAACGGGAGACCTCGGTGATCTGCTGAACCATGCTATCGGTACCAGTTCGGGGTTCAGCCAACTGAAGATAGTCAATGATAAGCAAGCCCAGTCCTTTGTCCGCCTGAAGCCGACGAGCCATCGCCCTCATCTGCAAAACATTGGAAGTGGCCGCGTCATCGATATAGATTGGCGTTTCGGCTAGAACGCCTAGAGCCGTTTGAATCTTAGAGAAGTCATTATCCTCGCCCCGGGAAGAAAGGGTGCCGGTTCTAATCTTCCAAAGATCAACGCCGGATTGGGAAGCAATCAAACGATCCACCACCTGATCCATGGACATTTCCAGGCTGAAAATCCCGACGGGCAGATTTTCATGAACCGCTACGTGGAGGGCAAAATCAAGGGCGAGAGAAGATTTTCCCATTGAGGGACGAGAGGCGAGAATGATCAGATCTGATTTCTGCAATCCGGAAAGCATATTATCCAGATCAATAAAGCCGGTGGGCACGCCCCGGGGGCCGCCTTCGTGGCGGGAAAGCCGATCAATTCTTTCAAAAGCCTCTTCCAGGCTTTCTTTGATCGACAAAAACTTCTGGCTTAATGATTTCTGGGTGATGGAAAAGATTTTTCTCTCGGCCTGATCAAGTAAAACCTCGACGTCTTCTGATTCGTCGTAACCCATCTGATTAATTTCGTGGCTGGCGTCAATCAGGTCTCTCAAGATTCTTTTGCGCTGGACGATCTGGGCGTAATTTAAGGTATGAGCGGCCGTGGGTACGGTATTGACCAGCTGCGTCAGATAAGAAGTCCCGCCGATCTCTTCGAGCTTTTCTTTTTCCTTGAGGCGACTGGAAACCGAAAGCAGATCGATCGGCTCGTTCCGTTCAAAGAGATCCATCATGGCCTGATAAACTTCATGATGGATGGCTCTGTAGAAATCCCGGGGCTTGAGGAAATCAACGACTTTGATGATGGCGTTTTGGTCAATCAAAAGACAACCCAAGACCGATTGTTCGGCCTCCAAATTCTGCGGAGGAAGTTTTTCTGAAATTGGCTCGGGCATGTCTCTAATCTAACAAAAGGCAGGAGCCTTGGCAATAAATAAAAATCCCCTGGTAATGCACACCCGGTAGTAGAAAACGGCGTTGTTTCTAAAACAAATTATTTAAGCTCATTTTTCTAGTCTTTGGTCCTTCGGACGTGTCTTCAATCTGCCAGCCCAGCTTCTCAATCTTTTTTCTAACCTCATCTGCTTCCTGCCATTTCTTGGCCTGACGCAGTTTTTCCCGCCGTTCAACTAGCCTTTTCATCGCCGCCGGCAACTCAAAGATTGTGGGAGGTCGGACCTCCCACAATTTTAGGCCGAAAACTTGGTCAAAATCGATCAGGAGCCTATATTTTTCTTCTGGCTTCAAGGCCTTGTCTTTCAGCATCTGCCAAGTCAGAGCCAGAGCCGAGGCAACGCCGAGGTCCTGAGCTAATCTCTCAATAAACTTCTTTTGGTACTCCTTGAAGCTCCGGCTCCCTCGACTCAGATTCGGGACCAAGGTTTGAGACTTCGGTTTAGTTCGAGAACTTTGCTCTTTTAACTCGACGACTTTTTCGTAAAGATTATCCAGAGCTCTTTGCGCCGCCCCCAATCCTTTCCAAGTAAAGTTCAGCCCCTGACGATAATGAGAGGTCAGAATCAGATAACGCAAGGCCAGGGGATTAAATCCCTTATCAATCAAGTTAGTCGCCAAAACATTGTTTCCCAAGCTCTTTGACATTTTCTCACTTTCAATCACCAGCCAGCCGTTATGCAGCCAGTAATTGGCCGTCTGCTGGCCGAAAGCGCCAAAAGCCTGGGCCACCTCGTTGGTGTGGTGAACCGGGATATGCTCTTTGCCGCCAGTGTGAATGTCAAACCGTTTTCCCAGGTACTTGGTGGACATGGCCGTGCACTCGATGTGCCAGCCAGGAAAACCTTTGCCCCAAGGGCTATCCCACTGCATAATGTGATTCGGCTGGTTGGTCACCCAAAGAAGAAAATCCCAAGGCTTTTTCTTTTCCGGGTCAACCTCTACCCTTGAGCCGGCCGTCTGTTTTTTTAAATTAAGTCTGGCGAATTTGGCATATTCAGGAAACTTGGAAGTATCAAAAACCAATCCGGTCTTGGTCTTGTAGGTAAAGCCTTTTTTCTCGATCTTCTTAATTAGCTCTATTTGTTCTTTGATGTGCTCGGTGGCCCGACAGAAAACGTCGGGTTCCTGGATGTTGAGCAGGGCCACGCTCTCTTTAAATTGCTGGATGTATTTATCGGCTATCTGCCAGACGGTCAAGCCCTCTCTTTTGGCGCCTTTTTCCATCTTATCTTCACCTTCATCTGCGTCAGAAACCAAATGCCCGACATCGGTCAGGTTCATTACCCATTTGACCTTAAATCCCAAATATCTTAAAAACCTGACTAAAACATCCCATTGAACATAGCAGTACATATGGCCGATGTGCTGGTTCCAATAAACCGTCGGCCCGCAAGAGTAAATGCCAACCCGGCCCGGCTTGATGGGTCTAAGCCCCTCCAGTTTTCTTGTCAGCGTGTTGTACAAACGAAGAGTCGTCATATGACCATTTTAACACTTTTTTACATTTTTCCCAGGCCGTGGTAAATTGAAACAACACTATGAGAAAAGACATTTTGGTCTCATTAGTCATCGGTGAAATCAGCGCCTGGCTGATGCTGCTGATTTTTAAAAATATTGGGGCGCTGCCTTTTGGATTCGACAAGCTCACCACAAATGGGTGGCTCCTGCCGATCGTTTTTCCGCTACTCTGCGCGGGAGGAATGGTCGTCGCCCTGTTTTTCAAGAAAAGGCTGTCTATTCTTTACCAGTTCGCCAAGTTCTTTTTGGTTGGTGGCCTGAACGTGCTGGTGGACCTGGGCGTCTTAAACCTCTTGATCATTATTTCCGCCACCAGTGCCGGTCTCTGGTACTCCGTCTTTAAGGGGATTTCCTTTTTGGTCGCCACCACCAATTCCTACTTTTGGAACAAGAATTGGACTTTCGGCTCCCGCCAGAGCAAATTCGGCCAGTTTCTCGTTGTCAGCGCCATTGGTTTTCTCATCAATGTCGGCGTCGCTTCTCTGGTGGTTAACCTCATTGGCCCCCAATTCGGATTAGCTCTCAAGACCTGGGCCAACGTCGGCGCTTTGCTGGGCAGCGTAGTAGGATTAATGTGGAACTTCGCAGGATATAAGTTTGTGGTGTTCAAATAACCATATGTCACAAGTTTTTTACCGCAAATATCGCCCCAAAAGCTTTTCGGAAGTCATCGGCCAGGAACACGTCGTCAAAACCCTGACCAATGCTTTAAAATCCGGGGCCATCTCCCATGGCTATTTATTTTCCGGGCCGCGCGGGTCGGGCAAAACTACCATGGCCCGTCTTTTGGCTAAGGCCGTCAATTGCTTGGACCTAAAAGAATTTGAACCGTGTAATAAGTGCGACAGCTGCGTTGAAATTAATGAAGGCCGGGCGATTGATTTAATCGAGATTGATGCCGCTTCTCACCGGGGCATCGATGATATCCGGGAATTGAAAGAGGGGATTATATTTTCTCCGACTAAGTCTAAATACAAGGTTTTTATTCTCGACGAAGCCCATCAGCTTTCTAAAGACGCGGCCAACGCTCTTTTGAAAACTTTGGAAGAACCGCCCCGTCATGCCATTTTTATCTTGGCCACGACCGAAATCCATAAGATGATTCCGACCATTATTTCCCGCTGCCAACATTTTGATTTCAGGCGGCTGAAATCGCCCGAGATTATCAAGCGCCTGGGGATAATTTCAGAAAAAGAGGGGATTAAGATCGAAAAACCTGCCCTCGAATTGATTGCTTTAAATTCGGGGGGATCTTTCCGGGACGCCGAAAGTATTCTCGACCAAGCCGCCACTTTTTCTTCCCAGATGGGAAAGAAAGAAACGACCATTTCGGTTGAGGATTTAAGAGAGCTGTTGGGCGTGGTGGAAATGGGAAAGATCAGCCGATTGGTTGATTTATTGTCCGACAAGAATACGGCCCAGGCCATTAGCGCCCTGAACGAAGCCTTTGACCAAGGGGCGGATTTGCAACAGCTGGCCATCGAGCTGATCGGCTATCTCCACGCCACCCTGATGTTCAAGATCGGCGGCCCGGAACTCCACAATCCCTTAACCGATGGCCTGACCGATGAAGAATTCCAGAAATTAAAAGGGCAGGCAACCAAGTTTAAGGAAGAAGAGCTGCGCCGCCTGATCAACCTCTTGCTCGAGGCGCAAAACCGCATGAAATCTTCGCCGATTCTCCAGCTGCCCCTGGAATTGGCCATCGCCGAATTTTGCGGCGTCGAGTAGTTTGGAATTTGTGCTTTGAAATTTGAATTTATGATGCGGGATCGTCTAATGGTAGGACAGCAGATTTTGGATCTGCTTATCTAGGTTCGAATCCTAGTCCCGCAGCAAGGAGCGTAGCGACGCAGTCCCGAGGAGCTTTACGACGAGGGGCAAGAACGCAGGCGAGCAAAGTCCCGAACAAATGTGAGGGAGAGGTACTGAGCGCACCAGCGCAAATGTACGCTCCATAATTTATATCATGTATTTTGTATATTTAATCGAATGCGGAGATGGAACAATTTATACCGGTATTACCACCGATATACGACGTAGATTCAAAGAACATAGTTTAGGCAAGGGAGGGGCGTATACCCAATCAAAAAAAGTGAAGAAAGTATTGTATACCGAGAAACATAAAGACCGAAGTGGTGCCTTGAAGCGCGAAGCCGAAATTAAGGGCTGGCGCCGCGAAAAGAAACTGATTTTAATAGCAAACAGAAAATTTGATATATCGAAACTCGTTTCGCTATAAATTCTTAAAATCAGTAAATACTATGCAATTCAATAAAAAAATCCTCTTTTTAATACAGCAAGCGGGATCGTTGTTGCAAACACCCCGATCACATGTGCGCAGTTTAGGCAATGCGTTTGATACCGTTGCTTCCCATAGCAACCATGCCTCAATCATTGCTTATTGCCTGGCGCGAATGGAAGAACTCAATCACGCAGAAGCGATGAAGGCGTTGAGCATGGCCGCTTTCCACGACCTAGCCGAAGGGCGGACAGGGGACCTGGATTTTGTTTCCAAGAATTACACCCAAGACGACGAGGAGCGGGCGATCAAAGACCAGTTTAAAAATATAGATTTCGGAGCCGACCTGAAAAAACTGCTTAAAGAATACAATGAGAGGAAAACATTAGTCTCTCAATGCGCGAAAGACGCTGATTCCTTGGCACAGATGTATCACGAGTGGGTTCTGACCTGGAGGGGAAACAAGCTCGCAGAGAAATGGTTTGAGGGAGATTTCATCGCGCGTGTTCCATATTTTCACACAAAATCAGCTAAACAACTGGCTTTTGCCATGAAAAAGAGTAACCCAAACGAGTGGTGGTGGGATGAATTTGTGACGAAAGACGGCAAGGCAAAGACGAAAGAACATCTGCTCGGGAAGAATTACTCGGACAAAAAGAAGAAATAATAGCCCCGATCGAGACGCGCCGTTCTGGAAGTCAAAAATCGCTTAATTTCCCCTTAAAGTCTCTACTTCAACTAAAATATTCATTATTTGCGATTGTTGCAAACTACTGTCTAATCTGTTATCATAAAAATATGAAATACAAAAACACCTTGCAAAAAGGAAGAGTGCGCTACATTGTTTTTAAAGAAGGGGATAAATGGTATGCGGTAGCGCTCGAATTTAATATTATAGAAGCGGGCGATGATCCTCGCGAAGTTTTACTGTATTTATTTGAAGCTATTCGCGGCTATGTAAAATCGGTAATTAAAATTAAGGCGCGTCCGCAAGTTTTAAACCAAAGGGCAGATGAGGAATACGAAAAATTATGGGATAGACTGCAAGAAAAGAAAGGAGTTCCTCTTTCAAAATATTTGCCACCGGTGTACACTTTTGGAGAGAGAACTCTTGCGGTTGTGTAAAAAGTATGCCGCGTCAAATTTTTAACTGGACGTTCAGCGATGTAGTAAGGCTTTTGAAAGATAATCATTTTTCATTGAATCATGTCGAAGGAAGCCATTATTTTTACGTCGGAAATTACAATAAAAAATTTAGACAGGTATGCGTCCCTTTCCACGGCGTGAAAGCGCTTGATCCCAAAACAATGAAGGGAATTATAAATCAATCCGGCATCCCAAAAGAAAAATGGTTTAACGCTGGTTAGAAAATTCGCATGGTGTCGTGCGAATTTTCTATTATTAAGACGGATGGAGACAACATCTCC
This sequence comes from bacterium, assembly GCA_030704795.1. GTDB lineage: Bacteria > Patescibacteriota > Minisyncoccia > Minisyncoccales > GWA2-46-15 > GWA2-46-15. The sequence goes on along the minus strand of JAUYCZ010000028.1, from coordinate 28,781 downwards.
AAAATCCTTTCGCTCAAAATCGAATCTTTCAAAATCGCGCCAAATGCGAAATTTAGGAACAAATTTGTTCGTAACGATCAAGGTGACAGTCACCTTTTAACCTTTTAAAAAACAATGTTGATTGACGACGTCGAAATAGAAATAAGGGCGGGCCACGGCGGCAAGGGCGCGGTGGCCTTTAATAAAAACATGAAAAGCCTCGGGCCGGTCGGCGGGTCGGGCGGCCGAGGCGGCAGCGTCTATGCCGAAGGCGTCTCCGATCTTACCGCCCTCCGGCAGTTCCGCTTTAAAAAGGTGTTTTCGGCGGAGGACGGCCGGGACGGCCGCGGCCAGTTCCGCGATGGTTACAACGCCGGTGATCTCATCCTAAAACTTCCTATTGGAACTGTCGCCCACAATCTTATCAGCGGCCGCGAAATTAATTTTGAAAAGACCGGCGAGCGGATCCTCCTCGCCAAAGGCGGTCTGGGCGGAAAAGGTAATTTCCAATTTCGTTCTTCAACCAACACGACGCCGCGGTTTGCGCAGCCGGGTCTGCCCGGAGAGAATTTTGCCTTCCGGCTCGAACTCAAGTTTATTGCCGATATCGGCTTGGTGGGATTACCGAATGTCGGCAAATCAAGCTTGCTCAACGAGCTCACCAATGCCAAAAGCAAAGTCGCCAATTATCTGTTTACCACGCTTGAACCCAACCTGGGCGCCTACTACGAACTCATTCTCGCCGATATTCCCGGGCTTATCGAGGGGTCATCAAGCGGCCGGGGGTTGGGTATCAAATTCCTCCGCCACATTGAGCGGACGCATATTCTTTTCCACCTCATTTCCGCGGAATCTTCCGATCCTTTGAAAGACTATGAGACTATCCGTAAAGAACTAGGCGCGTGGAACATGGCGCTTCTTGAAAAGCCCGAGCGTCTTTTTCTGACAAAAAGCGACCTGGTTACGCCAGCCGAGCTCAATAAAAAATTATCAGCACTCAAAAAAATAGATCCCCGGGTCATGGCCATCTCCGTCAATGATCCGAAAAGTCTGAAAAAGGTAGAAAAAATCTTGAACAATATTAAAAATGAATAATGACAATATTAAAATGAGTAATGACAATATTAAAAATGAATAATGACGGGAACTATCTTTGTCGTCGGTGCCGGCTGAGCCGTCCCGGCCTGGAAAATCTGGGCACAAATATGGCCGTGCGGGCGGGCGGAAGTTGGGGAAGTTTCGAGAGGGGTAGGGTTTCCCGGATCAGCCGCTCAATCCCCCGGACATCGCCTTTCTCCTCCGGCATGGCAAAGGAGATGGCATGACCGGCGTCACCCACTCGTCCCGTCCGTCCAATGCGATGAACGTAGTCCTCCGGACTATGGGGAAGATCGTAGTTTAGCACCAGCTCGATGCCCCTCACGTCGATGCCGCGGGCGGCGATGTCGGTGGCCACGAGAATTCGATAAGTGCCGTTTCGAAATCCTTCGAGCGCTTCCCGGCGCTGATTGAGTGATCGGTTGGAGTGAATTTCGGCCACGGTATAGCCAAAAGCGCGGATGTTTGTGGTAATTCTTTTCGCGCCGAATTTCGTGCGGGAAAATAAAAGCACGGATCCGCGATACTCGGTTAGGATTTTTTCCAGAAGCCGCGGCTTGTCCTGTTTCTCCACAAAGAAAAGTTCTTGCGTAATCTTCTCGGGCGGAGTACCCGATGGAGCCACTTCAACGCGGACGGGCAGTCTCATATAGGCCCGCGCCATATTAATAATGTCTTGCGGCATGGTCGCCGAGAAAAGCATCGTTTGCCGATCGCGAGGCAGTGCCTGGAGTATTCGCTTCAACTGTGGCGCAAAGCCCATATCCAGCATCCGATCCGCCTCATCGAGAACGAGAACGGCCATGGTTTTGAACGAGACTGTCTTTTGTTCCAGGTGATCAATGATCCTTCCCGGGGTGCCAATGACAATTTGGGGATTCCGCCGGAGCGCTTGAATTTGGCGGCCAATGGACTCACCGCCAATTAAAACCGCCGTCCGCACGCCGAGGGAAGATCCGATCTTGCGGAAAACTTCATTTATTTGGAGGGCGAGCTCTCTTGTCGGCAAGACGACGAGCCCCTGTTTTCCTTGGAGCGCGGCCTGAATCATGGGCACGCCGAAAGCCAGCGTCTTGCCGGTGCCGGTCTGGGCGATGCCGATCATATCCTTTCCCTCGATCGCCGGAGGAATCGATTTTTCCTGAATGGGCGTGGGAACTTTAAAATTAAGTCTATCGAGTATCTGTAATATATTCGGGGCGATGCCGAGGCGGTAAAAACCTAAAGATTGATCCATAGCTATTCAACTCTTCGGGTGTATTCCCCGGTTTCCGTATTTATTTCAATAATGTCGTCGGTTTCCACGAATAGGGGAACGTTAATTTGAGCGCCGGTTTCGAGGACCACGGCTTTAACTCCGCCCTGGGCGCGATCGCCCCTTATTCCCGGAGGCGCTTCCGTCACTTTTAATTGAATCTTAACCGGCGAAGAAACGCTGATAATCTTTTCTTCGAATATTAAAGCTTCGCTGACCACGCCTTGTTTTAAAAAACGGGCGGCGGAACCGATTTGTTCCTCGGTCAGCTCAAAACGATTCTTGGGATTATCCTCTTGGCAAAAGAAGAATTTGCCGTTATGGCGGTAAAGATATTTCGCCTTGAGCTTTTGCAAATCCGCTTCCTTAAAGCTATCGCTGGAATGAAAACCGCATTCAATGACCTTGCCCGAAACCATACTTCTCATCTTGACCTGGGCGATGCCCTCTCGCTGAGCTTTTTTCATCTGACTGAAATCTAGAACCTCCCAAGGTTCTCCCTCGTAGATAAAGCGAACGCCTCTTCTTAGATCAAAATAACCGAGCATAGCTTACACGGAGTGAGTATTATTTTAATATTTGACCGATAATTTCTTTGTGGCCTCTCAAGAACTCTGGCGCAGGCAGAGCCTTTTTGCCTTCGAGCTGAACCATTTCTATCACCAGAGAGCCTTGGCCGGTTTGAACGGCCACTCTCCTGTCCGGGGTCAAAAAAACGAAACCTGGTGGGCTTTGAGGTTTCATCTCTGTAATAACACAAGCCCGCAAAATTTTCAAGATCTTGCCCGCAAAAAGAGCGTAAGTGCCCGGCCAAGGGTCAAAGGCCCGTATTTGTCTCTCTAAATCGTCGGCAGACTTTTGCCAGTTAATCCGCCCCTGTTCTTTTTTTAACTGATAACAGTATGGAGTGGGGGAATCGGTCTGGGCGAGAGGAGCGATTCTGCCTTGGAGCAAAAGCGGAATGGTTTTAACCAAAAGCTTAGCGCCCAAGCTGGCCAATTTAGCCGTTAAAGTCGGGGTCGTCTCATCTGAAGAAACTTCGGTTTTCTCCTGGGCCAGAATATCTCCCCGGTCAACTTTTTCTGACATCCGGATGATGGTGACGCCGGTTTCCTTTTCGCCGTTGAGAATAGTGTGAGGAATGGGGGAAGCGCCACGGTATTTGGGCAAGAGCGAGGGGTGAACGTTTAAGCAGCCGTATTTAGGAATGGCCAAAAACTCCTTGGTTAAAAAGGGCGGACCATAAGCGGCCAAAACCACCAGGTCTGGTTGAGAATTGGAAAAAATCAGGCGAAAGTCCGGTATCTCTAAAATCTCTGGCTGCAGCGCCGGGATGGAATATTTTTCCGCCAAAACCTTGACGGGCGGGGAAGTGATCACTTGTTTTCGGCCCACAGGTTTATCAGGAGAGGTGACAACCAAAATGGGCTTGAGATTGCTCTTGATCAGCTCTTCTAGGATTGTCGCGGCAAACTCGGGCGTGCCAAAGAAAATGATTTTCATATTATTTTATGATGCGCCATTCGACTTCTTCTTCCCGGCCGGCAAACTCCAGCCAATCGCCATCCTTGGAAATGACGTACCATTTTCTTTTGGCGCCGGACCAGACGAGAGGATCGCCCTGAAAATAGGGTTTTTTGACGATTTCTTTTGGCTTTAACCGGTCCAATTCCAGCCATTTTTTAAAGACGGTTTCAATGGCATAGTCTAAGTTCCGGGACTTGGCCCATTCGGCCACTCGGGTGATGGCGCTTTTAGCCTTCTCGACGGAACCGGCTAAGACCAAAAGTTGCTTGGCCGGCCGGGTAAAGCGGGAATAGATAATCTTTCTTTTCCTGGCATTTTTTTTGATCTCGTCCAAAACCAAACCCTTGGTATAGAAATAGTGGTTAACCACCTGCTGAATTTCTGTTTCCTCCTGGAGATTCTTTTTTGCCTTCTCTTTCTTAGTTTTTTTCATATACCCGTAATATATCACTTTATGGTATGATTTTGAAATGCCTCGACGAATCTTTATCGCCATCAATGTGCCCGAAAAGATCAGGAAAGAGCTTTATTCTTTTCGGGACAACTATCCCGACTTACCCCTCCGCTGGACCAAAAAGGAAAATCTGCACCTGACGCTTTTATTCTTGGGTTATGTCAACGACGATGAACTGCTCGATGTCTGCGACCTCGTCAAAGGAGTCGGCCGCCGACACACCCCTTTCTCTTTGAGTTTAAAGAGAATTGTTTTTGGCCCCCCCAAGAAAAAACCGCCCCGCCTGATCTGGGTCGAAGGCCGGGCCTCAAAAGAACTAACTCGATTGCAACAGGACCTAGAAAGCTCCCTTTTTGAGAATGTAAAAGAAGATCCCGACCAAGAAACTCATGGCTTTAGTCCCCATATCACCTTAGCCCGAATCAAACAGTGGCAATGGCATCAATTAGAACCGGAGGAAATTCCCGAGATTGACAAAGAAATCTCTTTTACTTTCTTGGTTGAGTCAATCGAAGTCATGGAAAGCGAATTAAAAAAAGAGGGTCCAGAATACCATGTTTTAGAAAGCATCCCGCTTTCAACTTAATTTATGCGCCTCCATTTTATCGGTATCAACGGTATTGGCGTTTCGGCTCTCGCCCGACATTATTTGTCTCAAAATCATCAGGTGACGGGCTCGGATTTGGAGCCTTCGGAAATCAGCCGGGGACTGGAAAAGGCCGGTGCCAAGATTTTCTTCGGGCCCAATGACAAAAGAGTGGTCAACCCAAACCTCAAAGCAAAAGATAGGGCAAAGAGGCCAGATTTGGTGATTTACAGCCCGGCCATTCAAAACCAGAACGCGGAATTAAAAAGGGCAAAACAATTAAAGATTAAATGCCAAAGTTATCCTCAGGCCTTGGGTAAGCTGACTAAGAACTATTTCACCATTGCCGTCTGCGGCACCCACGGCAAGGGCACGACTACCGCCATAATTTCTTTGATTTTGATTAAGGCGGGGCTGGATCCAACCGTCATTGTCGGCACCAAGCTCAAAGAATTCGGTGACAGCAACTATCGGCCGGGAAAATCCCAGTACCTGGTCATTGAGGCGGATGAATACAAAAGTTCTTTTTTGAATTATTGGCCCCAGATAATTGTTTTGACCACGATCGACAGAGATCACCTGGACTACTTTAAAAACCTTAGCAACATCATCAAAGTCTTCAAGAAATTTATTAGACATTTGCCGAAAAAAGGGTATTTAGTTATCAATAAAAACGATGAAAATACCCGGAAGTTAATTTCCAATTTTCAATTACTCCTTCGACCCCGAGCTCAGGACCGAGGGGCAATTTCCAATCAATTTTCAATTATAAATTTTCAATTATCAAAATCGCGCGACTCCAAAAAACTAAAAAAGATTCTCAAAATTCCCGGGGAACACATTTTGGCAGATGCTTTGGCGGCGCTGGCCACGGCCAGAATCTTAAAAATTCCTGACAAAATCAGCTTTAGGGCTTTGGGAGAATATCGCGGCGCCTGGCGCCGATTCGAAATCACGACCGCTGAACTACGCGGAACAACGCGGAAGATAATAATTGTTAGTGATTACGCTCATCATCCGACCGAAATTGAGGTGACGCTCAAAGCCGTTCGGGAAAAATATCCCCGAAAAAAGATTAGCTGCGTTTTCCAGCCCCATCAATATCAGAGAACTTACCACCTCTTCAAAGACTTTGTCAGAGTCTTGAGTCAAGCGCCAATCGACAAATTAATTCTGATTGATATCTATAGCGTTGCCGGCCGCGAAAGTCCAACCATCAAAAAGAAAGTCAGCTCCAAAAAACTGGCCTTAGCCATCTCAAAAATACAAAATACAAAATACAAGATACAAGATATAAAGACATTGTATATCCCCACGCTCAAAGAAACAGCGCCATACCTCAAAAAAAATCTCCGGAGTGAAGAAGTCCTCGTAGTGATGGGTGCCGGCGACATCTACCAGCTGCCGCTTTTATTGACAAGCCCGAATCTAAAAGGGAAAATGAACAATAGCTAAAAACTTAACCATGACACTTTTTTTCTTAATTCTTTTGGGAGTTTCGCTCGGCATTTTTTTCTATCAACGCTCACGAAAAGACAAGAAACCCCTTATCAAGCCGTCGCTGCCCGTGACGACACCGCCCGAGCCGCAAAAACCCATTGCTCCGCCCGCGCCAGCGTCGGTCGCGCCAGAACCGGCTCAAGCGTCTCCAGTTTTACCTCAGCCAGTTATCGTCCCGCCGCCACCCATGCCACCCGTGCCCAGGCCTTTAATGCCCCCTCCATTCAGACCAATAATGCCGCCAGCGCCTCCGCCGGTTCCTGAAACCCCGAATCCTTTTCGCCAAAGAATGGCCGAGATCGCCGAAGAATTGAAAGAGCCGGAATTGTCCGAACCTAAGCCACCGCCGAACCTACCGGTTCAATAGAAAATATAAGAGCGCGTTCGTACTTCGAACGCGCCCTTTTATTTTTGCGACTATTTTAGCCATCCTTCTAATGGCTGGGAAAGTCGCGACGGAATGCTCAATTTCACAGGATACGACCCAGAACCCAACGGTATTCGACCCGCGAAGGTCAGATAGCCACTGAAAGTTCCTTTGGCCGTGACCTGCGTGGGCAGATTCCGGTTTCCCGTCGGGGTGAACTTGGTCCCCGCTACCTCAAAGACGATGTCGCCTTGCCCGTTGTTGAAGAGCCATGGGTCGCCGCTAACGTCGGTGATAGTGATTTCCACATCAACGACGAATTCGTTGGCGCCCGTGACCCGGACTTGCCGGAGCACAACGGTGCCTGCGAACGTCCCGCAGCCTCCCGAACAGACGCTGTTGGGCAGAGCGGTCGTGTACCGCATCTGTCCGACCGGGTTGCTCGCCCCGCCAGTCATGATGATCGGGTGATCGCCCGAGATTGCTGGCGAAGGCGCCAGGGGCGCGACTGCCGTTGGAGCCAGGGTAGCGCCAGCCGGAGGCAGAACAACGATCCGGGGCGTAGGCGAGGGCCCAACCGGCGCCGGAGATGCCGTACTCGTTCCGCTCTGTCCCACGAGAAGGAACAGAACGACCGAGATCAGAATGCACAATCCGATCAGGCCGCCGAAGATGGCAACGAGAGTCAGATTGCCGAAGACGAAACGGCGTTGTTGCGGTTGGGGTTGCGCCTGAGGTTGTGGCTGTGCTTGGGGTTGGGGTTGCGGGGGAGGTTGCGGCTGAAGGGTTTGGGCACAGGCCGTGCAGAATTGGTCTGTGGGTAAAACTGGGGCGTTGCAGTTCGGGCAGTTCATGGTCCACCATCCTTTCTTGAATATTCTGGTTTCGATTCCGATTGAGTATTGAGTTGAGAAAGAGCCAGAAAAATAGAGAAACATTCTCTCCTTTTCTTACTCTTCCTAATGCCAAAATTATAGCATACATTTTTTATTTTGTCAATATCAAATGGCCCACTCTAAAAATCAAACCCCCGGTCCATCTGGCGACGAATCGGGGGTTTTCTCTCACAACCTCTGACCACAATGGGCACAGAAGGTGCGGACAGCGGTCGTCTGAGCGCAATGCGGACACGTTGTTGTCACAACGGAGTAACCGCATTTGGCGCAGAACTTGCTGCCCGCCCGACTGGCTGTACCGCAATTGGGACAGGTCGCGAGTTGAGCCATCGCCGGCCGGAGTGGCGGCGGCAATGGCGTGGTGACCGGCCGTGGTGCTGGAGCCACGGGTATCGGCATTGTAGGAGTTCTGGGGCGAGGAGGCGGAGCGGCCCGGGGACGAGGCGTACTCGGAGTGTACGGCGTTGCCGGCTGCGGATAAGGTTGTTGAGTCAGGATCGTCTCGAGATCCGGGACGGAACTTACCGGCCAACCGCAGAACTTTTGCAGCTCTTCGGTTAACCGAACAACCTCGGCATCCGGGCTCACTTTCAGACGCGCCCAGATCGGCGTCGTTCCTGGGGCCTTGAAGTCGGCGGCGGTAAAGATCAGATTGTCGCCGTTGCTGTACGTCGGCCACAGGGACGAGTCGGACCTCAGTGCCAACAGCGACAGATAGATTACCAACGCGGCAAAGGAATCGGTGTTCTCCTCGTAATAGCCCGCGCTGACCCTTTCCGGATGTTGAAAGTTAGGATGACCATTCTCGCCAGAGTTTGTTCCGGCTAAAGCAGACACCCAACTTCCATCATAATCTATCAACAGATAACCGCCGTTGTACATCACGTTGCCATGCGACAGGTCGCAGTGGCTGATGTGATTGGCGCGCAGATCTTTCATCAAGCTGCGCCACTCCGTTGCCAAGTCTTCAAGTCCTTTGGGATTGCCGACTCGACTTTCGACTTCGGTGTCGAGACGCTTGCCTTTTACCCATTGCATCTTGAGGAGGGGATACCATTGTCCAGCGATCTGGATCCCCTTGATGAGGTACTCGAACGCCACCAAGGCGCCGAGGGACACGCCCGAGAAATACTTGCTGATCTCGGCGTATCGTTGTTGTTGGTCTGCGACGACGGGCCGGGTGAAGCACCGCGCAGCAAAAGTCGCGGCACCGTTCTCCATGCGGAAGACGGTGGCGAAATTGCCCGAGGCACACACCGGCAGACCGAGGGAAGTGAGCTTGGGCTGCCCACCTTTCAGGTCTGAGTCGTCGAAGCAGATCGGGGGGTTCTGGACCGCGGAAACGTACTCGACGGCCGAAGGCCAACCAGACATATCATCCTCCTTATCGGAATGTGTCGATACAGATTATTATTTTGCCAAAGAGCCAGAAAAAGATACGGACAAAACCCTATCCTTTTCTCACTCTTCGATACGACTATTATAGCATAAATGTTTAATTTCGTCAATACTAAGGAGCGGCGGATAAAAAGACGAACCCCCAATCCATTGGACCGGGGGTTTTGCCTTCACACTACGAAGATTCGAGCCAGGGTCACGTCGTCGTTCTTGAGAAGCCCGGCTGCCAGCAAGGACTTGATTAGGCGGTGAAACCGCTTCTGGTTCAAGCCCGCCAGCATTTCCAGAAATCTCTGAGCCTTCTTCGGATCACCCGAAGCGACGATGTTCATGAGCCAGGCAGCGAGGGCATCGCTGATGACGAGGAACATGTCACCGAGTTGGCATTGCCCGGAAATAACCTTTAGGTTGGCCAGGCTCTTGGCGTTGCGCTCTGCCTTGGTGTAAAGCAGAGACGGGGTGTAGCCGAACTCTTCGGGTCGGGTCAAGGGAAAGGTTTGAAGCATGGCGTATTGGCGCGTGTGGAAAAGACAGATATCGCCAATGGCCAGGGCATTCCACTTCCAATCCTGGAAGATGATTCCCAGAAGCGTTGCCATTGAGCCGCGTTCGGCTTTGGCTTGCGCGTTCCAAGGAAGGTTTGCCCAATCAATCCCTTTATGCCAGGTCTGGATCGGACCCTTGAGCCATGCCGCTACTGCCCCAGGCGTACTCTGCGGCGGCGCTTCCACGAATGCCTTGACGATAGCTCGAGCGAATCGAGCGGCGTTATAGCCTTCGGTTGCACCGTCGCTCATTGCCATCTCGCCGTGCGAACCGCGAGCCCACGCATCTTCGTACTGCTCTGGTTGGTTTCCGTCCTTTTGGGCGGAAAACACGTGAACCACGAGTCTCATTGCAGCCTCCTTATGCCGAATTGAGTGTGAATACAGATTTACGATTAACAAAGAGCTAGAAAAATATACAGATTGATCTCTACGCTTTTCTCGCTCTTTATTGATGATCTTATTATAGCATAAACATTTTACTATGTCAAGATGAAGTACGGGCGCATAAATGATAAAGTCCCTGATCTTGGTGACCAGGGACTTTAGTTTGGGGTCGCAGATTCGGCTACTAACTTTCCAGGGAGGCGGGGCGCGTGCCGATGTTCAGCGCCTGCACGATTTGCACCATATCTGCGTTGATGGTGCAGCAGCGCGCGCCAGTCTTGATGACGGTGCCGTTCTCGGTGAGGGCGGCGGCGATGTGCGGCGGCATTTCGCTGGACATGGCGAAGAGCGTCCGACCATCAGCATCAAGATTGTTGTCATCGGCGGGGTAGAGGACTTCACCAGTGGCGGTCGGGCTGACGTTCAGGTTGTAGACAAGGACGCTACCGTCACTGGTGGTAAGCGCCTGCAATTCTCTTGCCAACGCGGTCGGATCGCCGTCGGTGCTGCCTCCGTCGCTGACGTTGAAGAGAGCGGGCGGATAGGCATTGGGGTGAGCCGCGATCCAGCTTTGCATCAGAGCCTTGGCTCGCGCGAAGGCTTCGCACATCGGCGTCGTTCCGCTGGGGCTCGCCTCAAACCAGACTGGCACCTTGGTGGAGACTTCGATCAGTCCACCGGCACCATCATCCACCTTGCGTTTGCGCTCTTCCAGGCGAGCAGGACTCTTCGCGAGATCCGAGATCTTGGCGATCTCTTTGCCGGCTAGGGCGCCTACCCAACCGGACTGAACGCCATTACCGTTGTAGACCAGGGCGGCGATTTCGTAGTAATCGCGCACCTCGTCCTCGCCTTTGGTCGAGCGCACGACCAGTTCAAAGATCAGGCGGTTCAGGGCGAGCGCGATGCGTTGCGCGATGCTTTCCTGGCTGTTTGCCAGCGTCCGGCTGGTAGACCCCGATCCGTCAACGGCGAAGACGAACAGGGTCGGTTCCTTCCGAGAAATCTCTGCAGTGTACATGTCAGACCTCCTTAGTGTCTGTAGAATCTTTAGACCCCAGCTTCTGTTTTAGGTCACCCACGAAGGCAACCCAAGCTGAGATCATCCCGTCAAAGGTCTTAAAACCCCTCACGGCATGATCTCAGTCAATAGAAGCTTTTCCTTATTTCGTTTTTAAAAGAACAATCATTCTCTATTGATATCTCGATGATAACATATATTTCCTTATTTGTCAATAGATGTCATGACAAAGCCAGATAAGATCGTTTTGTCCCACAAACGGCTTGTAAACCTCTCTTGAGACCAGTATAATAAGAGAACTTAGCCTCGCTAGGGCGAGGTAAGGGAACCTTAGCCTCGCTAGGGCGAGGTAAAATAATGCTCACAATCTCTTAGCGTAAACATATGCCCCGTCTCTTAATCGTCGAGGATGAGCCATTGCTCGCCGAGATGTATAAAGACAGTTTTAAAGAAGCGGGCTTTCAGGTTGTTTCGGCTCCTAATATAGAAAACGCCCTCAAGGAAATCGAAACCAGAAGCCCTGATTTAATCATTCTGGACATCCTGCTTCTCGATAAAAATGGCCTATCTTTGATTGAAAAGATAAAAGAACAGAAGAGGAACATTCCCTTTCTCGTCCTCTCGAATTATGACGACCCCGAAACCATCGAAAAAGCCTTTGAACTAGGAGCGAAAGACTATTTATTAAAGACCGATTTTACTCCTTTGGGATTAATCAGAGAGATCAAGAGATGCCTGGAGAATTAGATGAAAAAAATCATCTTTATCGTCATTGATGGTCTGCCCGATGAAATCGTTCCTGAACTGGGAAATCGAACGCCACTGGAGGCTGCCAATCGCCGGAACCTGGATTATCTCGCCCAAAATGGTTGGTGCGGTTTTTTTAAACCCTTGTTTTTAGGCAAATTACCCGACTCGGAAGAAGTACACCTGGCGCTTTTTGGTTATGATCCGAGAAAAATTTTATCGGGCCGGCCCGCCTTCGCCAAGGCTTCGGCGGGTAGAGGAGTGTTCGAAGCCTTGGGAATCGGATTTAATCTTCTGCCGGAAGACGTCGCTCTCCGGGGCAACCTAGCCACGATTGACGACCGGAATAAGATTCTCGACCGTCGGGCCGGCCGAATCAAAACCGCAGACGCCGCCAAACTAGTCAACTCGTTGCGAGGAATAAAAATTGACGGCGTTGAATTCATCGTCAAAGCGGTCTACGGACACCGGCTGGTCGTTGTCTTGAGGGGTAAAAACATTTCCACTCAAGTTTCCGACACCGACGACAAAAAGATCCGAATCAAAAAAGAGGCCCGGCCGTTGAAAAAAGAAAGGAAAGCGCAATTCACGACCCGAATCTTAAACCAGTTTTTAGAGCAAAGCCGGTTGATTCTGAAGCGACACCCCCTCAATCAAAAGAGAATTAGGGAAGGGAAACCGCCGGCCAATTTCATCCTGATCCGAAGCGTGGGTAAACTAAAGAAAGTTCCGTCTTTCCAGAAAAGGTGGGGGCTGAAAGCCGCCTGTGTCTCCAATGGCGCCCTCTACAAAGGGATCGCCAAATTCCTAGGCATGACTCTCGTCAAAGAAAGCGGAGGAGACCCGCTCTCCTCCGTCTATATTAAAAACAAATTCCTGGCCGTCAAAAGAGCCTTGAAAAAATACGACTTTATCTTCTGCCACATCAAAGGAGCCGACCTCTTGGCCGAAGACGGACAGGCCAAAGGGAAAAAGGAATTCATTGAAACTATTGACAAACAACTGCCAATCCTCGAAAATTTAGAGAGCACTCTTTTGGTCGTCACTTCAGATCACGCCACTTCTTCCCGGCAAAAATCACACGTTGCGTTGCCGATCCCCATTTTGATTTATCCTGCCCAAAAGGGAAAGCCAAACCAGAAGTTCACCGAAAGAGACTGTCGGAAAGGAAACCTTGGTGAAATACAAAACTTGAAAATCCTTCCTCTGGTTTTAAAGATCGCCTCTAGAGAGATAAATAATTAATTAATTCACGCATGAAAGTAAAACTTAATCCGTACCTCATTATCGTTTTCGCTCTCGTCGTCGCCGGCGTTATCCTTTTGACCGGCCAGATCAAAAATGGCCGCCTCTCCCTGCCGACCATCACCGTCGGGTCTTCGTCACAGAAATTAGCCGAGAAAGCCATCGACTACATCAATAAAAATTTGGTCCAACCGGGTGTCACGGCCACCATAGTTAAGATCTCTGATGTGGGAAGCGTCTATAAGCTCGATATGAAAGTTGCTGGCCGTGACGCCGAATCCTATGTTACCAAGGACGGTAAATTTTTCTTTCCCGAAGGTTTTGACATGAGCGTCGAGCTAAACCGTAATCCGGTCCAAGGCCAAGGCGATAATTCGGCGCCGAGCGCTGGAGGAGGCGCCGGCAGCCCCTCTGGTGGCGGCTGTGGAATATAGTATGAACTCGAAATCAATATCATGAATTTAAAGTCAGAATCGTATCTGGTTCCAATCTCGATCGTCGTGGCCGGATTGATCATTGCCGGCGCCATTTTTATAATCAGTCAAAAAAGCGGCCCGGTCAGCCTGACGCCCTCGCCGGACCAAGCGAATCTACCGCCGGGAACCGACCAACTTAAAAAAGTGACAGAAAAAATAGACGTCAGCCAAGACCCGGTTTTGGGAGAACCTGAAGCCAAATTGTTGATGATCGAATTTTCCGATTTTCAATGCCCTTTCTGTCAAAGACACGCGCTTAGCACTTTTCCGGAAATCAAGAAACAATACATTGATACGGGTAAAGTCAAATTAGTTTTCAAAAATCTGCCACTGCCGGCCGACAGCCCCCCTTACCATAAATACGCTCAAATGGCCGCCGAAGCCGGTGAATGCGCCTTTGAGCAAAATAAATTCTGGGAATACAAAGACAAATTATTCCAAGACCAGCAGAAATTAGGCAAAGACGATTTGAAACTCTCGGCTAAAGAGCTCGGATTGGACAGCCAGAAATTCGATGATTGCCTTGATTCAAGAAAATACGAACAAGAGGTAAAAGAAGATCTCGCCGAGGCCCAAAAGCTGGGCATTAACAGCACGCCGGCTTTTGTTGTCAACGGCACTTTAATCGAGGGCGCTTATCCATTTTCCGAATTCCAGAAAATTATTGAAGAAAAATTAAAGCAATAGTGAAAATGATTAAGATTTATTCAACCCCGAGCTGTCCTTATTGCGTCACCTTAAAAGAATTCTTGAAAGAAAAGGGCTTTGTCTTTGAAGACATCGACGTCTCCCAAGACGAAAAGGCTTTGGAAGAAATGGTTCAGAAAACCAGTCAATATGGCGTGCCGGTCGTCGACATTGACGGGCAAGTCGTGGTGGGGTTTGACAGAGAGAAAATCTCCGGTCTTTTGGGAATAAAGTAAAAAGCATGATCAAGGTAGCCATCAACGGCTTTGGCCGAATCGGTAGACTAACCTTAAGGCGGATTCTCGAGAATCACCCGGGTTTGGAGGTGGTGGCCATTAACGACCTGACCGATGGCCAAACTTTAGCCTATCTTTTAAAGCATGATTCGGTCTACGGAACCTGGGACAAAGAAGTTTCACTGGGCAGAGGAGATCAGGGCTCGACAGGGAAAATTATGGTGGATGGTAAATCCATTCTCGTCTTTGCCGAACAAAACATTTTGGCTTTGCCCTGGGAAAAATTAGGGATAGATATCGTCATTGAATCAACCGGCCGCTTCACGAAAAGAGATGAGGCCAGAAAACATTTGGAAGCCGGGGCCAAAAAAGTGATTATCTCCGCCAACTCCAAAGACGCGGATTTATCCGTGGTTTTAGGCGTTAATGAAAATTCTTACGACCCGAAAGCTCATAACATTATTGCCAATTGCTCCTGCACTACTAATGCCGCCGCCCCGGTGCTAAAAGTCCTGAATCAAAGCTTTGACGTAGAAAAAGCCCAGCTCATGACCATTCATGCCGTCACCGCCACCCAGAACTTAGTTGATGGTCCGAAACCCGATGTCCGAGAGGGGAGAGCGGCATTTAACAACATCATTCCGGCGGGCACCGGCGCCTCCGAAGCGGTCGTCCGCGTTCTGCCCGAACTCGAAGGAAAGATCTCCGGTTCAGCTTTCCGGGTGCCGGTCATCTGCGGATCAATCTTAGAGGTGGTCGCCCAGACTGAAAAAGAAACTTCGGTAGCCGAAGTCAATGATGCTTTTAAAAAAGCGGCGGCCAATGATTTAAAAGGAATTTTGGCCGTCTCGGAAGAAAATTTGGTTTCCAGCGACATTGTCGGCCAGTCTTTTTCGGCCATTGTTGATTTGCCCCTGACCGAAGTTTTGAACCTGCCCAAGGTCAAAGATCAAAATTTGGTTAAAGTTCTCGCCTGGTACGACAACGAATGGGCCTACTCTTGCCGCCTGGCAGAATTAATAGAATACATCGGTAAGAAACTCTAGGAACGTGAAGCTATCCTCCGCGACATCGCGAGGGTTTTTAAATCTGAACAAGTAAGATATAATCTAGGTAGAATGATCAGAAAAGGTAATCTTTACTATCCCACCAAAGAATTTCAGAAAGCGGCTCAACTCTATGATAAAGCCGCAGAAAACCCGATTAAGTTTTGGGAAGATTTGGCCAACAAGGGAATTCTTTGGCGAAAGAAGTGGCAAAAAACCTTCGTCCACAAACCGCCATACTTTAAATGGTTTTTGGGCGGTAAACTCAACATCACCGAAACCATCTTTGAGAGCAACCTGGTTGCTCTCAAGAACAAAGTGGCGTTAATTTGGGAACCGGAACCGCTTACTGAAAGTCCCGAGTACCCCCGAGGGAAAGAAAAATCGCGAAAAATAACTTACGGAGAACTGTTCTCCGCCGTTTGTCGCTTTGCCAACGCCTTAAAGAAACTCGGAGTGAAAAAAGGGGATCGAGTGGGCATTTATTTACCCATGATCCCGGAAGTCGTGATTGCCATGCTGGCCTGCGCCCGAATCGGTGCTATTCATTGCGTTGTCTTTTCCGCTTTTTCTCCCCAAGCTTTAAAGGCCCGGTTGGAAGATACCGGCGCCAAGATTTTGATTACCGCTGACGGCTATTTTAGGAGAGGCCAAGTGATTGATTTAAAGACTAATGCCGACGAAGGCGTTAAGAAAACCAAGGTTAAAAAAATTATTATTGTTAAAAGAGCTAACAACGAAATTCCCTGGAACAAGAAAACAGATATTTGGTACGAAAGTCTCGTCAAAAACCAGACTAAAAGTTGCCCGGCCCAAATAATGGATTCCGAGGACCCGTTTTTTATTCTCTATACGAGCGGCTCGACCGGAAAACCCAAAGGCGTTTTGCATACCTGCGGCGGCTACGCTGTTCAGACCCAAGCCACCGGTAAATGGATTTTTGACTTTCAACCCAATGATGTTTTTTGGTGCACGGCCGACGTGGGCTGGGTGACGGGCCACACCTATGGCGTCTATTCGCCTTTATTGAATGGCATCACCAGCCTGATGTTTGAAGGCGCGCCGGACTGGCCCACGCCTAGTCGCTGGTGCCAAATCATTGAAAAATACCGAGTCACCATTCTTTACACCGCTCCCACCGCCATCCGCATGTTTGCCAAATACGGAGAGGATTTCGTTAAAAAACACGACCTCTCTAGCTTGCGGCTCCTGGGATCGGTCGGCGAACCTATTGATGAAACGGCCTGGCTCTGGTATTTCCAAAACGTGGGTAAAAGTAAATGTCCCATTGTTGATACTTGGTGGCAAACGGAAACGGGCGGCATTTTAATTACTTCTTTACCCGGCCTCGGTCCGTTCCGGCCCAGTTATACTGGGCTACCCTTTCCGGGCATTAAGACCGATATTCTCGACGACCGAGGGAGGTCCTGCCCGGTTAATAAAAAAGGGAATCTGGTTATTTTGCCCCCTTTCAGTCCCGGCCTCTTCCGCGGTATCTACAAGAATCCGAAAAAATACCGGGAAACATACTGGAGCCAATATGGGTCGAAAATCTACTTTACTTCCGACGGCGCCCTCCGAGACAAACAAGACTTGATCCGCATCATCGGCCGGGTCGATGACGTCATCAAGGTCGCCGGACATCGCCTTTCCACGGGCGAGCTGGAAAATGCCGTCAACAAGCATTCCTCTGTTTCTGAATGTGCGGTGGTCGGAATTCCTGATAAGATAAAGGGAGAAGTACCGGTTATCTTTATTGTTCTTAAAAAAACCCAGCCAGAAGAAAAAATCAAGCCAGAGATTATCGGCCAGATCAAAAAAGAGATCGGCCCCATCGCCCTGCCCAAAGAGATTTATCTGGTCGAAGACCTGCCCAAAACCCGTTCGGGCAAGATCATGCGCCGGATCCTGAAAAGGCTCTTTACCGGCGAGGAATTGGGCGACCTTTCCACTCTATCTAACCCTGAAATCGTCGAAAAGATAAAGAAGATGACGACTCCATGAAGACAAAATCTCAAAAACATATCCTCTGGTTTAACGAGATTTCTAAAGGAGATGTGTCTTTGGTCGGCGGAAAAAACGCCTCCCTGGGCGAGATGCTTTCCAAATTAGCCCGAGAAGGAATCCATGTGCCCGACGGTTTTGCTCTGACCAGCCAGGCTTATTGGTATTTTATAGAAGCCAATGGCCTGCAAAAAAAATTAGAGAAGATCTTTAAGAATTTTAACCCTCAAAGCTTGACGAGTTTACAAAAGACCGGCCAGGCTTGCCGCCAACTCATTCTCCGAAGCGAAATTCCCCAAGATTTAAAGGCCGGGGTGGGCAAATTCTACAAGAAATTAGCGGCAAAATACGGTCAAGACAATATTGAAGTGGCGGTGAGAACTTCGGGCGTCGCCGAAGACTCGCCCACGACTTCTTTCGCCGGGCAGTTTGAAACTTTCCTCAATGTTCAAGGCGAAAAAAAATTGTTTTGGGCCATTAGGGAAAGCTTGGTTTCAACTTTTACCGACCGGGCCATTGCTTACCGCCAAGAGAATAAAATTCCTCAATTGAAATTCGCTCTTTCGGTGGGCGTTCAAAAAATGGTGAGGTCAGACCTCGCTTCTTCGGGCGTCATTTTTACCCTCGACACCGAAAGCGGTTTTTCCAACGTCGTTCTGATCAACTCCATCTATGGCGTGGGGGAAATGATCGTTAAAGGAAAAATTACGCCGGACGAATTCTATGTTTTCAAACCAACCCTTAAAGAGCCCTATCGACCCGTTATTATTAAAAACATTGGCCGGAAAACAAAGAAATACGTTTACGGTAAAAATGGCGGCTTAAAAGAGGCTGGCGTTTCTCTTTTAGATCAGGCCAGATTTTCTTTGAATGAAGAAGAAATTCTGACGCTGGCTAAATGGGCTGTCTTAATTGAAAAACATTACGGCCTAGCCATGGATATCGAATGGGCCAAAGATGGTAAGACCAACCAGCTTTTCATTGTCCAGGCCCGGCCGGAAACCGTTCATTCCCTCAAAGAAAAACAGCTTTTCTTAGAAGAGTACCGGCTCCTCAGCCAGGACAAGCCAATCTTCAAGGGCCTGGCCGTTGGAGAAAAGATTGGCTCGGGCCGGGTTAAAATCATCTCCCAGACCAAAGAATTTTCTCAATTCCAAAAAGGCCAGGTTTTGGTCACTAAAATGACGGATCCCGACTGGGTGCCTTTGATGAGGATCGCTTCGGCCATTATCACCGACGAAGGGGGTC
The DNA here is from genome assembly GCA_030704795.1 of bacterium. Lineage (GTDB taxonomy): Bacteria > Patescibacteriota > Minisyncoccia > Minisyncoccales > GWA2-46-15 > GWA2-46-15. The sequence goes on along the minus strand of JAUYCZ010000028.1, from coordinate 10,079 downwards.
GCACTTGTCACAGCGCCATAATAGCGAGAGAGCTGGGCATCCCGGCGATCGTCGGAACCCGAATCGCCACCAAAGTTCTGAAAACCGGCCAGATGGTTACGGTTGATTGCGCTTCGGGCCAGGGTCAAGTTTTCCGAGGTAATCTCTCCTTTGAGGTCAAAAGGCACAATTTAAAACAAATACCCCAAACCCAGACCAAGATCATGGTCAATCTGGGGAATCCCCAAATCGCTTTTAAATCTTCTTTTCTGCCGGTCTCGGGTGTGGGCCTGGCCCGGTTGGAGTTTATTATTGCCGAGAAGATAAAGATACATCCACTCGCTCTCTATTATTACAGAGAGCTCAAAGTTCCAAGTTCCAAGTTCCAAGCGGTGATTAAAAAAATTGATGACTTAACGGTTGGTTATAAAGACAAGAAGCAGTACTTTGTGGATGAATTAGCCGAAGGCATCTCCCAGATTGCCGCCGGTTTTTGGCCCCGGCCCGTCATTATCCGGCTTTCTGATTTTAAATCTAATGAATACGCCAAATTGATTGGCGGCGAGCTGTTTGAGCCGAAAGAGGAAAACCCGATGCTCGGCTTGAGAGGCGCCTCCCGGTATTATGACCAGAAATTCCAGCCCGCTTTTAAAATGGAGTGCCAGGCTATAAGAAAGGCGAGAGACGAGTTTGGCCTGAAAAACATTGAAATAATGGTACCGTTTTGCCGGACGCCACAAGAAGGGAAAAAAGTCTTAGAACTAATGGAAAAATTCGGCCTATCGGCGGAAGACCTTCAGGTCTATGTGATGGCCGAGATTCCTTCCAATGTTATCTTGGCCGATCAGTTCCTCAAGATTTTTGACGGAATGAGCATCGGCTCTAACGACTTAACTCAGTTGGTTTTGGGACTGGATCGGGATAATGCCAATTTAGCGGCAATCGGCGATGAAAGAAACGAAGCGGTCAAACAAATGATTTCGGAAATAATTCAGGCCTGCCAGAAAGAAAACAAGTACGTTGGTATCTGCGGCGAAGCGCCCAGCAACTTTCCTGATTTTGTTGAGTTTTTAATAAAAGAGGGGATTGAATCGATTTCGGTCAACCCCGAAAGCGCCATTAAAACAATTTTGACTGTCGCCCGGACAGAAAACAAATTAAAATCAAATCATGTTTGACGTTATTACTCTGGGCTCGGCCACCAAAGACATCTTTTTGGGAGCCGAAAAATTAAAAAGAGGGAAAGATTTTTGCTTTCCCCTGGGAGAAAAAATCGAAATTGAAAATGTCCGTTTCTTCAGCGGCGGCGGAGGAATCAATACGGCTTCCACTTTCGCCCGCCAAGGATTAAAAACGGCTTTTTGCGGCGTGGTCGGAGAAGATCCCGCGGGCACGGAAATTATTAAAGAGCTGGCTGGATTGGGAGTGGACACTGAACTGCTCAAAGTCAAAAAGGGCAAGTCAACCGATCTCGGCCTAATCTTCCACGCCCAGAACGAAAGAACAATCATTCTTCATCACGGCATCTCCCGATCTCTCGGAAAACAAGATATTGATTGGTCAAAGCTTAAAGAAACAAAATGGTTTTATCTCGCTCCACTCTGGGGAAAAGCGGCTAAATTAACCGTGGCACTGGTCGACTTTGCCAAAGAAAACAAAATCAAAACCGCTCTCAATCCAAGCCTTGATCAGCTCTCTTTGCCGAACATCAAGGAAATTATCAGGGACGTTGACGTCTTGATTCTCAATGACGACGAGGCTTCGTTTCTGACCGGCGTCAAACCTTTCAAGGAAAAAGCAATCTTCCAAAAACTCTCTCCAAACTGTTTAAGCTCCGAGCTTAAACATTGTGTTGTCGTCACTCGAGGGAAAAAAGGAGCTCTGGCCTGCGACGGAAAGTTTATCTACAATATACCCGCCCCTTTAGTTAAAGTCATTGATACGACGGGGGCGGGCGACTCTTTTGGCTCGGGCTTTGTGGCCGGCCTTATCCAGACAAAAAGAATTGAAAAAGCAATGCAACTAGGCATGGCCAACGCTATCAGTAATATCCAGGTTTTCGGCGCCAACCAAGGATTATTGAAAAAAAACCAACCGTCATTAAAAATTAAGACTAGAAAGACGAAATGGTCAGTTTAGACAAAATAACAAGAGATGGGAAAGCGATCTTTCTGGCTTACGATCAGGGATTGGAGCTGGGTCCGGACGACGTCGGGCCAACCGCCATTGATCCCGACTTTATCTTAAAGATTGCGAGGGAAGGCAAATACAACGGCGTCGTCCTCCAAAAGGGGGTCGCCGAAAAATATTATTCAAAAGAAAAATACCCGGTTCCTTTGATCTTGAAATTGAATGGCAAAACAGAATTAGTTTCAGGCGACCCGATCTCGAGGCAGGTTTGCTCGGTGGAAGAAGCCTTAAGACTCGGAGCCGAGGCCGTCGGTTACACCATCTATGTCGGCAGCGAACAGGAATCCGTAATGATGGCTGAATTCGGTAAAATAGTCGAGCAGGCTCATAAAATAAATCTGCCGGTAGTTGCCTGGTGCTATCCCCGGGGGAAAAGCATTGCCAACGAAACCGCTCCGGACAACGTCATTTACGCGGCCCGGGTAGGATTGGAGCTTGGAGCCGACATCGTCAAAATAAAATACTGCGGCTCTGAATCCTGTTTTGCCCAAGCGGTCAAGGCCGCCGGAAAAACCAGGGTCATGATGGCCGGAGGACCAAAAGCAGACGAAAAGGAGTTCCTAGAGCACGTCAAAAACGCCGTCGAGGCCGGGGCCATCGGAGTGGCCGTTGGTAGAAATGTTTGGCTAGCGGAGCAACCTTTGGAAATCACCGACAAAATTAAAAAAATTGTCTTCGGATCGTGAAAATACGTCTTGATAGGGAAAAATGCATTGGTTGCGGCAGCTGCGTCGCCATCTGTCCTAAATACTTTGAAATGGATCCAAACGGTCGAGCCAAGCTGATCAAAAAATTGACAATTTCCTCAATTGAGTGTATCCAAAATGCAGTGGATTGTTGTCCTTCGCAAGCCATCCGTATTGAATAATACAAATTAAACTATGTTAATCCTCAAAGCCAGAATTCGTTCTCTGTTGGGAAAAGATGTCCGAAAGTTAAGAGAAAAAGACCGGTTACCGGCCGTTTTATACGGTCCCGGTCTGAAAGAAAATTTTCATCTCGATATAGACACCAAGGAGTTTATCAAGGTCTTTCAGGAAACCGGCCGGAGCTCTTTCCTGCAGCTGGAAGTGGAAAAGGATGGCAACGCCAAGCCCGTGGTTTTCTTGGTCTTAGTCCACGATATTCAGAAGGATCCGCTTTCGCTTTCTCTTTCTCATGTTGATTTTTATCAGCCGTCCTCGACGAAGGAAATAAAAGTGAGGGTTCCTTTGGCCTTTGAAGGAGAAGCCAAAGCCGTTAAGAGCCTGGGAGGGACCCTGGTCAAAAACATCCAGGAGGTCCAGGTTCAAGCTTTGCCTCAAAACCTGCCGCACGAAATTGTGGTTAGCCTTGATACGCTGGATGAGTTGGGAAAAACAATTCTTATCAAAGATCTTCAGCTTCCTCCGGGAGTGAAGATTATTAAAAACCCGGAAGAGATTATTGTCCAGGTAATGGAGTCGGAAAAGATCGAAGAAGAGCTGGAAAAACCAGTTGAAGAAAAGGTGGAAGAAGTAACGGTAATTGAGAAAGAAAAGAAGGAAAAGGAAGAAACAGAAGGAACCAAAGGAAATATCTAATTTTTAATAGCGAACTAGAAGTTCGATATATCGAATCTCTGATTCGTTATTGACCTAATTTCTAAGAAATTAAAGTCCTGTGATTTCCCGCCGACAAAAAATCACTCTATCTCTCTTAATCTTTGGATTAATGTTTTTTGGCTTAGCTTCTCTGGCCCAAACCCCCGAAGCTGAAAGTCCCGAGTCCCTCCGAGGGGAAGAAAAAAAGGCTCTCGAAAAAGAACTCAAGGTCCTCGAAGAAAAGATCGCCCAATATGAAGGGGACATCAATAGCGTCCAAAAGGAAAAGAAAACTCTCCAAAACCAGATAACCATCCTGCAAAGCAAGATTAAAAAACTGAACCTGGAAATCAGCCGGGGCAATTTGATGATCAAGGATATAAAGCTGCAGATTCAGGACACCGAGGGGGCCATCCAGAAAACGACCGGTCAGTTAGACGAGACGAGAGTCAAGTTGAAGGGATCGCTGAGAACTCTTTATCAAGAAAACCAAAGGGGAAACGTGGAAATCCTTCTGGGCAGCCGCCAGCTCTCTGACTTCTTCACTAACCTGGCTAACCTGGAAGCTCTCAATCTCAGAGTCGTTCAGTCTTTAGAGGACGTTAAATCTTTGAAAATATCTCTCGAGGACGAAAAGGATTCTTTAGATAAAGAAAAAGAAGATCTCCAAAGGATTGTCGGGCTGCAAATCCTCCAAAAACAAGCCGGCGAGGATAACAAAAAGCAGCAAGAAAAGATTTTGGAAATAACCAAGGGCAAAGAAACTCTTTATCAAAAATATCTTGAAGAATCAAAACAGGAAGCCGCCCAAATCCGCTCAAAAATCTTTGAATTAATCGGCGTTCCCCAGGCGCCAACCTTTGGCCAGGCCTATGAAATAGCTAAAATAGTTTCTAAAACAACGGGCGTCCGGCCGGCTCTTCTTCTCGCTGTCATAAAACAGGAATCAAATCTGGGAAAAAATGTGGGTCAGTGTTTCTTGAAAGATCCCAAGAAGGGGAGCGGCGTGAGAATTACTACCGGCGCCGCGGTGGCCAACATCATGAAGCCTTCAAGAGACGTCCAGCCGTTTTTGCAGATCACGCAAGAACTCGGCCGCGACCCTTACAACACTTCCGTCTCTTGCCCGATTCCGAGCGTCGGGGGTTACGGCGGGGCCATGGGTCCGGCCCAGTTCATTCCTTCTACCTGGATGATCTATCGCGACGAATTAAAAGAAATAACCGGAAAAGCGGCCGATCCCTGGAATGTCCCGGACGCTTTTTTGGCCGCCGCTTTGTACCTTAAAGACTTTGGCGCCAGCTCCCAAAAAGAAAACGACGAGTGGAGAGCGGCCATGATTTATTTCTCCGGCAGTACGAAAAGCCAATATCGCTTCTACGGCGACTCGGTCATCAGCATCGCCCGAAGCCTTGAAGAAGACATCAAAGCTATTGAGAACGGCCAGTAATCTTAAGGAGTGACGGTGACCTTGGCCAGACAGGTCCTCGAATTCTTGTTTTCGTCTAAGACTAACATTTTTATTTGATAGTCTCCGGCTGATGGGAAGGTATAATTTTGAGGCTCGGTGGTGATGCCGGTATCCCAAATTGAGTCGCCCGTAAAGTCCCATTGAAAACCCAGGAGAGGATACTTGGTCTGACGCCCGGTTCCAATCAGAGTTACCTTAAATGGAGCCTTGCCCGTGGTCGAAGGAATGACTAAAATCTCCCCGCACAAGGGGGGATTTTCTGTTGGCCGGTTTTCGGCCTGGCTCGAATAACCGGTTGATCCTTGAGAACCCTGGTTTTTTGCCCGCTGTTCCTTTATCTTGATGGAGATCTGCGGGAAAACAATGACAAAGATAAATAATATCCCAAAGAGAACCAGTAAAGCTTCAATCATTCCCTGACCGGGCGAAACATTAGTATTCGGGATACTCTTTTTGTAGTTCATCGATGATGGAATCTAATTTACCCTCTAGAACTCCTTCTAAATTGTGCCAACTTTTTTTAACTCGATGGTCCGTGATTCTGTCTTGAGGAAAATTGTAAGTTCTTATTTTCTCGGCTCTCTTTCCCCGGCCGATCTGGGACCTTCTCGTTCCCGAAACCTTTCGTTCTTCTTCAGAGACTTCTTGCTCCAGCAACCGGGCGGCCAGGATGGCTAGGGCGTTCTCCTTATTCTGCATTTGATTTCTTTCGGTTCTCGAGGTCACCGTCATTCCCGAAGGAAGATGGACGATCCTGACGGCCGTCTTTCTTTTGTTGACGTTCTGGCCACCGGGACCAGAAGCATTGAAGAAATCGATCTTTAGATCGTTGGGATTGGTCTTTAAATCACCGATCTCTTTTGGCTTTAACAGAACGGCGACGGTGATAGTAGAGGTATGGACCCGGCCCGACTTTTCCGTGTCGGGAATACGCTGAACCCGGTGAACCCCGCCCTCGTATTTCATCTTAGTAAAAACATCCCGCTCCTGGCTCGTTGTTCCGGATTTCAGCTCAAAAATGATTTCCTTTAACCCGCCCAGCTCGGTTCTTGAAGAGTCTAGGGTTTCCAGCTGCCAGCCCTGGGACCGGGCAAAGCCAGAATACATCCTAAACAGATCCTGGGCAAAAAGAGCCGCTTCTTCTCCGCCGACGCCGGCGCGAATTTCAACAATGGCGGCCGTGCTGGATTTGCCCTTCTTAACCGGCGCGGACTCACTAAACAAGTTCTCTAATTCGTTTTTAAGAGTCCTGGTCCTTTCTCTGAGGACCTGCGTTTCTTCTTTGGCCAAGGTGGTTAAATCAAAATCTTCCCCGGCGCTGATAATGGTTTCGTTCTCAGCGATCTGCTTTTCAAAATCTTCTAAGGTGGAAATTTTCTCCAGCAGCTTTTCCAGCCTGTTTTTGTTTCCGGTTAAATTCTCGAACTTTTCCCAATTGGAAACGACCTCGGGATTGGCGAGCTCTGTCAGAAGTTTTTGGTACTCCTTATCAACCTCTTCGCGCGTCATCTGCATAAATCAACAAAATCCGCATCAATCAGCGCCTTGCCGCTGATTTATACCGATAACGGCTGATCAATGCTGATACTTGAGATTACCTCGCTTCAACGAGGCTAAGATTCTTCTTACCTCGCTTCAACGAGGCTAAGATTCTTCTTATTTCTTTTTCTTGGCCAAGCGCTCTTTAAATTTTTGAACCTGGCCCGCCCGATCAATAATCTTATCTTTGCCCGTGTAGAAAGGATGACAAACGGAACAAATCTCAATCTCAATTGATTCTTTGGTCGAACCAACGGCAAAGGCGTGGCCGCAGCTGCATTTCACCTGAGCGTTTTGATAATAAGTTGGGTGGATATCCTTTTTCATGGTTTTATCTGGCGATATACTCTTTTAAAGCATAAAAGAGCAGAAATAAGAAGATGAGGACGAATAAGATATCAAGAATTTTGGTCATCCTTCATTTTATACGAATAACCGGAAAAGTAAAGTCCACAAAAAAACCAGCCCCCTCGCTTGTCTTGATTAGAAAATGATGATATATTCATGATATGGTTAAACATGAACTACAAGTAGATATCAATCACGAGGCCATGCTCGAGGCCGGCATGCATTTTGGCCACCCCGCCTCAACCTTACACCCTCGGATGAAACCATTTTTATTTGGCACCAGAAATGGCACCCAGATCATTGATTTGGAAAAGTCCGGCGAAAAGCTCAAAGAGGCTCTGAAGTTCATCCAAGAACTAACCAAAGAAAATGGGGTCGTCCTTTTAGTCGGTACCAAGATTCATATTAAAAAGATGGTTAAAGAAGTGGCCGAGGAGTGCGGCCTGCCCTATGTTTCAGAGCGCTGGCTGGGCGGCACCTTCACCAATTTTGAAACGATTAAGAAAAGGGTCAGTCATTTAAAAGCTCTCGAAAAAGAAATGGCGGAAGGTCTCCTGGATAAATACACCAAGAAGGAAAGGGCGGCAATTGAAAAAGAGGTCGAGGGCCTGGAAAAAAGATTTGGCGGGATAAAAACCATGGAGGTCTTGCCTCAGGCCATTTTTATCTGTGACATGAAAAAAGAGTTATTGGCCATTAAAGAGGCCCGGCATAAGGGCGTTAAGGTGATTGGCCTGGCCGACACCAATATTGACCCGAAGCTGGCCGATTACCCTATCCCGGCCAATGACGACGCCGTCAATTCGGTCAAGTATATCCTCGACAAGATTAAAGAAACGATCTTAAATAGCCGACCGAAGAAAGCAGATCAACCCGATGGTTAATTTCGAACCACGCGAGAAACAAGGTTCTGCCGAGCGAAGCAAGGCAGGTTCTTACATTAATCAGGTAAAACAGCTGCGCGAAGAGACCGAGGCCCCGGTCAATGAGTGCCTTAAGGCCCTGGAAGAAGCCCAGGGCGACAGGGAAAAAGCCAAAGAGATCCTGAGAAAATGGGGTAAAATCCTGGCCGCCAAAAAAGTGGAAAGAGAAGTCAAAGAAGGCATCGTTGATGTTTACCTTCACCCAAATAAGAAGGTGGGTGTGATCTTGGAGCTTCGCTGCGAGTCAGATTTTGTTGCCAAAAACGAGGACTTCCAGAAGTTGGCTCATGAGCTTTGTCTCCAAATCGCCGCCAGCAATCCTCGGTTTGTTTCGGAGGAAAACATCCCTCAAGAAACCTTGGAGAAAGAAAGGGAGATTTATTCCGAGCAGTTTTCCGCCAGCGGCAAGCCGCCAGCCATCGTTAATGACATCGTTGAGGGGAAATTGAAAAAATACAAAGAGGAAAGCTGTCTTTTATCTCAGCTTTGGATCAAGGACGAAACGAAAAAGATCAAGGACCTTCTCACCGAACACATTGCCAAGCTAGGCGAAAATATTGTCGTCAGAGACTTTAGCCGATTCAGCATAAAATAAGTTATGCTTATCCTCGAAATCATAGCTAAAATCGTCTTGGTTGGCAGTCTAATAGGAATGCTCGTCATTTTTTTCAGGAAGGTTCCTTTATTGGCCGATATGCCGAAAACCACCTCGGTTTTTGAAAAAAGAGGAAATGCTTGGCTAATTTTATTCAGAAAGCTGAAAGAAAAATTAAAAAATCTGCCTTTTTTAAAGGATTTTTCCTCGGAGATATTCTTGCAAAAAATTCTCTCAAGCTTTAGAGTTTTTGCTCTAAGGCTCGAAAACAAAACTGCTCAGTGGCTTGAGATTTTAAGAAAAAGATCGCGGGAAAATAAAACCCCGGAGAAAAAAGACGATAAATACTGGGAAGCCCTAGAAGAAAAGAAGAAAGAGCAGTAATTTTGCCGATGTAGCTTAGTGGCAAAGCAGTGGTTTTGCCCGCCTGCCTAAGCCGACTTAGCTCAATGGTAGAGCAACTGTTTTGTAAACAGTAGGTTGTCGGTCCGAATCCGACAGTCGGCTCAAATAGTTCGGCGGGCAGGTAAACAGTAGACGAGGGTCCGATTCCCCCCATCGGCTCTAGCCTTGACAAAATATCTGCATCTAATAAGATAGTATCGGATAGGCAGAATAAAATTCGGGAGCGATACGAATATGAAAGGTGCGGGAAACAGTTAAAAATTGAAGGTTAAAGAAAAGACGAAAAATTCAGGAATCGTCTTCCTGTTTTTTGTTTCTGAACGGCCAGAACCTTGAAAACCGAACAAGAAACCAGCAAAAAATAGACCAGTCAATCAAATTAAGAGCAACGCTTCGGCGTGGCTCAGCGCAAGCGCACTGAGCACATCGAAGTGCAAATTGGTTTTTCAGAGTTGCTCCGACTATTACTTTCCCCGCAATGTGCGGGGTTATTCTGAGGATTCGATCCTGGTCCAGGATGAACGCTGGCGGCGTGGATAAGGCATGCAAGTCATACGGTCCCGCATTTTGCGGGATAGTGGCGAATTGGTTAGTAACACGTAGATAATCTGCCTCGAGGACAGGCATAGCTCACCGAAAGGTGAGATAATTCCTGATGGTAATGAGGGGGCGAAAGCCATTCTCATTTAAAGCCGCAAGGTACCTCGAGATGAGTCTGCGTCCTATCAGCTAGTTGGTAGGGTAACGGCCTACCAAGGCGATGACGGGTAGGGGGGATGAGAGTCTGTTCCCCAACAAGGGCACTGAGACATGGGCCCTACTCCTACGGGAGGCAGCAGTCGAGAATATTCGGCAATGGGGGAAACCCTGACCGAGCGACGCCGCGTGAGCGAAGAAGGCCTTCGGGCTGTAAAGCTCTTTTCTTTGGGAAGAATCCCGAGAGCAATCGAGGGATGACGGTACCAGAGGAATAAGGGGATGCAAATTCTGTGCCAGCAGCCGCGGTAAGACAGAATCCCCAAGCGTTATCCGGATTTATTGGGCGTAAAGCGTCTGTAGGCGCCTTG
>JAUYCZ010000012.1 GCA_030704795.1 bacterium | reverse complement strand
AGTCATCAATAGAAGAAATAATTATGGGAGCGATTGACGACTTAAAGATTACGGCCGAAAAGAAAAAGCTTTATCTAAAATTCGAAAAACCAACAGAGCCCCTACCCAAAATTATGCTAGACAAGGATAAAATGCGGCAGGCAATTTTAAATTTAGTGGATAACGCCATAAAATACACTCAAAAAGGAGGAATTGCGATTGAGGCTCAGATCCTAGATTCTAGATGCCGGATTCTGATAAGAGATACGGGCGAGGGAATGAACGAAGAGGAATTAACCAAAATATTCGAAAGTTTTTCGAGAGGAACGGTCGGAACTAAAGCTTATACCGAGGGGGTCGGCCTGGGATTATATATTGCCCGGCGTTTTGTTGAGATGCACCGTGGCCGCGTCTGGGCGGAAAGCGAAGGCAGAAATAAGGGCAGTACTTTTTACATCGAACTGCCTTATATCTCTCCCGTCCTCCATAATCCTCACTGAATTTTTAACGGCTAAAGATTTCATCCAAAAACTTTCCTTCCTTGACAATCTCTCTGGAGATTAATTCTTTTTTGGTTAGCCAGAGATTTTTAGCGCTTTCTTTGGCAACAATTTTCGGTTTCTTAGAGAGACGCAGGAAATAATTTAAAAAGACGCTATGGCGCTTTTTATTTCTAGAGACGTAGTTGTAAACATCGAGAAATTGCGGTTCTTTGGTGAGATTATAATCAAGTTCTTCTCTCAATTCCCTTTTTAAGGCGCCTATAATCGTCTCGCCGAATTCCATTCTTCCTCCGGGAAAGTCAAAAGCGCCGTTTTTATGCCTCCTTATCAGGATCCGGTCTTTCCATTTGATAATAATTTTCACTGCGACATTTGGTTGACTAATCATGTTGATTTAAGCGTATCAAAAACAAAAACCTTTCGCAAGATGAATTCACGAAAGGTTTTGTAGGTTGCGGATTAGTTGAAAAAGCTGTCGCTGTCCTTTCAGGTATCTGAGCTTGTATTCTGTATAGAAATCAATGATACCGATTAGGCAAACGACTTCGTAGAGAAGGTACTTCGGCGAGGGAGGGTCTATTTCGTAGCCGCAAACTAGATTTTGCCACGGCGCTCCATGGCCTTCACGAACGCCAAAGATCGCTATGTCGTAGAGCGGGTCGCCGAGCATGGCGTTTTCCCAGTCGATAATCCATATCTTGCCGGAATCATCTTTGACCAGATTTCCTGGCTTGAGATCACGATGGACGAGATATGGTTGTTCCAGAGAAAACGGACATCTCTCAATTGCCTCCAACAAATCTCTTAGGGTGTCGCGCTCGAAAATACCATTCTCGAGCAATCGCTTGCCATAGAAATCTGTATAAGAAACAAGGAAAGATTTCCATGTTCTGTATCTTCCGACAAAAGATGGTGGGTCAACCCATCCGTAGCCGCAAGAAACATTTCTCAAGAGCTTCATTTGCTCGCCGACGTCGCGCATACAGACCGTCTCTCCCTTAAGACTACCAAGAGAGAATGGCATTCCATGAATCCTCTCGAGAACAAGCACTTCTCTTCCATCTAAGTCGCGATAGTAATCAAACACTTGCGGCACATTCAGGCCGCTCTTGTGAGCAACCGAAAGCGCCCATGCCTCTATTTCTAAGCGCGCCGGCCTGATTTCCTCTCTCACGACCCCTATCTTTTTGACCATCCGCTGGTCGATGAAATGAACTTCATTGAGTCGTCCTTTTCGTAACAGCATCTTTCCACCTCCCGAATCGTATTCGTATCCATTGACCCAAAACTGTAAAAATTATACAGCTTCTTTGTAAAAAGTCAATCCTAGAAGAACAAGGTTATTTTTTAAGCGTTCTTTTATTCAAAATACTTTATTGTAAATTTATTCGCAAAATGTTTTTTAACCTTCTTTTTCCACTCTCCCTCGCTAAAAATAATAAATGGCTCTTTTTTGAGTTGGTTAAACAGTTCACGATTTCTCGTAAATTCCTCGGCTCTGTCCCTAGTTTCTTCTACAGAGAGCTCATGAATCAAGTGATAAACCGTAGTCGTCAAATTAGGAACTAAATATAAGCCGCTGGCGATTAGTTTGGCGCCAAGATGAACATCTTCCATGCCCCAGCCCTTAAACCTCGTGTCAAACCCACCTACCTTAAAAATATCTTTTCGTGGGATGCTAACGTTACAAGCAATAAACATCCAGGGCAATGTCCAAATACCGACAATCCTTTCCTTGCCAAACTTTTTGAAATAATCACTTTCTTTCATAGGAAAACACCATCTGCCAAAATGATCTTCGGGCACATTTCTATAAACATTCTTCCAATTATTCGGAATGAATTTTTTATACCTGAAATCTTTTTTAAAGTTCGGTTGTCGATTACAATGAGAAAGATCTTTGATACTTATGTTTTCTCTTAAACCAACCACAACGCAACTATCGCAGAAATTATGTCTGATAAGATGGTTTAAAAAAAAATCCTTCGGAGCAACAATATCTTCGTCTAAAAAAATGACTATATCGTTCTTGGCATAAATTAAACCTAAATTTCTAGCCGCGGCTCTTCCATAATTCTTTTTTAACTTCAGATAAGTTATTGGATAAACCTTCGCCGTTTTATCAATGATTCTGTCTAAATCGACAGAAAATCCGTCGTTTACGACAATAATCTCTACATTCGACTTAGGTAATTCTTGACGTTGCAACGCGATTAAGTTTTCCTTGAAAAACGAGTAGTTTTTGTAGAAAGGAATAATTATACTACAGCTTTTATTAATGGAAATTCGATCAGGATTACCATTAATAAAACTGGTCCCGGTTTTTGTCTTAAACGATTTTTCGAAACGAGAATAATTATTATCTTTTTTAATTAAGCGTTTTTTGAGAGAAAACATTGTCTTTTAAAAATGTGTGGATGTAAATAAAGAAAAGTTTCTGAGAAAGGTTAAGATTGAGCATTGTCTTATAAGCATCTCCTTTTATCTTCCGAAGACTGCACAGCTGATTATCTAGATCAAATAATCTTTTTATTGTCCAAAGAATAAAAAATCCTATAAGAATAATTGAAATTAACTGGAAAGAAAAACCGAATTTTATGGCAAACCCCAAAATAATAATCCCTATTAGAATGCCTCTCAAAAAATCGTCGTGATTTAACATATGGCCGCGTTTGGCATAAAGCTTCCAGCTGATAAAATTTCTAGAGTGCTTGCCTTGTAAGTAATTACTTTCCCCGCGCTGGATAGCCTTTTCCATCATCTTCCTTAGAGAAATTGGGTGGATGTGAACAACCCTTATACCAGGATTAAATAAGATTTTATACCCTCTTTTTATTATCTCTGATTCCAGCATCACATCTTCTCCGGTGGGGTTTTTAAAACACTCTTTCATGCCCCCGATTTCGTTCCAGACAGTTTTCTTTAAGGCGAAATTATTGCCGGCCAAGGGCATGAATTTTTTGTTTTTTTCTATGGTTTCTTTATCGAAAACGAAAGCTTCATTGACTAAAAATTTCTCTGAATAAAGAATGAAATCATATCTTTTAATGAATGTCCCTATTCCTTGACCGACGTCCGGTTCTCTATTACCGATTATGCAATCGACATCGAATTCATCGAAAGACTCAAACATGCTTTTTACCCAGCTTTTTGGAGGAATACAATCTCCGTCAGTAAAAACCAAAATCTCGCCGTTTGTGTTTTGGGCCCCGATATTTCTTGCTATTGCCGGCGCTAGATGATGGAAGCTAGAAAACTTTATAGGCTTAGGGATTACTTTTATTCTATCTCTATACTTTTTCAGAATTTCAACAGAATTATCTGTCGAACCACTATCAACAACAATAATTTCGACATCAGCGAGGCTTCGATCATAATCTTGCTCGATTAAACTCCTTAAACATTCTTCAAGGTTATGCGAATTGTTATAAGAAATAATTATAACAGAAGCGCTCTTCATAGAATTATGATTTCTTTATATAGGCCAAGATGTGCCACTCATACCAATCCGGACGCAACCGCTTCGGCTGGATAAAGATAACTTTATCGCTATGTTTTACCAACAAATGGAAAATATCGTCGTGGGTCCATATTCTGATATGTTCGCCCAAAGTCTTATGCTTTTTCATCCAATGCACCACATCCTTATCATGAGGGCAGCTTATAAAGAATAAGCCGCCCCTCTTTAAGGATTTCATAATATTAAAAACTATCTTTTCTGGATATTTAAGGTGTTCGAGTATTTCGCTCATTACTATCACATCGAATTTACCCCCAATCGGCAACTCTTTCCTGATATCGCCCTGTAAATACTTTATACCCAAGCCCCTATCTCTTTTTTTGTTCTGGTTGATTATAAAACCGGAAAAATCAATCCCCATAATTCTTGTTTGCGGTTTTCTAATTTTCAACGCTCTGCAAAAAATTCCAGGTCCGCAAGCAACATCTAGCACATTTGATCCATTAGGAATCATCTTCAGAATTTCGTCAAAGACATTTTTATAATTCCTATGATAAGTATCTTTCACTATTTCGCCAGCGGTCGATTCCTTCCTGTAAATTTTATTCCAATATTGAATTGTGTTAAAATTTTTACTCATTAGATTAGAAATTACTTTCCCGTCAACTAATCAATTTGACCGCTATTCGGCCAGTCGTCGAGAAAACCCCTTGGTGGACATTTTACCAATCCATCTCTTTCTTCTCGTCTTTTTTCCAAATAGCGCCTATATTCTAAATCGTAATCGGTAAAATTATATTTTCTGTTTGCCATTAATTTTCTTCCTATTTCTCTTATTCCACTCAACCTATTGTTTGGTGACTATCACCTTTACGGTTAAAAATACACCCAAAAAGGAGGAATCGCGATTGAGGCTCAGATTTTAGATTCTAGATGCCGAATTCTGATAAGAGATACGGGCGAGGGAATGAACGAAGAGGAATTAACCAAAATATTCGAGAGTTTTTCAAGAGGAACAGTCGGAACTAAAGCTTATACCGAGGGGGTCGGCCTGGGATTATATATTGCCCGGCGTTTTGTCGAAATGCACCGCGGCCGCGCCTGGGCAGAAAGCGAAGGCAGAAACAAAGGCAGTACTTTTTACATTGAACTGCCGATGATGTAGGCCGAAATAGTTTACACTGAGCAAAGTCGAAGTGTGCCCCCACCAGGATTCGAACCCGGACTTCGACGTCCGAAGCGTCGCGTGATATCCATTTCACCATGGGGGCTAATCCCAGATTATCTCACTTTTTGATTGAAAACAAGCTGGTTTTAGGCTAAGATTAAACCGATGAAAATTCCCAAAGAAGTCAAATCAGTCATCAACAAGCTGGAAAAAGCCGGTTTTGAAGCCTATATTGTCGGCGGTTGCGCCCGTGATTTTTTGCAGGGCCGAGAACCTAATGATTGGGACGTGGCGACCAGCGCCAAACCAGAACAGATTCAAGAGATTTTTCCGGAAAACTTCTACGAGAACCGGTTTTTGACCGTGACCATAATGACGGAAAGCAAGAAACCGCCGCTAAAAGAGATCGAAATCACCACTTTTCGATCGGAGGCTAAGTACAGCGACAAAAGACATCCCGACGAGGTTAGATTTGCCAAGACGCTTAAAGAAGACTTGAGCCGGAGAGACTTCACGATTAATGCGATAGCCCTAAAGCTAAAGAGTAAAAAAACGGGCGCCAAGAGCTATGAAGTCATTGATCCCTTTGGCGGACAAACCGATCTTAAAAAAAAGACCATCCGGGCGGTGGGTAATCCGGACGATCGATTTTCTGAAGACGCCTTAAGGTTAATGAGGGCGGTGAGGTTGGCGACGGTTCTAAATTTCAGCCTGGAAGAAAAAACTCAAGCCGCCATTATTCAGAACGCCCCTTTACTCAAGTTGATTTCGACCGAGAGAATCAGAGACGAATTCATCAAGATTATCCTGTCGGATCGGGCGGCCGACGGTTTGGAATTATTGCGCCAATTAAGCTTATTAAAGTATGTTGTGCCGGAATTGCTGGAGGGAGTGGGCTGCGGTCAGAACAAGCATCACATTTACGATTGCTACGAACACAATCTTTTTTCTTTGAAATATGCGGCCGAAAAAAAATTCAATCTGGCCGTTCGATTGGCCAGTCTTTTCCACGATATTGCCAAGCCGCGGGTGAAAAAAGGCGAGGGGCTAAACTCTACTTTTTATAATCACGAAATTGTGGGCGCCAGAATGACGGCCAAGATATTGGAACGTTTGCGGCTGCCGCGCGATTTGAGCGCCAAAATCATCAAACTTGTCCGGTACCATCTTTTCTATTACAATGTCGGCGAAGTGGGCGAAAGCTCGGTCCGGCGGCTGACGAGAAACGTCGGTCCGGAAAATATGGAAGAATTACTGCAGGTTAGACAGGCTGACCGGATCGGTTCCGGGGTTCCCAAAGCCGAGCCCTACAAATTAAGGCACTTGAAATATATCATTGAAAAAGTGAGCCGAGACCCGATCTCGGCTAAAATGCTTAAAGTTGACGGTCACGACGTCATGAAAATGTTGGCCGTCCAGCCCGGACCAAAGATAGGACAAATATTGGACGTTCTCCTCGGTTATGTTTTGGAAGATCCGAAAAAGAATAAAAAAATTTATTTAGAAAAAGAAATTAAAAAACTGGGGAAATTAACCACTGAGGAACTAAGTTCCTTAGCTCAAAAAGCGGAAAAAGAAAAAGAGGGCATAGAAATAAAAAAAGACGAAATGACGAGAGAAAAATATTGGGTGACCTAGTTAACCACAAACGGAAAAACGGGGAGTAGTACACCGGTAGTACATACGGTTCGGGTCCGTAAAAACCGGGTTCGATTCCCGGCTCCCCGAATGAATGTAAAAATGTGGGAGGTCCGACCTCCCACATTAATCCCAAAAAGGGCCTGTAGTAAAGTGGCATTACGCTACATTCGCATTGTAGAGGCGCGAGTTCGATTCTCGCCAGGTCCACCTCGTCTTTCTAGATTGACGTTTCTTTGTTTTTAAGGTTAAATTGAGGTATGGATTTAAAATTATTTGGCGCCGCCATCTCGCAAATTTCTGAAGAGCGCGGCATCCCCAAAGAAAAAGTCATCGAGACCATTGAACAGGCCCTGGCCTCGGCTTACAAAAAGGATTACGGCAAGAAAGGCCAACTCCTTAAGGCCAAGCTGGATTTAGATACCGGCGAAGTTAAATTTTGGCAGGTAAAGTTAGTCGTGGACGATAAGATGATTTATTCCGAAGAAGAATTAGAGGAATTGAAAACGGCCGGCCGGCCCGGGTTCTCGGAAAACCGAGAACCGGAAAGCCGGGAAGAAGAGGGACAAGAAAAAAAGATCCGATTCAACCCGGAAAGACATTTGATGCTTCCGGAAGCCAAAAAGCTCAAAAAGGGAGCAAAATCCGGAGAAGAATTGGAGTTTCCTCTCGAGACCCAGTCGGCTTCATCTTTCGGCCGCATCGCCGCCCAGACGGCCAAACAAGTGGTTTTACAGAAGATTAAAGAGATCGAAAAAGAAATAATCTTTTCTGAATTCCAGGCCAAAGAGGGTGAGGCGATTTCGGGCATTGTCCAGCGGATCGAGGGACGGAATGTTTTTCTCAACATCGGCAAAACCTTGGGAATTATGCCCCGGGAAGAACAGGTTCCGGGTGAGTTTTATCGTTCCGGTCAAAGGCTCAAGGTTTATCTTTTAAAAACCGAGAGCACGCCCCGTGGTCCGGTCATTTTCCTTTCCCGGTCACATCCGAAATTGATTTCCCGGCTTTTCGAATTGGAAGTTCCGGAAATCGCTTCGGGTCAGGTTCAGATAAAATTAATTGCCCGAGAAGCCGGTTCCCGGTCTAAAATCGCTGTCTTTTCCAATGACGAAAGAATTGATCCGATTGGCGCCGCCGTCGGGCAAAGGGGCACCCGGGTCATGACTGTTATTAATGAATTGGGAGGGGAGAAGATAGATATCATTAACTGGTCCGACAACCCTCAGGACTTTATTGCCAATGCTCTGAGTCCGGCCAAGGTTTTAGAAGTTAAAATTGAAGAGAAGAATACGGCTTTAGCGATTGTGCCGGGAGACCAACTGTCTTTGGCTATTGGTAAGGATGGCCAGAATGTCCGGCTGGCGGCCAAATTGACGGGTTGGAAAATTGATGTTCGGAGTCCCGTAGAAGAATCTCCGGCTGGAGCCGCTGCAGCGCCAGAAGCAACGGAAAAAGAAAAAGCCAAAGGCACTGAGGCCGTTCAGGCTCTGACGAGCCCTCAGGCTCGAAGAGAGCGGAAGCTACGAAGTGCCGTTAAAAAAGAAAAGACTAAAAACAAGGTCAAAAATAAGTAAAACTTTAAGATGTTATTTTTTCCCATCTTCGTTTCTCTTTTCGCTATCCTGTTCGTTTTTTTCTTAATCAAAAAAATAAAAGAAGCCCCATCAGCCTCGGGCCCGGCTCTCGAGATTAGTTCTGCCATCAAACAAGGAGCCCTTTCTTATCTGAAGAGGCAGGGCCAGACCGTGGCCATCGTGGCGGTTTTTTTATTTTTCATTCTTTCTCTTGTTTTTGGCTTGAAGGCGGGCTTGGCCTTTTTGCTCGGCGCTCTCGTTTCTAGCCTTTGCGGGTTTTTGGGCATGGTTGTTTCGACTCAAGCCAATGGCAAAGTGACCGAGGCGGCCAAAAAAGGATTAAAACCGGCTTTGGACCTGGCCTTTAAGGGCGGCGCCGTCACCGGTTTTCTTGTTGTGAGCCTGGGACTATTGGTGGTTTCCGGGTTTTACCTTCTAACCAATGATTTAAAAGCTTTGGTAGCCCTGGGCTTTGGCAGTTCTTTGATTTCTGTTTTTGCCCGGTTGGGCGGCGGTATTTACACCAAAGCGGCCGATGTTGGCGCCGACCTTGTCGGCAAGGTGGAACAGGGAATACCCGAAGACGATCCCCGCAATCCGGCCGTCATCGCCGACCAGGTCGGAGACAACGTGGGTGATTGCGCCGGGATGGCGGCGGATCTCTTCGAAACTTATGTTGTGACTCTAATTTCAACCATGATTCTGGGATCTCTTTTAGTTTCGGCTGACTCGCCGTTAGTGCTCTTGCCTCTTTTCCTAGGGACGGTGGCCATTCTCGCTTCAATTATTGGCAGTTTTTTTGTTCGCCTGGGTAAAGACCAGGAAATCATGCCCGCCCTTTACAAGGGTCTGATTGTTTCCGCCCTGGTTTCGGCCATTGGTTTCTATCCGATTATTAAAAAGTTTAGCTTTTTGAGTCCTTTTTCGGCTGACAAGCTTTATCTCGCTTCTTTGGTGGGCTTGGTGGTGACGGCGGGAGTTTTTGTCATTACCGAATACTTTACTTCTAAAAAACACAAACCGGTTAAAATGATCGCGGCCGCTTCTCAAACGGGGCATGGCACCAACGTTATTATTGGTCTTTCTGTGGGCATGCAGTCAACGGCCTTGCCCGCGGTTTTGATTTCCGCGGGGATTTTGGTCAGTTTCTGGCTGGCGGGAATTTTCGGCGTCGCTCTGGCGGCGGTGGCGATGCTTTCCTTGACCGGTTTGATCATTGCCATTGATGCTTTCGGTCCGATTGTTGACAATGCCGGGGGCATTGCGGAAATGTCCGGCGCCGGCGAAGACGTCCGGAAAGTCACCGACGCCTTAGACGCGGTGGGCAACACCACCAAGGCCGTCACCAAGGGTTATGCCATTGCTTCGGCCGGATTGGCGGCCCTGGTGCTCTTTGCTAGTTTTTCCCAAGAACTAATGGCGGCCGGCGGTCGGTTCCAATTTTCTCTGGATGATCCGAAGGTGATTGTCGGACTCTTCTTGGGCGGGCTCATCCCCTATCTTTTTGCTTCTTTGGCGATGACGGCGGTGGGCAAGGCGGCGGGCGAAGTCGTTAATGAGGTCCGGAGACAGTTCAAAGAGATTCCCGGTTTGATGGCAGGGACAGCTAAGCCGGATTACGGCAAATGCGTTGATATCGTGACCAAAGCCGCTCTGAGGGAAATGATTGTTCCGACCCTTTTGCCGGTTTTGGCACCCATCCTAATTGGTTTTCTTTTGGGGCCGCTGGCCCTGGCCGGCGTCTTAATGGGCAGCATTCTGACCGGTTTCTTCCTGGCCATCTCCATGACTTCCGGAGGGGCGGCCTGGGATAACGCCAAGAAATATATTGAAGAAGGCAATTATGGCGGCAAGGGCTCTTTTGCCCATCAGGCGGCCGTGACCGGCGACACGGTCGGCGATCCCTATAAAGATACGGCCGGCCCCGCCATTAATCCCATGATCAAGGTGATTAACATTGTCGCTCTCCTGATTGTTGGGTTTTTAGTTTAAGACGAGATTTTAGGAAAACCGGCCGCGGCTTTACCTGCGACCGGTTTTTTGTTATGATGTCAATATGAATTTGATTCCTACCGTTATAGAAAAGAGCCAGTTCGGCGAAAGAGCCTACGATATTTATTCTCGGCTTCTGAAGGAAAGAATCGTCTTTCTGGCCGGACCGATCAATGACTTCGTGGCCAATTCCATTATTGCCCAGCTTTTGTTTTTGACCTCAAAAGATCCGGCCAAAGACATTCAGCTTTACATCAACACTCCCGGCGGCTCGGTCACGGCTGGCTTAGCCATCTATGACACGATACAGCACGTCAAACCGGATATTTCCACGGTTTGCGTGGGCCTGGCCGCCTCGATGGGAGCAGTTTTACTTTGCGCGGGCAAGAAAGGCAAAAGGTTCGCCTTACCCAATTCAGAAATCCTGTTGCATCAGGTAGCTGGCGGGGTGACGGGCGAGGCCGTTGAGATTGAAATTACGGCCAGACAGATTCTGAAAATCAAAGACAAGTTAAACCAGATCCTGGCCCGGCATACCGGTCAGTCTCTGGGCAAGATCGAAAAAGATACCGATCGCGATTTTTACCTTTCCGCCAGCGACGCGAAAGAGTACGGATTAATCGACTCGGTCATTAAAACCAAAGCATAACTAACCGAAGTTTGATGCAACAAACCAAAGGTTTTTGCGGATACTACTATGGATCAAATATTACTTTACCTCATTCTGGCGTTTTTATTTTTGGCGGTCGGATCCGTCTTGGGCTATCTGGCTCGCCGATCGATGGCCAAGAGAACTTTAGGCAGCATCGAAGAAAAACTGCAGAAGATGGTTTCTCAGGCCAAGATTGAAGCCGACATCATTCTCGCCGAAGCCAAAACCAAGGCTCAAAAATTCTTAGAAGTTGCTCAAGGAGAGACCGAGAACCGCCGTCAGGAAATTTTCCGGGCGGAAGGCTTGGTTTTAAAAAGAGAGAGTTTATTGGAGCAAAAAATCGACCAGCTCGAATCCCGTGAAGAAGATTTTACGGAAAAGGTAGAAAAACTCAAAGAGATAAAAAAGAACATCGAAGAACTCAATGCTAAAACCAAGACCGAACTTGAGCGGGTTTCTGGTTTGACGGCCAGAGACGCCAAAGAAGAGTTATTAGCCAGCGTCGAAAAGGACTCTCAACTGGAGATTGTAGAAAAGATGAGAAAACTGGAAGAGAATGGCCGGGACCAACTTGATAAAAGAGCCAAAGAGATATTGGTTTCCGTCATTCAAAAACAGGCTTTATCTCAAGCTCAGGAAATTACCACGACGACCATTGCCTTGCCCAACGACGAGATCAAAGGGCGGATTATCGGTAAGGAGGGCAGAAATATTAGGACCTTGGAAAAATTAACTGGCGTTGAGGTCATCATCGACGAGACGCCTCAGGCTTTAGTCATCTCTGGCTTTGATCCGATCCGTCGACAGATCGCCAAGGTGGCCCTGGAAAAACTAATTCAGGACGGCCGAATCCAGCCCGCTCGGATCGAAGACGAGGTGGCCCGGGCCCAGTCGGAAATTGCCAAACAAATTAAAGAAGCGGGCGAAACCGCCATTTACGAAACCGGGATTTTAGGCCTTGATCCCAAATTAGTTCAACTTTTAGGTCGATTAAAATTTCGCACCAGCTATGGCCAGAATGTTCTCTTGCACTCAATTGAGGTCGCCTATTTGGCCGCGGGTTTGGCTGCCGAAGTTGGCGCCAATGTTCCGGTCGCCAAAAGGGCCGGCCTTTTGCACGACATTGGCAAGGCGGTTGATCAGCAGATTGAAGGCTCTCACATTGAAATCGGCATCAAGATTTTAGAGAAGTTCGGTGTTGAGAAGGCGGTCATCACCGCCATGAAATCTCATCACGAAGATTACCCTTACGAGAGCCTGGAAGCCGTTTTGGTTCAGACGGCCGATCAGATTTCCGGAGCCCGGCCCGGAGCCAGGAAAGATACGGTCGAAAATTATCTCAAAAGACTGGGAGATTTGGAAAAGATCGCTTTGAGCTTTCCGGGAACAGAAAAGGCTTGGGCTTTGCAGGCGGGCCGGGAGATCCGGGTTTTTGTCCGACCCGAGGAGATTGACGATCTAACCGCCAAGAAAATGGCCAAAGAGATTGCAGCGAGAATCCAGGAAGAATTGAGATACCCCGGTGAAATCAAGGTAAATTTGATCCGCGAATTAAGAGTGACGGAACACGCCCGGTAACCACATTATTTGTTAATCGTTTTCTAAGAACATGCCCTTAAAAGACCTTCTCGCCAACAAAAAACTAGTTTATGCAGCCGGTTTTATTTGTGCCGTTTTGGTTGTCGTTTTACTCTGGTATCTGTTTGGCCGCTAGAATACCCTATTTGCTTGCTTTCAGCCGTAAAGAGTTCAGAACAACAGAAATTGAAGAAAAGGCCATGGCGGCGGCGGCAAAAACGGGATTAAGTAAAATCCCAAAAAATGGATAAAGCGCGCCGGCCGCGACCGGAATAAAAGCGATATTGTAGAAAAAGGCCCAAAAAAGATTTTGTTTGACGATGCGCAAAGTTCTGCGCGACAAATTGAAGAGATCGGCGATCAGGTTGAGATCGCCGCGCATCAGGGTTACCCCGGCCGATTCCATCGCTACGTCGGTTCCTTCGCCCATGGCGATCCCGAGGTCTGACTGCGCTAGCGCCGGCGCGTCGTTAATGCCGTCGCCGATCATGGCAACTTTTTTACCTTGTTTTTGCAGTTCTTGAACTTTTAGCGCTTTATTTTGCGGTAAAACCTGCGCCATTATATTTAGAATCCCTACTTGTTGGCCGATGGCCTGAGCCGTTCTTTCGTTATCGCCGGTAATCATCCAAATTTCTAAGCCAGCTTCTTTTAATTTTCTGATCGCTTCTTTGGCTTCCGGTTTTAGAATATCGGCCACGGCCATCAGTCCGGCGATTTGATGGCCTAAAGATAAAATCATAACCGTCTTGCCTTCTTTTTCTAATTTTTCCATTTCTTCTTCAATATCTATGATATCCAAATTCAAAAACTTTAGCATTTCGCGATTGCCCAAAGCCGCCGCCACGTTATCCCCGTCAATTAAAAGATTCCCTTTTATTCCTTTGCCGGGGACGGCCTCAAAATCGGAAACTTCAAAAAGCTCAAACTTTTTTTCTTTAGCTTTTTCAACGATGGCTTTTCCTAAGGGATGTTCTGACCTTTGCTCTAAACTGGCGGCGACTTTCAAAATGTAGTCGTTGGTTTGATTCCCAACCGGCAGAATATCGGTGACGGCCGGTTTTCCTTGAGTTAGAGTTCCGGTTTTATCTAAGATGACGACCTTGGTTTTGTGCGCCGTTTCCAGCGCCGCCGCCTCACGGATCAAAATTCCTTTTTCCGCCCCCTGGCCGATTCCTACCATCATCGCCATGGGCGTGGCCAGGCCCAAAGCGCAAGGACAAGCGATGATGAGCACGGCGACGAAATTAATCAAAGCAAAGGTAAACGCCGGCTCCGGTCCCCAAATTAACCAAATAATAAATGTCAAAATGGCCACACCGATGACGGCCGGGACAAAATAGCCGGAAATTATATCGGCCAGACGCTGAATCGGCGCTTTTGACCCCTGGGCCTGCTCCACCATTTTGATGATTTGGGCCAGAACCGTTTCTTTGCCCACTCTCAATGCCTTAAACTTAAAAGAGCCAACTTGGTTAATAGTGGCGCCGATGACTCTTGCTCCCGGCTCTTTGGAAACCGGCATGCTCTCGCCGGTGACCATTGATTCGTCTATCTGCGAACGGCCCTCGATGACTTCGCCGTCAACCGGGATTTTTTCTCCTGGCCGGACAATGATAATATCGCCGACAACGACTTCTTCAATTGGAATCTCCAGTTCTTTGTTATCGCGGACGACCCGCGCCGTCTTGACCGAAAGCTTCATCAATTTTTTGATCGCTTCCGAGGCCCGGCCCTTGGCCAAGAGCTCGAGATAACGTCCGAGCAAAATTAAGGTGATGATAACGGCCGAGGTGTCAAAATAAATTTTCGGTTCAACTCCGCCTCGGCTAAAGAAGTCTCCAAAGAAAGTAACGGCGGCGCTGTAGAAATAAGCGGCCAAAGTCCCGATGGCAATTAAAGTATTCATATCCGCCGCCCGGTATTTAAAAAGAATTTTGAGGCCAGAATAAAATCTTGAACCCACCCAGAATTGAACCGGCGTGGTCAAAATTAAAAGAACAAGATAGTTATTAAAAAGCGCGGGAACAAACGGAAACCATTCGGGGAAACTGCCGAGAAAAATCATGGCCGAAAGAATGGTGCCGACCAGTATTTTCTTTTTTAAGACAGACAATTCTTTTTCTCTTTCCTGTTTTTCCTGCTCTAAAAGATTTTGTGCTTCGGCCGCCTCCCGCATCACTTTGTAGCCGGAATCAGTAATCACTTTTTTAATCTGTTCCTCGTTGACTTTTTGCGGATCAAAAACCACTTTTGCCCGAGCGTTATTGTAATCCACTTCTATCTTTTCAACGCCCGGCAGGGTCTTGATGGCTTTCTCCACGACCATAGCGCAGTGAGGCGAATCCATGCCCATGACTTTTAGGGCCAGAAATTCATTTTTTTTCATATATTGATTAGGTTTTTAACGGGGTTAATGACAGCTTATAGCGAGTACGATATATCGAGCGGTGTACCGCTCGCTATTGCATTTTCCATTTAAACAAACGTTCGGCAATACCGCCGACATTTTTGATTTTTAATTCCACGTACGCCGGCGCAGGATTGATTGCCTCGAATATTAGCACCCCTTCTCGATGATGACCGCCGGGTCCCGCTCCTTCCCAATTGTTCGGTTGATATATATTGTTTTTATCGTCTATAAGAGTTGCTATCGCAAGCGGGTCATCGTCTAAACTTCCGGAATGAGTATCAAAAACAATATTAAATCTCCACTGTTTCGCGTCTCGGCCCAATTCGGTGGGAGTCACTTTAATGGCAACCGGCGGCTGATCGTCACTTCTTGTCTCCCATTGTTTCCTCCCGGCGCTTATTGATTGTTCCGGTTGCTCGTTTTGCGGAGACAGCGTCTGCTCTTGGGGCTGATAGTAGTAGTACAGAAGAAAAACAAGCGCGAGAATGATTAGATACTTCATCTTTTTTGAAACTTAGCGATTTTACTTCCAATATAGACAATGCCGCCGATATTAAACAGCAAGCCTGTCCAAAATAGTTGTATTTGATATTGTGCGACAAAAGTAATAACTCCGGCAATGCCGAGAATGGGAAGCAGGTTGGCAAGATAGTGAGCGCAACAGGAAATCATTGCCGCCGTGGATGTCGTGCCGGTCACTCCCAAAACTTTGCCACTATCATGACCGCCATGAATAAGATTTCGCAGATAGGCGTATAAGCCGATCTGAACGCCGAAGCCAATAGCGAGGCTGACAATAAAATACCAAAAGGAAGCAAATTGATTTTGAGCGAACTCCCATCCAGACACTAACGAGAGCGCCGCAAAATAAACCCCCAACAAGATTGCGCTTGCGAGCGTTCCGTACGCGATTGATTTTGCATACATTCTAACTAGTGGTTATTCTTTCCAAGCTGGAATTATGCATCCAGACAAAATACCAGGCGAATATCCAGGCGAAGACAAAGAAATAGACGGCGCCGAGAATGACGCTGCCGACATTTATCCATGTAAATCCGGGGAGAGCTTCAAAAATAGTGTGGTGCAATTCTATGCCTCTCGCGGTGCGTAAAAAGAGTAATCCGCCGAGAAGGCAAATAAAATAAACCACCTCCGAACCAAGAACGCATTTCCAGCCGTATTTTTTGAGTGATAATTGTTCCATTTTTTGAGTTAAATTAATTGGTTATTTTTTCGACTTTTTTAATTTTGATTTAGTTTACTTAACTCGGCGACCAATTGATCATTGTGGATGCTCATGTTGGGGTCGTCAAAAACGTGTTTGATGACGCCTTTTTTATCAATCAGGACAAAAGTATGACCGGGCAGCGATCCATAATGCATTGAAGACGCCGTCGTGAGCATGCCAAATTGTTTGGAGACCATCGCATCTTTATCAAAGACCACCGTGGCCTCGGCCAGTTCCGGCATTTGCTTAATGGCTTTTTGCCACTCTACGAGCGGGTCGACGACGACCGATAGAACAACGGTGTCGGTATTCTTTAATCGTTCGTCTTTAGCCAAGGCGACGATTTGATTCCAGCAGGCCGGATAACACATCAATCCCTCGTTGAAGAAAAGGATAACGTCTTTGCCGCGTAATTCATTCGAGGAATATGTTTTTCCGTCTTTGTCCGTCAGCGCAAAATCCGGCGCCGGCTTATCAAGCAATTCATTAAGTAGCGCGGTGTCAACGTTGGCCGCTACGGGATGTCCGTGCCTATCCACGGCCGGCGCTTGGCCCGCTGCCGGCGCCCCGGTTTTATTCTGGCTGCCATTCCAAACAAGAAGACCGGCGGCGGCAACGATGACGATGGCGATAATAATGGCCGCATTCATTTTTTTATCCATGTTTTTTTAATAGCGGGCAGAACGCCCGATATATCGTACTCGTTATTTTTGTTAATCTTTGTTAAATTGGCGAACGACGCGCCAGCAGACGAAGCCAATGATGATGATTAATAAAAGCGCCCAGACAGATTCGGGAACCACCTGCACGACGCCGCTAATTGATTGTAGAGTTTTTGTCAGGTAGATATTGATGCTTGTCTGATAGCCTCCGGCTTGCATAAAGAGCCGATTGGTCAGGGCCAGATAAAGAATCAAAAGGCCCATGGCCAGAAAAGTAATGCCCGAGACGGCTTCAGAAACGGCAATCTTTAACTCTTTACCGCCTAATCGGTATTGAATTGGCCGATTAAAGATTTGTTGAAACTTTTGCCTAAAGTCGGCCTTGTCAAGGAAAAGCGAAATCAGAAAAAGAGGCGCGACCATGCCAAAAACATAGCTCAAGGTGTAGATGCCGCCCCAAAACACTGACCCGGGCAGCGCGGCCAGGGCGAGGACGCCGGCCAGAACCGGCGCGCAGCAAGTCGTGGCAATCCCGGAAAATAGGCCAAGGCTGTAGACGGAAACGGCGTTGTGCTTTTTAAGCGTCGGATGAACCCGGAACGGCAAGGAGAAATGCTTGCCGGTCAGGATAATCATTCCCAATATCGTGAGGAAAATGCCGCCGACGCCGAAGACGGCGCTATGATATCGGCTGAAGAACTGGCCGAGGGCCGCCGCCCCTAATCCGATCGGGAGAAAAACGGTCAGGATGCCCAGAAAGAAAATAAAAGTCATTAAAAATACCTTGCGTCGCTCGCGAAAAATGGAAGCAAAGTACGACGGCAGAAGGACGGTAATGCAACACGGCGCGAAAAGAGCGGCCACGCCGGCGATGAAAGCGGCCATAATTGACGCGCTTAAAAGCAATTCCACAATTATTGATTTTTATTGTCTATGCCAAACAGGCGGTGAAGCCAGCACCAGCCAAGAAAACTCTCGGCCAGTGCAATCCAACCGACAACGGCAATGAGTAAACCGGCCCATCCGGCATCGAATTGCGGCGCCAGCGGACTAAGCCACCAGACGGCCAAGGCAAACCGCAAAATCCTGTCCACTTTGCCTAAATTTTGGTTCATGTGATATCTAGTTAAGGTTAATTTTTCGACCCTTTAATGGCAACAACCGCCGCCGGAATGTTGAGATTGTTCTTTGACTAACTGCTGCCGGTATTCCTCTCGGCAGTTTTCTGAACAAAACTTTTTACCACCGGCAACGGGATAATCTTTTCCTTTTTCCAATTCCATTTTACAGACGGGACATTTTTGCCCAAAAAAGTTGAACATAATTTTTTACCTCGTTTTAGCGAGGCTAAGATTTACTTATTTATTTCGTCAGAATTAAGCTTGCTTATTTTTTGATAATTTGTAGATCGTTAAAATTTCTTTGGCCGCTTTTGATTCTTGGCCGACCTTGATTTGTTCAATGACGTGCGTTGACAGATGATTTTCCAAAATTAAATTTTCGATGCTGGAAAGAGCATTTTTTGCCGCCGAGGACTGTTGGAGAATATCAAGGCAGTATTTTTCTTTTTCGACCATCTGTTGGAGACCGCGGATCTGCCCTTCTAATATTTTAAGCCGATGGATGGCTCTTTTCTTAATCTCCTTTTTCATACCCTCTCACTATACTCCCCCAGAGTATTTAACGCAAGACTTTACCCAAACGGTCGGGCGAAAAACCGGACGCGCGGAACGCCACTCGTCTTGTGGGAAAGTTATTTACGAAAAAGGGAGGTCAGGGCCAAGGTTTGTCGTCAACGTAAATTTGTTTGAGAACGGCATTGCCATTTTCATCAACCACAACTCTTGCCGCCGCCTCCTTATTGAAAAAACTAAAGCCTTGGCCCTTTCCTTCGGGGATAAAATATTCCTCAATCCCATAGACAACACGAATACGAGAATCACCAACGCTCACAACCTTGCCCTTGAGAGCTATTTCTCCATTAAGCGGTTTTGTTTTTTGAACATTCTGCGCCATCCAATACTTTCTGCTCTGCCGTAACACGACATAGACAGTATCGCCATTTCCAATTTGTTGTCCGCCGAAAATATACGAGTCGAGATTAGAAATATTACTATATTGAAAGGTGGCGTAATCTCCGCGCAACATATCTCGCGGATCAACTGGTTCAATCCGCAACAAAACATCCGTGCCGCCGGAAAGAACAGACACTTTGAAAATAACAATGGCGAAAACTATCACCATCTGCAATGCTATCGCCAATATAAATTTTGTTTGTTTCGTCATCGCTATTAAGGGATTTGTGGCGTCGGCTTCTTGATATTTGAAATCATATATTTCCTCCCTCTCTCCATAAACCACCCCACGACAAAGAGGAGAATACCGGCGCCAATGAAGAAGATGCTCTTGTCGAGGAAAGTAAAGAACCAATCGAAGTATTTGACAATAATGAGAAGAAACAAGAAAAGCGCCCCTAAATTTATTAGCCAAGTTTCTCGCCGCAAATATCCCGAAAAAATCAAACCGAGCAATTCAAAGAATACGACAAAATTGAAAATGAGAGCCCACAAAACGCCACTCCTCGATAGTTCTTGACCGCCAGAGTAAAAATTGTAAGAACTGCCAGCTTGAAGAAACAGACTTTGTTGCGGAAGCAGAGCCATTGTTCCGAACAAAAGCGTCAATAACAGGACGGCGAGAAACTCAAAAGGAGACACTAATTTTTTGGCCATGGTATAAAAAGCCACTCCGGCCAGAGCCGCCAAAAATATAAACAAGGACAAAGTTATTTGCCATGAGCCAAAGAATGAAGCCCCTTTTGTCATATCGCCCAGAACAGAGAGACCGGGTTTTGAGGAAAAGAAAAATAAAACACCCGTTATTGAGATAATTCCGAGAACCAAATACACCAGCGCAAATCGTTTCCATTTTATTTCTCTTTCGTGGAAGTGTCCTAATGAGTAAAAAAGTAATGCCACAAAAGCCAATCCAGCAAAAATCGCAGAAGTCTTAATGTCCTTTCCTTGTATCCATTCCGCCGCTTGTGCGCCCCACCAAGCCGTCATTCCGATCAAACCGAATGCGAGCGAGTAAAGTGTTTTTAAGTAGTAGGCACTGACCAAGCCAAGAGCAGATGTGACAAACAAAATAGTCCGCCAGGAAAATGGATCGCCAAGGTCTCTATTGAAAGCAAGCAGCGTTACGCCAAGAAAGAAAACCGTCAAAAGAAGGAAAAATTGACTAACGGCATCTTCTTTGGAGAGGGCCAATTGTAAATACCATTCTTTGTCATTTACGGGGTGCATGCCTTTCTTTCTGCGCCGAGCAAAAAAGATAATAAGCCCGATAATAACAATTGGCCAGAAAAGAAGAGATAATATGCTAAAGAAAATCATGGTGTTTAATAAAAATCCTTAAGCCCCGGCGGCATTTTTTTGCGGACTATCCACCCGGTTGCAAAAGTAATAATTGTTGCGGCCAGAAGTAAGAATGATGAGGTGAGCAGAAAAGAGTTATATCCAAAACCAGTGAAAATTCCAAATGGATGTCCTACTATGGCAATAATGCCGAGTGGAATGGCAAGATAAAACAATAGATATGATTCAACCGCAAAAGCCATCGCAACCGTGCCTATCATCCACAAGATGAAACCGTCAGGCCAGTTGGCTCGAATATTGAACATTTGTGCGACTAAAAATATTCCCGCGCCATAGATTATCGAACCGAGCAAAATTAACGCCCCACCGGTTTTTAGAAGATCTGATTTCTCTTTGAGGTGCCACCCGGCGCCATAAGAAATAATCATTGAAATGAGAATGATCGCTATTTTGATTGGCTTCGTCATTTCTAACCAGTTAGCGGCGATGAAAGAAAAAATCCCCGCTCCCACGAGTACGGCGGCAATAGTTACAATTATGCGAATGGTCTTTTTTGACGTATCTTCTTTTTCCTGTTCTGTGCCGATTGCGTTAAAACTTTCTTGGATAACTTCGATGGTCCATCCCTGACCGAGAAGTTCTTTATAAATGTCCTCTTTTGAGCGTCCTGACACTAAAGAGGTTTTCAAGTATTCCACAAGTTTTGGGTCTGAAGTAATCATGTAGTTAGTATACAATAAGTTGTTTTCGCAAACAATTCTTCCACCGGGCGAGCGGGTAAGAACAGAGCGGGCGAGGGGAGTCGAACCCCTGTCTTGAGATTGGAAATCTCAGGTAATGCCGTTATACGACGCCCGCAACGACAATTTTCCTTTAATTTATCATAAAAAATCGCTCAAGAAAAGGGCGGTCGGGCGGCGCTTGACGATCAAACCCTTCGTTGTTAACATTAACAATAACTAAAAAATATGAAAAAATTATTCTTGTTCTCATTTCTTTTAGTTGTTCCTTTTTTCGTTTTTGCTCACAGCGTTTCTTTTGACCAGACAACCGGGGAAATCATGAAAGCCCAAGGAGTTTCGGAAATTTCGGATATCGATTGTCAGAAAGCCACCGACGATCAGTTTGAAGTTTTAGGCGACGCGGTCATGGGGGTGATGCACCCGAACGAACAGGACCATGAGCTGATGGACCAAATGATGGGCGGCCAAGGCTCCCCGTCTTTAAAGGCAGCGCACATTCTGATGGGAAAGAGGTATCTGGGCTGCTTGAGCGGGACCGCTGGCTACGGAATGATGTCCGGTTTTGGGATGATGGGCGGAGGAATGCTTGCCCCGTACCAAAGCGGAGCTTTTGGTTCGGGGATGGGCACGGGTTGGGGGTCTAATTTGACCGCCGGAAGCTTTTGGTTCGCCTGGATTTTTCAAATCCTGTCTTTAGCGGCCATCATTCTCATCATTATCGCTTTAGTCAAATGGGTCTTCAAGAAATGACGAAGAAATGGCCATATTTGTTTTTAGTTTTTCTAGTTCTTATTAGCCTAGGAGTCTACGGTTATTTCAAAGCCACGTCCGGGGAGGCGGCGGCTGGTCCGCGAATAGAAGTTGAGCCAAAAAACTTTGATTTCGGAGGCGTTCTTTATGGCGAGATCGTTGAGACGAATTTTATTGTTAAAAATCAGGGAAAAGAAATTTTGGAAATAAAAAGAATCGGTACTTCCTGCTCTTGTACAACGGCTAAGGTTGATAAACCGAAAATTAATCCGGGAGAAAACGCTCAAATTCTGGTTTCTTACGACACCGGCGCTATGGGCGAGTTTCACGGTAAAGGAAAACAAGAAAGAATTATCTATGTCCGAAGCAATGACCCCGAAAATCCGCAGACAGAAGTAATAATTTCCGCCGATGTTCAATAATTTCGCCTCTAACAATCCTCTAACCTTAATTCCCCTGGTGGCCATCACCGGGTTTTTGGATGGCATCCATCCTTGCGCCATTGCCATTTTGATTTTCTTCATTGCCTTTTTAATTACTCTCCAAAAGAGCTTTAAAAACATTTTCGCTGTCGGTCTCCTTTATATCTTCATCATCTTTCTGACTTATTTGGCCGTCGGCGTCGGCCTGTTTTCCGGCGTCGTTATTCTTGGCCAGCCCCACTTTTTTGCTCGGCTGGGTTCCTGGCTGTTAATTTTTCTTGGTTTAATTCACATCAAAGACGCCTTTTTCCCCCAACTGCCGCCCCATTTTAGGATGCCTTCTTTTGCTTCCGGACGGGCCAAAGAACTTTTGGCGAAAACGACTCTGCCTTCGATTGCTTTGGCGGCTTTTCTGGTCGGCCTTTGCTCCATCCCCTGCGCCGGCGGCATTTATGTGGCCATCACCTCGCTTTTGGCCTCGAAGACGACCTACTTTACCGGTCTCTCCTATTTGATTCTCTATAATATTATGTTTGTCCTGCCCCTTTTAATTTTACTGGTCTTTGCCGCCAATCCTTTGACTCTGGCGAAAATTGCCGAGCTAAAGGAAAAAAATGAAAAAGCGGAAAAATTGGTTATGGGAACGATGCTTCTAGCTCTGGGAGTTTTCATCTTTAAATTTCTTATTTAACTAAAAAACATGGTTAATATCTTCGAAAGTCTCAAAAAGCTTTTTGGAAAAATATTCCAGGCGCCAGCGGCCAAGAAAGACAAAGAATTTTGCCCGCATTGCCGCGTTCCCGAAGAGACGCTAAAGATTCTAAAGGGCGAAGAAAAAAAGAAGATAGAATAATATTAATCATTAATTAAGTAATCAATTACTCATATGCGTTATCCAATTCACAGCACTGTGACAGCGCTGCAAGACGTTCTTCCGTCCCTCAAGCAGGTTTTCCGCGACCGGTTTTATGTTCTCATTGCCATCAGCCTGGGTTTAAATTTGCTTTTAGCTTATTATCTGATATTTCTTCAGCGCACCACCCTGCCCCTGCTTTTTCAGACGATGAATGCCTTCTATGCCTGGTCGGCCATCCTTCTCACTTTATTAAGCGTGGTTCTTTTTAGCCTGGCTTTTACCATGCTCGCCTACCGTTGGCGTGAAAAGAAGATTCCCGACAGCCTGGGCGAAAAAGACTTTACCGGTTGCCTGATTGGCGGTCTTTCGATGGGTTGTCCGGTCTGCGGCAGCCTCTTGCTGCCGGCCTTGGGGGTTGTCGGCGGCTTGAGCATCTTTCCCTTTCAGGGACTGGAATTAAAATTGGCCGCCATCTTTCTCTTCAGCCTTTCTATTATTGATTCAAGTCGAGCGGTGGCCGGCCGATCGGATGTCGCCGCCGACGACAAAAAAGAAAAATTAGTCAGTTTTGAACAAGGAAGCCTGGTTTTGAACTTTAATCGTAAAGCCCTGATTTCTTCTTTGCCCGTTCTGATTCCGATTTTAACTCTATTGTTGATCCTGGCTCTGCCGCTCTTGCCCTCGAATCTGAAAATCAATTTTGCTAAAAAAGGAGCCGTCATCCAATCTTCTCCTCTGAACAATGCCGCCTCTCAGCTTTCCGGAGACGCCCAAGCGACGCTTGACCAGATTAACCCTAAAGCCGGTTATGAAATCAAGACCACTTTTAATAACCTCGGTCCCCGATTGATTGAGGTTGGCGCCATTGATTTGGATAAATTCAAGAAAGTCTATGAAGACGGCGGTCAGCCATTAACCGAAGACGAGATTAATATTCTGACGCGAGGCAGCCAGCAAAAGATCAAAATTACGTCCGCCAACGCCCATTTTCTTCTGAATTTCTTCTGGGCTTTGGGATTGGCCAATAAGAATTCGATTCTCGACGCCGGTCCAATGGTTTCCAGGGGAACCGATGGCTTGGGAAATTTTGCTTCAACCGGCGGCTGGACTCTGGGTAAAAAGGAGGCCACCGAACTCTATTCAAAATCCGACTTGATCAGACTTAATTCTGGACAACAAAAAATTCTTGAAGAATTCGCCTACAACTCTTATCGTCCCTGCTGTTCCAATCCGACCGCTTTTCCCGACTGCAATCATGGCATGGCCGCCTTGGGTTTGGGCGAATTGATGGCCTCTCAGGGGGCCAGTAAGGAGGAAATCTTCGAGGCTTTTAAGTATTTCAATAGCTTTTGGTTCCCGCAGACCTACTTTGACATCGCCAATTACTTTAAGGCTAAAGACGGGCAGGATTGGTCACAAGTGCCCGGTTCGGTGGTGGCCGGCAAAGATTATTCGACCCCTCAAGGCTGGCAGAGAGTCAAGGGTTGGTTAAAAGACCAAGGACTCTCGCAGGAAGCTCCTTCGGGCGGCGGCGGGTGCGGCACCTAGATGAAAATAATTTATCTTAAATGATAATAAAACTTAAATTTATTCTATTAGGAATAATAATTCTTTCGGGAGGCGCTTTTCTTGTTTGGCAAACGGAAAGTCGTTTGCAACAGCCGCAAGCCAACGGCGACGACACCCCAAAAATCCAAATTACGGTCTATAAATCTCCCACTTGCGGTTGCTGCGGCGGTTATATAACCTATCTTAAGGGACAGGGATTTGATGTTAAAGTCGAGGACGTCCGCGACACCTTAGCCATCAAAGAAAAATACGGCATTCCCCCAGAACTAGAAGCTTGCCACACCGCCGTCATCGGCAATTATTTTATTGAAGGCCACGTGCCGGTGGAGGCGATTAAAAAACTTCTTTCGGAAAAACCGGAAATTCAGGGCATCGCCCTACCGGGCATGCCTTCGGGCGCGCCGGGAATGACCGGCCCGAAAATCGGAAAATTTGACATCTTTGGCGTTTCGAGCGGCCAGGTTTTTGAATTCCTCTCTTTGTAGTTTCTATAGATGAATGATTTTATCTTCAAGATTGCCGGTGAGGCGGGTTACGGCATTGCTTCGGCGGGTTTGATTTTTGCCAGGACCGCCCAGCGGTCCGGCTATTTTATTTTTACTTCCAGCGAATACCCGTCTCTGATCAGGGGCGGCCACAATGTTTTCGTCGCCAGAATCGCCGAGGAGGCGATCCACTCCCCGAAGTCGGAGGTGGACTTTTTGATTGCTCTTAACCAGAACGCGGTTGATTTTCACAAAAAAGAGTTATCTCCGGGAGCCGTTGTTATTCTAAATTCGGACAAAGCCGTTGATTCCGGTTTTCCTTCCGGAGTAAATATCTTGTCGATTCCCCTGATTAAGCTCGCTCAAGAAAACGGCGGCCAGGACGTGATGATGAACAACGTCGCTTTGGGCGCGACCGTTTTTTTACTCGAAGCCGATTTCAAAATCTTGGAATCAGCTATCCGTGACGTTTTTTCTTCGGCCAAACCCGAGATCATCGATTTAAACATTAAGGCGGCTCGAGCCGGTTTTGACTTTGCCAAACACTTTGCCGGAAGTCAGACATCCGGTAGTTTAAAGGCAAAGAAGGCGGCCAAGAAAATCTTGATTAGCGGAAATGACGCTATTTGTCTGGGGGCGGTGGCGGCCGGCTGTAAATTCTTCGCCGCTTATCCAATGACGCCGATTAATTCCATGATTTCCTATCTTAGCGCGCGGGCTAAGAAATTAGGGATGGTTTATTTTCAGCCGGAAGACGAGATTGCCGGCATTAATTCTGCCATCGGCGCTTCCTCGGCCGGATTACGATCAATGGTCGCCACCTCCGGCGGTGGTTTCTCTCTGATGACAGAAGCTTTCGGATTAGCCGGTATGGCCGAGGTACCGTTGGTTATTATTGAAGGTCAAAGACCCGGGCCTTCAACCGGATTGCCCACTTGGTCAGGCCAGGGAGATTTAAGATTTGTTTTACACGCCTCTCAAGATGATTTTCCGCGGATTATTCTCGCTCCCGGAGACCAAGAAGAATGTTTTTGGTTAACCATCGAAGCTTTTAATCTGGCCGATATTTACCAGACGCCGGTCATCATTTTGGTTGATAAATTTCTTTGCGAGAGCCAGAAGAGCGTCGTTGCTTTCGACGAAAGCAAGGTTAAAATTAATCAAGGCTCCCTGCTTTCAAAAGAGGATCAAAAGAAAGATTATTTAAGATACCAAATAACCGAAAGCGGCATCTCTCCGAGGCCGGTTATCGGTCGGCCCGGTCAAACCTTTATCTTTAACAGCGATGAGCACGACCAGGCCGGTTTTTCTGAAGAAAGTTCAGATAACCGGAAAGCGATGATGGAAAAAAGGATGAGAAAACTGGAAACTTGCGCCCGGGAAATTCCTGCCCCTCGAATTTACAGTGAAAAGAAAGCCGAAGGTCCCGAGCATTCCGTCCGAGGGATAGAAATTAGTTTAGTCGGTTGGGGCTCGACTAAAGGCGTGATTTTAGAAGCGCAAAAAACATTAGCGGATCAAGGCATTGAAACCCGATTTTTGCACCTTAATTATTTAAATCCTTTCCCGGCAGAAGCGGTTGGAAGTTTTTTACAAAACAGTAAGCAGATTTTAATGATTGAACAGAACATTACCGGTCAGGCCGCTGGGCTAATCAGAGAGAAAACCGGCATCAAAATCGAAAATCTGCTGTTAAGTTATGATGGCCGGCCGATTTATCCTGAGGAAATTGTTCAAAAAGTTAAAGAAATTATATGATGCCTCGAGAAGAATTTAATACTCCAGTAAAAATCACTTGGTGCTTGGGTTGCGGTAATTTTGGCATTTGGGTGGCTCTGAAAAACGCTTTCGTTGAGATGGGCTTGCGACCCGATCAGATTTTCTCCGTTTATGGCATTGGTTGCCACGGCCACATGATTAATTATTTAAAAACTTATGGCTTTGAGGGGGTTCATGGCCGGGCTTTGCCGTTGGCGACCGGGGCGAAAATTGCCAACAAAAGCCTTAAAACAATGGCCATCGTCGGTGATGGCGATCAACTGGGTGAAGGCGGCAATCATTTAATCCATGCGGCCAGAAGAAACCCCGACATTACTTGTGTTTTGCATAATAATCAGTTGTATTCTTTGACGGTTGGCCAACCTTCGCCAACTTCCGACAAAGGCGTAAAAACCAGGTTAACTCCCGAAGGTGTTTTTGACCAACCATTTAATCCGCTGGCGCTAGCGATTGCTTCCGGGGCCAGTTTTGTCGCCCGCGGTTTTGCCGGCGATGTTCCTCAACTGACAAAAATTTTAGTTGAAGCGATTAATCACCAGGGCTTTGCCCTGGTTGATGTTTTACAGCCCTGCGTTGCCTTAAATCATTTAAATACTTATTCTTGGTTTAGGGAGAGAATTTACAAATTAGAGAATCACGATGCCAAAAATAAAGTCTTGGCTTTTGAAAAGTCGCTTGAATGGGGAGATAGAATTCCGGTTGGCATTTTCTATCGGGAAGAACGGCTAACTCTGGAAGAACAATTGTTGCCGGATAAAGATGCGATTTTAGCCGAGCAGCCCTTAGGGTTATCGATTGAAAAATTACTAGCCGAATTTCGCTAATTTGACAAAAGCGGAGGAAACCCGGTCTCCTCCGCTTTTTGATTCCTGTTGAATTTATTGTTTTTTCTCTTCGGGGCACTGACATTCAGCCCCGGCTTTGCCGCATTTTGGGCAAGACGAGCAACCGCAAGTATCGCACATATTTTTCTGGTTTACTCTTAGGATTTAATTAATTGATCCAATTCGACTTTCAGGATGTTTAAGCTCGGAGCTTAAACATGGTCGCATATTCTGAATTTAGCGCGAACCTACTTTGAACGGAACTGACTGCCGCGTTCCGCGTGACAGGAACCAAATCGCTTGGGCGGGGCGGGGAGGAAAGAGGGTTAAGGGGAAGGATTTCGTGCCAACGAAGTTGGCGCGCCGCTTTTATTTTATATCATATTCCCAACCCGGTTGCCACGCTTTTCTTTTTCGCCAATCTTCGGCAAACGCCTGTTCCCATGTTTTATTTTTTAACAAAACATCTAATGCAAGTTGCGGTGCTTTGTGCGCCACTATTGCAACAGATTTTCCGTCATAGTTTTTCTTCAAAAATTCAAGAAAATCAGCAATCCTTGTTTTTACATCTTCATAACTTTCGCCTTCGGGAAATCTTTCAGTGACACAATTTTCTTGCATTGGTTCAACAATTGCCGAAGATTGGGCGTTGTATTTTCCATAATTGCACTCTCTCAATCTTTTGTCCGTTATAATCGGAACAGTTCCCTTAAAAGTTAGCTTTGCCGAATCAACTGCTCTTTTTAAATCGGAACAAAATACAACATCAAATTTTTTATCCTTGATTTTATCTTTTAACTCAACCGATTGGTTAACTCCTAAATCAGAAAGCCCTACATCAAACCAGCCAGATGAAATTTCTTTTTCATTGTCAGTTGTTGTTCCGTGAACAAAATAAGTGATTTTTATTGTCATAATATTAAATCCTTCAAATTATCTGGTAGATAATCTATGCCGCTAAATTCTTTAACAACAATTGATTTTATTTTTTGTTTAATTTCCGGCCTGACAAAAGTGATGGTCATTTCTTTTTCTCCGCCAATGCTTTCACAATCATCTTCAATTAAAACGTCCGGTACAATTCTTTCGGCTATTTGAGCGTAGCTTTCTCCTTTTTGACGGTGATAAATTTCTCCTGCGGGAAACCCATATCTATCTAAAATTTCCTGATCAAATTTTAGGCCTTCTTTACCGATGATTTCATCTCCTCTCGCTTTTTTGTCTTCGGTTAAGGCGCTTAGATAGAAAATCTCCGCGCCTTGCTCGGTCCATTTATTTAATTTCTCTACAGCGTTACCGATGGGAACGTATGAACTAAAGTCGCGAACTGATTCTTCTTGAGCTTTTACTTGTTCAATAATTTCCTCGCGGGTTTTACCAACCGCGCTTTTGTGCATTATCAGTGTGCCTTGTAGAAAAACCAAAATTTTCATAAATTTTTTAGTTCAACAATTTATTCACAGAAACGCCAAGGGCTTTAGCGACTTTGTGAACTGTCATTAAGGAAGGGTTTCTTCTGCCTCTTTCAAGGCCGCTAATATACGACCGGTGGACGCCTAAAATTTTTGTGTTGAGAGACCCTGAATCTGTCGAAGAATCGAGAGATATTATAAAATCGGTTTTCCAAATTTAACTAAATTTTCTTTCTTTTCTCTTCGCCAACCTTTAATTTGTTCTTCTCTTCGCCGCGCGCCCAAT
The DNA here is from genome assembly GCA_030704795.1 of bacterium. Taxonomy (GTDB): domain Bacteria; phylum Patescibacteriota; class Minisyncoccia; order Minisyncoccales; family GWA2-46-15; genus GWA2-46-15. Next base: position 8,869 of record JAUYCZ010000012.1, on the reverse strand, counting down.
AGAGTGGAAAACTCCTCTTTATATACCAACCCAAACGCTTTATTTCGTTTGGTAAATTCTGCGCCATCTCCAGATTTGTGACGGATTATTCGCCAGTTAAGATTACTCGTAGAGCCAACGTAGAGGTGATTTTTGGGGCTGCGAAGAATGTAAACAGAGAACATTTTAATTTGTTGCCCTTCGGCAAACTCAGGGCTTTTTTCAAATTCAAAGGTCAAGGACACTGAGCGAAGCAAAGCGTGAGACGAGCTTCGACAAGCTCAGCTCACTTCTTCTTCGCTTTGCGAAGTCGAAGTGTCGGGGCGCCCAGATTCGAACTGGGACTAAGTGCTCCCAAAGCACTCGTGCTACCGTTGCACTACGCCCCGCATTTCCCACTTTACTTTAATTTGGTGTATAATTCAAGAATGCTGTTAGATTCTCTTAATATCGCGAAGCAATGCAAAAAATACGGACTTTCGCTTTGGCAGTGTCCGCAGTTTCTCTTCTTGATTTTAGGTTTTGTCGTCATTACCTCTTCTATCACTCTCTATTTTATCGGAGTCGGGTACGCCGAAGACCCGGAGATCGTCGTCCTGATTGTCTTGGGAGTGTCAACGCTTTTAATGATCATTGGTTTTTCTATTACCAAGAGCTTTGAAAGGCTGGCCGAGGTCGTTCGGTTAAAGGCCGAGTTTATCAGTATTGTTTCTCATCAGCTCCGGGCGCCCCTGGCCAACTTAAGATGGATTATTGATCTCTTAATTTCGGGTAAAGTTGAACAGGTGCCGGAAAAACAAACCAACTATCTGCAGATTTTGAGAGAAAACGGTCAACGAATGGAAGAACTGGTTTCCGATCTTTTAACCGTTTCCCGAATCGAAAGCAATGAGTTTTTGTTCAAGAAGGAGAAAGCTTCTTTGGCAGAATTGGTCCAGAAAACCATCGCCCGGCTAGATCCCCTAGCTCGTGCTTCCAATGTCGAAGTTAGATTGTCGGCAGAAAATAATCTGCCCGAAACCCTTTTTGATCCTTTTCAAATTGGCCAAGCTATAGAAAACCTTTTAGACAATGCCATCCGCTACACCAAGGGTCGGGGCTTAGTTGAAGTCACTCTCAATAAGAAAAACAACGGTCTCTATTTTGAGGTCGTTGACAATGGAATTGGAATTTTCCCTGATGACCAAAAATACATCGGCCAAAAGTTTTTCCGCGGCGGCAATGCTTTTCGTCATCAAGCCCAGGGTTCGGGTCTGGGGCTCTATATCGCCAAGGCGATCGTGGAAAAGTCCGGCGGCAAGCTGAGCTTTAAATCAAAAGAGGGCGAAGGATCAACTTTTTGGTTCACTATACCGATAAAACATTAGTTGAGTTAACATCAGTATAAATCAGCCATTATCAGTATAAATCAGCGTTGGGGCCGGTGCCCACGCTGATTATGCGGATTAAACCGATTAATGCTGATAAATAAAATGAGCAAAAAAATCTTATTTATCGAAGACGAGCCGGTTCTTCAAAAAACCTTTGGCGATGCCCTGGGGTCCGATGGTTACGAAATCGTCGCCGCCGTTGATGGCGAAGTCGGCTTGCGCCTGGCTCAAAGCGAAAAGCCGGATTTGATCCTTCTGGATCTAATCCTGCCCCGGCTCCCAGGCCTCGAGGTTCTAAAGAAATTAAAGGAAAACGAGGCAACGTCTCATATTCCGGTCATCATCTTAACCAATCTTGAGGATGTGAAAAACATCGAAACCGCCCTGGAATTGGGCGCCACCACCTACTTAGTCAAAGCCAATTACAGCTTGGGAGAGATTGTCGACAAGGTTAAAAAAGCTTTGGGCTGATAATTTAAAAAATGCGCGTCGAACCTCAACAACTGAAAGCTTTTCTCTTAGACGCCAATCTGCTCAAGGAAGAGCAGTTTGATGAGGCCGAGAAGGTCGCCCGGGAAACTAATCAAAGAATTGGCGATGTTTTGATTTCTCAGGGACTGATCACCCAAGAAGAACTGGCCAAGCTCGAAGCCTATATCTTCGGCATCCCTTTCGTCAATTTAGAGAAAGAGAAAATTGATCCCGAGGCCTTAAAGATAATCCCGGAACCAATTGCCCGAACCCATAATATTGTTTCCTTTCGCAGACGGGGTAATAACTTGGAGGTGGCCATGCTTGATCCGGAAGATCTGGGAACCATCGATTTCATTAAAAAAAAGGCGAATCTGAAAATCTTGCCGCGGCTGACCACCGTTCAAGGTATCAAGAACGTCTTGAGGCAGTATCATCAGAGCCTGGAAGCTGAGTTTGGGGAAATTATTTCACGACAGGCCAAGGCTTTAATTAAGTCCGTCCCGGAGGCGGGAGAACTGCCCTTGGAAGACGCAGAATTGGAAAAGGTGGCGCAGGATCTGCCCATTATCAAGATCGTTGATACTCTTTTGCGGCACGCCATTTTGCAAAGAGCTTCCGATATTCACATCGAACCGTTCGAAAAAGATATTTTGGTGCGTTATCGGATCGACGGCATTTTGAGAGAAGCGATGATTTTACCCAAGAGGGTTTTGGCGGGCATCGTCGCCCGGATCAAGGTTTTAGCCAATTTAAAGCTCGACGAACACCGTTTGCCCCAGGATGGCCGGTTTAAAACCGAAACCGAAGATTATAAATATTCTATTCGTGTTTCCATCCTGCCCGTTTTCGATGGAGAAAAAGTGGTCATGAGGTTACTCGCCGAGAGCACGACGGCTTTAACTCTGGAAGAGCTGGGCATCAGCGGCGAGGCTTTGGAAAAGATCCAAACTAATTTAAGAAAGCCGGTGGGCATGATTTTGATCACGGGCCCGACCGGTTCGGGTAAAACCACGACTCTTTACGCTATGATGGAGATTTTAAATACCCCGGAGATCAATATTTCCACCGTTGAAGATCCGGTGGAATACCGTATGCCCCGGACGAATCAAACCCAGGTCAATCCCAAGATCGGCCTGACCTTCGCTTCGGGCCTTCGTTCTCTGGTCAGACAAGATCCAGACGTCATCATGGTCGGTGAAATTAGAGATAATGAAACCGCCAGCTTGGCCATCAATGCCTCTCTGACCGGCCACCTGGTTCTTTCGACCGTCCACACCAACTCGGCGGCCGGATCCATCCCCCGTTTGATTGATATGAAGGTTGAGCCCTTTTTGATTTCTTCGACCCTGAACGTCATCCTGGCCCAGAGATTGGTTCGCCGCTTAACCGACGATAAAGTGGCTTACAAGTTTAAACCCTCGGAATTAAAAAACATCGCCAAATACTGCAATTTAGAAAAGATCTTAACCGTTCTTAAAGAAGAAAGAATCGTCAAGCCCCAAGACGCCTGGGAAGATATTAATTTTTATCGACCCAAGTCTTCCAAAGAATGCCCCGAAGGCTATCGCGGCCGGGTGGGCATTTATGAAGTTTTAACCGTCAGTTCTGCCATCAAAGAACTAATCGTCAAACAAGCGACGGCCGACCAAATTCAGGCCCAGGCACAAAAGGAGGGCATGATGACCATGATTGAAGACGGATTTATTAAGGCGGCCCAGGGACTGACCTCGGTGGAAGAAATCTTAAGAGTCATTATTGAGTAAAATTAGATGCGTTATTCTTACACCGCCAAATCTCAAGCGGGCGTCACCAGACCAGGGTTTTTTGAGGCTAAAGACGAACAGGAATTAGCCAGCGCCCTGCGCCAAGAAGGGTTATTTTTGATTTCTTTTAAAGCTGAGAAACTTTCTCAAAAGAATAAGAGATCTATTTTTTCTTTCAATCGAGGCGTCGGCATTTCCGATAAAGTCTTTTTTATCCGTAATCTTCGCGTCATGACCTCGGCCGGAGTTTCTTTGCCTCGGGCGCTCGATACTTTAGCCGTTCAGGCCCGGAATAAACAGTTCAAGAAAGCCCTGACCGAGATCGAAGAAAAGATAATTCACGGTCAGAGCCTTTCGGAAAGCCTGCGGGAGTATCCGGATATCTTCCCCGAGATTTTTCAGAATATGATCAAGGTGGGGGAAGAATCCGGCACTCTTGAGGGAGTGCTAAAAAATCTTTGCCAGCAACTGGAAAAGCAGCAAGAATTAAGATCCAAAATCATCGGCGCCCTGGTTTATCCCCTGGTGGTCATCTCGGCCATGATCGGCATCGGGTTTTTAATGCTCATCATTGTCGTGCCTCAGTTGGCCGAGACTTTTGCCGAATTGGAGTTACCCCTGCCCCTTACCACCAAGATTGTCATCGGCCTGGGCGTTTTTTTACAGACTCGGTGGTATCTCTTACCCTTGATCGTTCTGGCTCTGGTTTTTTCTCTGCGTTGGATTCTCCGGACCCGGGCGGGTAAGCAGTTTTTTGATGGATTTTTTTTGAAAATCCCGGTTCTCTCCCAATTGGTCAAGGAAACCAGTTCCGCTAACTTTACCCGAACGCTTGGTTCTTTGATCGGCTCGGGGGTTCCCCTGGTTAGATCACTTGAAATTATTGCCGGCACCCTGGGTAATGTCTATTTCCGCGAGTCGTTGCTGGAGGCGGCCGAGAAGGTCAGGAAAGGCGCTAAACTTTCGGACTCTCTTAAGCCTTATGATAACCTTTATCTGCCGATCGTCATTCAGATGATTGAAGTGGGAGAAGAGACCGGAGAAACGTCTCAGATTCTGGACCAGCTCGCCACTTTCCTGGAAGACGAGGTGGCCAATACGACAAAAAACTTGGCTTCTTTGATTGAGCCCTTGCTGATGTTGGCCGTGGGCGGCGCCGTCGGTTTTTTTGCCATTTCCATGATCCAGCCGATGTATTCCATGCTGGAAGCCATCTAAAAAGATCAATATGAAAAACCTTTTTTCTCAAAGAGGTTTGAGCTTAGTCGAAACTATGGTGGGAATTTTTTTGACCCTGATTGTTTTTTTGGGTATTTTCGGCGCTTATCAACTGGGATTGAAAGTCATCATCCAGAGCCGCAACAAGATTGTGGCGACGCAGCTGGCTAACGGTGAAATCGAAAAAATCAGAAACCTTCCTTACGGTTCCGTCGGGATTATCAACGGTTTTCCTTCGGGCAGTTTGTCTCAGCTTTCTACCCGTCGGCAAAACAACGTTGATTATCAGGTCGAAAGAAGAGTTGACTATGTCGTTGATGCCTTAGACGGCCTTGTTTCTCCGGCCGACGATTGCCCCAATGATTACAAAAAAGTGGAGATAAAAGTTTCTTGGTCGGGCCGGTTTTCGGGCCAGGTCGCTTTGATTACGGATATAGCGCCCGCTTCTCTGGCCGAAGAGTGCTCAGAGATCGGCGGCATTCTTCAAGTTTCGGTTTTTGACGCCTCGGGCGCCATGGTTCCTTCGCCCCTTATAGAAGTGAAGAATCCGGCGACCAACCAAGTCATTAAAAGCGCCACTCCCCTCAGCGGCCGACACTATTTTTCACTCAGTCCGGCCACTTACAAAGTGGTGGTTTCGAAGGCCGGCTACAGCCAGGAGCGTAGTTTCGGGACCGAGGAGGTGACGACCCCGGCCAAGCCCCACCCCATTGTTCTGGAAGGCGAATTAATTCCCTTAAGTTTTAACATCGATCGTTTGAGTACGATGGCAGTGCTGACTCTTTCGGCTTGGGGGTCGGCCTCGTTTTACGATTCTTTTTTAAACGAAAGCAAGATTTTTCAGATCTTTCAACTTTCTTTAGCCGAGGGCCGGGTTAGTTTAACCACTTATCAAAGCTCGGGCTATTTGATTTCAACCACGATCACTCCAGAGAACATGATTACCTGGGACAACCTCTCCTTTTCGGATTCAGAACCGGGAACGACCCAGATTCTTTACCGCCTTCTTTATCTCCAAGGAGAAAACTGGCTAATTGTTCCCGACCGCGATTTGCCCGGCAACGAATCTGGTTTTGAGGTTTCTCCCGTCAATTTGAAGAACTTGGATAAAACCATTTATCCTCAATTGAGGATTCGCGGCGATTTTTCGACTCCGGACCCGAGCCTGACGCCGATTCTTTCCGACTGGCAGGTTTCGTGGCAGACTTCCGAAGCGACGGCCGCCCCCTGGATACCTTTTCATTTGAGAGGAGAAAAAATTGTTGGCCGCAATGCTTTAGAGCAACCAGTTTTTAAATATTCCTCAGACCACGTCTCTGACGGCTCCGGCCAATTTACCCTGGCCTCTTTTGAATGGGATAATTATTATTTTTCCATCAATCCCGGCAGCTCGCTCGATCTGATCGTCACCAATCCCGAGCCGCAGCCGGTGGGCTTAGCCCCGAACACGACGCTTCAAGTTAAACTTTACCTGAAAGCGCAAACCTCTCTTTTGCTGACCAGCCAGAACAACCTGACCCTGGAGCCCATCTTTGCCGCCCAGGCGAGGCTGACTAATGCCCAGCTGGGTTACGACTCAACTCTTTACACCAACGAAAAGGGCCAAGCCTATTTTCTTCCTCTTCAGTCTGCCACCTATGGCCTAGAAATTCAGGCGCCCGGCTATGCCACCCTGACGACCACGGTTTCGGTGGCGGGCGACCAGACGAAAATCGTGATGCTGGAACAAATTGAATAACATGAAAGGATTTACCATAGTTGAAACCTTAGTGGCCATCGTGGTTTTCACTTTGGCCTCTGGCGCTCTGATGAGCTTTATCGTTTTAAGCTACCGGATCTATGGCTATACCTACGAGCAATCCGTCGCCATTGATGAAGCCAGAAAAGGCGTCGAGACGATGACTCGGGAAATTCGCCAGGCCAAACAAGGGGATGACGGCTCCTATCCGATTGAGAAAGCCGAGGATAAGGAGTTCATTTTTTACAGCGACATCGACAATGACGGCAAAACCGAACGAGTCAGGTATTTCTTGGGAGAGGTGAGCTCGGGCAGTTCAACCAAAGAATGCGTTGTTTTTAGCAAGGGCGGTTCCTGCAGCGTCAGTTTTTCCAATTTTTTGCAGGGAACGATAAAAACGGCGCAGGTTCAGGTTTCCGTTGAGGGAGATCTGGGCGCCTCCAACGAATACGCCGAGATTTTCGCCGATGGGCAAAAACTGGGAAACCTTTGCCAAACGCAATGCTCTGATTGCGCCTCGACTTGGCAGGGAACGATGACTTATGACGTCACCAGTCAGGCCACCGATAATTCTCTTCAGTTTTTAGCTGACGCCACCAACCAGGTTGATCCGGTCTGCAGCTGGCAGAATCCCAATCACGCTCTCAAGGCGAGATTTATTCTTTCCTGGACCGAAGAATTAACCGGTTTGAGCCATGAATTTAAAAAAGGAGTGACCGAGCCGGTGGGCGTGCCACCCACCTATCCTCTCGGCCAGGAAGAAGTTAAGAACCTCAGCTATTACGTTCGGAACGCTCCGCCCATCTTTGAATATTTTGATGTCAATAATAACAAAATCATTATTTATCCCGCCCGGCTCAAGGACACCAAATTAATGAAAGTCTATTTAATTATCAACGCCAATCCCGACCGGCCGCCGGCGGATTTTGAGCTGGAGTCTTTTGTCGAACTGCGCAATCTAAAAACCGTGCAATAATGTTAATTCTGTCTAAACCTATTACCCGCACAAAAGGAATCATCGTCACTTACGCCCTGGTTTTCGGCACCTTGTTTTTATTAATGCTGTCGGGGTTGCTGGGTTTTATTCTCTTACAGCTCCGGCAGAGTGCTCAAAAGGCGGCCGCGGCCGAGTCCCTGGAGATAGCCGAAGCCGGGATCGATTTCTATCGCTGGTGTCTTAATCACGGCATCGTCTCGACCTGTCAGGGAGAAAGAGACTATTTCGATCCCGGAGGAAATCTTCTAGGCAGATTTTCTCTTCAGGCCAATTCCAGCCTTACTTGCGGCCAAACGGTTTATGGCGAGGCCCGGAGTGAGGGTTGGACCTTAAAATACCCTCAGCTCAAAAGAAAGATTAAGGTTTTTTACGGCAAAACATCACTGGCCAAGTATTCCTATATTCTGAACAACAATGTCTGGATTGGCGGTGATCACGAGATCAAAGGGCCTTATCATTCTAACGGCGGTGTCCGCATGGACGGAGAAAATCAGTCTTTGATGACCTCGGCCAAGCAAAGCTGGATTTGTACTTCTTCGTTTGGTTGCTCTGCCTGTCCCACGAGCTCTGGTTGTTCGATCCAGGGATCAGACTGCGTTTGTCCCGGCGTCTTTACCACCACCCAGAACAGCAATCCCAACCTCTTTAGTTATCCGGTGCCCTCTTTTGACTTTGACGGCATAACCATTGATCTGTCGCAGATGAAATCGGCGGCTCAGTCGGGTGGTATTTATCTTCAACCCTCGGTCAACATTAATTCCCAGGGCAAGGGTTATCGCCTGAAATTTACTAGCGCCGGCCAGGTCGAGATCTGGATCATCACTGGTCTTTCGGCCACCTATGCCTATAGCCTGGAAGAAGGCTGGCATTACGATTATTTTACCATCAGCAACCAATATCTCTATCAGACCTTGCCCGTTCCTTCCAGCTGTTCTCTAATCTTTGTCGAAGACAATCTTTGGCCCGAAGGAACCGTCAAGGGCAAGGTGACGGTCGCTTCGGCCAATCTCATTAATCCCAACCTTGACACTGATACGGTCCTGGCCGCCAACCTCAATTACACGATTAATGACGGCTCAGACGGCTTGACCCTGATGGCCGAAAAAAATATTCTCATCGGCCCGCAATCGCCCAACCAAATGGAACTGAAAGGCATTTTTTTGGCGCAGAAAGGAAGATTCTCTCGGAATCATTATCCCGGCAATCTCCGGGAAAAACTGGAGATTGTCGGTTCGATTGGCAGCCATGGCCGGGTGGGCACTCAATGGATCTCGGGTTCCGTCATTGTTTCCGGTTACTTGAAACGAGAAAGCGCCGTCGATGTCAATTT
>JAUYCZ010000030.1 GCA_030704795.1 bacterium | reverse complement strand
GGATCGCGAGCGCTTTGACGGGCGCATCCCGGGAAGCCTTAATCCACGTCTGAGCATGGTTTGCGGCTCCGGCTCCGGGGAGGAATCCCCTTCATCGCCTTTGGTTATTGTCAAAGGATAAATTATTGTAGCAACAATGGACATCTTGTCAAGATGTGAGAATTGTTCTAGACTATTTCATCAAGCTCATTCACTCGAAAGGAGGTGAAATCATGTCAGCGCAAAGATGTTCGGAATGTGGCTTTGAAGTTTCGTGGTACGAAAGAGATGGCAGCGCTCTTTGGAAGTTTTGCCCCAATTGCGGTTGTCTTCTCGCAAGGAGTGTTGTTGTCCAAGTGCGAAAATGCACGAAAGGCTGTAAAGCCTTTACGGACAAATGCGATTACATAGCCGCATTTTGTACAAAATGCGGAGCGAAACTTTCCAAAAAAGCCGTTGACGCAGCAGAAAAACAAATGCTACCCGGCGCTCCCTGCGCCGAAGGGACTAGCTACATGAACTTCGGCTACTAAACAGAACAAAACTCGTGGTAGAATAGGCCACGAGTTTTCTGTTTCCGAGAGAGTTTTCACAAACCTAGCTGATCGCTGATTCCTTGCATCGTTTCCAAGCCGATTTTGACGAATTCTTCAGTCATGTTTTTACTTAAATTTGATTAAGTCTTTTTTAAGCTGTTTGGCGTTTTGGAATAGAATGCCGTTTATCCCAAGTTTTTTTGCCGCTTCAACGTGGATCAGGCGATCGTCAACAAAAATGGTTTCTTGAGGGCGAGCCCTAATTCTTTTTAAGGCGAGCAAGTACATTTTCTTATCCGGTTTTTGAACCCCTACTTCGTTAGAAAAGATTTTAATATCGAAAGGCTTGAACAAGCCTTTCGAAGTCAAGAATTTCACCTGGGGAGTGATGTTGTTAGAAAGTATTGCCAGTTTAATCCCTTTCTTTTTCAGCTGATAAACAATTTTTATTACGCTGTCATAAACCTTATATCGTTTTCTGAATTCTCTAATAAACAAAGATTCTTTTGGCAGAGGTTTTTTACCGCCAGATTTCTTTAAAAATATTTTCCAGAATTCTAGTTCATTAATCTTGTTTTTCCCGAGCAGCGGGACGAACCTTTCCCACAACCTTTCGACCGTTCTTATATCTACGGCTAAGGTTGAACTAATGTCCCTTTTAATGTGTTCGTTTTCGACTCGGCAAAGCACATTGCCGCAGTCAAAAATTACCGCCTTTATAGTTTTAGGGACCATTTTCGGGTTATGTTTTACTTTTTTACGAAGTAAAAAAACTAAGCTTTGCTTACCTTTTTACCTTTATCATTTTGATAACAAGAACAAGCAAGGCAAACGCGCCGATGGCGGTGAAGATAAGACTCAAGGGCCAATAAAGGCTCCAGCTGATTAAAAGGGGCGTGGTTTTCAAGGGCCAGAAAAGGAAGACGTCGCGGTGGACGAGGCTGTCGGCGAGAATATGGAGTGTCCAACCGAGCAAGCTGCTGAAAAACAAAGTTTTTAAAGAAAAAGACTGGTCAATCTTAAGCCCCAAAGATATTTTTTTTAGAGGCGTTTCCAATTTCTTTAAAACAAAAACCAGAATAAGACTGCCGAAAATTGCGCCTAAAATTGAGTGGAAAAAACCATGGTGGGTACAGCCGGAACAATTTTTTAAAGTATTTATGATGACCCAAAAAATATTCTCAAAATCCATGGCCATGCTACCTGCCAGCAGGGCCCAAACATTAAAAAGCCTTGGTTTAAGGCTGAATAAGAAAAGCGAGGGGCCGAGATGAGTGGGAGTGAACATACTATTGTTTTGGTCTCATCGTCGGAAAGAAGATAGTGTCTTTAATCGAGTGCTGGTCGGTCAATAAAGCGCAAAAGCGGTCGATGCCCATGCCCCAGCCGGCCGTCGGCGGCATACCGTATTCCAAGGCCTCGATATAATCTTCGTCTAAAACCTGGTATTCGGTAGCACCTTTTTTGGCCCGGGCCATTTCTTCCTGCCATCTGGTTTTTTGGTCTTGAGGGTCGTTGAGCTCGGAGTAAGCGTTGACCAGCTCGATTTCGCCGGCAATCAAGTGGAGACTTTCAACTTTGTCCAGGCTTTTCGCTTTTCTTTTGGCCAGGGGGCGCATTGAATAAGGATGGTCGATTAAGAATGTCGGGTTGATGATTTTCGGTCGGATTAAGTCTTTGTAAAGATGATCTACCAAGGTTGGAAAATCAGCCGCTGTTTTAAAATCAACGGCCAGTTTTTTCTTGATGGTGAATTTTTTCAGGCTTTCAAAAGTTGAGTATTCTTCAAGATCAATTCCGGCCATGGTTTTGAAGGCCTCTAGGTAAGGAAGCCTTTTCCAGGGCGGCTTAAAATCGATTTTCATCTCGCCATATTTGACAACCAAAGAACCAGTTATTTTTTTGACGATTTCCGAAAGCATCTGTTCCGTCATCTTCATTAAGTCTTTGTAGTTGGCGTAGGCCTGATAAAATTCGAGCATGGTGAATTCGGGATTGTGCCAGCGGTCAATGCCCTCGTTGCGAAAATCGGTGCAAATCTCATAAACCTTTTCAAAACCGCCGACAATCAATCTTTTTAAATAAAGTTCGTCCGAAACTCTCAGGTAAAGATTAATATCGAGTGCGTTGTGATGGGTGATAAAGGGTTTGGCCGTCGCCCCGCCGTAAATCGGCTGAAGCGTCGGCGTTTTAACCTCGACGAAACCCTGTTTATCTAGATATTCCCTTAACAATTTTGTTATTTGAGATTTTTTTCGGAAGACTTCTTTGACTCCAGAATTCATCACCAAGTCGAGATATCTTTTCCGGTATCTTTCTTCGACATCCTGGAGGCCGTGCCATTTTTCCGGCAAGGACCTGAGAGATTTTGCCAGCATTTTAAAGTCGAGGGCGTCAATCGTCTTTTCTTTGGTTTTGGTTTCAAAGAGCGTTCCTTTCAGCTCGGCAAAATCGCCGACATCAAAATGATCAAGGAAGAACTGATAGCCCTTTTCTCCTAAATTATTTTCCCTTAAAAGCCCCTGGATCTTACCCGACCCGTCTTCAATATCAATAAACGTCAGTTTCCCGTGGGTTCTTAAGGACTTGATTCTGCCGGCGAGAACAATTTCTTTCTTTAAAGTCGCCAGCTCCTTGAAACCCTCAATCGCCTCCCCGACTTGATGGGTTCTTTTGGTTTCTGAAGGGTAGCCGGAAAATCCGGCTTGGTTCAAGGCTCGTAGTTTCTCTAACCTTGTTTTTCTGATCTCCTCTAATGTTTTTGCCATATTAATATAGCATAACTAAAATTCATCGTTTTTTCAACCACCCCCGCGCAGTATAAAACAAAACAACTAACAATCATTGCTATCGCTTTTATTCTACGTTGTTTTGTTCGGGGATTTGTCCAAGCTTCTATTGGATCTCCAGAATTTTGTATTTGGTTTTGTTATCCCCTATTTTTATTTCTCCGCTTTCCCCTTTTCTTTTCCTTAAGATCGCCTGTCCCAAAGGAGATTCGCCAGAGATTTTTCCTTTTAAAGGATTGGCTTCGTTTGGGCCAACGATTTCCAATTGCATCTCTTGATCATCGAGTAAAAGCAAGATTTTTGATCCAATTTCAACATAGTCTTTCTGATTAGTTTCTTTGATGATTCTGGCGGACCGAATGATTCTTTCCAATTCTAAAATTTTTCCCTCGAGAAATCCCTGAGCTTCCTTGGCCTCATGATAGGCCGCATTTTCCGAGAGATCGCCAAAAGAGATGGCCTGTTTCAATCTCTCGGCCATTTCCTTGCGTTCGACATCCCTGAGATGATTGAGCTCTTCTTTTAGATTAGCCAGTCCTAGTGAGGTCAGATATTTTTCTTCGTTAATTTTTTGTTTCATTTTATTTCGCCAGAATCAAGCTTTGCTTATTTCGCCATCGAAACTATTTACTAAAGTACCATTCCAAGGTTTCTTTGGCAACCGGCAACACGGCCGCCCTCACTCCGGGCACGTCCTCGATCATAACGGTCAAGACGATTTGAGGATCATCGACCGGAGCAAAAACCGTGACCCAGTTGTGATAATAATCGCTTCGGGGGGTTTGGGCCGTGCCCGTTTTGGCGGCGGCCTTGATCGGCAGGCTGTTCAAGGTAGACGCCGAACCGTAAATGACCCCGTCTCTCATTCCCTCCCGCACGACTTTAAGGTTTTTTTCGTCGATGGGCAGTTGGCGGATCAATTCGGGGGAAAATTCCCGGATGACCTTGAGAGAAGCCGAAGACGGCGACCCCTCAATTATTTTTTGAACCATTTGGGGCTGAAAGAGTTTGCCGCCGTTAGCCAGGGCGGCAAAGGCGGCGGCTTCTTGCAAAGGGCTCATTTGTAAATAGCCTTGGCCGATGGAAAGGTTATAAGTGTCGCCCACGTACCAGGATTCGCCAATGTTCTCTTCCTTCCAGCGGCGGTCGGGAATAAGCCCGGTGGTTTCCTGGGGCAGGTCAATTCCCGTTTTCTTGCCCCAACCGAAAAACTCAAGATATTTTTTAATTTTGGTCGAGCCCAAACCGTTTTGTTCTTTGTAGCCGCCGCCGATGGTATAAAAATAAATATTTGAAGAAACGGCGATGGCTTCTTTTAGGTCTACCCAGCCGTGGGGTTCGAGGCCGCGAAAGACGTAGGTAATCTCCGGATTATACTGATTTTTGATTTCAATGAATCCCTGGTCAAAAATTTGTTTTTCCGGCGAAATGATTTTTTCCTGCAGAGCGGCCGAAGCGATGAAGGGTTTGATCGTCGAACCCGAAGCGTATTGGCCGGAAACGACGCGGTTAAAAAGAGGTTTGGCGGGATCGCTTAATATCTTCTGTAAGGCCTCGGTTGATATTCCCTGAGAAAAAAGATTGTTGTCAAAACTGGGCCAGGAAACCAGGGCCAGGACGCCGCCCGTTTTGGGATCAATGGCCACGGCCGCCCCTTTCCGGCTGCCGATTTCATCGGCCACCCGGGCTAATTCTGTCTGGAGTTTTTTCTGTAGATCCGCGTCGAGCCAAAGAACTAAGTTTTGGCCAGCCAGGCTTTCAGACTTAATTCGTTCTTGGCTTTTCTCTCCGGCGGCGTTCTTCTGGATTTCGAAAACGCCGGGCTGGCCCCGTAAAACTTCTTCGTAGGATTTCTCCAGGCCCTGTTTGCCGATATAGTCAGAGATAAAATAGTTCTCGTCTTTTAGTTCTTTGAACTCCTGGGCATTGATTCGGCCGTTGTAACCCAGGATCTGGGAGAAAAAGGGCCCGTCGGGATAGTTTCGGATCGTGTTTTCTTCGATTTGGAAGCCGGCCAGATCATTGATTTCGGTTTCGAGAACCACGAGGGTTTCGTGATCGAGGTTTTCGGCCACCACCATTGTTTCTTCTTTTGAATCCTCGACTTCCTTTTGCAGAAGAGAAACATCTTTTTTAATAATCTGGCTAACCTTTTCGATCTCTTTATTCTTCTGATTTTCATCCTGGGGCAGATCTCTTTTGTCTAAAATCAAGTCAAAGCTCGGCAGGTTGCTGACGAGCTTTTGAAAATTTCGGTCATAAATTATGCCCCGGTCCGCCCGGAGAGGAGTTAAACGGGTAATATTGCGGAAGGCCGAATCAGCCAGAGCGGGGCCATCGATGATGGTTAACTGTAAAGTCCTTAAGAAAAGAATACCAAAGCCAATTAAGGAAAAAAATAAAAACCCCGAAAGGGTTTTCCTTGAGGGCGGAACCTCAAATTTCATTTCTTTGATCCCTAGCTCTCTTTCTCTTTTCTGGGCGAGCCCATCGAGGAGTATTTCCTGAGGCTCGAGTTCTTGCCCCGTCTTTTTGATCGTGTATTTTTCCCTGAACCAGATCTTTTTCTTCATTTGCTTACTTCGTTAGAATTAAGCCCTGCTTATTTCCAGGCGAATGTATTTCTTTAACAAAAACTTAATAATTAAAGAAGTAATTAGAAAAATTAAAGCGTAGAAGCCGAAAGGCTTTGCCGAAAAAGCGTCGAGTAGCAGACCGCCGACGAAACTCATAATTAACGCCGTTTTCTCGTCGGGTTTTTCCCGGATACTCAGAAACAAGACGAGGATCACGGCCAGGTTCGGCAGATATCGAAGGAAGACAAAGTGGACCAGAAAACTGGTTTGAAAAAGGATCAGAAGATAAACAATCAAACTAAAAACAATAATTTTCTTCAAAACCATCATTTTTTAAAGCCCCGTAGGAAATTAAAATATTTTCCGTGGTTTTAATAATTTTAATGGTTAAACATCTTAGTCTGACTTATCAACAGCAAGGGTTTTCAACTCGAAAATATTTAGTCTTTGTTAATCAACGGAAAACCCGGACGATTTTCTACGGGGTAAAGCCGGTGATGACAAAAAGAACCTTGAGGTTCTCGATATCAAAAGCGGGTTTTACCTGAGCCGTCTGGAAAGGTTTGACGTCAGATTCGTCGACCTGAACGATTTCTCCAATCAAGAGGCCCTTGGGGAAAAAGTTGCCCAGAGTTGTTGTTACCAGAAGGTCTCCCGTCCGGATTTTTTTGTCCTGAGGAATTAAGTTAAAGGCAATCTTAAAGTTTCCTTGGCCCTTGGCGACGCCTACGATTTCTTCGTTTTCGGCTTGAACTTGAGCACTGACCAAACTCTTTTTATCGGAAAGCAGGCTGACCCGGGAAAAGCCGGGAAAGACTTCTTGGACGAGGCCGATGAGGACTTTTTCCGGCGTGATGACGGCTGATCCCGCGGTCAGGCCATTGTCCGATCCCTTGTCGATCAAGAGTACGTCGGAGAAGGGATCTTTGCCGGTCACGTTCGCCATTAACAATTGAAACTCCCTTTCTAGCCCCAGATTTAAAGCTTTTCTCAAAGTTTCGTTCTCGCTTTTTAATCCATTGAGCCGGGCGATTTCGGCTTTTAGTTCTTGGTTCTTTAGCTCGAGCTCTTCGCTTTTCTTTTTTATCTCCCCGATTTCTCTAATGGTTTCCAGGAAAGAATTGGTCTTTTGTCCTTGTTCCCAGAGAATATTCTGGAGCGGAGAAGAGACAGAAAAAAGAACGTTCTTAATTCTGCCATCAAGGCCCAAATAATTAATCATTAACAAGATCGCCGCCAGGGCCACCAGGAGAACGATGAACTTCATTCTTTTCGAGAGTTGAAAGCTAGACTTGATCATGATTGAGATTGCTGTATTATATCTCTTTTTTTAACCGGCCGCACCCCCTTGACAAGAATACTTATCTATGATAGTTAAAAGATGGATGGGGAGGACGGTTGATCGTTCGCATCGCGCCAGCTGGTGCTGGCACAATCGGGACAGCGTCACAGCGTCCCTACGTCACCTCAATTCTGAGGTTAGGCCGTCAAGCAGTACACAGCTTGTCCTCCCCATTTTAGCTCTTTTTCATAGTTTTCTTTCGAACAAGGGCACGAGAGTCAAATCTTGTGCCCAGTTTTTTTATAGCGAGCAAAGCTC
The DNA here is from genome assembly GCA_030704795.1 of bacterium. Classification (GTDB taxonomy): domain Bacteria; phylum Patescibacteriota; class Minisyncoccia; order Minisyncoccales; family GWA2-46-15; genus GWA2-46-15. The sequence goes on along the minus strand of JAUYCZ010000030.1, from coordinate 909 downwards.
GATATATCGTAATCGCTATAGAACAAATCAAATATGGAAAACCAAAACGCGCCTATAGCGCGTTGTTTTTTTATAACAAGATAAAGAAGACACGGCTTTAGCCGTGAGTGGATTCCTTGACCAGACTCGCCCGCCGAAGGCGGACGAAGCGTTAAATAGGACCACGGATTTATCCGTGGGACTCTATTCCGTAATCGTGTCCAATATAGGAGGACTACCTACTTTCGCCCCGAAGGACTATCATCGGCCTTGACGTATTTCACTTCTGAGTTCGGAATGGGATCAGGTGGAGCAACGCCAGCATAGTCCCCTTATATTAGACACGATTCTCCGTTTTTGTCTTGCGAAACTAAAGAGGGTAAGAAAATTGTTAGTTTTGATCGATTAGTACTGCTCGGTTGAGGCCCTTGCGGGCCTTACGCCTACAGCCTATTAATCCCGTGGTCTGCGGGAGATCTATAATGAGTCTTAATCTTGGGGTTGGCTTCGTGCTTAGATGCTTTCAGCACTTATCCATTCCCGACATAGCTACCCAGCCATGCCCTTGGCAGGACAACTGGTACACCAGAGGTCAGTTCACGGAGGTCCTCTCGTACTGTCCGCGACTCCCCTCAAGACTCGACGCCTGCGGTAGATAGGGACCAACCTGTCTCGCGCATATTATTCCATTATTACTAATGGTATGGACTATATCACCATCCTTCATATGAAGGAGACCGACATATTATACGTGCCGTAGCACATATCTGTCTCTGGATCAGAGACAAGTCTCTACGGGGTCCTTCGATTAACTCAGGACTTCCCTCGGTATTATCCATAAACGCAGGTTGAAAAATTTATGGACTTCACCGATATTAGTCAGTTTTTCCATCAGACATTACTGTCTGACGCCGCCTGTTCCAAATTGGA
>JAUYCZ010000005.1 GCA_030704795.1 bacterium | reverse complement strand
GACGTCTTTGCCAAGATCAGGCCGACGATGGCTTTTATTGCCCGCTATTCTCCGCGGCCCGGGACCATGGCTCAGAAAACCATGATTGACGACGTGCCGGCCAAAACAAAAAAAGCCAGGCTGGAAAAATTGACCCGGCTTTTGAGAAAAACCGCCAAAGAAAATCTTGAGAAAGAAATCGGCAAGACCCTAGAGGTCTTGGTCGATACCTGGCGGGCGAAGAAAAAAGAGTCTTTGGGCAAGACCCGGAATTTTAAAACCGTCAGATTTCCCAGTCCTAAAAATTTAACCGGGCAATTCACTAATGTCAAGATCCTCAAAGCCCGCGAGTTCGAGCTCGAAGGGAAATTAATTTGAGAGGAGCGATTGTGCCCCCATCAGGGCTCGAACCTGAAACCTTTTCCTTAAGAGGGAATTGCTCTACCAATTGAGCTATGGGGGCGTCCTACAATTTTTCAACAAGTTTCAGTTCTAGTAAATCGGTTTTTGTATCGTACACGGCAAAAGTGGCTTTGCTGAACATGCCGGCTAAGGTGCCGGGATTGACGAGGCGGCACTTCCCCGTTTTTTCTTCCCAAGGTTGGTGAGTATGGCCGTAAAAAACCAAGTCGTATTTACCGGAAGCGACCAATCCTTGGGCCGGCAAAGGCTTGTGGCAGAAAGCGATTTTTTTACCATCAATGTCTAACTCGCCGGAATCCCCGTGGAATTTAACGTTGGGCAGCTTTCCTTCCTCTCTCGCCCTTAGCATTGAATACTGGTCGCCGTCAACGTTGCCGAAAACTAAATGAATTTCGCCCGGAAACAAACGACTAATCTCTTTAAGCGTGCCCGGAGCGCAAACATCGCCGCAATGAATTACGGTTTTAATCCCCTCTTTATTTAAGTAGGAGAAGGCTTTTTCTAGGGTGGCTAGGTTGTCGTGGCTGTCAGAAACAATGGCAATTTTCATCAATAATTTTCACTTAAGGGCTAAGGACAGGGGAAGACAAACCATTGGCCGATTCTTTGGCCCAGACTAGTATTGGCCAGGCCGATTAAAACAAAGAAAGTGTTAACAAAAACCCAGGAGCCATAAATGATCAAGAGGCCGATGGCGACTGAAGTTAAAACCGATTTCCCTTTGGTAATGAGGGTGGGGTCGTAACCCGAACCGAGGATAAACATACCGCCGCCCACCACGACCATTAAAACCGCCAGGGGCGGGACGAGGGTAAAGAGAATGAAATTAATGATTCCCTGGATCATAACAAAGAAATGGCAGAGCTTACAGCCTTCAGTGGCGGGGGTGTAAATGCCGTCGCCGTTCAGATCATAGCCGCAGGGCACCAGGCCCGCCGCCAGAACCGGTGGGGCGATAATGAGGGTTAAGAAAATAAAAGTTAATACTTTTTTCATAGCGAGTGCGATTTGACTATTTTAAGTATGGCGAGTACGCATATTGGGCATCCTGCCCATTATAGCAAATAAGATTTGATATATCGAGCGGTGTCCCGCTCGCTATAGCAGTTTTTGGACAAAAATAAAGTTCTTTTAACACGCCAGAATACGTGTTATAATTTTAGCAGATAATGAATTACCCCGAGGAGTTAATGAAGACAAAAATTAATCGGATTATTCAACAAATTAAGACGCGGGAAGCTTTGTTTTAGGGAAAAATTAGGGGTGAAAATGAATCCCGGGAACCGTCCCCGTTAAACCTTAGAAACCGGCTCGTGGCCGACTTCTAAAAAACTATATTACAGGCAATGAAACAGTCTTCCTCTTTGCTAAAAGATAATTTTAATCGGCGAGATTGGCGGCCGGTTTTCTATGATCCTCGAAAAAATAATTTTCAGAAAGAAATCGCGGATCTCAAAAGAGAAAATCACGGTCTGGTTGTCATTGATCGGCTCCGAACGCAAATAGAGGAACTGTTTTTATTGAGAAACCCAAAATTAAGATTTGCCGGAAACGAAGAAAGGCAAAAGGGTCTAAAAATATTTCTCGCGGAGCTGCCAGCAGTAAAAGCCGGGGTTTGGGTTTATTTTCCCTGGCAAAACCAACTCGTCACTTTTCTTAAAGAACCGCTCCACCAAGAATTAAGAACCGCCAGAAATGTCTACCTGATAAGCAAAAAAGAGCAGAAAAAATTCTACCGAGCGAGAATCGGCATCCTCGGCTTGAGCATCGGCAGCCAGGCCGCTTTGACGCTGACCATGACCGGCGGCGCCAAATATCTGAAATTGGCCGATCCTGACGAAATTTCCGGATCGAATCTGAACCGAATCCGTTCTCCATTTTCTGATCTCGGAGTGAACAAGGCCGTGGCCGTAGCCAGACAAATCCTGGGAATCAATCCCTATTCTCGATTCCGAGTCTATCCCAAAGGGCTGACAGAACAAAACCTCAACGAATTTCTGCTCAAACCAAAGCTCGACCTCCTGATCGAAGAAATGGATAATCTGTATTTAAAGATTAAATTGAGGGAAAAGGCCCGCGAGGCAAGAATCCCCGTGATCATGGCCACGGACAACGGCGACAACATTATTATTGACGTGGAGAGATATGACCTCAATCCCCATTATTCGATACTCCACGGAAGATTGGGAAAACTGAAAGCAGATGATCTCAAGAACATTAATCCAACCGAACTTTCAAAAATCACCGCCAGAATTGCCGGCGCGGAAATTGCTACCCTAAGGATGATTGAGTCGGTGGCCGAAGTGGGAAAAACCATTTATTCCTGGCCGCAACTGGGCAATGCCGCCACTCTTTGCGGCGGCGTCCTGACTTACGTCGCCAGAAAAATTATCTTGGGAGAAAAGATAAAAGAGGGCAGAATCGACTTCAACGCGGACCGCTTGTTTGATTCTCTGGCGGCGGATGATTCAATTCGAAGAAAGAAACTTTTAAAAAAGTTGTTTGCGCGAAAATGAAGTGAGTTATGCTGATGAAAAACCTTTTCCCGGTGGAAAAATTAAAAGAGTTTGACGACCACAAGTGCGTCATACCCCTGCTCGATGCCAAGAGCGGCCTGAGAGGCTTCATCGCCATTCACCGAAGCCATCTTCAAAATCCATCTTTTGGCGCCACGCGCTTCTGGCCGTACAATACGGAAATCGAGGCCCTGCAGGACGCGCTCAAATTATCAAGGGCCATGTCCTATAAAGCAGCGCTGGCCGGTTTAAAGCACGGCGGAGCCAAAGGCATCATCTGGGCCCAGAAACACCAGGAAAAAAACCAGGTTCTCGAAGCCTATCTCCAAAGGGTCAATTTATTAGGTGGCAATTTCATCACCGGCGCCGACATCGGCATCAGCCCGGAAAACCTGCTCCTAATGAGAAGGAAGAGCCCCTATATCGTGGGCTTGAAGGCCGACGCGCCGAAATTCACCGCCCTCGGCCTCTACTATTCACTCCAGGTTTGCCTGAAAGAAGTTTTCGGCACCGAGGACTTGAAAGAAAGAACTTTTGCCATTCAGGGACTGGGAAAAATCGGCACCAGCCTCTTAGAAATGATTTATCGCCAATCCCGGCAGATCTGGGTGGCCGACGTGGACCAGAAAAGAGTCGCCCTTCTGAAAAAACAATTTCCTCGGATTAAAGCGGTGGCCCCGAATGAAATCTATCTCCAAAAGGCAGACGTCTTTTCTCCCTGCGCCCTGGCCGGCGTCTTAAACAATAAAACCATTCCCCGGCTCCGCTGCCAGATCGTGGTCGGCGGGGCCAATAATCAGCTGGCCGACCCCCGGGCCGGAGAACAATTAAGAAAACAAGAGATTCTTTACAGTCCGGATTACGTCGTCAACGCCGGCGGTTTGATCAGCGTGGTGGACGAGTTCGAAAACAAAAAATATAGTTCCCGAAGAATCGCCGCCAAGGTTTTTAAAATCCGGCAGAAGTTAAAAGAAATTATCAACGAGAGCAAAAAGAGGCGGGAGGCCACCAATCTGATTGCCGACGAAATGGCGCAAAAAGTGGTCGAATCGTTTGTTTAAAACTAATTTTGGATTACAATTAAGACATGGCGAAAAACTTTATCTTCTTCAAGCCGCCCGGACCGATCAAAGAGGTTATAAAAGATCTCAAAAGCAAACCGTCCGCCTTTTGGGAAAGAAAAGGCGAGGCCATGGCTTTGAAACTTTTTGCTTTTGCCAGCCAAAAAGTGCCGGCCTATAGGCAATTTTTAAAAGAGCAAGGGATCAAACCCGAACGGATCAAAACTATCGAAGATTTTCAAAAGCTTCCCTCGATCGACAAAGACTCTTATCTAAGAAAATATCCCTATCTTGATTTATTTCCTGGCGCCAAGCTCTCGGGGGCAACGACGATTTCGGGAACCTCGGGATCAACTGGCGAACCGTTTTATTTCCCTCGCGGAAAAGTCCAAGATCTCATTTATCGCTACCAGGCAGAGATTTTTTTACGGGACCAATTCGAAATTGACCGAAAGAAAACTTTGGGAATAATCTCTTTTGGCCTGGGCATCTGGATCGGTGGGATTTTCACCTATAAAAACTTTAACCAGCTGGCCGAACAGGGTTATCCTTTAACCTTGATTCCGATCGGTACCAACAAGGACCTTTTTCTAAAGTCGGTCAAAAAGTTCGGCCGCTTTTTTGACCAGGTGATCTTGATGGGCATTCCGACGATGATCAAAGACATTATTGATGAAGCCAAGGACTTTGGCGTTGACTGGCGGGATTATCGCCTAAAGATTTTGATGGCGACCGAGGGTTTCTCGGAGAAATTCCGCGACTATCTCTGCCGGAAAACTTTTATCAAAAACCCCCTGGAAGACACTCTTAATATCTACGGTTCGGTCGAGCTGGGAACGATGGCTCACGAAACGGCGCTGACCAACCTGATCAGGAAAATCGTGGTCGAAAAGCCGTTAGTCTTTCAAAAACTTTTTGGTCAAGCCAGCCGTTTGCCGACCCTGGCCCAATACCATCCCTACCTGATCAGGTTTGAGATCGTCGGTCAGGAACTTGTCGCCAGCGGCTGGGGCTCGTTGATGCCCCTGATCCGCTATCGTCTTCCAGATATGGGCGGCGTCATCGGTTTTACAGAAATGCTGGAAAAACTCAAATCGTGCGGAATTGACGTCCTTAAAGAGGCAAAAAAACAGCGGATTGACAAAAAAACCCTCAAACTGCCTTTTGTCTATGTTTACGAGAGGAGCGATTTCGCCACCCACTTTATTGGTATGATCATCTACCCTGAATACTTCCGGTTGATTCTGCACGAAAAACTGATTGAGGAATTCGTCAGCGGCAAATTGAGCCTCAAAACCCAGTACGACAAAAAGCAAAACCAAAGTCTGGAAATTCACGTTGAGTTAAAAAAAAGAGTGAGGCCCAAGCCTAAACTGGAGAATCTGATTGCCGAAGCGGCGGTCAGGGCCCTGCTCAAACGATCAACAGAGTATCAGCACCTCTGCGCCACCGGCTCTCCGGAGTACCGCCAGCAGATCCGACCCAAGATTTTCCTCCACGCCTATGAAGACCCGCTGTATTTTAAACCGGGAGGAAAACCCCGCTGGCTGATCAAGTAAACTTTATCTTTTAGATATGGAAGAAATCTTTAAGAAAATTCTCGAAAAAGCGGTCTGGGCCGCTTCGGGCGACAACTCCCAACCCTGGAGATTCGTCTTAAAGAACGATTGTCTTTACCTTTTCAATTTGTCCGACCGCGACATTCCGCTCTACAACTGGGGCCAGCGAGGCTCTCTGGTCGCCCACGGCGGACTGCTCGAAAATCTCATGATTGTTTCCCGTCAGGAAGGCTATGAGCCAAAAATCAATTTATTTCCCGACCCTGATCAGGCAAATCTCGTCGCCAAAATCAGCCTGGAAAAAAGCGAAAAAAAACCAGAGCCGCTAGCCAATTTTATCCAAGAACGAGCGACCAACCGCCGGCCCTACCAAAACTCGGCCCTGGACGACAACCAGCGTCGGCAATTACTGATGACCAGTGAAGAAATCGGCGCCGGCCGGCTGATTCTCCTCGAAGACCCAGATAAAAGAAAACTCGTGGCTCAAGCTTTGAGCGTCAACGAAATCATTGTTCTAGAAACTCCCGAGCTTCACCAACAATTCTTTCGTCACGTCGTCTGGACCGAAAAAGAAGAAAGGTCCAAACGCACCGGCCTCTATGTTAAAACCCTCGAGCTTGCCCCGCCCGAGGAACTGATTTTTAAATTATTCAGCCATTGGCGAGCCGCCCGGATTTTGAACAAACTCGGCTTTTCTCGACTGATCGCGAAAAGCAACGCCGAGGACTATGCCACCGGTTCAGCAATGGGTATTATTGTTTTTGAAGACAATCGCCGGGAAAACTTTATTCTTGCCGGCCGACTGTTCCAGCGGCTCTGGCTCAAAGCAACCCAAATGGGAATGAGTTTACATCCAATCACCGGCGTTCTTTTCCTGCAGCAGCGAATTTTAGCCCAAGAGGTTGACAAAGCTCTCAAATCAGAACAGGTGGAAATGATCGGACGGGCCTACCAAAAGATCGCCGATGTCTTTGGTGTCAGCCGGGGAACGATCACCATGCTTTTTCGTTTGGGGTTTAGTCAGCCGCCGAGCGCCCGCTCTTCTCGTTTAGATCCTAAAATTGGTCTTTAAGAACCAGCTCTATGAACGGACTTCTCGGCAACTTCGATCTTTTATCGGTGGGGATAACGGTCGTCGGCACGGTCATCCTGGGTTTTGTGGTTTTGTTCAACAACCGCAAAAGCATTACCAATTTCAGCTTCCTTCTTTTCTGTCTGGTGACGAGCGGCTGGGGAATCGTCAATTATCTCAATTACCAGATAGACAAGCCAGAAATCGCCTTCTGGTTTATCCGCCTGACGGTTTTTCTGGCCATCTGGCAGGCCTATGCCATTTTCCAGTTCTTCTATGTTTTTCCCAAAGAGCAGCAGAATTTCTCCCGACTCTATAAATTTATTTTTTTCCCCTGGATTTTTTTTACTTCTTTCCTGACACTGACGCCTTTAATTTTTGCCAGAATTTCTCAAGTTTCTCCTGACGGCAGAATCATCGGAATAATCAACGGCCCGGCGATTCCTTTATTTGGCTTGACTGCCGTCGGCTTGGTCCTCGGCAGCCTGGCCGTTTTAATCAAAAAAATAAAAGAGACCAGGGGGCCGGCAAGAACACAATTGCTCTATGTCCTGACGGGAATTATTTTGATGTTTACCTTGATCATCGTCTTTAATTTTCTTCTGCCGGCTTTCTTTGACAATCCTTACTTCATCCCTTTGGGAGCGACTTTCACTCTTCCGTTTTTGCTCCTGACAAGCTACGCCATTCTTGCCCATCGATTTTTAAACGTCAGGGTGATCACTGCGGAAGTCTTTGTCCTGATTTTGCTTTTAATTGTCTTGTCCGAACTGGTTCAAGCAAAAAACCTCGGGGAAGTTTTAATTCGCGGCCTGACCCTCATCGGACTGATTGCTTTTGGAATTTTTTTGATCAGAAGTATCCAGCGCGAAGTAGAGCAACGCGAAAAGTTAACGACGTTAAACGAAAAACTTCAAGTTGCCTACAAAGAAGTTGAAAGACTAAGCAAAGCGAAATCAGAATT
>JAUYCZ010000016.1 GCA_030704795.1 bacterium | reverse complement strand
CCGTCAAAGCCATAGAAGTATAATTTAAAATGATTGTTTTCTTAATTTTGCCACTGCGCTATAATTGTCTCGCTAGTTGTAGCACGGGGCAAGTCTTATTTCATTATATCGCAAAAACCGGACAAATAAAAATGGGGACCCTTGTGGGGTCCCCTGTGAAAATGATCAACGGCTTGCCAGGAAAAGCTCAAAATCCTCGATCGGCTTCCTTCTTTCGGTTCTCCTGTCTTTGAATTCTTTCCCGACTTCGGAAGCCAGATCTCCCTGGACGTTCCGAATAAAACGGGTTGTTACTTCAAGCTCCAGAAACAGGGCATCGAGCTCTCTGAGCATGTCACCGTACTGTTTCTTATTGAGCGACTTGCCCTCTTCTTTCTTGGTGCGCTCGCTGAGCGCAATGAAAAATGATTCGGCCCAGGGCTTGTGCGGCTTCAGAAAATCCATTCCATTGATGACATCATCAAGTAAATTCTTGATCCTCTCTCTGAGTATTTCATTCCTTCTTTCGCGCCGGTTAAAGTGCTCTTTCTTGCTAAGACAATGAGATCTGTCGAAGATGTGCCTTGCTATTTTGCGAATAGGTAGTTCGACGTCCATAGCGGATCCGATAGCGTGAAGTTCGCGGAAAAAATTCTTAAAAAGAACAAAGCTTTTGTCTTTCTCGCCGATTCCACGGTTGATCTCTCGATGGATCTGTTCTGCCAAGATTATCTCCTTGGAAAAATGCAGGTGATCACTGAGGTTTAACCCCAGGATCTCGATAATCTTCTCTCTCAGCTTTCCAGTTCTTCTTTCCGGACCGTCATACTTTTTCATTCTTATCTCCTTTCGTATTTTCTTTTAAAGTAGCATATATTAAAAACTTGTCAATAGTTAAATAAAAAAGCCCCAGTTGGCGTGAGGCGATGTGTACAAGACCCCTTTCCGGGTCCCTCACCTGGGGCTAGCCGATTGTTGCACTCGAAGTGCCAGAGTTATGTTGGCCAGTCTCACAACTCCAATACTAGTAATTTAGCACATTAATAAAATCTGTCAACAAATTAACAAATTCTCTCCACCCCCGATAATGAATTTATTTATATTCCCTGAAGACCGTTGTCCCGCATTTGCGGGATAAACTCCGCCGAGCCTATTTTCTCTTAGCGAGAAATTTATTTGTCGAAAAAGACCATTCGCAGCCCGAGCGGGCACGGTGGTCGCCAGAGGCGACCGAGCGAGGGCGAGACGGAACGCGGCGCCTCGCTGGGGCGCCGACGTGTGTCTTTTTGATAAATAAATTTTGAGTGTCTCTACAACACTTCTTCTTTCAATTTCTCAATCAACTCTTCTTCTTTTCTCGATAATTTTTTCGGCACTTTAATATTTATTTTCACATATTCGTCTCCGCGGCCATATCCATTTAATCTTGGCATTCCCTTTGCTTTCAGTCTGAATAATTGCCCCGATTCCGTACCTGCGGGAATTTTCAATTTTAAATCGCCATCCAGCGTCGGGATTTCGATTTTACCACCCAAAACCGCCTGGCTGAATTTAATTTCCGTATCAACATAAATATCGTCTCTTTTTCTGGTAAAAACTTTGTGCGGCTTCAAATGAACTTTAATATATAAATCTCCATTGATTCCACCTTTTTTTGCGACCTCTCCCTTGCCGGATATTTTTATTGTTTGGCCATTGTCAACTCCTGCTGGCAAATCAACTTTAATCGTTTCAATGTCCTGAACTCTTCCTGCTCCACGACACTCCTTACATTCTTTCTCATGAACTTCTCCGCTGCCTTCGCATTTCGCACAAGTGGAAATCTGGCTGAATGTTCCGAAAATCGTTCTTTTGGTTTGCTGGGTTTGTCCCGAACCATCGCAATCCGGACATTTTTTCTTTCCACTGCCGGGCTCTCCACCTGTTCCTTTGCAGCGTGGGCAAACCATCATTTTTTTCAAATCGATTTCCCGCTCAATGCCGGAAAACGCATCTTCCAGTGTGATTTCCATATCGACAAGAATATCTTTTCCGCGCTCTTTTCTTCTTGCGCTTCGGGACGAACCGCCGAAAGCGGAAAAAATATCGGAAAAATCCCAGCCCGAGGCTGGTCCGCCTTGGGCGGAAAAACCATCCCTGAATAAATCTTCGAAATTTACACCCTGATTGCTAAACCCCGAAAAATCCCAGCCCGGGGCTGGTCCGCCTTGGGCGGAGAAACCTTCGAAGGTTGTG
>JAUYCZ010000022.1 GCA_030704795.1 bacterium | reverse complement strand
CTGAAAGCAGACGCGGAAGCCAAACTAGGCGAAAAAATCACCGAAGCAATCATCACTTGCCCGGCTTATTTTGACGACTCCCAAAGGAAAGCGACCAAAGTGGCGGGCGAAATTGCCGGTTTTGACGTTAAAAGAGTCATCAATGAACCAACAGCCGCGGCCCTAGCTTACGGTTTAACCAAGAAAAAAGACGAGCAAATCGTAGTCTATGATTTTGGCGGCGGCACTTTTGATATCTCTATCCTGAATATCAGCGCCGACACGGTCGAGGTTAAAGCCACGGGCGGCGACACCCATTTGGGCGGCGACGATTTTGACCAGAAAATCGTTGATTGGATAGCTGGCAATTTCAAAAAAGACCAAGGTATTGATTTGACCAAAGACACTTTGGCATTACAACGGCTAAGAGAAACAGCGGAAAAAGCCAAGATTGAACTTTCCTCATCTCAAGATACAGAAATAAACTTACCCTTTATCACTTCCGACTCCAGCGGACCGAAACATCTTTATTACAAAATGACCCGGGCTCAACTGGAAAATCTGGTCAGAGAATATATTGACCGCTCAATCGACCTGGTAAAACAAACTCTGAAAGAAGCTAATCTCCAGCCCAAAGATATTGAAGAAATTGTCCTGGTCGGCGGCCAAACGAGAATGCCAGCCATGCAAGAAGCAGTTAAGGCATTTTTCGGTAAAGAGCCGAATAAATCCATTAACCCGGATGAAGTCGTTGCCATCGGCGCCGCTGTCCAAGCCGGCATTTTGCAGGGCGAGGTCAGGGACGTTTTGCTTCTAGATGTCACTCCGTTATCACTGGGTATTGAAACTTTAGGCCAAATAAATACGGTTTTGATCGCTAAAAACACGACGATACCAACGTCGAAAACCCAAATTTTCTCCACTGCGGCCGACAATCAAACCTCGGTTGAAGTCCATGTTCTGCAAGGCGAACGGCCAATAGCACAAGACAATAAATCTCTCGGCAGATTCATTCTGGACGGCATTCCACCTGCGTCGCGAGGCATGCCTCAAATAGAAGTCAGTTTCGACATTGATGCCAACGGTATTCTCAACGTCACGGCTAAGGACAAAGCCACCAGCAAATCCCAATCAGTCAGAATTGAGGGCTCAACCGGACTTTCTAAAGAAGATGTGGAAAAGATGAAAAAAGAAGCCGAAGCTCATGCCGTTGAAGACAAGAAAAAGCAAGAAGCAATTGAGGCCAAAAATCTGGCCGACAATTTAATCTATACGACTGAAAAAACGATCAGGGAGCTAGGCGATAAAGTAACACCGGATATTAAAAAAGAAATCGAGGAAAAAGTTGAAATACTTAAAAAAGCTAAAGAAGGGGATAATATTGAAGATATCAAAGCTAAAACCTCTGAGCTTTCCCAAACAATCCAAAAAATCGGAGCTGAGCTTTATAAACAACAGCAAAGTCAGCCGGGACAACCAGGGCAAGAAAAACCGCCAGAAAAAGAACCGCCGGCGCAAGAGGGAGAATACAAAGAGAAAACATAACTAGTTTTTAGCGTCTAGGTTTTAGCGTCTAGTTACTAAACGCTAGACGCTAATTCACTAGACGCTTCGTCAAATGAAAAATTACTACGACATTCTCGGTATTGGGAAGAACGCCTCAACCGAAGAAATCCGCAAGGCCTACCATAAACTGGCGCACCAACATCATCCTGACAAGGGTGGAAACGCACAAAAATTTAAAGAAATAAGCGAGGCCTATCAAATACTTTCTAATGCCCAAAAAAGGGCGCAATACGACCAATTTGGCCGGGTTTTTGAGAATGGCGCGGGCTCAGGGCCGGGAGGCGGCAGCGGAACACCGCCGGGCTGGGACTTCAATTGGTCTTGGGGTAGCCCAGGTAGCCCGGGCAACGGTTTCGGCAGCGGTAACGGACAAGAAGAAGGAGCTGATTTTGATTTTGGAAACCTAGGCGATATTTTCGGGGATATTCTGGGATTCGGCAATGGCCAGAGAAAAAGAAGCGCTAAAAAGGGAAGAGATATTGAAGTTGATTTAGAGATTCCTCTTGAAAGCGTTCTCTCAAACCA
>JAUYCZ010000018.1 GCA_030704795.1 bacterium | reverse complement strand
CCGGCCAGCCGTTCCCCCATTTTTGTCAAAGCGATAACCGAAGGCGTGATTCTCGCCCCTTCTTTGTTCTCGATTATCTTCGGCTCGCCGGCTTCAATCACGGCCCTGGCCGAATAAGTTGTTCCTAAATCGATTCCTAATATCTTAGACATATTTATAGTTGATTATTAATTGTTTATTGATGATTGGGTATTGATTATTTCGTGATTTTAATCTTGGTCGGTCTTAATAATTTTTGTCTCATCAAATATCCTTTCTGAACTTCTTCTGCTACTGTTCCCGGTTCTTTACCTTTGGCTTCAACTTCTTCTACGACTTCATGCAGGGCTGGGTCAAATTTTTTGTCCAAGACCTCAATCGGTTCTACGCCTTGGCTCTTAAGAAAATCAGAGAATTGGGCCTTAATCTGCAAAAATCCTTTTATATACTCGTCATTTTTCTTCATATCGCCGGATAAATGCTTTTCCGCCAGTTCCATATTGTCCAGTAAGGGTAATATCCTTAAAATCATTTCCTCGTTGGCGTATTCAATCAAGGTTTGCATTCTCTCTATTTCCTCTTTTTTATAGTTAAGGAAATCCGCTCTTGCCCTTTGCCAGCCCGCCAGATATTCGTCTTTCTGTCTTTGGCAATCCTCAAACAGTTTTTTCAAATCTTCGGCCGGCGGGGAAAGCGTCTCTTCCTCTTTCTCTTTTTTCACCTCTTTTTTTGGCTCAGAAGTCATTGGAAAATATATTGATTATGGAATTAATAATATCAATGTTTTTATCATATTCCATTCTCTTCGGCCCGAAAATTGCCATCATTCCCCTCTCTTTATCCGGCAAGGATAAATTGCCGGCAATGGTGGAAAAGTCCTGCGATTTTTGGCTTGGGTTTTCTTTGCCGATGAAAACTTTTATTTCGCCGGAAAAGTTCATTTCCGGGATAATATCTTTTTCCCACGAATCAATCATTCTGGCAAAGCTCTTAAATACTCGGCTGTCCTCAAACTCAGGCTCTCTAATTATCTGACTCCATCCTTCTTTGAAAAATAGGTTTTCTTCTGGTAAATAGCTTAAAACTAAAGAAGAGGTCAGTTCGGATATTATTCTAGTCAGCTCTTGAGCAGCTTTGGGACGGTCTTCTTTTACGCCTGTAAATTGCTTGATTTTTCTCACAGATTTTTTATGGTCAATCCCCTGCTCTTTGCGTTCCAAAAGATTATTTACAAAAAAACGGTAGGCTTTGTCGGTTGGGATTCTGCCGGCAGAAACGAATGGCTGGGACAGATAACCGGCTTTTTCCAGTTTTTCCATTTCAATCCGGATCATTGCCGGTTTTACGCCAAAGTCATGTTTTTTAGCAAGTATGCCTGAAGACACCGGCTCGGCGGTTTTGACGTATTCTTCAATCAATTTCTCCAGTATTGATTTCTGCCTCTCGGTTAATTCCATGTAGCCATTATTATAAATTAGCAGTTGGCTGTCAAGAGTGCTAATGGGTTTTATCCTATTTGACAAAAGCTAGGAATGTGATATAATATAATTATAGAGAGTTGACGGCTATCAGCTCTTTGACAACCTACATACAAATTTCCCTCCGGAGGAAAAAATGTTTAAATGGATTGGTTCGATCGTTCGAACCGTATTGACCGTCCTGGTCATTATGGCTATCGTCGCCGGGGTAGTCGGTTATTACCTCGGTCATCGTTCGGCAGCGCCCGCCGCCCCCGCCGTGCCCGTTGCGTCGGCCGCTTCCACCACGCAATGGTGGGCAGACGGCGGAGTGGAGTTCCATTTCGGAGTCGGGAACCCAACGGCTCCCGCGGCCGCGCCTGCCGCTCCTATAGTGCCCCCCGTTGTGCCGCCCCCCGTTGTAACCCCCATTGGTCAGCAGGCCGTTTTCGCCCCCATTTGGGATTATTGTTGTGGTGAAACCACAGTACCTAATCCCATTGTTCTGGAGACCGAGAATGGCAATCTGTTTGCCTGGGAATATCGCGGCGGGAATCCATATCGGGAATTCGTTGCCGGCCCGGATGTTGTCAGCGTCATTAACACTGTAAGTGGCTGGGAGCCAAATTCCGCCGGTGGTGGATGGACGCCTTATTTCATGGTGACCTATCAGACTACGACGGGTATCATGACAACCGGGTTGATCAATACCCGGGCCATGTTCGGCCGTTAAAGGCCGATCCCGTAAATTCGCCACGGGATTTCAAAAGGCGAAAACAAGAGCAGACCTTAGCCGAGGTCTGCTTTTTCATTTCACTATCAAAAGAGTTTTTTCTATTTTACTGTCAAAACAGCTATCTACTACTATAATTTGTTCTAGTCGTAGCAAAAATCAGACGATCGTCTAATTTCTGCTACGATGAAATTAATATGAAATGGACAGAAAGTAGCGGGAACTGTTCCCGATACATTTCTGCAACGGTCGAATATTCTGGTTTCTAATCCCCTATTTAACTCCCGAGGTTAAACACTTTAGTGGCTGGACTTTTGGGCGGGAAAGTGATAGATAAAGTTATTCGCGTCTTCTGTTCATTTTTGAAGGAGGAGGTTCGTATGGAAAAGTTGATTGAGGCATTCCAAGAGGCCTGTGGTAAATGGTCTCTTTGGCGGATCAAGAAGATCAGCCGTCCGGAGAAATTCCGCGGCGCAGCGGAAAAGATTGTGGTCTATATCTGGCCATTCTCGTTCTTGCCGGTAACGACCATTGAGATTAAGATTGTTGATCTTCGCATGCCGTATCTCGTTGTGCGTGGCCGTCGCGATTTTCCGCGCCAAGTGATCCACTTTCGGCAACCACGGAGCAGTATTAAGGTGATCACACCCCGCCGCCAATTTCACATCAGCGTTCAGACCCAGATATGGGCGGGTAAGGAAAAAAACAGATACAATTTACTCGTTTCGCCCACTTCTTAAATCTGCTTCTTATT
>JAUYCZ010000010.1 GCA_030704795.1 bacterium | reverse complement strand
AGATGTTTTTAAAGTCGCACCAGTCGCACTGCCAGCCGGGCGTGGCTTTAAAATCGCTTCTCTTGATTTGCTCGATCTCGTTAATAATCTCTTTTTTTTCCTTCTCCAGATCCGAAGGGCGTCCTAAAAAGGAAAGGCTCTTTCCTTCGTCAAGATAATAGTAAGTCAGCTTCTGGGGTTTTAAGCCGAGAGCTTCTTCGGCGGCCATCTGATAAATCAAAAGCTGTTTTTTGTCTTCGGGCCTTAATCTTTCCTTGGCCGAACCCGTTTTGTAGTCAATGATCTCGACGCCATCGCCTTTGTCATCAATCCGGTCAATCTTGCCGATGAGGGTGTAACCGCCAATCTTGATATTAAAATCCTGTTCCAGGGCCGGATGACCATGAAAGAAGAAGAGTTTTGGTTTATCTTTAACAAAATCCTGATAGAACTTCTTTAAGCTCTTCTGACCCAGTTCGAAATACTCTTTTTTTTGCGCCGGACTCTCATACCATTCGTCCAACCATTCTCTTCGGTAAATCTCTAGGAGATTTACAAAATCCGCTGGACCCGAGGTTGAAGCCAGTAAAAACTCCTGCAGGGTCTGGTGCATGGTTTTGCCGAAAGAGAAAACCGACTTGCCCTTAACCGGGATTTTTAAGATATGGGCAAACTTATACTGCAAAGGACACTTTTCAAAAGCGGCCAGCTGAGTAAAAGAAAACCTCTCGGGCAGTAAAAATTCTTTGACTCTTTCAAACTTTTTCTGATTGACTCTGACGCCTCGGCTTTTTAAAGGGGTGAGGGCTTGATCATAGCCCAGTTCAATCAGAAAGCGGGACAACCTTTTTCTGGTCACGCCGCCATAATCTTCGGCCGAGGTCAGGAATAAGCCGTCCTTGGCCCGGGTCATGCCCACGTAAAACAGCCTTCTTTCCTCCTGAAGGTGAAAATCGCCTTCGGGCAGAATGTCCTTGATTAATTTCTCCGGGATCTCGATCGGATCCTTTCTCTCGAGGCTGGGAAACCGCTTGTCCACCAGGTTAACCAAAAAGGTATATTTAAACTCTAATCCTTTGGCCGAGTGTAGGGTCATGATTTTAACCACCGCCGGACCTTGTTCCACGTCAAAATTCATCTTCCCCTCTTCTCCGGATTCCAGCTCCAGATTCAATTCCTCCATAAAAGCTCGGAGGCGAGAATCAAGATGAGTTTCCTCAAAGTTCTTGATCCGGCTGTGAAACTGAGAAATCAGATCCAAATCTTCTTTCCTTTCTTTTTTCACCAGGTATTCGAGATAGCCCGAGTCCTCCAAGAAAGAAAGAAGAATCTCGGAAACATTCTTTTCTAAAGCCCGGGCGGTGTGTTTTTTGACCAAGCTCAAAATCTGGTTGACCCCGTTAATCGTCTGGGTGGAAAGGCCGGGGATCAGGGATAGTTCTTGGAGCGACTCAAAAATCGATTTCGAGCGGCGGGAACTATAGCGGGTAATCTGGGCAATGTCTTCGGGAAGCAAGTTCAAAAATGGTAGGCTCAGAATCCGAAAAGCGGCCGAGCTTTCGTGATAGTTATCGAGAAACTTGAAATAGGAAACGATGTCTAAAATGACGGGTTTGGCATAAAGACCCCGCAGGGCCATGAACTGGTAAGGAATGTTTGATCTTTCCAAGCCCCGGATGAACGAGGAGGCCTCATTGTTGGCTCTGACCAAAATGGCAAAATCGCTGAAAGTGGCGTCTTTGTCTTCCTGTAAAAGCTCGATAATCTTTTCAATGACGCCGGAGACTTCTTGTTCGCCCGACTTAAAGTGCAAATGCCCGATCTTTCCCTTGCCCTTCTTAGCCGCCCTTAGATTCTTATCAATATTACTGATGTGCTCCAGTCGGTTGGGATTGTTGGCCTGGATGAATCGATAGGCCGAGTCCAAGATGTTCTGCCGAGAGCGATAGTTTTCAATTAAAACCACTTCTTTGGCTTTAGGAAAGTCTTTTTTGAATTGGACGACATTGCTGAAGGAGGCGCCTCGCCAACGATAAACAGCCTGGTCATCATCACTCGAAACGGTCAAATTATTTCTCGGCGCGGCCAGCAGCTTCACCAGCTCATACTGAACCCAATTGGTATCCTGAAATTCATCGACTAAAATGTATTTAAACTGCTGACGGTATTTCTCCAGAATCTGGGGTCTTTTCTGAAACAACTTTAAACAGTAATTAATCAGATCGCCGAAATCCAAAAGTCCGGCCCCCAAAAGCAATTTCTGATATCTCTCATAGGCTAAAGCAATTTCTTTAAGCCTTTCCTTGTCTTCAGAAGCTTTCTGACTGTATTTCAGATAGTCTTCGGGATAAATGGCCTGGTCCTTACAACGACTAAAGTGAGAAACCAAAGCGTGAATGAACTTGGTTGGCTGACCAATCGGTCGGTAATAATCAAGCTTGAACTGGTCCAGATTCTGTCGAACCAAAAGCCAGGCGGCCGTCTGATCCACCAATTTGAAATCCGTAGAAAGGCCGATGTCCAGGCCGTGTTCTTTAAGAATTCTTTCACAGAAAGAATGGAAAGTCGAAATCCAGAGATCGGCGTAGCCGCGGGAAAGCAGTTGATCCACCCTTTCGGCCATTTCCGTGGCCGCCTTGTCGGTGAAAGTCAAAGCCAGAATCTCTTCGGGCTTGATCTTCTTTTTCTCAACCAAATAAGCCAGGCGATGGGTGATGACCGTGGTCTTGCCGGTACCGGCCCCGGCCACGATCGAAACCGGTCCTTCTCCGTAGGTGACGGCGGCTTTCTGATTCTGGTTAAGATGAGATAAATCCAACATGCCTTGTATTATATCATAGACCTCATTTTTTCACGAACTATTGCTTTATCCCGGGAAATAAGTTATACTCTACTCGTAAGTGTTTCTCCCCCGTCCCGCTACAAGCGGGACCAGAGACCGGTCGCCTTACAACATAATACAAATTAAGCAGTGAATTTAGTTAGATGGCAAAAAAACTATACGTTGGGGGCTTACCCTACAGCGCCACCGAAGATTCCTTGAAGGAAATGTTTGCCCAAGCCGGAGCCGTGGAAACGGCCACGATCATCATCGACAAGATGTCGGGCCGATCAAAGGGTTTTGGTTTTGTGGAAATGTCTTCCGAGGAAGAGGCGCAGAAAGGGATTGAGCTCTGGAACGGCAAGGAACTCGAGGGCCGCACTCTGACCGTGGCCGAAGCTCGACCTCTAGAGGCTCGACCTCCCCGCCGAGATTTTGGCCACGACAATCGTGGTAGTGGTAGTGGTGGTGGCTTCGGTAGAGGCCGCCGGAACGAGTGGTAATTGATGTTAAAAAACAGTCCCGCTTTTAGCGGGGCTGTTTTAGTTAAGGGGCTAAGCTCTTTTATCGGGAAAAAGAATCGGCCTCTTGAGTAGAATTTTATAAATGTTTTCGATAAAATCACCGCCGGCATAACCGACAATGAAAGCCAAGGGTGGGGTCAAGCCCGACAAACCCTCTAAAATTATGCTCGATTCCTTGATGGCTCCGGCCGTCAACAATCCGACCACGCCCGAAAGAAAGGTGGTGGCAAAGAAATAAAGCGGGTTAAAGGGAACGCTTTTATAGGAATAATAGTATTTCAAAAAACCGACCAGACCTCTCACCAGGCCGCCGCCAAACCCCGCAATGAAAATAAACAAGTTTAATTCTGGTGAAGCAAAAATAGCCATCATGCTTTTTAAGTTACCACGATATGACGAATTCGTGATGATTGTCGCCGCGAAAAGGACACTTGGTTTCTTGGCAGACGGCCGAAGAAACAACGATCATTTTGACCACCTCGGAGAAATAACCCTTGAGAACCTGGCAATGAAGAGGATGTGTCTTAAAGCCTTCCACCTTCAAAATAATCCGCCTTTCTTTTTCGTCGAGTTCAACCGGATCAAGACGGCCCACGGTATAATAGCGATTCCACATTTTCTGGGCCTCGCTCAGCACTTTTTTTAAAGAGACAAAATATTTGGCAAAGAGACGAACCACCAAAGACTGCCGCGCATTAATGCTACCCACTTCTTCAAACTTCTCGTCGCTGTAATTGAAGGCTTTTTTAATCGCCAGGAGAATGACCGCCTCCAGCCCCACCGGATAGAAATTCATCGGCTTGATATCCCGACAACGAAAGGGGTAACCGGCCTCGGTCATTGTTTTCTCAAGCCTCTGTAGCCCTCCCTCGGCTTCTCTGGACTTAATAAAAGCTAAGTTATCGATCAGGGCCAGTCCCCGGCATTGTCCCTTGATCTCAAGCAGATGATGAATAATTTCTTGATTAAGAATTTCTTCGGTCAAGAGAGTGAAATTAATTGCGAGATCGCGGCTGGGGCGTGGGAATGCGCTCGTCAACAGAAGATCCTTCACAATTCTCTTCTCCGGCCCGCAAACACTTCTGTTTTGTCTCACACCAGCTTTCCGTTGCCGCCAAGCAGCCTTGGCTGTCGCGCGCCTCGCTAGCCGGCCCGGGCTTTAAAAACTCAAGCTTTCCCATGAGTAGAAAAGAAAGCAAAATCAAAGCCAGGATTAAAACAATGAGGAGGGGGATGATTTTTTTCATACGCTAGGGCTTTATTTAGTTAATCTTAAATTACTCAAAGACTTCTTTCAAGGGGGTGTAGGCGGTGCGGGAAAGGATGTCAAACAATTCCTTTAATTTATCCGCCCTCTGAACCATTTCTTTCTTGGTGACAATTAAAGGCTGGTCGATGGCGACCTCTAAAAAGCCTTCCCGATAGGTAATGCCGATCTCGTCAATCAATTTGGTAAATTTTTCAACTAACTTTTTCCGGCTCTCTCCCTTGTCATATTTTCCGCCGCAGCTGATCACGGCGCCGATGAGGCTTCCCTTGATAATAATGGGCAGCCACAAAGAAGCGTAACCGGCATAGCATTGGGTAAAAATCGGCCCTTCTTTGTTTTCCACCAGAGAAACGGCTGATTTGAAATGATCATGACACCTCATCTTGCCAATCTCGGTGGCCATAATCATTTGACAGGCTTTCTGCACGCCGTAGGTTTTGTTGATCAGATTCCCCTCCCGGTCCACGACCACGACCTGAACTCCCAGACCATCGGCAAAGTCATCCAGGATCTTCTGGAAATCCTTGAGAAACCATTGAGCGGCTTCGGAAAGATGTTTTCTCATATCGCTCTGCGCTACAATTTGAGATACTTTTTCAACTCTTTAACTTTATCGGTTTTCTCCCAACTGAATCCCGGCCGGCCAAAATGGCCGAAACAGGCGGTTGGGTAATAAATCGGCCGCAAAAGCTTCAGCTGTTTGATCAATCCGCCGGGCGAAAGATCAAAAACGCGAAGAATCGCTTGCCGCAGCTTTTCTTCCGAAACCCGACCCGTGCCAAAAGTATCCAGGCTGACTTCCGTCGGCTTTAATCCGCCAATAACATAAGCCAATCTCACCAGGCACTTTTCCGCCAGGCCCGCCGCCACCACGTTTTTGGCGATGTAGCGAGCCATATAGGCTCCCGCCCGATCAACCTTGGTCGGGTCTTTTCCGGAGAAACTGCCGCCGCCCACCGGCACGCCCACGCCATAGCCATCCACCGCCGCCTTTCTGCCCGTCATGCCCGTATCTGCCACTGGTCCGCCAACAATAAATCTACCCGTGTTATTAATAAAAAACTTAGTTTTTTTGTCTAAAAACCGGCCGCAAACAGGCTTGATAACCTTGTCAATAATGTCTTTTTTAAGTTTTTCTAAAGAAACTTCGGGATCGTGCTGGGCGGCGATGACGACATTATTCAGTCTTTTGGCTTTACCATCTTCATATTCAAAGGTTACCTGGGATTTTCCATCCGGCCTCAGATACGCTAAAACCTTGGTTTTTCTTAAACTGGCCAGCCTTTTTACCAATTTATGGGCGGTCATGACCGGCAAAGGCATTAGCTCCGGAGTCTCGTCGCAGGCATAACCTACCATTGAACCCTGATCCCCGGCCCCCTGTTTCTGGCTGCCGGTTTTTCTGACCCCTAAGGCGATATCAGGAGACTGCTTGCTGATGGTGTTTAAAACCGCCACCGTATTGCCGTCAAAGCCATGCTCTGGCTTGTTATAGCCAATGTCTAAAATCACTCTCCTGACAATTTCATTAGTATCCACCCAGGTCTTGGTGGTGATTTCTCCGCCAACGATAACATATCCCCGGCTGACAAAAACCTCGCAGGCCACGCGGGCGTATTTGTCTTTCTTTAAGATGGCGTCGAGAATGGCATCGGCGATTTGATCCGCCACCTTGTCAGGGTGTCCGGGTGTCACCGATTCGGCCGTAAACAATGTTTTTTTCATATAGAAAACACTCGCTTACATGGTACAATAAACTCATGTTGATCGTCAAAGCCATCGAAACCATCGGCGACTTCGGCTCGATTCTCGTCGGCCTCTTTGCGCTTTGGTCGCTGTGGACTTTTGGCTTGGGTTTGCTCGGCGGCTGGTTCCTTTCCAAGGGAACGCTTTCCCCTTTCCCCAAGATTAAAAAGTCGGATCGTCTTCTAATTCTGGCGCCGCACATCGATGACGAAGTTCTAGGCGCCGCCGGCCTGATTCAGCAAGCCAGACAGGCCTACGCCGAAATCCTCGTCGTTTACGCCACCAACGGCGACGACAACCCCCTTTCCCTCTGGGGCCAAAGCCGCGTCTTTGATCCGAACGATTTTATCACTCTCGGCGAAAACCGAATGAAAGAAGGTTTAAAGGCTATGGCCCGGCTCGGCCTGGAAAAAAAGAATTCTCTTTTCCTGGGCTATCCCGACGGCGGCCTGGGCCCGATGCGGCACCGCTTTTTTGACCCCGGCCTGCCCTACACGGCCCGCGGCACCCGCTTCAATCACAATCCCTATCGGGGAACTTACCGGACAGGACAACCCTACAGCGGCAGCCATCTTTGCGACGACCTGGAACTGATCATCGAGGACTTTCGCCCCACTTTGATCATCGCCCCGCACCCGAGAGACAACCATCCGGACCACCGCGCCCTGTTCCAGTTCTTGGAGAAGATCCTCGAGGAAAAAGAAAACGAGGCCAGGCTCTACGCTTACCTCGTCCATTTCCGCTTCTGGCCGCCAAAAAAGAAATTAAAGATGAACGACTTTCTGTCTCCGCCCAAGAAGCTGTTTTCCGGCGAGGGCTGGTACAGCCTCGACCTCTCGATCGAGCAGGAAAACCGGAAACTGCAGGCGATCGAAGAGAACGCCTCCCAGCTCACTCTGGCCACTCCGAGCGACCTGCTGAGGAGTTTTGTCAAAAGGAACGAAATCTTTGAAGAGTTCGAATAGACCGGTTTAACGCTTTCTCGCTTTCGGCATCATTTTTGGTACAGATGGAGTCGGCCTTCTTTTTTCGATTCGGCCCAATCCGGAAAAGTGAAATAATTGGAAACAACCCGGGCTCCGGTTTTAAGCTCCTCTTTTAATTTCCTTTCCAGCCTTTTCATCATATAGCTGATGCCATAGACGGTCACCACATTAAACCCGGACAAATCTTCGTTCCAAAAGCTTTGCCGATAAATAAAGGCTTGTTTCTCGAGCCCGGCCTGACGGATCTTGCGCCGGCTCAACCAAACCAAAAGAGGATCGATCTCATAGCCGGAAGCTTGAGCGCCGGCCCGGGCCAGGGCGATCACCAGCCGGCCGTCGCCCGAGCCCAAATCGACCGCTTTCTCGCCGGGTTTAATCTGAGCCAGCGCCACCATCTTTTTAACCGCCTCTTCCCGAGTCGAAGCATAAAAAGCGCCGCCGGCTAAAACCGGCCGAAGGCTCTGCCAGAGCAAAAATAAAAGAAAGAAGAGATCAAAAACCAAAAAGAACAGGGCGATTAAAAGAATGTTAACCATGAATGTCTTGTGAAAAGGTGTCAGGAACCTTTTTTTCGGCGGCGCTTTGACCGGCCAAATAGCCCGTGCCCCAGCAGATCTGAAGGTTAAAGCCGCCGGTCGGACCATCAACGTCAATAATCTCGCCGGCAAAGAAAAGGTTATCAACGATCTTTGATTTCATCGTCTGGTGGTCTATCTCTTCGAGGCAGATGCCGCCGCTGGTGACAATCGCCGAGTTAAAACTCAAAAGCCCGGTCGGCGTCATTTCCAGATTCTTCAGGAGTTTGACCAGGCCAAGCCTCTCTAACCGGGTGATATTGTTAACTTTCTTTTCGGGATCAATCCGGGATAATTTGACGATGACGGGAATCAGCTTGCGCGGCAAAAGATCAGCCAGAGAGTTTTTGAATGATTTATTCTGGCCGGCTTTAAAATCTCTTTGGATCCTTTCGTCTAATTTGGCGGAGTCTAGAGCCGGTTTTAGATCAAGCCCAAGCTTAACCTCTCCTCTTTTCAGCAACTCCCCGACTCTTTTGCTGATATCGATAACGATGGGGCCGCTCAAACCAAAATGAGTAAAGAGGCATTCTCCGAATTCTCTCCTTTCTTTTTTGTCTTGCTGGAGAACGGTGATGGCCACATTCTTTAAACTCAAGCCCTGCAAGGCCGGAACCCAAGCTTCCTTTATCTTCAAGGGAACTAGAGCCGGAGAGGGTTCTTTAATACGATGCCCCAAACTTCGGGCCCATTTGAATCCATCTCCGCTCGAACCGGTTAAGGGATAGGATCGGCCCCCGGTGCAAAAAATATAATTATCCGCCACCATCTCCCCCTCTTTTAAAATGAGTTTTTTGATCCGGCGATTCGAGCCATCAACCTTCATCACCTCGGCATTGTAAACAATGTCCACCTTGTTTTGGGTTAAGCATCTGATCAGCGCCTTTAAGACGTCTTCAACCCGATCGCTCAGGGGAAAGACTCTTTTTCCCCTTTCTATCTTGGTATTCAGGCCCAGCTTTTCGAAGAAAGCGATCACCTCTTTTGGCCCAAAAACAGAAAAAGCGCGGAAGAGAAACTTCCCATTCGGGCCATAATTTTCCACCAGTTTTCTTAAATCGAATTCGGCGTTGGTCAGATTGCACCGTCCCTTGCCCGTCAAAAGCAGCTTTTTGCCTAGCTTTTCATTTTTCTCGAGGAGAATGACCTTGGCGCCTGATTCAGCCGCCCGAATTCCTGCCATCATTCCGGCCGGGCCGGCCCCGACCACGGCGACGTCGTAGTTTTTTTCTTTCATTACTTTCTTTTCTTCTTTCCGCCCCGAGGCCGATGTTTCAAAACAAACTTTTTGTGAAGCCTTTTTAGTCTACTGTAGTTTTTGTGTTTTTTGTTTTTCATGGCGATCACGCACATAAGAACCTGACTTCGTCAGAACCTTGTCTTTCTCACTTCGCTCGAAAGTAGGGGCGCCAGTTTTGTTTCAGTTCTTGCTTAATATTTGGCAATTCTCTTTCTTCTAGCGGCAAGGAAGTCAGCCAAAGAATAAATGGTCTCCGCAACTTATCGATAGACCAATCATCGTTCTTGAAAAGTGAGGCTTTTTCGGCTCTAAAACGAGAAAGCACGGATAAGGTGGATTGTAAATCCCGGGGAGACAATCGGTTATGCTCTGACAAAAATTGTTGTTTTTTCGTTATCATTTTGTGTCCCGACTCTTAATCTCTGTCTTTACAATACACCGATTCTCTTAAAAAATCAAGCTCTTTTTTCCCTTCAACTATTTAAAATCAATACGATTTTCTTTTTTCGTGCCAAAGACATTTTTGGCAAAATCGGTTGGCGCCGGGAAACGCTCCCTCGAGCAGAAGAACCATTTTTCGCAGGGTTTCTTCAAAAGAAGCCAAGTCGAGGGCGACCTCGTCAATATGATTGTTAAACTCCATGCTCAAAGAAGAATTACCGCGGTCTTTGGTAAAATAGTGCAATAAATAAGCTCTATTCGCCGGCAAAAACCCTTTTCCTTTGAGCATCAAGGCGTAAGCGTGCAATTGCAAACGGTAATACTTTTGCTTGTCGCTTCTTGGTTCGTCCCCGGAAGATTTATAGTCTGCCGGCATGTGTTCTTCCTTATCAGTCACGAGAACTTCATCCAGCTTTCCCACTAAAACATAGCCGTCTTTTCTATTTTCATAACTGAGACTGGCGGTATTTGTCCGCCATTCCCCTAAAAGCGCTTGATTCTCAAAAAGATGAACCCCTTTTAAATCGGCAATCTCCGGCGGCAGCTTGCCCTCTTTTCTGTAAGAGTCGTATCTTCTTTTTAATTTCTCGTCCATGGCGTCATTAAGCCTCATCGGGATTGACGGCAGCCGCCCCAGATGCTGGTCAATCCAAAAACAAGCCCGGCACTCCTCAAAAGTGTAAAGCCCGCTCGGACTCAATTTCCATAACCCGTCTGGTGTTTTCATTTATATATTTTACCACTTCGACAAATCTTTCGACAGTGAGCTCAAGACGTCGAACTGCTCAGTGTAAAAAACCGCCTGATTGGCGATTTCTTTTATGACGGTTAACGGCGCACCTCGCAGACCCGGAAGATCTTTTTGTCCTTTAGCCATTTGGCCACGCTTTTTTGCAAAGAAACGGGTAAAACCTGTTTTGTCCTGAATTCGGCCGGCGAAAGGAAGGCAAAATCAAGATGGTCTTCTTGGCTTTTATCCTTAACCTCATCGGCTAAAACCCGGAAAACCAAATTAATCTCGTGTTTCTCTTGGTAGATATTTTCCGTGAGGCCGATGAAGGACGTTTTCTTAACTTTAATATTCAGTTCTTCTTTCAGCTCCCGAGTAAGGGCCTTTTCGGCCAGCTCTCCGTGTTCGACGTGGCCGCCGGGAAAAAAGTAATGCTTGTTCAACCGGTGCCAGCAAACCAAAATCCGGCCCCGGTACATGATCACCGCCCTGACGCAAACCTCAAAACCTTGATGGTGCTTTTCCAATGTGGTTTTTTACCTCAATTTAGCTGCTCTTTAACGATTTTGAAATCATTTTTGAGCTCATCTAGCCGATGACGATTATAAATTGCCACGGCCGGATGATATAAGGGAATGATGGTGTAATGTTTTTTGGTCAAAGGGTCTTGAACGGCAAATTTCTTGCCTCTTAACTGGCTGATGCCCAAATGGCTCTCCGGCACGCCAAAGTATTCTAAAATAAAATGGGTTGAGTAGTTGCCCAGGGTGGCAATAATCTGGGGTTCAATAATGGCAATCTGCCTCAAAAGATAGGGAGCGCAGGCCTTAACTTCTTCCGGAGCCGGTTCCCGATTGGCCGGCGGCCGGTCTTTTAAGATGTTGGCGATATAGACGTCTTCTCTTTTGACGTCGATAGAAGACAGGAGCAAATTTAAAATTTGGCCCGCCTCGCCGCAAAAGGGCACGCCGGTTTTGTCTTCCTTGGCCCCCGGCGCTTCACCGATGAACATCACTTGGGCGTTGTGGTTTCCCTGACCGATGACCGGCAAAGTCCGAGTTTTATAAAGTTGGCATTCTTGGCACTTGATGACTTCCTCTTTTATCGCCAAAAGCAAATTGTCTTTTTGATTTTCATTCATATTTTAGCCAAAAGGAGCTAAGCTCCTTGGAATGCTTAACGCGCGCGACATATTAGATCATCTTAACTAAAAATGGTGTCGAAAACCAGAGTTAACACCATTTTTCGTATTTATTTGTTCGGTGCCTTTATTTTCCAATTTCAATCTGCGAGGGTTCTTCTAAGATGATTTCCGGCTTGCCTTTGTATTCTTTTACCTCTCCCATAATCCTGACAGCTTTATTTGAATAATATTTTTCCGGATTCTGGCTAAATTTGTCGAGATTAGAGCTAAAAATTACGCCGGTAAAGCACTGGTTAGGATAGGGTTTTTCAAAGTTTAAAAAGACGGTGTTGCTTTTCGAATCATGGTAAGCGTCCGCTACTTTTCCTTCGACGATTACTTCTTTCCCAGAGTAGTTGCCCGCCTGGCAGGCGTCAACGACCTCCAGGCCAGTCAAGGCCGGAGTCAACTTTTCCCATTGAAAAACAGGTTGCCCCGCCGCAGAATTCTCCACCGAAGCGGATTTATCCTCCGTAGTCACGCTTGGCGGGACGGAGGAGGACCACTCGCAGCCAATTTTATTCTCTTTGGCCTCCTTTTCCGCTTGAGTAATTTCTTGCCGGTATTTAATGTTTTCGGGATAAAACCGGGCAATCGCCAACCCTTCTTTAACCAGTTCCAAACTGATATTTTGGCTGTCAACAAAAACATATCTTAAATAGCGGCAATATTGGTCTTTATCCTCGACGCTCTTTTCTAATTTTACCTCTTTGTTTAAAATGAGCTTTTCCAGCTTGTTTTTGGCCGGCTCATAGCAAGGATAACCCCTTTCGTCGGCGTCAATCCCCAAAATTCTGACCGAAGACCCGCCCTCAATCAAAAAGGTGTCGCCGTCAATGACCTTGGTCGCCAGTTTCAGGCTTGAATCCGCCAGCTCGGGAATGTTCCCGCAGTCCTGAGAACCGTTTTCAACGCTTCCGGTTTCCCGGGCGGTCGGCTTTAAAAAACTTTCTTTCCGAACCGAAAAATAAACCAGCCCGACGACGATGACCGTCCCAATGACGATCGCCCAAAATAATCTGTTTTTCTTAAAAACCTCTTTCATACAATCCCGCCGAGTTTGCGGACCGCTTTTTTTATTTTTATGACGCAACCTTTTAAATCAGAGGTAATTTTCTCTTCTGGCAAACGAATAACGGCCCAACCATGCTCTTTGAGAAAAGTGCTTTTCATTTTATCTTTCTCTCGCTGACGTAAACTGGAATGAGCTTTTTTATTGTCGCACTCAATGGCCATCATCCCCTTTTGGCAAAAAATAGCGAAATCAAGACGATATCTTTTTTGTTCCACTTTAACAAAACATTGAGGGACGGCCTTAATCCCTGCCCCCCTCAAGCCGTCCTCTATCATTTGCTCGGTGGGAACAACATTGTAAAGTTGTAAAATGTTTTCTGATTTTAACAAACGACTTAAGGTCGTAAAGCCGAAAGAAACGCGGCGCGGTATTATATTTCTGATTGGCCGAGTGAGTTCTTTAATTTTACCAAGACGAACCCGAAGATAATAATCGCGAGCTCTAAGATGATTTGATTCATCTGGCAATAAATCTTCTCTTTTGGCAACTCGATAATTTAAAACCCGGGCATAATATCGAATGCGCTTTCCGTGACGGCCAAATAGAACGGGTTGATAGAAAGCGAGGTAATCGAATCGCCGCCTCGGCGCATAAGCCACGGGGATCCGGTACCAGTTTTCTTTTAAAAGCACATCGAGGTCTCGTTTATTTCTGAGTACACCAACCAAAACGATTTTATCTGTTTTACTCTTTGTCTGATCTTTAATCATATTCTTCCGTCGGAAAGGGTATCTCTTTGGTTGATCTTAGACTTCAACTTGCCAACCGGAACGGGAAAGATCGACTCGGTCGCCGTCAAATGAGACGCCCTCAGAAAGCAACATTGCCTTTTTCTTGGTTATCCCTCCGGCTGCCGAGTATCCGGTGAGGCTGCCGTCTGCCGCTACCACCCGGTGGCAGGGAGTGCGCGGTGCGTCGGGGTTTATTCTCATACATGCACCCACGGCGCGGGCGGCATTGGGATTGCCGGCCAGTCTGGCCAGCTGGCCGTAGGTGGCCACTTTCCCCTTAGGAATTTTTCGCGTCAACACATAAATGGTCTGAAAAAACGGTGCTTGGTTCATATGTTTAAGAAAAGGTTCCTGACACCTTTTCCCTTTTCTAAAAATAGAGTTGACCCCATTTACATTAACACTATTGACGCTTGGCGAGCGCTTGCTATACTGTCATTACAGTATCGAGAAAGGGCGTCGACCGTTAGGACGATGGCCCTTTTTCATTTGCCTCTAAAAACAAACGCCGCTTCGCGTCTTTGTCTATAAAAATATTAAACATATAGTTTTTAAAGCCGTCGTCTAGTTCCAGAAAACTTTTACCTGCTATGCCAAGATTCTCTTTAAAGTGCTCAAGAAATCGTCTCTTATATTTATCCCCACTTAATATAACTTTAGTGGCTAACTTAAGATCGTAATTAATCGCGCCAACCATAAGGTCAGCAAGTTGCAATAAATCGTTAGATTTTGAATTGAAACGGCATACTCCAGCTACTGCAAGCCGATTCAATTTTTCGTTTATTTTGCGTTTTACATTAACTTCAAATCTCACATTGTCGGGAACCGACACATAATCCGCATTCACGATTATTATCTCACTGGGAGAAATACCGACCTCAAGAACCCTAATTGAAATGCTTTCATATGCTTTCCACGGATCGCCGCCAAATTCCCGATTGAAATACTCCCCCTGCTTATCTAATGAGTATGAAGAAAAAGATAAACTCCTCGTTGAAAAGAAGGCATCAAGGGCAAATTTACAAAATTCAATATTATTCTTGGAAAGCTTGTTGAAATGCAGTTCATCGTGAAAATTCCTTTTCTGCCGTTCGTAGATGATTTTGCTTTGAAGGTAATATGGCTGGGAACATTTAATAAAACCGACTGTAAAAAAACGGATCTTTGGGGTTACTCAAACTTCCGCTTTCGTCCAGAAAGCAAAACTTGGTCCAGATGTTTTTATAATCACCCAGGGTGAGATCTTCACCAGTCTTTTCTTTTTTTAAAAATTTACCGAATGCCATGAATATAATTTTACTTTTTACCCCGTAGTCAGCCTTGCTGTACTTCGGAGCTCAATTAATTCCCTGTTTTTTGCCCGCCCCGTCGTCACTGCATAATAAAAGGTTCCTGACACCTTCCCCCCTCAGAATCAACCTCTATTCCCATAACTTCTGCACCCGGCCAAATCTTTTGAACAGCATTTTCGACTGCCGCTATCTTCACAGGATTTTTCGAGCCAACACTTATTTTCATAATTTTATTCCTCAATTAATTCTTCGACTTCTTATTCGGGAATTTCGTAATCTAATTTATTTAATCTATCTTTAGCGATTTCTAATTCTGTTCTACTAAATAAATCTTTATACTCCGGCTTTAAAACTAATGCTTCTATTGATAGGTCTAATCTGCCTAATTCCCATAATTTCACAACACCTTCTTGGACAAACTCTTCTTTTGCTAATAGCTTTTTGGCCGTCGTTACTCCGCCAAATTCATAGAACATATTTAAAAAGCGAGTGGCATTATATCCCAGTTTTTGGGCCTCTTTGTAATCGCTAAGCATTCCAGTCTCAAAATTTGATTCTAATTCTTTTTTATTCATATTATTCGCCTAATTTTTTGTTGGCCAAGTTTTCATAAATTATATAAATTACCGATGTTGATCCAAAATTTTCTCTGCTTTTTGTCTACCCAATCCTCTTAGTCTCAATCCTGTTGCGTTCGTATCACATAAGTATTTTGTACGCTTAAGGGCCATTTTTGCATTTTTCGAAGAAAATCCATGCCTTTCAACTAATTCACACAAAAAATTTTCACTTGTTCTGCGAGGGTAACGACCGTATAAAATAAGTGTGGCAGTTTTTTCAGCACTCAATCCGTTAATGTTTATATAAAATTTACCATCGATTTCCTCAAAGAAGGGATAAGTTTTGGCTGTAAGCGCTTCTACTAAATCACGCGCTTCTTCAGGATTCTTGTTTCTCTTGCTCGAAAAACGTATGAGTTCGCCTAGAACCCAAGAATTAAGTATATCAGTAGCGCCTGCGTCAATTTCATTTGGATTTATTTCATCAGAATCATGGCGAGCCCCGCGATTACTCGCTATCTCATAAATAAAAAGGCAACACTTAGGAATTACAATTCGAATAGTGTCGTCAACGGAGGCGGATCCGCATTCAAGGTTGCGCAAAAAACTACTAGCACGGAAATTCCTTGTTTTCGGTAATATTTTCCCGCAAAATTTCAAAAGCGCTTTTGTTACCGCTTCAACAAATTTTCCAGATTTTGAAATCGAACCTTCCCAATCACTCTCTTGATATTTTCTTTTTGAAGAAACGAAGTGTTTCAGGGCTGCTTCAACATGAATTTTCTCAAACTTTTGTTCGAGAATTACTTTTACTTTTGTTTCGCTAGTTAATGAATTACCAAACATAAGCTAAAGTCTTTTTACCTTTAATGATTTTGTCTGTTATTCTCAGCTTTTTTCTTTCCACCAATCTTTTCAATGCCATATTAACTCTATTAATCTTGCAGGAGTAAACTGGTAAAAGTTTTTCATGAACTTCGTTTGCACTCCGAGATTGACTGAAAAATTTATTATCATCACGCAATTTCAAGATTAGATTTGGTAAGCTGATTTTACCACCAATTTTAAATTTTTTGCCTTGATTAAGTTTAAGCCCTTTAATGGGAGCTGCTTTCTCCAACTTTTCAAGCCGTTTAAAGATCTGTTTGTTAATTTCTTTTTGGTTCATGGGTTTAAAAATTAAATATGATATTTATAAGTGCTACCATCTTTCTTTCGATGAATTTTTCCCCTTCTTAACAGATAAAGTAAATTAACCCTGATATCCTCGAGCTTTATGATATGTCCAAATCTGTCTTTGAGCTCTTTCTTGATTTCCTTAGCAGTCTTTGGTCATTTATTAATTACTTTCATAATTTTTTCGGCGACACTTATTTTTTGTTTTTTCTTTTTCATAACAACTATATTAGATAAACCCACCGCCCACCTTGCTTAACTCGACGTAGATATCTCCTCCGGACCATTTTGAATACAATAGAAGAGAGAGTCTGAACCGGATATATATGGCCTATTTCCGCAAGCCCTTCCTTTATAGAAGCAAGGTCTTTGGAAGACTTGAAAAATCCTCCGTCCGCCAGAGATAAAATTAAATCCGTCGGAGAAGTCGTTATTTTCTTATCCTTTGCTCTTTTTCGTTCAGTCGCGTGTTCACCCTTTGAAATCATCTCGGATTTGAAAGCGAGTTGGTTCACAGTGTTAGCGACCTCGGAAGGACTACCCTCGACAACAACTAGAGTGCCGTTGGCGAGAGTTATTTTTGCTTTTGCCTTAGCCATGTTTCTATACTATTCCGGTAGACCAATTGTGTCAAGCGCTGGTCTAACTGACTACTTTGTCCTAACGCTCCCTGTTCTTTTGCGCCGCTTCTAATTTAATGGGCCTTCAATAATTTTTATTTCCTTCGAGGTGCTTGCCCGTCCGTAGTTTCAACGTAGGAGGGAGGCCATAGAGTTTATTCAATCTTCGCCGATTTTTCAAGATTGTGCTTCATGCATAACAAACGTACATTTTTCGCAGATATGCTCGTGCCACCTTTTGAAAACGGTAAGTCGTGATCAAAATGTAAATTCTTAGCTGCGCCGCATTGTACACATTTACCGCCGTCACGCTTCCAGACTTCCTTTTTTACTTCTGATGGAATTAGTCGGTTATGTGGGAGAGGCTCCTCCCCCACATCTCTTTCTTCTAATTGCTTATTGGATAGCCTGAGAATAAATCTAAAAACTTTTCTATTACCGTTATCGACTATTTTATAGTCAGTTAAGTTAAAAATGCCTTTAAGGGACCAAACGCCGGGGAAAACTTTTTCATAAACTTTTACCAATTCGGGTCTGCTCTTATTTTCCTTATACTTATCTACCGCTTTGATAAATAATCCATTCTGAGTTAAACGACCAGTCGGCAATCTAGCTGGCTGGTCTTCGTGTTTTTGATTATGTTCATATGATCTCCGGGAAACATCGTGTCCCTCGTATTCAATTGTAATCCCATCGTCATGAACTCTATCCTGATATGGAGCGTTAGGGCGCCGTGACATTAAAATTACAGAATAACTAGGATTCAATCGAAAATTCATGCCTCGTTGTAATGTCTGAACATTCTCTGCATCGCACATTTCGCGATAGCTTAAGATGTCGTCGCGTATTTTAATCATTATTTTATTTCTGGTAAATGACTCCTAAAATATTTTTCCGTACTTTTATCCATAAAATAAACATATACCCCTTTATGCGCCCGAGACATCAAAACACGATATACATTTTTCAAATGATTAACTAAGATCGGATTATTGCGCTTAATCTGACTATCATAAGAATTACCGGGAACAGCCTTCCATGTATTCTTCTCAAAGTCATATACAAGATCATTACCAAAAATAACAGCGATGTAGTCAAACTCCATTCCCTGCGCTGTATATACAGTACCGACCTGTTCCATGCCGGAATTGTCTGTAGCCCATTTCCAAAATTGATCCTTCCTTTCCCATGGCATTTCAAAACTTCCTATTTTCACATCATTTGCCAACGAACCATCTAGATTAGGCTTGCTCCAAGGCCAGCAAAATCCAGCCGCTATACGAGCTAAGTTTGGCTTTTCTTCGTTTCGCTTCCTAATCTCAGACATCATATCTGATGGATTGTCGAAAATACGAAACTCCATTTTTGCATCAAATTCTGTAATTTCTGTATCGCGAATTTCTAAAACATGATCTAGCCACTGCAAATAAGCATCCGACCCAGAACAACGAAATTGTGTTTTTAATTCAAATCCAACTATATTTTCATCATTAATACCGAAGCGCTTGGCAGCCTCCTTAAGCATTGCGATACCACCAACCTCGCTTGGTCGTACGATTTGATGTTCATCTATAAAGAAAATATTTAACTTTGCTACCCGTAATAATTCATCTATTTGGGGAAGATCTGTTCTCTGAGCTCTTGGGGTATATCTACTCATACTTGACTCCCTTATACGATGTGCTTCGTCACAAATAAGCACATCAAAAGAATCTGGCTCTATCGTAATAAAGCTATTAAAGAATTTAAATAGGTTTCTTGCTCTAACACCGACTATACTTCTTAATGTATTTGTAAATGCAGACGAGCCTGTAGCGTGTACGACTTTTTTCCCTTGTCTTAAAAGTTCCCCCATAATTTCTAACGCTATCACAGACTTTCCTGTGCCTGGACCACCACTTATTATAACTACTGATTTTTGCTTTATTTTCGCTAATTGCTTAGCTTTGTGCATTATCGCATTATAGGCGGCAATTTGTTCATCAATTAAATTAAAGATTTGCCGTTTATTTATCATCTCCGACGTATGATCAAGCAATCTCTTAGATGGTTCAATCGGGCTTCTTGCAAATCGTTCATAAATCATTTGCCCTTTACCACCTTGAAGTCGTTTTTTTAAATACTTTCCTAATTCAATAGCATCTTCTTTTGCAAATAATGGAAAGGTTTTGGTTATCTGGGAAAATTTCGAAGCAAAAAGCAGAGCATCTTTATTCTTTGAATAATTATGCAAATATACGGACCCACTTAATTCTGGCGGATTCTTTTCTTGAAAAATCTCGAGAAAATCCCTAAGCCCAAAATAATATCCTTGCACTTGTAGTGCAGGATGTGGTTGCTCTTTCTTAAATTGTCCATAATCTACGAGCACATTACCCTCGGCTTCAGCGTCTTGCACGTGTTGATTTGACCACTGTTTTAATTCCAGCATTATAATATTTTCTTCTCCGTCAATATCATAACCAAAAAGCAAAACGTCAATTCTTCTAGACGAATAAGGAAGCTCGTATTCGACAATTATATGGTTGTCTTTAAGGCCAGCGTAATGAAAACTATTATTTAAGATCGCAAGGGAAATTGCCCATGACCTGTATTCACGATCAACTGGATTCCTTTTATAATAAGCCCGGTACCCATCAGCTGCGCGATCCGCAATACAATTTTGCATTACATCCTCGTTAAATTTCTCAATCGTCCCTTCGTAAAGGATCATAATTAAAGTTTGTTGTATTTGGTATGTTTTCCTCTTGCTTTTCTGAGCGGATATTTCTTTTCGTTCTTTTTTATTTTTTTATCAAGTGCATCAAGGATATCAATTTTAAGATCATGGCTCATTAGTAAAACCCAATAAAGTACATCTGCGAGTTCTTCGCCTATCTCTGTTTTATTATGTACAATATATTTTTCTATCTCTTCTTTGTTCTTCCACTGGAAATGTTCCATGACCTCACCCGCCTCAAGAATAAGTGAAAGCGCGACATCTTTTGGATTATGGAATTGTTTCCAATCTCGTTCGTTGCGAAATTTTATAATTTTTTCTGTAAGTTTTTTTATATCAGACATAAATTCATATTAAATTTTGTTCTTTTAAACTATAAAATTTGTCTTTAGTAACAACAATGTGATCGAGAAGTTCGATGCCAATGATTTTAGCAGCTTCTATAAGGCGTCTAGTAAGCGCTACATCTTCCGGCGAAGCCTCTGGATTTTCTGATGGATGATTGTGCGCAATTATAATTTGTGCAGCAGAGGATTGAATCGCTTCTTTAAAAACCTCTCGGGGGTGGACGATACTTGCATTAAGCGAGCCTACTGAAATATTACTGATTTTTATCAAACAATTATGTGCATCAAGGGACAACATGACAAAATGCTCTTTCTTTTCTCGACCGATAAATTTTTGTAAAAAATCAGCTACGGCCTCTGATGAATTAAGCGTGATTTTTTCTGGTATATGTTCTTTAGCAAAGCGTTCAGATACTGCCTGAAAAAGTTTTATGCCAAATGCATTAGATGGTCCTATGCCTTTAATCTGTCGTAGTTCATCAAGCGGAGCATCAAGTACGCCGCGCAATCCTTTAAACATTTTAATTGCTTCTTTTGCCATTTGCTTACAATCCTTCATGGGGGTTCCCAAGGTTAAAAGTAATTCCACTATCTCATAATCAAGAAAGCCATCAAGCCCTGACTGCAAAAATCTGTCTCGCAATCTTTTTCTATGCCCAGCACCGATATGCTTTTCTCGCGGATGCTCAATTTTTGGTAAATCTTTGATTTTCATTTTTCGCTTTCTAGCCCTTCAACTTCGCTCAGGACAAATAGATCTTTTGCTTTAATTTCAGCTGGAAGATGGCTTCGGTCCGGAGTTTGGCCCGGGCCCAGTCTTTTTGTTTTTCGCTCAAGACCTCGCCCATGCCGGCAAGAATGCTTCTCTCCTCCATTTTTTCCAAAAGATCGATGCACTTCTGTAAAAAGTCCTTGAACGGCAGGCCGGTCCGCGTTTCAACGATTTCTTTATTAACCGGCCAGTTTTTTTCCAGAAAGTACCAAACGTCATAAATATCACGGTTGGTTTTGGTGATTCGTTCATACATCGCGCAAAGCTTATGAGCAAACATATCCTCCCGCACCATAATCTTCATGGAGATGCCGAGATACGATTCCACTCCATACTTTGAGCCGAATCCCCGGCGGTTTACCTCAACCCTAACGTTCTGGCCGCCTTCGGGTTTATTGTCGTACGAAAGCAAATAGGAAAGATTAAACCCTTTTCTGTCTGCTTCTTTCACCGCGCCATATTTTTCCAAGATCTTCTTGATCTGTTCAAAAACATAATCCTCTTTCTTAACATCGAGCCCCTCCAATCCCGTCGGGACAAGCAGGTCAAAATCCAAATCAACGGAAAAACGATCGAGCCCATAGAATAAATAGGCGGCCGTACCGCCCTTAAAGCCCAGAAACGGCCCGAGCGCGTGATCGGTATAAATGTCTTTGAGTATCTTGATCAAAATATTTTTGTGCGTGGTGATATCGAGAGACATGGGTTTAATTGATTTTGTCCTTAGCTAATTGGTGATATTGTTTGACTTTTTTCTCCATTCTCTTGTTGCCGCCATAAATCGGCAGGATTTCATAAACTTTGTCCCAATTCAAAGGAGAGAGATTATCAAAATGGTAATCTTTGCAGAGATAAATGACATCCAAAAAAGCGCGTTCCGGCAAAGCGATGGAGTAGTTATCTCTTTTTTCGATTCCATCCGGATTGGTCAAAATCTTGTCCTTAATCTTTTTATAGGCGTAAGTCTGACCGTCGGCAATTATTTCTCTGGTCAGATAAGAAGCGGCAAAAATCTGGCCGTAGAACTGGAAAGTTACTCCCGCTCTACCTAAAACGGTCTCAAAGCTGATATACGAAGGAGTGAATATCTTTGTCGCTAACTCCAGTTTTTCATAATTCTTATCCTTGGCATACATGCCCCTCCTAACCGGATATAACTCTCCTTTTTTAATGTAATAACTAATCCGTCTTCTCAATAAGGCAGGATTGGTTTCGCCTGACGACAAAAGTATCTCTTTAAAAGAGAAAACGGTGTTGTTTGACCTTAAAATGCTCAAAATATCAGCTTTTTCCATAGAGATACACCCAAAGGTTACACGTGATGTCACCTTTAGTTTAAATCGTGCCGGATTTGATGTCAATATCCCTTTTCATCGCCAGCTGGCGGGAAGCGGCCTGGAAGAATTTATCCATTTCCACGACTTCTTCATTGACGCGTAAGGCGAGATCGTTCAAGCCGATGAGCCGGATACTTGCGAATGAGGGCGCCCGGGAAAGGGCGACATAACCCATGCCCGGTTCAAATGATTTGCGAAGATCGATTTCGCAGGCATCAATCGTCATCCCTTGGCTTTTATGGACGGTGATGGCCCAAGCCAAGCGCAAAGGCAACTGGCGGATTTCGGCTTTCACCTCTTCGTCCTCTTCGATCCGCCATTTTTCGGAAAATACCTTAATGCGCTGGCCGTCTTTTGTTTCGACGACGGGAGAACCGTCTTTCTCAAATCCCTGGACGACCCCCAGCGTTCCGTTGATAAAACCTTGCTCCGGGTTATTGCGGACGAACATGACAAAAGCGCTCTTCTTTAAGATCAATTCCTCCGGCGCCAGGCAGTTCCGCTGAAGCGCCTCGACCAAAGCCGCCGACCCGCGGCTGTTCATATGGAATATCCGTTCTTTGCCCGGGAGTTTTTGCAGTTCCTGCGCGTTGACGGCGTCAACGTCGGCATTGTGAGTGTAAAGTTTGGTGCATTCGGGCCTTACCTTAAAAGACTTCGAGGGGCCTATTTGAAGGAAGGCGCCGATTCGTTTCTGTAATAAGCCGCGGATGCTTTCATCGACGCTGTTGGTGCGGATGGCTTCCAGGGTGGTCAGATACTCTTTGTCGGTCTGCCGGTATTGTTCCGTCAGATAACAAATCTTAAGGTTTAACTCTTGCCAAACGCGGGCGTGATAGGCAAAAAGACGGGTCTTTGGGTCGCTTTTATTTCCCACCGGCGGTAACTGGAAAAAATCGCCGCAAAGGACCACCTGCAGGCCGCCAAAAGGCTCCCAGCTCTGCCGAAATTTACGGACAATTTCGCCGGCAATATCAAGGTGCTTGGCCGAAAGCATCGAAGCCTCGTCGATAATCAGCACCCGGCTCTTTTGAAGGCGTTTTTGCAGGTTTCTCTTTTTAAGTATTCTTTTAAGGTCTTTGTCCTCCAGCTCGTTGAGAAAACCCATGCCGCACCATGAATGAAGCGTCATGCCGTTCAGATGGGTGGCGGCGATGCCGGTGGCGGCGGTCACGCCGGTGGGAATATTTTCTTGCCGCAAAAACTGAATGAACTGATTGAGCAGATATGTCTTACCGCTGCCGGGGCGTCCCGTCAGGTAGATGTTCTGCCCGCCTTTCAGGATTTCTAATGCTTCTTCTTGAGTCATTGTAATTAGTTTTAAGAACCTCGCTTCGCGAGAACCTTAATTCTCGCTAATGCTCGAATTGGGAAGAAAACCGCCCGCTTGAATATTCCAGAGGTAGCCATAGAGGCTGCCATCTTTTTTGATCAAATCATCGTGAGTGCCTTCTTCAAAAACCGAACCGTTTTTTATGACGATGATTCTGTTCATTTTTCTGATCGTCGACAAGCGGTGAGCAATGACGATAACCGTTTTGCCTTTCATGAGGACATCAAGGGCATTTTGGATTAAACCTTCCGAATGAGAATCAAGACTAGAGGTGGCTTCGTCTAAAATCAATATCGGGGAATTCTTAAGGATGGCGCGGGCGATGGCAACTCTCTGTCGTTCTCCGCCGGAGAGCTTAATCCCCCGATCACCGACATAAGTTTCATATTTATCGGGCAGGTATTCGACAAACTCATCGCAGTGAGCCAGGCGGGCGGCTTCAATAATTTCTTTGTTGGTCGCCGACGGCCGGCCATATCCGATATTTTCCCTGATGGTGCGATGAAAAAGCAAAGGGTCCTGCGGCACCAGGCTGATGTTTCCCCTCAGGCTTTCTAACGTCACGTGATGGATCTTTTGTCCGTTGATGGTGATTTTGCCGCTGGTTAAATCGTAAAAACGCAGCATCAATCTGATGAGGGTGGTTTTCCCCGCTCCCGAAGGACCGATGATGGCTACTTTCTCGCCCGAGTTGATTTTTAAATTTATTTTCTTCAGTACCTGCCGGGTCTTGTTGAAAGAAAAACTGACGTCTTTGAAGATTATCTCGGAACCGCCCGAAGAGACGTCGAGAGGTTTTGCCAGCGGCGTATCCTTAATTTCATGCGGCAGTTTCATAATCTCTGCCATTTCTTTCGCGTCAGCATAACTTTCGTAAAAATCGCGGATAATGCGGCTAAAGCCCCATAACCGGGAACCCAGCCCGATGATATACAGTTGGATGAGGACGAAGCCGCCCAGCGTGACGATGCCTTGCTGCCAATAACGAATAGAAAAATAAAAGATAAAGAATTCTATCAAGACGATGAGCGCCGCTTGAATGGAATCAAGCCCGGCATCAGTATTCCAATTCGAAAGAGTTATCTTTGCCTGATCCTCCGTCACTCTTTTAAACCGGCCGGATTCTTCTTTGTGACGCCAGAAAACATCGACGTTGTTTTGATTGGCGATGGCGTCAGAAAGGGTGGCCGTTGTCCGCGAATCTGCCTCCGTCATTTTAAGGCTGTATTTCAATCTCCAAGTTGAATAAAAATAATTTATGATTAAATACAAGATTGTCCAGCCGATAATTAAAACAGAAAGAGCCGGTTTAATTGTCCAGGTAATGATGGTAATTCCCACGATGCGAACCAGAAGAGATAAAAGGTCCCAAACGATACGGTCGGTAATGCGCTCGAAGGCTCGGGCGTAACGCCCGACCCGCTGGACTAAAGCCCCGGCAAAATTATTAACGAAAAAACTGTAGGAGTGGTAGGTCAGATAATTATAAGCCTGCTGCCTCAGCCCGGCCATGGTTTTTGCCTCAAAATGACTGTTGGCAAACGAGCCGAGGCGCCAAGATGCCCAGGCACCGCCGCCCAGAGCTAAAATGACAAAAATGGTCTGAAAAAGCTGGGGAGCGATAATCTCTTCATTTTGCCCCGAAGAGAGGATGTCAAAAAAATGTTTATAATAAATTGGGACGATAATCTCAAAGAGGCTGGCGGCGACCACTCCGGATATCGTCAAAAACAATGAAACCCAATGTTGGCGCGCGACTTGCCACAAGAAAAACAATACATCTCTAATGTGTACTTCGGGATAGATTATGTTAGATTTTTTAGATTTCATTTTTCTAAATCGAGGGTCTCGTCAATACGAATCTGTTGAACAAATCCGGGAACGTGGCTGACGAGAATCATCGCCCCGTCATATTTATTGAGCGCCGCGGCGATAATGGGCAAATGCCGAAAATTAATATGATTAGTCGGTTCGTCTAAAATGAGCAGTCCGGGTTTTTGCAGGCAGATCCTGGCAAAAGAGACCAGGCCCTTTTGGCCCTCAGATAAGCTGCCTATTTTAGCATACATCAAATCGCCGGTTATTAAGAATCCCGCCGCCAGGGAACGAATGCTTTCTTCAGTCTGCTCTCCGGCGACAAAACTAAGCGAATCGTAGACGGTGTCTTCGAGACTGAGAGTAGAAAAATCTTGACGATAATACCCGATCCGGACGTTCGGGGCAACCTTAGAACCCTTGGCCTTTCCTTGGGCCAGAGATTCAAGCAGGGTGCTCTTGCCAATGCCATTTGGGCCCAGGAGAAGCAAGTGCCGATTCTTCCTCAAAGAAATATCGGCCCGGCGCGTCACCAGCTTGCCTGTTTTCATCACAGAAAAAGAAGTAATGCTCAGAATTTCCCCGCCGATATCCGGTTGCGAGGGGATGATAAACGCCCGGATGGTTTTATCTTCCCTGCGGACGTCAACTTTTGCCTCCTCCATTGCTTGAGCTCTCTGCCGCATTTGTTTTGCGACAAAACGCAGTTGCCCGCCCTTGTGGGCAAAATAGTTCGCTTTATCCTTTTTTTCCTGAATTTTCCTTTCCAGCTGCGAATTTTTTCTATTTTCTTTTTCAATTCGAGCCAGAAGCTCGGCGGCCAGATCAAAATAGTTGCCCACATACCACTCAACCTTACGGGTGAAGACGTCTAAATATAAAACGCCTTCGGTAAAAGCATTGAGAAAATCAGCGTCGTGAGAAATGACAATGCACGTCTTTCTGTAATCAATCAGAAATTGTGTCAGGTGGCTGATGCCGTCTTGATCAAGATTATTGGTCGGTTCGTCAAGAAGGAGCAGGTCGGGATTCTGAATCAGGGCCGAGGCCAAGAGAAGCCGAGCTTGCTGGCCGCCGGAAAATGATTTGATGATCCGGTCGTGCGGGGCGACCAGATTCACGATTGAAAGCGCCTCATCGATCCGAGGATCAATGTCATATATTTTTTGGGCAAAACACCTCTCGAAAAACTCGCGGACGGTTAAATAAAATTGATCTTGGGAAATGGTCTGTCTCGCCGCCGCCACGGTAATTCTGGCGGCGCAATGGACGCGTCCTGAGTCTGGCTCAATCGTTCCCGTAATGAGGTTCAAGATTGTGCTCTTGCCCGCGCCGTTTTGTCCCATCAATGTTATTTTCGACCCCTGCCGAACGGAAAAATCCACCTCATCTAAGATTGGTTTGTTGTGTCCATAGGCAAAGGACGCTTTGTCGAACCTGACTATCACCTCTCCTCTTTGAGCCATGGTTATAGCGAGCGGGACGCCGCTCGATATATCGTACTCGCTATTACGGGTGCTAATTTTTGAATTTAGCACATTTCTCAGGTTTTTTCCAGCATTAATTGGTTCAACAATGAAAAACCAAGCTCGAGAACGAGCTTGATTTTCATCTGTCTGAGTTTACTGAGTCGGTTCTTGGACGCGGGTGACGTTGGTGGCGTTGGGTCCTTTGGGAGAATCGGCTTTGTCAAAAGACACTTTGTCGCCGACCTTCAGCTCGGCGTAGCTGACGCCCTTGAGCTCGTTGCCGTGAAAAAACAAGTCTTTTTCTTCACCGTCAACGGTAATGAATCCAAATCCCTTATCAGTCAGGGTTTTGATTGTTCCTTCCATGATGGTTGTTATTAATATTTTATCCTAAAGCTTAGTTCCCCGAAAAAACTCGACCACATTTTAGTTAGGCAACTACCTCGTGATAAAGTTAACATTTAAAGATTAATTTGTCAACTGTCTTTTTGCGCGGACCCGGTCTAACTCCGTCAGAAACTTTTTCCTTAATCTGATGCTTCGGGGCGTCACCTCAAGATATTCATCTTCATTCATTATTTCCAATCCCCTTTCCAGGGTAATCTCGATGGGAGGAACGAGCACGATCGCCTCGTCGGAACTTTTTGACCGCATATTCGAGAGGTGTTTTCCTTTCGTCGGATTGACGGCCAGATCATTTCCCTTGGAAACGTTGCCGACCACCATCCCTTCGTAAACGTTGGTTCCGGCGCCGATGTAAAGAGTGCCGCGCTCCTGGAGATTCCAAAGCGAATAACCGAGCGCTTTCCCGCTGGCCATGGAAACCATCGATCCGACCACGCGGTGCTCTATTTCTCCGACGTAAGGACGAAAACCGATAACCTGGCCGCACATTATCCCTTCCCCGCGCGTATCAATGATAAATTCGCCCCGATAGCCCAGAAAACATCTCGTCGGTATTTCAAAGACAATTCTCGAGAACCCCTGTTCCTGCTTTATATTAACCAGCCGGCCCTTTCTTTTTGAAAGTTTTTCTATAACCGTACCTGTCATTCCGACCGGAACGTCAATCGTGATTTCCTCAAAGGGTTCTAGTTTGATGCCGTCTTTTTCTTTAAAAATGACTTGCGGCTGAGAAACTTGCAACTCGTATCCCTCCCGCCTCATATTTTCCAGCAGAATAGCGATGTGGAGCTCCCCTCGA
Source organism: bacterium (assembly GCA_030704795.1). GTDB lineage: Bacteria > Patescibacteriota > Minisyncoccia > Minisyncoccales > GWA2-46-15 > GWA2-46-15. Next base: position 6,776 of record JAUYCZ010000010.1, on the reverse strand, counting down.
CCGTAAACTTTGAAATATTCGCTGGCAGAAAAATCTATTTTCAGCCCCACGTTGACTTCAATCTCCTTTTCCAGGCGTTCTCTGATCTGGCGGCTGGTGACGAGTTTCCCTTCCTGGCCGGCCAAAGGAGAATTGTTGGCTAAAAAATTAAGAGAGATCGTCGGTTCGTCAATGTTGATGGCGGGCAAAGCTGATTGCGACGGATCGGCGCAAATAGTTTCCCCGATATAAATATCGGGCAAACCGGCCAGCATCACAATTTCTCCGGCGACGGCCTCTTCGACCTCTTGCCGCTCAAGGCCGCGGAAAGTAAATAATTTTGTGACTTTTCCGGGAACGGCTTCTTCTCTCCCCGGTTTTTTGACAAAAACATTACGGCCTGATTTTATCACTCCCTCGTAGATTCGGCCGATGGCCAGACGGCCCATAAAATCATCGTAGCCGAGATTAAATGGCTGAAACCGGAACGGCTTGAGGTTCAATTCGTCAGAAGAAGCGGCCGGAACTTCTTTTAAGATCGTCTCCAACAGCGTCGTCAGATCGCTCGACTCATCTTCTAAATGAAGTTTAGAAATTCCGTTTTTGGCGATGGCATAAACCGTGACAAAATCTAACTGTTCGTCATTGGCGCCGAGATCAATGAAAAGATTGAGGACTTCGTCACGCGCCCATTCTGGCCGAGCGGTTGGCTTATCTATTTTATTGACAACGACGATTGGTTTCAATCCGAGTTCCAGGGATTTTTTAAGGACAAACTTTGTTTGGGGCATGGGACCGTCCTGGGCGTCCACCACCAAAAGCACCGAATCAATCGACCTTAAAACGCGTTCTACTTCTGAGCTGAAGTCGGCGTGGCCGGGCGTGTCCACCAGATTTATTTTTGTGCCCTGATAGAAAATAGAGGCATTTTTTGAATAAATAGTAATGCCGCGCTCCTTTTCCAGATCGTTAGAATCCATACTGACGCCGCCTTCAATCATTCCGGTCTGGCGCAACAAGGCGTCGGTGAGGCTGGTTTTCCCATGGTCAACATGGGCAATAATGGCAATGTTCCTGATTTCCATAGATTGAATTAATGATAAAAAAATGCGCTTTAAGCGCGATTCCGCGGATAAAGATTGGGCTTAGCTATTGGCGCGGCTTGGAAAGCTTACCGCGGCATTCCTCCAACTCTTTCTTTAGCTCAATCATTTTTAATTCCCGGTCGACAACTAGTTTATTAAATCTTTCCAGGTCCGCTACTTTTTCTTGCAGTTCTTTTGTTCTTTCTTCAATTTTTTCTTCGAGACTCTTGGTTAAATCCTGTAATTGCTTGGTCCTCTCTTCCACTCTAATCTCTAAGACTGCTTTAGCTTCTTCCAGCGCTTGCTTGGTTTTCTTTAATTCGACTAATTCTGCTTCGCGTTTTTCCTTAATTTCCATTAAGGAAAAATCCCGCTTAATCAACATTTTGGCGATGCGATCCAATTCAATAATGATCTTTTCTTTATCTGCCTGATCATTATTAATATCAAACACCGCCGTCGGTAATTCAGGTCTTTTAACTCCCCTAATTTTTTCTCTAATTAACTTAATTAAGTCCATTCCGCTACTCTCCCAAGACCATTAAAGTCATGGTTTCGTTATGGAAAACCGAATGGCACTTTGGACCAATTTCTCCGGCCAGAGGCGCCAATTCTCCGTAAGTATAAAAGCCGATCAGCGGAACGTCCTTGCCCAAAACCTCTTGAATAGCCACAATCTCTTCTTGAGTCCTGATGCCCTGGCCTAATAATTTGCAACGAGCCATGCAATCAAAAATAAAAATCGCAACCGGCTTTTTCCCTTTGAGTTGATCCAAAGCCCCTTCAGCCGCTTCCCGGGCGGCCCGGATTGCTTTGTCGGCGTCCCCTAACATTAATCGGATATCAGAGCCTTCGGGGATTTCGGCGGCGCAAGTGATTTCGCCTTGTTCATTGGCAATGACTACGTCCCGAATCAAAAGCTCTTCCGATCCCTCAACGCTCATGCCGAGAGGATAAGTATAGGCCATTTTGGCAATCGGTTCCCTAATCAATTCTTCCGCTTTTTTCCCAAAGTAATCTTCATAAATCGAAAGAGCCGGGCGACCATTCACTTTGATTATTCTCGAACCCTTGGCTTCGGTAACCTTCATGGGCAAACCGATTGGCTCCCAGCCGTGCCGCACCCCGACGCCAAAGGAAAATTCACCGGAAAAACCAATGCTAATCACGGCATTCGTCATAATTCGATCGTTATAATATTGGAAAGTCTTTTTGAAGAGAAAATCGTCTCCGGCCGAGCCGCCCACAATCGGTAAGTTTTTTCCTAAAACTTCCTGAAGGCCCCTGACAACGGCGGCTCCGTTTTCGGCCAAACCGTCCAAAAATGTCATGAGCAAGGATAATTCTTTAGTAGATTTTTCTTTTACTTCTTTAGCCGCAGCCATCCCGGCCGCATAAGAATCCTTATCCGTTCCCAGGCCAATGCCGATGACAAAATCTATATTATCGGCGTTAAGGGCCATGACCGCCACCTGTCCCGAGGTTGGGCCGTTGGTGGTGATTTCACCCGAATCGCTGCAACCGACAAGGGGAATCTCCTTGGAAACAGACCGGACGCCGCTAATCATCTTTTCCTGATCGTGACTGACCGAAGAAAAAACGATAATTAATTTAGCCCGGCCGCCAACTTTATCCATCGCTTGCTGACAAGCAGAAGATCCGGCCTCAAAAGAATCTTTATTGTCGCTGATACCGACGGCTGTTTTTATCATGGTTTTAAGATTACCTTTTTGTTTAGCAAAAAGGCTAAACTTGTTTATTTTTTTATCCTATTTATTATTTTGATTCGTCACTTTTCGATGTTTGCTTCAATTTATCGATTTCTTTTTTCAGCTCGACCATTTTTATTTCTCGGCCGATTGTCAGTTTGTTAAATTTCTCCAAGTCATCAACTTTTTCTTGAAGCTCTTTCGTTTTTTGCGCGACTTTTTCGGCCAGCCCCTCTCTTTCTCTCTTCAAGGCTTCGGTCCTGTCTTTTAATTTTTCCGCCATGACATTGAGACTGGAAAACAAATCGCCGATTTCATCTTGTCTCTTGGTCTTAACCCGATAGTCTAATCCGCCGCTGCCAATTTTATCCATTCCGCTCAGCAATTGTTTGATCGGATCGATGACGGTAATTTTTATTGAAAAAGAAAGGATGCCGATGATGGCCAGGATGGACATCAAGGTAATCAATAAAAACTCTCTTTTCGTTTCGGCGATAACTTTTTCTAAGGGGTCTAAGGATAGCTTTATATTGTAAATGCCGACTCTTCGGCCGCCAATATAAACCGGAGTAATGACTCTGAGCACCTTGGCGCCATCGGCTTCGGTCACAACCTTAGTGGAAATCGTCCCGTCTTGATAGACGGCCAGACTTTCTGGAATGGCCATTTCTCCAATCAGGCTAGCGTCGTTAGAGGCGATAATTTTTAAACCGTTTTCAACGGGCAAACTAATACTGATGCCAACAATATTAGAGCTGAGCCATATCATCTTGTAAATATTGGATTGCAGTTTGGCCACGTCGTTTAATTCGTTCTTGCTGCCAATGCCGGCGTCAAGCGCATGGGCCAAACTGATGGCCGAACCGCGAAAAGAATCACGAAAAATCTTATTTTGGTTATCGACGCTCAAATAATAAAAAACTGAAAGGGTCAAAATAATGACCAAAGCAACGACAATGAGCAACTCGAATTGAAGATTAGGTTTAAATTTCATCATTGGCCTAACCACCCTTCTTCTATTCTCCGGAGTCCCCCTTCCTGCTTGAGCCGCCGGATGGTTTTATTAATCTGCGAAAGCAATCCTGGCTGATCTTTTTGAATGGCAATTCCGTAAAACTCCTGGGTAAAGATTTCTCCGGCTATTTGTAATCTTTCTTCTTTGGCGATCATTCCCACCGCGGCCGGATAATCAATAATGATGGCGTCGATCTTCCCCTTCAGTAAGTCTTCCTTGGCTAAATCGTAATTCTCATAAGTGTTCACTAGAGACGGATTAGCGGCATATTTCCGCGCCTCGACTTCGCTGGTGGTTCCGACCTGAACCCCCACCCTATATTCCTTGAGGTCTTTTGGCCCGCTAATGATTCCCTGCTTATCTATCGCGCCGACAATGACCTGACCGGCATTAAAATAGGGGTCAGAAAAAGCCAGAGTCTCCGTCCTTTCCCTGGTGATGGTGATGGCCGATATGATCATATCGGCTTCCCCGTTCTTGGCCGCATCAAAAATTTCTTCCCAAATAATATTCTTGAATTTTGCTTTAACGCCAAGATCTGAGGCAATCTCCCTGGCAATGTCTATATCCATGCCGAAGAAGTTTCCCTGTTCGTCCAGGCTTTCCATGGGCGGATAGGTGGCATCGGTGCCGATGATAATCTCGCCTCTCTTTTTTATCTCATCGATTCTTCCCAGCCCGGGCGCCGGGGCTTTCTCTAAAAAGAATTGGCTGTAGAGAATAAACCCAAGACCACCAAGTATAGATATGATTAATATTGTTAAAACAATTATTCTCTTGGTCATATTAAATACCGTTTTATTTACGGAGTAAAAACAAGGTGTCGGCCAAAAAGTTCTGCGCCCTTTCGAGAAACGATTGGGGCGGGTTCTCCACGGGCGAAATTTGGACCGGCGGCACTCCTTCGGGCATTAGCGGCGATTGTCCTCCTTCCGGTGGCGACACCGGGCCGGCGCCGGGAATCATTTGTTCTACCTGCTCCCTGGCCCTTTTCTGGCCTTCTTGTTCCATCTTTTCCATCTCTTCTGGCGTTGGCGGTTGCCTCATTCCTTCTGGCGGCGTCATTCCTTCCGGAAATTGTCCGGGAATTTGACCCGGTATTTCCGGAAAACCCTCGGGCCCTGACGATCTCTGCCGTTGCATCATTTCCATTCCCTGCCTGGCCCTTTCGGCTTCTTCTGGACTGATGTCGCCGGCCTTGACGGCAAAATCAACGCACGCCTGACCGTTTTCCGGATTCTGACAAAACGCTTCGCATTCTTCCTTGCCCTTGCAGCCGCCCGGTCCGCCGACAATTCCCAGTTCGGCCATTCTTCTGGCCCTCACCGCTTCTTCTGAATTCATAAAACCGGCTTTTTCGGCAAAGTCAACGCATTCAACCAAGTGGCTTAATTCATCACAAAAAGCTTCGCATTCTTCTCTCCCTTTGCAACCTCCTGGTCCGCCCCGGATACCCAGCTTCATCATTTTCTTGGCCTGTTCGGCCTCTTGGGCTTCCATAAAACCGTACTGGACGGCGAAATCAACGCAGGCTTCGGCGTTGGCCGGATCTTCACAAAAAGCCTCGCAGACTTCTTTGCCCCGGCAGCCGCCCGGCCCCTTGCCGCCGGTTTTCCTGACCATGATCGCTTCTTCTGGAGACATAAAGCCAGCGGCCTCGGCGAAGTCCAAACATTCTTGAAAATGTTCGTCTTGGGAGCAATAAACGTCGCAGTCGGCCTTGCCCCGGCAGCCCGGGAGCTTGGCGCCCTTTTTCACGGCGGCTAAAACTTTTCTCGCCTCGCCCAGTTCTTCCGGCGGAATCAAGCCGGCCGCTTCGCCAAAAACCAGGCATTCTTCCATGTTTTCCGACTGGCCGCAATAAACACCGCATTCCTTTTTGCTCCGGCAATTCGGCGGCTTGACCCCCCGCTTGATGGCGGCGGCCACCTTCTGGGCTTCGGCCAATTCATCGGCTGGAATCAAACCGTGCTCCTCGCCAAAAGCCAAGCATTCTTCAATGTTATTGATGTCATCGCAATAGGCTTGGCATTGCGCCTGGCCGCGGCAATTGCCCGGTCCGGCCGTTTCGCCGACCAGCAGCATTTTTCGAGCCAGGGACAGTTCTTCCGGAGAAATCAAGTTATGGGACTCGGCGAAATCCAGGCAGGGCGCCATGTTTTCGGGCTGGTCGCAATAACTCTCGCAAGCCTCTCGGCTCTGACAATCGCCCAACTCGGCCACCGGATAGGTAATTTGGGAAAGCGGATCCGCCTCTTGCGCGAAAACAAAAAAGCCAGCGACAAAAAACAGAACGACTCCAGTAAGAATAAGAGGAATCTTAGCCTTCTCGCTACGCTCGAAGGTAAGAGGAATCTTAGCCTTCTCGCTATGCTCGAAGGTAAAAAGGAGTTTTTTCATATCTGTTTTGGCTATTTAAACGGATTGACGTAGCCCGCCTCAAACGGGTTGACCACCTTTTTAAACGGATTGATCTCGGGCAGCTTTTCCAGGGGATTAGCCACGACGTCCTTGGCTCCGGTTTTCGCCGCCGCTCGACCGATCTCCACGCCGGCGCCGTACCCTTTTTGGTAGCCAAAAATATACCCTCCGACGCCCGCCGCCACGGCTAAAACCGTTCCGACTAAGACTAAAACTAAAAGTTTTTTGTCCATGATACTAAACTTAGTTTATCATCATTGTGTTATTCTACCACTTCGACAAATCTTTCGACAGTGAGTCTTTCGACCCTAAATTCAAGACAAGCAAAAAACCCTGCCTACCGGCAGGCAGGCGCCTCGTGGGCGATTTTTTCACGACCCCACCCACCTTGCTCACTGTAAAACGGTTGAGGTAGACCTCAACCAATATTATTTATGCTTTTTTGGGCTGGCCTTAGCTTCAAGCATCAGCCGTTTGGCCGCCAATCGCTTCTTGGTTTTATGAGAGTGCGATTTTCTACCTTTCCCGACTCCCGTCGCTCTTTTTGCCATATGGGTGTTTCGTTAA
>JAUYCZ010000027.1 GCA_030704795.1 bacterium | reverse complement strand
AGTAAACTCGCGGCAAGGGACCCTTCGGTCCCCTTGCACGCTCGCATTCTCGGGCGGGGCATTAACCCCGCCCTCGACCAAAGGGATGCTGCGCCCCTTTGGAAACCCAGCCAAAGGTTCCCGCGTGGCAAGCCACGGGGTATAGCAGTTCGCGATAAAATATATCAAGACATAGATCTATTCTTTGCGCTAAAATATATACAGCTCTCTTTAGCCGGCTGGGGAGAGTCCTACCATCAACCCCCCTTTTGCAAACAGCCGGCCTTGCCTAATCGCCAATTCTTTGTGCAAAAAGCAAGAACTTCAAGAGAATGAATTAACTAAAAAAGGAATCTTCTCTATTATTCACAGGTTTATTAACAATGATTGTGGATATCTCATCCCATATTCCCTTATCAACTTCGTCCGCCTGCCCCCGCCTTTCCCCATTCTCCGAGACGACTTGCCCAACGGAATCTTAATCCACGTCTTTAAATAAATAATCAGCCGCCTGGCGCCGCTTCCTCTTTCTCCCCTCTCCTCCTTGCCCTGGGTGTCCTGAAATTACTTTTAGAAATCTAATGCCGCCCGGCGCCGTTCTCCTTTTTCCCTCGACGACTTGCCCTGGGATGTTCCGAAACCATCGACAATCAGATATTCAACCGCCGACGCCGTTCCTCTTTCCCGAGACGACTTGCCCGGGATATATTAAAATCGCATTCAGAAATCGATAATAAGCCGCCGACGCCACTCTCTTTTTCCCTCTCCGACTTGCCTGAACGTCCCCCAATTGTTTGGATTTGATTTATTTTTTGGCGGTATTGTCTCGAGATTTTATGTTTTTCGCCGATGGTTCCTTTATCTGCCCGGCGTTTTTCCCCAATATATCCAGTGCCTTCTCAATCGCGAATTTCAATCTTCCTGCGCATTCACGATCGTGAATCCTAGCATAATATACCTTCAGTCCTTCCCGCGTCTTTAAGTTCAAGCCAGTGAGTTGTCGGCAACTTACAAAACTGAATTTCTTCCTGAA
>JAUYCZ010000013.1 GCA_030704795.1 bacterium | reverse complement strand
CCGGAGGGGGAGAGCCGAGAAAATGGCAGAAGCCAGGAGAGCAACGGGAAAAATTCGTAGACAAAGGGGAATCCCTCTGTCCCTTTCCCTGATTGCTTCGAAGGCCATCTTAATTTCCCCTTCATTGAAGTAAATAAGCTCACCAGACCAGGGCGTCAAGAGGTCATGGGCATCGTTTCCCTTTATGTCTCTTCTGGTATCATTATTTCCCTTTAAAACGGGCGAAGACCGCTTGCCGTAGAATTCGGGAGGGGGCAAGAAACCGAATTTCGGTGATAAAAATCTAACATCCGATCCGGACCAGAATCCGGGGAGCAGATCATCCCCTGAGCTCCGATAGATGCCAATCATATTTTTATATGAAAAATTTCCCGAAAATTCTCAGCAAAATCTCGGGTATGGTTATCTGAACAGCCCGGCCGAATTCCCATAGGGGGGTACTCCCCGGCCCGCGCTCTTGCCTGCCTGCCTGGCCAAGCTCGAAGCGCCTATTTTTCAGCGGCAATCGGCTCAAATTGGGGCGCTCCCTCCCTTCCGCAATAGGAGGACGCCGGCGATCGGCCGGCGCAATAGTAAAGCGAGGCGGACGCTATGAGGAATCAGCAAACGGAGCAAGGAGCGATGAAACTCCCCTTCACCAAGAAACCCGTGAAGATGCCCGTGTTCGAGCGGCCGGATTATGCTGACGGGGCGGTTCTGTCAAGTTCGCTGGCCGTGTTCGATACGTTCAAGGGCTACGCGAAGGCGGACCGGGAATTTTTCGTTGTCTGCTACTTGGACCCGAAAAACCGGGCGATTGAAGTTATCGAAGCAAACGAAGGAACGGTCGATTCGTCCGCCGTGTATCCGCGCGAGATCATCAAAGGCGCGATCATCCTGGGGGCGGTGTCCATCGTCTGCTTTCACAATCACCCGAGCGGCGACCCGGAGCCGAGCCTATGCGACCGGGAAATCACCAAGGAAATTTCTTTTGCCTGCAGAGTCATGGGAATCCGGTTTTTAGATCATGTCATCCTGGGGAATAGCGGCTATTTCTCATTCGCCGACAAGGGATTGATTGAGGACTATAATTTGACGTTTTTGAGCCTAGCGAAATGAGCAAGTCATATCGGGCTGAGCAGGTCTTATCGGACCCGGAGCGGTTCGGGTTCATGACGGCGGCGATGTCGGCGCACGGCCAGTTTCGCGCTGCTGGCCGCCTGCGCTCGCTGCTATTGCAACAATCACGAGAGTAATAGTGAAGAATCGGAGGAACCGCTTCATGGCATTCTCCCTTCCTCTTTGCATTTAAGTTATCGCCAGTGCTTCAACTGTCAGTTCAATTCTCGTGAAAACCGTGTCTGATTTGTATCTTGGCGATGCGCGATAACGTGTAATAGGTGGATGGCGTCAATTTATGATCAGGCCCGAGAGGATAAGAATTTGCTTTTTCACTCTGCACGACGTACGCACCCTTTAAGCGTGGAATTGACGCTCCCCATCATAAAAAGAGGTTAATCCTGGATGCTTATCAATGTCAACAACAACAAAGATGGCCGCGAAGGAAGCCGTCCGATCGAATAATCGTTGCCAACGACCGAAAAATCGCCCAGCTTCTCCCCCTCTTCCATTCCCCCTATCCATCCCTCTCCCCCTCCCCCGCCTTGCCTGGGATGTTCCAAATCCACGTATAGAAATCAATATTCAGCCGCCAGCGCCACTTCACCGTTCCCCCTCTCCTCCCTTGCCCGAGATATTCTGAAATTATTTCTAAAATTTATTCATAAGCCGCCGGCCGCCGCTTCGCCGTTCTTTCTCTCCATCAACGACTTGCCAATGATGTTGATCATCGTTTGCCTAGATTTTTATTTAGTGATAGCCTTATATTTGTTTTGGAGAAAATTAACCTACGAAAAGAAATAAATAGATTTCACTTCCAAATCATTCTGTAAACCACCAATTCTTTGTAGCCGTTTTCCTTTTCTTTAAGACCATAGAGGTATTTCTTTTTAATCCTTACAGGGAATGATCCCTGACGGCAAAGATTTTTCATGTTTGCCAGACTTATTCTTCCGATAAAAATTCCCTCGGGATTGAAAATATCGTACATAAACTCCCCAGGATTTATGCCGGCTTCATAAGTAAGGACAAACAGCCGCCCTTCATCATCGGTAAAGAGACCACGGAAAGGAGGCCAATGCTCTGTAAAATAGAAATTGTTTTTCAAAGGATCGTCCTTTGGCCAGAGATTAAAATAATCTTTCTTGACCTCTTCTGAGACAACAACGGGCTTAAATTCTTTCCTAATTTTTCGCAACAAATTTCCATCTGGATCATAGGCCTGGACTTCATATCCTTTTGCCGTATTTCCGATAAAGATTCTATCTGCCGCAGTTTGATAAATCATCCTATCCCGGTTCACGGGACATCTGACATTCAGGGCGTTGGGATATTGGAACGTATCAAGCACTTTTACATCTTTGAATTCTGAGTTACATAGGCCGACATACTGTTTTCGCCATTCCGGCGTATCTTCTCCCCAAAATATAAGATATTTGCCGTTCGTCAGGGGGAGCGGGCTATACTTTTTTTCCAGACGAGTTTCCCTGAGGAATCGGCCTTCCCGATCATAGATTAAATATTTTGTCTTGGAGGGATCTTTGGCTATGACCTCGTTTTGCGAGCTGATCAGTATTGTCCCTCCGTATTCTAACTCGCCCGGCCCCTGGCCGAACCGCACAAACGATTTTATAAAGCGCCCCTCCGAGCTGAATTTGAACGCAAAATTATCTTTGCTCTGCCACTGAATGATAAAAATATTGCCTTCCTGGTCAACATCAAATGTCTCGATGTCGGCCAATCCGATTTTCAGCATATCTTCCTTTTCCGTATCGATGGAAAGTGCCCGTTCAAGAACGAGAACATTGGATTCGCCTTTGAGGTTGTAAGGCTGAATATGATTCAGGACGACTTCTACGCCGTTTTCCGTCGCCCTGTCGATCTTTGGCTGCTTTTGGCAAGCCGATAAAAGAAGAAAACACGTGAAAATTATAACGGCCTTTTTCATGCCTTCCTCAAGGAACCTCACATTGCGCCTCTATTTTTTATTTTATTCCCGCTTTTTAAATACGCTTTTGCGCCAAAAAGCGTTTATTCTTGAACAGATCCAGGATTTTAATGCGCTGCGCTTTGAAAGTCGGCTTTGACATTTATGGTGCATTATTACGAAAAGAGGATAATCCCCGACACGGAACGAGTCAAGAACAACGAAGATGACCACGAAGGAGGCCGACGGACGGGAGATATAATCGGGGCCGACGGGCCTGCTGAGCAATCCGACGACCGATCTCCTCTTTGCCCTGCGTGCCCTGAAATTATATCCAGAAATCAATATTCAGCCGCCGGCGCCGCTTTCCCCCGAGACGACTTGGCAAAGATGAATTAGCTTTATATCTGCGGGGATTTTTTATAAGATTGAATCACTATGAAAGAGATCACGTTCCCATTAAAAATCCCGATGAGAGATAAACATATTCGTTTAATCAAAGAAGGCAAGAAATGGCTCACGCTTAGAAATCTCCAATATGACAGCTATCCATACAAAAAGAAGAGAATTGTCGTCCCGGACGAATTAACAGATGAAATTATAAAAGGCGAAGGGTATCAAACAAAGGAAGATTTATTGAAAGCCCTAAGATCTATGAGGCACAGGAAATTTCCCAAAGAAATGTGGCTTTACGATTTGAGATACGAGAAATAATTCCTTCCGCCCTTTATCTTCCCCACTTCCCTCTTTCCTTCTTGCCCTGGCTGTCCTGTAATTATATCCATAAATCTCTATTCAGCCGCCCGGCGCCGCTTCCTCGTTTCCCCGAGACGACTTGCCCTTGAGGGGATCGCTGTCCAAAAGCGCGAGAGAGGATAACGCTAAACTAACCAGGTCTCGGAGTTTTAATGCTAATGACTGAAGCTAAAGTTGTACGGACATGAAACATTACGCGTATTTCACCTTATCTTGACAGCTTCTCTATCCAGGGATTATGATTTTTCATGACAAATACGGGGATATCTAAAAATAATAATAGTTTCGTGTCGTCGAGCATAAAAAAGCCTGAATCAAAATATAGAGGATTATTTAAATGGAAATACAGCCACAGACCGAGAAAATCGACCGATTACGTACTCTCCGACGAATCGCTAAGTATTCTTCCATCGTTAGAGAACATCTTGTACCGACCGTAAGAGCGTATAAGCTTGCCATGAAGGAAGGAGCAAGAACAGGAACAGAAATATGGCATAGAATCGCTGAAGATTGGTGGTTGAGCTTAATTTTCTTTTTCGATTTTTGCTTTTATCAGGGGAGAGGTGATTGGCTTTCTAGTGATTATGAAAATGCTACAATAAAAGCATTGACGGAATTACTTGGCGATCCAAGCCAGAAACTAATAAGTGTGAACCAATTAAAGCGAGACGGATGGTTAGAACCCAAAAATTGGGACAGCCCGATAAATCCACTGCGCATAGCTTTAAATAAGAAATATCGGTGGGATCCTGATGAAAGACCCCCGAATATTAAAGGCCACATTCGAAAAGGCTTTATGACTGATACTGGCAAACCACGAGATCGGGAAATGGTTGCAGCAGTTATTAGATTTGTATCTGGATTAGAATTAGATAACCATAGTATCGTTAAACACGCAATCCGCCTATTGATAAACAGGCAGATTAATCGTTTAGCTGAAAATATCGATTCCATCCGCGGCGTAGGTGAAAAAATTACATCTCTGTTCATTCGAAATATTGTGACATTCTACTCGCCAATTTCAGAGGATTCGCTTGCTAGAAGCGAGCTGAAGTGGATATTTCCTCTAGATACGTGGGTTAATAAATTAACAAAACGCTTGCATTTCGAAGGAATAGATCAATTTGAAAGGCGTGATAACATTCTAGCATTTTGTCTAGAGAACAATATATCACCGATCGCTTTGAACGAAGGACTCTGGTATGTTGGCGCTAATTCCTTCGATATACTATTAGATATTCTGATGCACGAAGGCGTTCCGAATTTAGACTAACCGGAAGAGACCTCCCTACCCCGCCTTTTTTTCTCCTTTTCCCCCTTCTCCTAGTTGCCCAAGACGTTCTGAAACTACATCGTTAAATCGACAATCAGCCGCCAGCGCCGTTTCCCCGAGACGACTTGCCAAAGATGTTCTGAAATCACGTCCATAAATCGATATTCAGCCGCTGGCGCCGCTCTTTTCTCCGCTCGACGACTTGTCTGGGATGTTGATCGTCGTTAAAGCGCGAGAGTATATTTAATGGTTTCTGCGAACTCGTTCGATTGCATAAAGTTGCGTTAGTATCTTTCCCGGAGGTTCCTCGCCTCACTTTTTAGGTTTTGTTCGAGGCCATGCAAATTGACAGCACCGCCTTGGTTGCGATATATTTTTAATGGAAAAGTTGGGGAGATTCATTGCGCCGTGTGCTCAATCAATAGGCCGCAAAAAGAGATTTTTCAATCCGGCGGAGAATGCTGCCATATGCTTCATTTTTTTTGTCTCAGGAGTTGGTAGCGGACTTGAGCAAAACATATCGATGAGCAGTTCGACACTAATTCTTAAAAACATTTCTGTATGGAAAATAAGCTATGAGTGAAGGGCAAAGTGTCGTCGATATTGTTCTTAGTGACGAAAATCTTCAAGCTATAATTCAAGATCTTATGAAGAAACAATTTCTGTTGCCTGGGATATTTCATCCTTTAGCATACATTCGAGACACCGATAAAATCGAGAACGCATGGAAGCGTAACAAAACAAAGTTGAACATCATTGCTATGGGAGTCTCTCTCTACGACGATTGGTTCGAGGAGATTGTTAACTCTCGGCTCACCGGCGGCGAGGCTGCTCCTACAAAAGAGACAAAGAAGGCCTTGAGCGTTTGGGATTCGGAAACCAGGAAGTGCTTTCCCTCTGAATATAAGGACATTGAAAAGACATGTCGGATACTGGGACAATACTTAGAGTTCATGAATAGGAAGTCACAAGGATTTTGACACCCCCCTCAACAGATTTCCCGTAGGCGTCAACCGCAAGGGAGCCAAAAGCGGCAACCGCGGTGCCATGCTGGAAACGACATGACCGTAGTTCTCACTTCCCTGCCTTGCTTTTCCCTTTTTTCTTTTTTCTCCCCTCTCCTCTTTGCCCGGGACGCTCTGAAATCGAATCTAGAAATCGATAATCATCCGCCGGCGCCGCTCTCCTTTTCCCTCGGCGACTTGCCTTTTTGTTGCTAATGGCGATGGCCTTTGGCCGAGGGCTTTATATGGGACGGCGAGAGATCCTTGAAATTTGGGCTTCTGGTGAAGCCGTCTTTCTCAGACAACGCGAAAAATGGATTTTGGGCTTCGGAATGGATAAAATGGTCATGACAGGCAAGCTCTTAATCACCATCAAAGAGCCCCTGAACTATCCAGACAATGGGAAGTACCTCAGATCTTTGGACCGAACCAATTCTCTATTTTTTCGCTTCCGCCACGACGTAGATATAGCGCAAGGTTTCGTTCCCAATATTCAGAACATCATGTTCCGTACGGGGCGGGCAATATGCTGCGAAACCTTTTGCCAGCTGTAGTATTTCTCCACCAGTGATTCGCATTTCCGCCTGACCGTCCAAAATAATTACCAGCTCCTCATAGTTTTCTGTGCTATGCTTTCCGACCGATTCCTTTGGGGCAAGTGTCACCAAGCCCGATCGCATCGTCGATGTTTCCGGGGGACCTTCGAGAACACGAAGATAGTTTTGTCCTTTCGAATCAAGCTTTATAATTTTCGGAAGGGGCTTTTTGGGCGGTTGTTGTTGTGCAAAGAATAACGACGTGGCCAAAAAACTCAATAATCCTATCGTTAGAATATACGACCATGTATTTTTAGACATGTGTAATCCTTTTTTAAGATGCGAGGCAAAAAAATGAATCCTCATGAGAGTCGCATTATAATGGATAAGAACCCCCTTTTCAATGCAGCATATATCGTGCAGCATATATCGGAAGAAATTTCGCTCTAAACGGAAAGACTCAGATAGACCACCCGCTCGAAAGCGAAATTTAGGTTAGACTCCTTGCCCAGATGTCCTTAAATGATATCCGGAAATCGATATTCAGCCGCCTATGCCGTTTTTCCCTCGACGACTTGCCCTTACTTTTTGTTGATAAGAATAAGGATGGACGTAAGGATCACTGGCTATAGGAAGACCTGGCTCGTCCTAAAAGAGCTTCGGGATTCAGGAAAAATCGAGATCGTGCCGTATCAGGGGGTGAGGATAAAAAATCGATGTATTTCTACGGCTGCGTCAAGAAGTTGATATTCAACCGCCGACTCTGGTTCGCCCCCCTGTTTTTTCACCCCCATCTCCTCCTTGCCTGAGATGTTCTGAAACTGCGTTGATAAATCCATCTTCAGCCGCCTTTCTTCCCCCACGACGACTTGACCTTGATGTTGATCGTAGTCTGAAGCACGAGAGGATGCTCACTTATATCTTAACGTGGCCGCATAGATTTTGGAAAATTAAAAGATCTTAAAGCCCATCAAATTCCTTTGGTGCTAATAAGCTTGATTTAGAAAATATCTCTCACCTGGACAATCTTCGAAATTCTGGGCTATGATTTATATCATTTCGATGTTCTCAAAGACGGGGCAGGAGCCCCGGCTCGCGAGTTCGCGATTTTGCCCTAGCTCGGATGTATGTTTTCTTAAACATAGGATTTTTTATCTTTCATTCGACGCTGATTGTCTTTACCCTCTTGGGATGGATATGGAAAAAGACGAGACGGATTCATCTCTTCGTCCTCCTCTTAACGGCTTTTTCCTGGTTCATACTGGGAATCTGGTACGGATTCGGCTACTGTCCCTTCACGGATTGGCATTACAATGTGCGGATGAAATTGGGACATTATGATATGCTGGAGTCTTACATAAAATTTCTCATTCAATCATTGACCGGCGTGGACGTCGACCAGAGGCTGGTCGATATTTTTGCCGTTTTCGTCCTCGTCCTAGCGTTAGGCGCGTCGGCCCTTCTGAACATAAAAGACTGGAGGAAAAGCCGAAAAGCCTCAAAAACGTCCTAAAGTTATTTCTTCCCCTATTTTTCTTTCCCAACGGTATTAAGATTGGTGGATTTTCTGGCCTATTCAAAAACGCCCGCTTCCTCCCTCCTGCCCGCCTTTCCCTTTCTCTGATTTGCCCGTGACATCCTGAAATTACGTCTATAAATCATTAATCAGCAGCCGGCGCCGCATCTCCTTTGCCCTCTCCGACTTGCCTGAACGTCCCCCAATTGTTTGGATTTGATTTATTTTTTGGCGGTATTGTCTCGAGATTTTATGTTTTTCGCAGATGGTTCCTTTATCTGCCCGGCGTTTTTTCCCAATATATCCAGTGCCTTCTCAATCG
>JAUYCZ010000011.1 GCA_030704795.1 bacterium | reverse complement strand
TCAACTGACATTTTATTTTACTTGAATCCAATTTATAAAGCTTTTTTAGAAGAGCCAGAAAAAATTTTAGGATTAGAGGGTTAGAGCTACCAATAGAGGTTTCTACCTTCTTTTTAGTTCCTTCTCCCATATACAGGATCGCTAACGCTAGCTCAAGGACCTCTTTGTTTTCAATATCGATTTCCGCCAGAGTTTTAAAAGCCTTGTTTTTTGCTTCTTCTAACCTTTTTTCTTTTTGGGCGTGATGCCAAAGTACGGCTTTTCGGCGCGCTTTTACCAGTCCTTGTTTCCAATTCACCAACAACTTTTTTCTTTGCCTGGGAGTAAGCTTTATATCCTTCAACCAACCACTCAGGGTCGAACGGGGTATTTTTAAACGGTGTTCTATATTGCCGATAGAAAGGCCCTTTTTGCGGAGTTCTCTTGCAACTGGTTTGAATTCGTACCATTTTGATTTCATGTATAAATTATACACTCAATCATTCGATTTGGAAAGAGCAAGCCCGCTTTAGATTTTCGTGGGCGCGCCTGGATTCGAACCAGGAACCTCGGCCTTATAAGGACCTTGCTCCGCCATTGAGCTACGCGCCCGAGCTAGAGGGCCTTCACTTTTATTTTTAAATTGGCGTTTTTGGTCCGAAGCTTCGGTGGCAGGGCTTTCTTTTCTTCCTTGAGGCCGATCAGTTCCTCGAATTCCTGTCTCTCAATGATCTCTTTTTCGATCAAAACCCGGGCCACTTTCTCCATTAATTTCTTTTTTCGGATCAGGATTTTATCCGCGGTTTGCTTGGCTTGATTAATAAACTTTTCTACTTCTTTGTCAATTCTGACCGCCGTTTCTTCGGAATATGGCCTTTGACCGGAGACGTCTTGGCCCCAGAAAAATTCACTCTCTTCCTCGCTGAAATTAATTGGTCCCAAGGAAGACATGCCATATTCTTTGACGAGCTTTCGGGCCAAGATCGAGGCTTTCTCGAGATCATTACTGGCGCCGGTGGTGATTTCACCGAACTTTATCTGTTCGGCGCAATAACCGCCTAAAGAAACAGCCATTTCGGCCAGAAACCCGGTTTTGCTTTTAATTCTCCTTTCCTCGGAAGGTACCTTTAAAGTGTAGCCGGCCGCCATTCCCCGGGCAATAATGGATATTTTCCTGACCGGCTCGACGTCCGGAGAAAAAGCCGCCACCAAAGCATGGCCCACTTCATGGAAGGCGGTGATTTCCTTTTCTCTTTTTGACAAGATGTGGCTTTTTCTTTCGGGGCCCAAGAGGACTTTTTCAATTGATTCCAGGAAATCTTCTTGGGAGATCTGAGTTTTGTTTTTCCGGGCGGCCAAGATGGCGGCCTCATTAGCGACGTTAGCTAAATCGGCTCCGGAAAAGCCCGGTGTTCTTTCGGCCACTTCTCTCAAGTCGAGATTGGCCATCAGGGGTTTGCCGCGGGCATGGATTTTCAAAACTTCTTCCCGGTCATTAATGTCCGGCAGGTCGAGGACGACCCGGCGATCAAACCGACCGGGCCGCAAAAGAGCCGAATCTAAGACATCGGGGCGGTTGGTGGCGGCGATGACAATGACGTTGGTATCTCTCTCAAAGCCGTCCATTTCCACCAGTAACTGGTTCAGAGTTTGTTCTCTTTCGTCATGCGACCCGCCCAGGCCCGTACCCCTGTTTTTACCAATGGCATCAAGCTCATCAAGAAAGATAATACTCGGGACGTGTTTTTTGGCGATGGTAAACAAATCCCTAATCCGGGCCGATCCGACGCCGACGAAAAGCTCGACAAAAGAAGATCCGGAAGAATGAAAGAAAGGAACGTTGCTTTCCCCGGCCACGGCTCGGGCCAAGAGGGTTTTACCGACCCCGGCCGGGCCCAGCAGTAAAACCCCGCGAGGGATTTTGGCGCCCATGGCCAGGAATTTCTTCGGGTTTTTCAGGAAATCAACCACTTCTTTTAACTCCTCCTTGGCTTCTTTGAGACCCGCCACGTCCTTGAAGCTAATCTTTTCCTGGGGGTGGCCTTCGGCGCCGAAGAGTTTAGCCTTAGCTTTGGTAAAGTCAAAAACTTGAGTGGCGCCGACTTTGGCTTGACGGAACATAAACCAGAAGAAAGCGCCAAAAAGAATCAAGGGTAGGATAAAGGACAAGATTTGCCCGATAGCCAGAAGGCTTCCGCCCTCTTTTTTGACCTCAATTTCAATGTTCTTGAACTTTTCTTTATCAACGCCATAATTAACCAGGGTTTGCGAGAGGGCGGTTTCGGGCTCTTTTAGGGCAACTGCTTTTGTCTCGTCTAAGAGAAGAACCTGCAGTTCGTTTCCTTGGACAATGACTTTTTTGACTTTATCCTGATTAATCTGTTCCACTAGCTGGGATAAAGACAATTCTGAAGGAGGGCGTCCGGGTTGCATGAACAAGGCAAAAACGGCGGAGATTCCTAAAAAGATCAAGACAATGAAAACAAAATTTTTCAACAATTGGCTCATTTTTTTATTCTTTTCAAGTCAATTCTGGTAAAGAAATTAGCTTCAAGAGCAAGCGGTGTTCTTTTATATCCAGCAAGAGGACCTCAAAATCGTATTCGGATCCAATTTTAAGTAATTCTTCCATTTTCTGCCGGGTGCCGAATTCAGAGATGTGGCAGAGTCCCTGGATTTTCGTGGCGACCTCAACAAAGGCGCCAAAGGGGTTGAATTTGGTGATTTTTCCCCGGGTGACTTTGCCTTTTTCATAGATTTTCTCGATGGTTTTCCAAGGGTCTTCTTTTAGAGCCCTCAAGGACAAGGAGACTTTACCGTTGCTGATATCAATGATTTTCAATTTGACTTTTTCACCAATCTGAACCACGTCGCCGGGATTTTCGATTAGTTGCCAGTCAAGTTCGGAAATATGAACGAGTCCCTCGAGGCTATCGGCCCCGAACTTAACAAAGGCGCCAAAGTCCACCACCCCGGTTATCTCGCCCTCAACAATATCCCCGACTTTGTAATCCTTGAGAATCTCTTTGATCTTTTCTGTCTCCTTGATTTTTTCCGAGAGAATCAGTTTTTCGCCTCGGGGATCAAGATCCAGAATTTTGACTTCCATTTCCCGGCCAACGAATTTTTGCAGTTCTTTCAAAATCTTCATCGCATCGCCATCTTCGACGCGGGGGTAATTGGCCGAGCTTAACTGAGAGACAGGCAAAAAGGCATCGACTCCCATGACCGTGGTTAGGAGGCCGCCTTTGTTGGCGCCGAAAATCTTGACTGTGATATTTTCGGCCGTGTTTCTTTTTTCCTTCAATTTTAACCAGGAGATTTCACGATCCGCTTCCAGAGCCGAAACCTCAATGAATCCTTCTTCGTTTTCCAGGTCAACTATTTTAATAAAAAGCTCGTCTCCCTCTTTGGCTTTTTTCAGGAGGTCCTTGGCCAGGAGAAACTCTTTGCCATAAATAATGCCGGTTCCCCAGCTGCCGAGATCAACGAAAATAGAGGATCGGCCGCGGCCAATAATTCTTCCTCTCACAATTTCGCCGGCTTTTGGCGGCTTCAATAGCTCACTCCTATTTTTTGCGATTTCTTCCATGGTGGTATTCATATTCATACGCTTGAATTTATCATAACTTGAGGAAAAAATCAATCTTTGATATCATGTAGTATAGTTTATTCCGCCTAAATTTATTGTACATGCAAATCATTTGGCGCGGTCAATCTTTCTTCCAGATCATTACCGCTCAGGCGAAAGATGCCCCAGTTTCTTTAGCCATTGATCCTTTCTCTGATGATCTGGGCTTAAGGGTCCCGTCGGTTTCCGCGGACGTTCTTTTGATTACTCACGACCACAACGATCACAATAATGTTAAGGCCGTCCAAGGTTCGCCTTTTGTCATTGACGGCCCCGGAGAGTACGAGATCAAAGGCGTTCACATCCAGGGGATCCCGGCCTTCCACGACAAATCATTAGGCCGGGAAAGGGGCCGGGTAACGATTTACACGATTGAAAGCGAGGATATAAGGGTTTGTCATTTAGCCGACTTTGGTCAAAAAGAGCTTTTCTCGGAGCAGATTGAAGACTTAGGCTTGGTGGATATTCTTCTGATTCCGGTGGGCGGAAACTATACCATTGACAGCCAGGAAGCTTCCAAAATCATCGGCCAGATCGAACCCAAAATCGTTATCCCCATGCACTATCAATTGCCGAAGCTGCGCCTGCCAGCTGGCGGAAAACTTGATGGTCTGGATAAGTTTCTCAAAGTCATGGGAGAGAAAGCTTCCGAGCCCCTGCCCAAGCTGACGATTAAGCAGAAAGACTTGCCGGCCGAGGGAATGAAGACGATTATTCTCCGAGCCCAGTAATTTACCGTGAATATCTTAAAAAAAATTCAAGAGAAATCAGAGGACGAAAGAAGGATAATCTTCTGGATTTTAGTCATCGTTATCGGTTTTGTTTTGTTCGGCGGCTGGCTGGCCGTGGTTAAGCATCGCTTGGTTAATTTAAATCAGGGCCAGCTGCGCCAGGAATTAAAGCTGCCCGAATTAGAAAAGCAGATCAACGACTTGCCCAAGCCGGAACTGAATCTTGGGGTAGATCAGTTAAAGCAATTAGAAGAGCTTTTCCAGAAAGAGGCGGTCACCCCTTAGCTCGGCCATGAAAAAGAAACCAAAAAAAATAATCCAGGGAGAAAAGGCCGGTTTTGACATTGGCCAGGTTGAGTCGCGGGAAATCGTCGAAGAGATGAAGGATTCCTATATTGACTATGCCATGTCGGTCATCGTCTCGCGGGCCCTGCCGGATATTCGCGACGGGCTAAAGCCGGTCCAGCGCAAAATCCTTTTTACCATGAAAGAAGAGGGGCTGACGGCTGGGGCTAAGTTCCGCAAGTCGGCGACCGTCGTCGGCTCCACTTTGGGCCGTTACCATCCTCACAGCGACGTGGCCATCTATGACGCTATGGTCAGAATGGCGCAGGATTTTTCTTTTAGATATCCTTTAATCCAGGGTCAAGGAAACTTTGGGAATGTCGACGGGGACGAGGCGGCGGCAATGAGGTATACGGAAAGTCGGCTTTCGAAAATCGGGGAAGAAATGCTGCGGGACATCGACAAAGACACGGTAGATTTCATCGATAATTACGACGGCACCCGGAAAGAGCCAGCGGTTTTGCCTTCGCCTTTGCCTAGTTTGCTTTTGAATGGGTCTCTGGGCATTGCCGTGGGCATGGCCACCAACATGCCGCCGCACAACCTGACCGAAGTTTGTGACGCTCTCGCCTACTTAATTGATCATCCCAAGGCGGATACTCAAGACCTTTTCCAATTTATCAAGGGACCGGATTTCCCGACGGGCGGCCAGATTTTTAATTTGAAAGAGATCATCGCCGCCTATTCCCAGGGCAAGGGGCCGGTTTTGATGCGAGGCAAGGCCGAAATCGTGGAACAGGAAAAGAGCGGCCGTTTCCAGATCATCATTTCCGAAATCCCCTTCCAGGTTCAGAAATCGACTCTAATTGAGCGATTGGCCAGTCTGGTCTCAGAAAAGAAGGTTGAGGGCATCCGGGACATCCGCGACGAGTCAGACAAAGAAGGGCTGAGAGTCGTCATTGATCTGCAAAAAGAGGCCTATCCGCAAAAGATTTTAAACTATCTTTACAAATTTACCGATCTGCAAAAAACTTTTCATATCAACCTTTTGGCTTTGGTTGACGGTCTCCAGCCCAAGGTTTTGTCTTTGGCGGAGCTTTTAAGCTATTTTTTGCTCCACCGCCGCGAAGTGGTTTTCCGAAGAACTAAATATGATTTGGAAAAGGCCAAAGAAAGAGCCCACATTTTAGAGGGCTTGCACAAATGTTTGGCTAACATCGACGAGGTCATCCGGATCATCAAGAATTCGGCCAGCCGCCCGGAGGCGGAAAAGAATTTGATGAAGCGCTTCAAGTTAAGCCAGATTCAGGCCAACGCCATTCTCGAGACAAAATTAGCCGCTCTGGCTAAACTGGAAAGAAAGAAAATCGAAGAAGAGTTAAAAGCCCTGCAGCTTAGAATTAAGGAACTGACCGTTATTTTTAAGAGCCCGGAAAGAATTAAAGGAGTGGTCAAGAAGGAGCTGGCGGAGATTAAAGAAAGGTTTGGCGACGAAAGGAGAACCAAGGTGGTGGTTCGGGAAATCGAAGAAATTGCGGAAGCCGATTTGATCCCTCACGAAGAAACCATCATCACCCTCACCCGTGGCGGTTATATCAAGAGAATTAATCCTTCGGTCTATAAACTGCAGAAACGAGGCGGCAAGGGCATTCTGGGAATGAAAACGATGCAGGAAGACATTGTTGATCATTTTGTTTCCGGAATGACTCACGACGACCTGTTTTTCTTTACCGATTCGGGTAAGGTTTTTTGCACCAAGGTTTTTGAAATTCCCGAAGGAACCCGGGTGGCGCGGGGTCGGGGCCTGCTCAATTTCTTAGAGATTTCTTCTCAGGACAAGGTTTTTTCTTTGATTGCCTCGAGCAAGAAAGATCAAGAACAATATCGTTATCTGGTCATGGTGACCCGGAACGGCATCATTAAGAAAACTGCCATTGACGCCTTTGCCAATGTCAGGAAATCAGGCCTGATTGCCATGACCCTGAAAAAGGGAGATACTTTAAGAAAGGTGGCCAAGAGCACGGGCGAGGATGAAATCATCATTGTCACCCGAAAGGCCCAAGCCATCCGTTTTAAAGAAAAAGATCTAAGGGAAATGGGGCGCCAGGCCTCGGGCATCCGGGGAATCAGATTAAAGAAGGGAGATGAGGTGGTGGGCATGACCGTTATACCCGCCTCCGCTAAACCTGCCCGCCAATCGGCAGGCGGGGCTTCGGCGGGCAAGCAAAATTCTAAAAAAGACGAGAAAAAATACCTGCTGATTATTACCGAGAATGGCTATGGCAAGAGAAGCGAAGTTAATGATTATCGAATACAAAAGAGAGGCGGGAGCGGGATCAAAGCGGGAAAAATCACGTCCAAGACCGGCGAGATCATGGCCGCCAAAGTCCTTTCTGACGAAGAAGACCTGATTGTTATCTCTCAAAAAGGTCAGGTGATTAGAGCGGTGATTGCCTCGGTTCCGAAATTATCCCGGGCCACTCAGGGAGTCCGCATCATGAAGCTGGGAGAAGGAGATAAGGTGGCCTCAGCCGCCTGTATATAAAGGAGTATCAGTATAAATCAGTCTAATCAGCATAAATCAGTGTGATTGATTTTCTTAACCCCGAACAAGTATTAAACCAACTCGAGCTTCGCGAAGATATGATGGCGGCGGACTTTGGCTGTGGTGTCGGGGGTTGGGCTATTCCTCTGGCCAAGAAATTAAAAACGGGCAAGGTTTATGCGGTGGATATCCAGGCCGAGGCTTTGGCGGCCCTCAGAATAAAAATGGAAATGGGCAAGATGAACAATATCCGACCCATCCGGGCCGATTTGGAAATGGGCTTGGGCTCTTCGGTTCAGAATAATCTGCTCGACTTGGTTTTACTGACCAATCTTTTGTTCCAGATTCAAGACAAAAGCCAGATCATTACCGAAGCCAAAAGAGTTTTACGGCCCTCGGGCCAGCTGCTGGTGACTGACTGGAAGACGGATTCGTCCTTTGGCCCACAGGAGAACCGAATTTCTCTTAAAGAGGCCAGCGAGATGATTGAAGAGCGGGGCTTTAAGCTGGAAAAGGAACTAGCCGTGGGTAAATATCATTGGGGCTTGCTTTTTACTAAAATCTAGTTTATACTAACTCCATGAGACCAATTCTTCTTCTTTTGATCCTTGGTTTCGGCCTACCCCTTTTCGCGGGAGCCCAAATTGTCATTGATAACCCGCTGAGATATGCCAGCATTCAGGAATTGATCGACGCCGTCATCAAGTTCATCTTTTTGATCGCCTTAGTTGTCTCTCCCCTAATGATCATCATTGGCGCCTTTTATCTCATGACGGCGGCGGGCGATCCGGGCCGAGTCAAAACCGCGAAAACCATTTTTCTCTATACCGCGGTTGGCCTTTTCGTCATTTTCCTCGCTCGCGGTCTGGTGGCTTTAATCCGATCGGCCATGGGCGTGACACTATAGTAATTTGAAGATTAATTACAATCTAAAGGTCGACGAGTAGTTTCAAATCAGTTTTCGAGATAACAAGAAAACAAAATAATGAAAAAAATCCTTTTTGTTCTGCTTTTTGCCAGTTTAATCATGCCGATGGTGGGCCTGGCCCAAGCCGGCCCGGAAGATTGCTGCAAAATCAGAAGGAATATCACCATTGACGGCACGCCTTGCGCCACGGGTACGGTTGTCGGACCGACGGGCGGAACCTGCTCTATGGGAATCAACTGCGTCACCGAAAAATGGGGCCTTTTTTGCGCCATGAACACCATCTATGCCATTACCGACTGGGTCTTTCTTTTCCTGGTTCTGATCGTGATTTTACTGGTTATTTTCGGCGCTTTCCAGATTATGGTGTCGTCGGGCGATGCCGCGAAGGTGAAAGAGGGCCGAGACAAAATCATGTACGCGGCCATTGGCCTTTTAGTGGCTTTGATTTCTCGGGCGGTGCCGTCAATTGTCAAGGCGATCCTGGGTTATACATAGAGAATAGAGAAATTTCTTAGCTTTGAAAGTGACAACAAAGACAGCGACGAGCGCTGTCTTTGTTTTATCTTTTTCAAAAGGCTTATTTTGTTGTCTTTCCATCTCTGTTGAAATGGGGTAAAGATAATTAAGAGACGGGGCCGAGGTGGCGAAACTGGTAAACGCGCGAGATTTAGGATCTCGTGCCGCAAGGCTTGTGGGTTCGACTCCCACTCTCGGCATTTTGATAAAACAAGAGTCGTCCAATTAGACTAAAGAAAACGAGTCAGGTTAATTATTATGACAATACAGAAAATTTATATTGGTGGATGGTTTCAACGAACCACCTTACACTTGACGGAAACTTGGGATTTTCTTAAACACGGAAAATCTAATCTAGATTTTCCAAAAGAAAAACTTGATGAGGCAAGGAGTGTTTTATCGCTTGCTGAGGTTAGCCGAGAAAGCGGTCCTTTAGAGTACATTCTTGTCAAAACCGATAAAGAAATCAGTTACAGAATATACGAAGACGGCCTAATAATCTTAGAAAAAGAGTTTAAGTCGCTAAAGAATGATTTTGAGGCCATTAGGAATTATTATGATAACAAGCTCTCGAAAGCCCTTTCCCTGATTTTTAGTAAGGGCGCTCCTGTTCCAAAAGAACTAGCCAGTATCAAAACTATTTTGCCTTATATTATGACTGTTTCGGATACCACAAAAGAGGAGGCGGAAAAAATATTTAGGGACTCGTCTGAAGATATCTATTCAGTGCTGGCGACCAAAAATATAGAGGTGTATCGTAGTCCGGGGATAATTCTAATAAATAATTTGAGAGACGAAAACTTAACAAGGGAAATTATCGAATCGCAAATATTTTTCAGAGAGTTTAAATCCCAACTTCACAGATACTTGGCAATTCACCGAATATTGTGGGAAAAAATCAAAACAATTAAAGAGCGAGGAGAAATAAAGGGGACCGACATAGACTCGTTGAGGAACGAGTTATCCGTTTATCAAAAGACAATTAACTTAATTGGCGCGAGAATTGATCAAATGCCCGCTTATGTGAAGACAAGACAAAAGATTACTGATGTAGCAAAAATTGACGATTACCTACAACCGTTGTTTCAATTTAAGTTCGAAACCCTTTTAGATACTCACGAATATATTAAACATCTTTGGGGAATGACGAAAAATTATCTTACTTCTGCGATCGAGATTTTCTCCGAGCTTCAAGCCAAAAGCACAAAGAATACTATTTCGTCTCTGCAGTTAATCACCACCATTGGCGTCGTGGCGGCAATCTTAGGTTACCTTGGCCGGGATACTTTACCGAAATTTACGTCAGCGGGACTGATATATTTCTTTCTGTTGATGGTCATGACCTGGTTTATCAATAGCGTTGTTTCAAAATTCTACAAAAACAAAAAGTATAGCATTAAAAGTGAAGATATAGAGAAAGACATAAAGTAAACCCAGTAAATTCAAAACCCCGCCTTTCAAAGCGGGGCTTTGGTTGCAGTTTTTTCTACTTAATCATTAGTTTTGTCACTTTTTCCTTCTGGATCCGGGGTATTCTAACCGTGAGGATGCCGTCTTTCAAGGTTGCCTCGGCCCGGGAAGCATCAACTTCTGAAGGCAGGACAAACTGTCTCGAGAAAGAACCCCAGTGACATTCCTGGATAAGGTAATCATCTTTTTCCACCGTTTCTACTTTCTCGCGGTTGCCCTTGATCTGAACCATGCCGTTTTCAATCGTGACTTCTAGATTTTCTGGTTTCACTCCGCCGATGGTTGATTCAATAACCACCTCCCCGTCGGTTTGGTAAACATCAATCGAGAGTTGTCCTTCGGCCCTGGACCAATCTTTTTCCGGAGTTGGTTTTTTCTTTTCGGTTTTCTCTTCGATTTCTTCCTCTTCTTTTTCCTCTTCCTCTCCTTCTGGCTCCGTCTCAATTTCCTCCTCAACCTTAAATTGGGGCTGGGGTTTTTTAACTTCCAACTTTCGCAGAAATTCATCTTTTTCTTCCGGGTTTTCTTCTGATTGAGATGCTTTAACAACCTTTCTTGCCGGTTTTCGTGAAACCATTTTCTTTTCCTTAATGGGCTGATCCTGATCCTGCCCGCCGATTAGTTTTTCGAAAAACGAAGCCATGTGAGTAAAGTTAATTATTTTAGCTATTGAATCTCGCAGATGCCCTTTATCTCTCTCAGCTTTCTGAAACCCAGAGAAAGAACCAGGGCTAAATTAGTTAAAATGAGGACGGGGATTAAAAACCGAACATTCCCCTCAATTATCATTATAGAAAAATTATAGAGACCATGCAAGAAAATCGCCAAGGCAAAACCGATGAGGGCCAGTCTAATTTTCATTTTTGGCTGGTACAAAGCGAGAGCCAGGAAGATTCCCAGAGTGCCGGAGGCCAGGGCGTGAAGAAAGGTGGCCGAAACAAAGCGGAAGAGACTGATGGCGATCGTCCGGGCCGGAGAAAGAGTGAGCAATCCCGGGCCAACTATGGCCAGGATATTTTCTGAGGCGGCAAAGCCCAGGGACGAAATGATGAGGTAAAGAGGCAGGTCGGTCGGCTCGTCAAAATGCGAGCTTTTTAAAATCTTATCTTTAACCACCCAATATTTCAAAACCTCTTCGACCAAAGCGACGCCCAGGAAAAGTACGAAAGTTGTTTTCCAGATGGATGGTTCCCAGAAACTCAAAGTATCAAAGATGCCGAACTGAATCAGGGCGGCCGGGAAAACAGCCAGAGAGCCATAGATAAAAATTTTGACGACTTGGCGATTGTCTTCAGGATGAACGTCCTTTCTGAGAAAATACAGCAACCAGATAATACTTGGCGCTAATCCGAAGATGGCTAAGAGAAGATAGTTCATCATGGCCAACTCTCAATACTTAAGCTCTTCTTTTTATTCTTTAATGGTAGTTTTTGGTAGATTTCTTCAGTAATAAAAGGCATAAAAGGATGCAATAGTTTTAATGAAGTGGCCAAGACATAAAGCAGAATTGGCTGAGCCTGTTTTCTTCGGTCTTTGGTTGACTCGATGTATTTGTCGCAGAATTTTTTCCAGAAAAACTGGTAAAGCAACTCTGCCGCCTGACCGTAACCATGCTTTTCAAACAGATTATTGGTTTCTTTAATGGTTTTATCCAATTCTTTAAGAATCCATTTATCGTTTGAACCCGCTGATTTGCGCTGATTTAAACGCTGATTTGCGCTGATACTTCCGCGTTGTTCAGCGTTTGGTTCTGCGTTGTTCGG
Organism: bacterium; assembly: GCA_030704795.1. Classification (GTDB taxonomy): domain Bacteria; phylum Patescibacteriota; class Minisyncoccia; order Minisyncoccales; family GWA2-46-15; genus GWA2-46-15. Next base: position 21,290 of record JAUYCZ010000011.1, on the reverse strand, counting down.
CGTGGCCAGGATAAACCTGGCCGCATTCCATATCTTGTTGGTAAAATTTCTCATCGCTTTGATTTTATCTTCGCCGATTTTTAAATCGGCTCCGGCCGCATTGCCGTAAACTAGAGAAATTCTTAAAGCGTCCGTGCCGTATTTTGCCGTCATATCTAAAGGATCAAAGCCAATGCCCGCCGTCTTACTAAACTTTCGTCCCTGCTGATCTCTGACGAGCCCATGAAGATAAACGGTTTTGAAGGGAACTTTTCCGGTCATTTCCAGACACATCATAATTTCTCTGATGACCCAGAAAAAAAGAATGTCATAGCCCGTTTCTCTGATATCGGTCGGATAAAAGTATTTAAGGTCGTTCGTATTTTTAGGCCAGCCAAAAACCGAAATCGGCCAAAGGCTGGAAGAAAACCAGGTGTCCAGAGTGTCATCAACTCCTTTTAAAGGAATCTTGTGGCCCCACCAAAGTTGTCGGGAAATACACCAGTCTTTGATGTTTTTTAGCCAGTGGAAATATGTTTTTTCGAAATATTTAGGGATAATTTTAATTTTCCCCGACTTGACCGCTTCAATCGCCTTTTTAGCCAAGGGCTGGGTTTTTACAAACCATTGTTTGGAAATCAACGGTTCGGTCGTTGCATGACACCTTTGGCAATGGCCGACCGAATGAGTGATAGTTTCGGTTTTGATGAGGTCCCCCCGGGTCCTTAATTCTTCTACGACTAAGTTTCTCGCTTCCAGAATTTTGAGCCCGGCAAATTTGCCGGCCACCGAGGTCAGGCGGCCGTTTTCGTCGATGACTTTTATCGTCGGCAGGTTATGCCTTTGGCCGATTTCGAAGTCCGTCTGGTCGTGCCCCGGCGTTACTTTAAGCACGCCGGTGCCGAATTCCCGGTCAACGGCTTCATCGGCGACGACTCTCATTTTCTTAGGACCGATTAGTGATTCGTAGACAAATTCTTTTCCAATCCATGACTGGTAACGTTCATCCTGCGGGTGGACGGCCACGGCCGTGTCGCCGAATTTAGTTTCTGGGCGAGTCGTCGCCAAGACAAAAGGTCCGTATTTCATATAATAGAGTTTTCCCTCTTCCTCTTCGTATTCGTTCTCCAGATCGGAGATGGCTGTTCGGCAGGCCGGGCACCAGTTAACAATATATTCTCCCTGGTAGATTAAACCTTTTTTATAAAGGTTATTAAAAGCCGCCTTGACCGCCTCAGATCTAACTTTATCCATGGTATAGGCTTCCCGGCTCCAATCCAAAGAAAAACCTAATTTTCGCAGTTGGCGCTTGATGTTTTTTCTAGAGTTGGCCGCAAAAACCTTGGCTCTTTTTAAAAACTCTTTTCGGCCCACTTCTCGCTTTCTTTTGCCCTCTTTTTTTATCTGTTTTGAGACCAGGTATTCCACGGCAATGGAAGCGTGATCAAAGCCGGGCAGCCAGAGACTGGGTTTACCGGCCATTCTTTGCTGACGGATGATAATGTCTTCAATAACATACATGGCATGGCCGGCGTGCAAATTGCCCGTGACATTGGGCGGCGGCAGAGTAATGATAAAAGGCTTTTGGCCGCGGGTGATCCGGCCCTTGAAAAAACCGCCCTTTTCCCAGAGGCGGGAGATTTTGTCTTCGACTTGATTGTGATCGTAGGCTTTAGGCAGTTCCATGGTCAATTCCCTATTATATCTCACCGATTGATTTTTTTCAATTTCTAGGTTAAAATCAACTTGATTTGGCGCTATCGTCTAGTGGTTAGGACACGGCCCTTTCAAGGCCGCGACACGGGTTCGACTCCCGTTAGCGCCATATGCGCACTTCTTCCATACCAAGATATCAGCGCGCCTTAGAGCTGAGACTTAAAGGCAACAGCGAGGGAGAGATTAAAAAGGCCCTGGGCGTCCCTAAGAGCACTCTTAGTGGTTGGTTTAAAAATCTTGTTTTACCATTGAAAGCAAGAAAACTATTGGAGGAAAAAGGGAGAACGACTCGAAAACAGCTGATGGACTTTAATCGGCGAAGAACTTTATTGATTAAATCAGAGAACAAAAACATTAAAGAAAAGTCTCTAAAAGATATCGGTCAATTATCAGAACGAGAATTAATGCTTATTGGTACCGCGCTGTATTGGGGAGAAGGATATAGGATTGAAATTCAAAAACGTTCTCCAACAATAAGTTTTGCTAACTCCGACCCCAATATGGTCGTTCTGTTTCTCCGTTTTTTGCGAGAGATTCTGAAAATCCCGGAAAAGAAAATTAGGCCGAGGGTGCAGATATTTGGCAACATCGAAGCAAAAGATGCTGTAAAGTTTTGGTCACGAATTCTTTTTATTTCTCCAGAAAGATTTCATGTCTATTTTGCTATTAGCAAGGCGGGGAATGGAAAACGACCAAAGAATTTCTTACCGTTCGGAACTATACAAATAAATGTTTGTGATAGGATGAACGCTTTCAAAATTCAAGGGTGGATTAACGGCTTGGCTCAACAAACTAAAATTAAAAATTAACCACAAGCTATGAAAATCGCTGTTTTCCTTCCCAAAACAGAGTTTACGCCGAGTCAGCAGGCTGAATTAGTCAAGCTCGGCGAAGTTGTTTATACGCCCAGTCGTGAAGAAATGCCCCTAGATAAACTTTTGGCCCTGGCCGCGGGTGCAGAAATCATCGCGCCCGATCCTGATGTTTTCGGTGGTTTTGCCAAATCCCGGCCGCCATTGATGAAGTTGATTGAGTCTTTGCCTAAACTAAAAGGTATCTGTCTTTCCACCACCTCTTTTGGTTGGATTGACCTGGACTATTGTAAGAGCAGGAATCTGCCGGTCAGTAATATTCCGGGTTATTCAAGAGAGGCGGTGGCCGAGCACGCCTTGGCCTTGCTTCTTTGCCTGGCCAAGAAAATCATCTTTTATGACCGCCAAACTCAAAGAGGTCAATATAAGCTAGAAACGAGCTCAGAGTTAAAAGGGAAGACCCTGGGAATCATCGGACTGGGAAATATCGGCAGCCGGGTGGCCGAAATGGCATTAGGCATTGGCATGAAAGTGATTGCCTGCGATCGAAAGCCAAAACAGCAATCAGGCGTTGAGATGAAGACGTTCGAAGAGGTTTTACGAGAATCGGATGCGATCTCTTTGCATGCGAACCATGAAGATAGCAACCGCAATTTGATTAATAAGGATCAGACAGCCAAGATGAAACCAGGGGTATTATTTGTTAACCTAGTTGATCCCGATCTAGTTGAGGAATCAGCTATGGTCGAAGCCTTAAAATCTGGCCAGGTTGGCGCTTATGCTTGGGAATCGAAGAATTTCGAGGAGAGCTCACTAACGGCTTTGGATAATAGTATCGGATTGAAGCCCTTTGGTTGGCATACAAGAGAAACGTTAGTTAATCTCTATCAGATTTTTACCGACAACATCATCGCTGCGGCCAAGGGCAACCCTCGGAACAGGATCGTTTAGCTATCAGACGTATTGATGAATCTCAAAATCGCCACCGCCACCGTTCAGAACGGCTGTGCTTAACTAAGTTAAGCACAATCCGGGCAACGCCCATGTTCGTTAAGAGTGTCTGGGTCCATATACATCTGATACGCTTTGTAGAAGTTTAAAACCCGACATTAAACTTTTGGAATATCGGGTTTTAAACCACGGAGAGCGGGTCTCCGATGATCTAGGTCCCAGACCGAATTTATCAGAATTTAGATTTAGCGGAGAACTGTTCTCCGCGACTTTCATGAAGCGCCAAGTGTATCACATGTATTGGACCAGTACACGGGGTTGACAAAATAATCCGATTTTCTATAATGTAGAAAGTTAGAAATAAGGAAACCTTAGTCTCGCTAAAGCGAGGTTAAAAATAACCATGTCATCAACCACCCAAGAAGAAATCGTTAAAATCCAGCCCAAAGGCCTTTTGACGATTCCCAAAAGGTTTCGCCGCGACCTTGGTTTTGAAGAAAAGTCGATGGTCAGAGTGAGAAAAGAAAAGAACAGATTAATCATCGAGCCTTTGCGTATCCTGGATTATCCTGTCCGGCGCTATACCGATGAAGACTTGAAAGATTTTCTCGAATTTGATCGTCAAGAAACCAGAGAACTCAAAAAGAAAGGCTTAATTTGATGTCTCCCCTTGTCTTTTTCAACGCCTCGGTTATTCTGGCTGGCCTAAAATCATCGACGGGCGCTTCAAGGAAACTTTTAGAATGGGCGGCACAAGGCAAGATTAAAGCCGTGGTCAGCGAAGTGGTTTTAGATGAGGTCTGGCGCAATCGCAGAAAGCTCGACATTAGTGAAGCGTTTTTGAAAAAAACTGTTATTTCTTTTCGGATAGAAAAAGCGCCGGCGGGCAAGGAATTAAAAAGATTCAAAAAATTGGTCGTTGACCCAGACGATGTTCACATTTTAACTTCGGCTAAGGGAGCTGGTGCTGATTTTTTGGTCACGCTCGACAAAAAGCACATTTTGGTCTTACAGAGAAAGATCCACTGGACAAGAATTGTTTCGCCCGGAGAATTATTCAAGATCTTCTTACGATGAATCTTAAAATCGCCACCGCTCAAGATTTGACCGATCTCTCCGAAAGAAGGCTCTTTCGGTTTCTGGAAATTTTGCCCGGGGCCGTTTCTTGGCTGACCATTCTCTTGGCCATTTTTCTCTCCTGGCAGCAACCTTTTCTCATCGCCGTTTTTATCCTCGTTTTCGATCTTTATTGGTTTTTCCGCGCCATCTATTTTTCTTTCCATCTGCACTCGAGTTATCGGAAAATGGAAGAGCACAAAAAGATTGACTGGCTGGTTCGAGTTAAACAAATACGAGATTGGGAAGAGATTTATCATCTTTGTCTTTTTACCCTTTGCCAAGAACCCTGGCCGATCGTGCGGGACGCCTTTTTGTCTTTGAGTCAGAGTGATTATCCCAAAGAAAAAATTATCGTCGTTCTTTCCGCTGAAGAAGGTTATCGGTCGGAAACTCAAGAAGCGGTAAATAAAATTCAAGCTGAATTTGGTCATCAGTTTTACCAGTTTTTAGTCACCTGGCATCCCCCGGGTTTGGCCGGAGAGATACCGGGCAAGGGTTCGAACGACCGCTGGGCCGAGATCAAGGCCAAGGAAGAAATCATCGATGTCGCCAAAATCCCCTACGAAAAAATCATCGTTTCTTTTTTTGACGTTGATACCTGTCTTTTCCCCAAATACTTTAGCTGTCTGACCTGGCACTATTTAACGGCGGCTAAACCCTTTCGGACCAGTTTCCAACCCATCCCTCTTTTTATCAACAACATCTGGCAAGCGCCGATCTTTTCCCGGAGTTTTGCCCTTTCTTCAACCTTCTGGAACAGCCTGAGCCAGGAACGGCCGGAAAAGCTCATCACTTTTTCCTCGCACGCCATGAGCTTTAAAACTTTAGTGGATGTTGGTTTTAAACAAGAAAATGTCGTTTCGGACGACTCCCGTATTTTCTGGCAGAGTTTTTTGAAATACAACGGTGATTACCAAGTCCAACCGCTTTATTATCCCGTGGGAATGGATGCCAACGTCGCCCAGACTTTTCGGCGTACTTTAGTCAATGTTTATAAACAGCAGAGAAGATGGGCTTATGGGGTGGACGAAATCCCTTACGTCTTTTTCAACTTTCTGAAGAACAAAAAAATTTCTTTGTCAAAGAAATTGTTTCACGGTTTTTTTCTTTTTGAGTCGCATTGGTCTTGGGCGACCAGCGCCTTGTTGATCTTTCTTCTGGGCTGGCTGCCCATTGCTTTGGGCGGCGAAAGATTTTCCCAAACTCTGATGGCCCATAATCTGCCCCACACCACCTCCCGATTAATGACCATTGCCATGATCGGTCTTTTCAGTTCGATCTATCTCAGTTTTTTTCTCTTGCCGCCCCGGCCCAAGGCAACCGGCCGGTTAAAATATCTAGTTTTTATCTTTGAGTGGCTGGTTTTACCCTTGGCCATGCTTTTCTTCTGGACCGTGCCGGCCCTGGATGCTCAGACTAAATTGATGCGGGGCAAATATATGGGCTTTTGGCCAACCGAAAAGGTGCGGAAAGAGTAAACTCTACTCTAAATGGATTTTTTCCTTAAATCTCTCCAGCCTTTCTCTCAAAAGAGGGTATTTTTTTAGAGAAAAGTCTTGTTCCAAAATTTCCTTGACCGCGGTTTTACACTTGGCCACCAAAACTAAGTCTTTTAGTGATTCCATTCCTAGGTCGGGCAACCCCCATTGTTTTCTACCCGAGAACTCGCCCGGTCCTCTAATTTCTAAGTCTTTCTGGGCCAACTCAAAACCATCCTCGGCCTTAACCATCGCTTTCAGCCTTTGCTGGGTTTTTCTGGCCGGAGAATCAGTCAGCAAAAAACAATAGGATTGGTGTTCCGCCCGGCCCACTCGGCCTCTCAACTGGTGGAGTTGGGCTAAGCCGAATCTTTCGGCTCCCTCAATGACCATGACCGAGGCGTTGGGGATATCAATTCCGACTTCAACCACCGACGTGGCCACCAGAACCTTGATTTTATTATTCTTAAAATCTTTCATGATCTTTTCTTTTTCCTTCGGTTTCATTTTTCCATGGAGCATCTCGACTCTCAGATCAGGGAAAACCTCTTTGGCCAATTTTTCTTTTTCCTCTGCCACCGCTTTAACGTCGTTCCAAGACGTGGGTCGTCGCGACCCCGCCGATGAGGCTGGTTCTATTCTCGGGCAGATGACAAAAGCCTGTCTTTCTAATTCGACTTGGCTTTGGATAAAGTCATAGACCCGTTGTCTTTCTCGGGGCGGAACGATTTCCGTTAGAATCTTTTTCCGGCCTTGGGGCAATTCATTGATAATGGAAAGGTCCAAATCCCCATAAATGGTTAGGGCCAGACTGCGGGGAATGGGCGTCGCCGTCATTGATAACAAATGGGGAACAGTTTTTTCTGAAGAATGTCGTCTTTGGCAAAGTCGTGCCCGCTGTTCGATGCCGAATCGGTGTTGTTCGTCGATGATAACCAGTCCCAGGTTTTTGAACCGGACACTTTTTTGAATCAGAGCGTGCGTGCCGATGAGAATGTCGATCTGGCCATCGAGGCATTTGGCTAATATTTTTTGCCGCGAAGCCTCTAGCACCTCTCCTTTTAATTTTTTGGCCATGATTTTGTCTTCCTGGCCGGTTAAGAGGGCAATGGTTAATTTAAAGTCAAAGAGAAGTCGGGCCACTTCCTTAAAATGCTGCTTGGCTAAGATTTCGGTTGGCGCCATCAGAGCCACTTGAAATTTGGCGCGGGCAGTATTGAGGGCCGCCAGGGCAGCGACCACGGTTTTGCCCGATCCCACCTCCCCTTCCAGAAGCCGGTTCATGGGATGAGATTTTTCCAGGTCTTTGAGAATCTGCCAGGCGGATTTTTTTTGGGCATTGGTTAAGGTAAAAGGCAGACTTTTGACAAACCTTTGGATTGAGGGCAGGTCAATGGGAATCGGATAGGCTTTGGTTTGCAGGATCTTAACTCTTTCTTTTAAGACAAAAAGCTCAATCAAAAAGAGTTCTTCGAAAGCGAGACGGAGTCTCGCTTTCTCGGCCAAAGCCAAAGAATCGGGGAAATGAATCTGCCAGATGGCCCGGGGAAAAGAAAGGAGATTAAATTCTTTCAAAACCTTTTCCGGCAGAAATTCTTGAACCTGATTTTTAAAGTTGGCCAAAATGGGCCGGATGATGCTACGCAACCAGCGCGAAGAAAGCCTTTCGGTTTCCGGATAAACCGGCATCAGCCCGGCTATTTTTGATTTTTGCAGAGATACCGGAGACCCGCTCTCCGTAATTTTTTCGTAGGTCGGATTGTTCAAATAAAGGCCATTTTTGCCTTGACTAACCCGGCCGGCCATGATGACCTCGCTGCCGGGCTCTAAGACGTCGATGATATAAGGTTTGGCAAACCAGACAACTCGAACGGCGCCCGTTTGATCACCGACCACGGCCTGAGTTAGGGTCATCCGTTTTCTCCAGGCCAGGCGGGATTTTATCTCTAGAATCTTCCCTCTTATAGAAACGTTGGTTCGTGGTCTCAACTGGTTCAGAGGCACAAAATTAGAAAAATCCTCATATCTCAAAGGCAGATGATAGAGGAGGTCCCGGACGGTTTTAATTCCGAGTTTCTTTAATCTTTTTTCCAAGACCTCGCCGATCCGCGGGACTTGGCCGATGGGGATAGAGAGATCCATGAAATTTCTTTAGAATTTTGTACGTTGTGTCCCCGGGAGGATTCGAACCTCCAATCTCAAGGTCCGCAACCTTGCATTCTATCCGTTGAACTACGGGGACGAAACTGAATTAAAATTAGCACGAATCCGGCCTAAATTCAATCTTGAAAAAACAATGAGAATGAAGTATGCTGTAACCAGATTTTCGGGAGGAGACGCATAACGGCTCGTGCAAAAGTTTGCTAAACTTTGACTTCGAAAGAGGTCAAGTGGGTTCGACTCCCACCTCCTCCGCTTTTTGGCGGGATGCGAGAGCGGTTTATTCGGATGGTCTTGAAAACCATTGTATCCGCAAGGGTACCGCAGGTTCGAATCCTGCTCCCGCCGCCAATTCGAAAAAGGGGTGGCCAATTGGCAAAATACGCGAAAATCGTGCCAAATCACAGATTTGTTCTCAAATTTGTTCGGCGAGAAAAGGTGACAGTCACCGAGGGAATGCTATAATTAAATCAGTTCGGTTTTTCCAGTTCTTTAACAGCGAACCAAAGTTTGTCCATCTCGGGGAAATGCGATACTATATGATTATATGGCTTTTACCCCCTTTGGCCTGGTTAAGAAAAATTGTTTAGGGATTGATATCGGTTCTTCCTCAATCAAGATTGTGGAACTTTCGCGGGTCGGAGAAAGAGTCAAACTCGAGGCTTACGGACAAATCCAGGCCGAGGCCATTTACGACAAGCCCTTCCGGACTCTCGAAAAGAACACGCTTCTATTTCAGACGATGGATATTGCCCGCGCCATTTCGGGCATCATTAATGAAGCGAAGATGTCATCAAGGAAAGTCGTTTTCTCGATCCCGGATTTCTCGACTTTCTACACGACCTTTGAACTGCCGTCTATGTCGCTCCCGGAGTTGCCTCAGGCCATTCGTTTTCAGGCCCGGCAACAAATCCCCGTGCCTTTAAATGAAGTAAGTCTCGACTGGTCCATCATCCAAGGAGAGCGGCCGGACCAGCCCGGCGCGAATATTAAAGTTCTGCTGGTCGCCGTTCCCAACGAGGTCATTAACCAGTATCAGGAGATCAGCAAGATTACCAAGCTTGATCTCTATGCCCTGGAAGCGGAAGTTTTTGGCTTTTTGAGAGCCGTCAATCCCGATAAAACCAAGACCGTCGCCATTATTGATATCGGCGCCCAGAGCACGACTTGCAGCATCATTGATAAAGGAGTTTTGAGGCAAAGCCGCAGTTTTGAGCCCGCCGGAAACGAAATAACCGAGGTCTTGAGCAAGGCCTTGCAGATTGATTTCAAAGAAGCCCAAGCCCTCAAGCAAAAATACGGCTTATTGCCCGTGGCCGAGCCCGGCAAAGAAAGCATCCGCGAGATCGTTTCCACCATTGTCGACAGTATTCTGATGGAAGTTGACAAAACCATACAGAATTTCTTGATGGCCGAAAACAAGTCTCCCACCCTGATCATCTTGTCCGGCGGCGTCGCCCTTATTCCTGGCCTGAAAGAATATTTCGCCGAAAAATTAGGCAAAGAAGTTAAAGTCGCCAACCCCTTTTCTAGCTTAAATATTTTTTATCCGCCCATTCTGGAAAAAACTTTAAAAGAGCTGTCCCCTTCTTATATTATCGCCGTCGGCGCCGCCCTGAGGGGGCTAGAATAACACACCAATGGCATGGAAGTTGATTTAATCCCTAAAAAACCGGTTGAGAAACCGTTTTGGCAAACGACTCTCTTCTATCTTTCTTTTGTTTTTTTAATTATTTCTTTTTTGAGCCTTTTTTTTCTCAGCCGGTCGAATAAAAAAGCCGGTTTGGAGATTAAACGGATTAGCCAGGAACTCAACCAAGAAAGAACGACAGAAGAAATCAATTTGGAAAAGAACATTTTAAGAACTCAAAAAAGAATCACGGGTTTTTCCCTTTTGGCGAGCCAGAGGCAGCCGGTTTCCCGGGTTCTGGATCAGATCGAGAAGCTGGCTCATCCTCAAGTTTTTTTCACCAAGATGGATTTTAATGCCAAAGAGAATAAGGTTTGGCTGGGCGGCAAGGCGGATAATTTCCAGGTTCTTGGCCAGCAGGCCCGGCTTTTCCGAGCCGAGCCGTTGATCCAGGAAAGCAGTTTGGAACAGGCCGGAATCGGCAAGGGCGGTTGGGTTGAATTTGAGTTCGAAATTTTCTTTAACCCCGCGGTTTTTATCTCGCCCTAGCGAGACTAGCATGAAACAATACTTTATTACCATCGCCAATTTTCTTCTTTGCTTTGTTGTTTTGATTTCTTTGGCCCTGCCTCAGTATCAAGACCTACAGAGCTCTAAACTGGAATTGGCTCAAAAAAAGGCGAATCTAAAGAGCCAGGAAGACTATTGGCAAAACCTCGTGGCTCTCGATCTAGAGCTCAAGAAATACGAAGCGGCTTTGGAAAAAGTTAATTCCAGTCTTCCTTTGGATCCTTCCTTGCCGGCCTTGCTTGGTTTTTCTCAGAAGACGGCCTCTCAGGAAAACTTGGTTTTACGTCACGTCGAGCTTGGCCTGACGACATTGGTCACCGAAAATCCTCCGATCAAGAAGAAAGCAATTTTCTTCGAGATGGCGGGCACCTACCCCTCTTTCCGTCAGTTTATGGCCAGTTTGGAGAAAAGTTCTCGGTTAATTCAGACCGAATCATTGTCGTTTTCTCTGCCCGAGAAAGGAGATGTTTTTTTATTTAGCTTAACCAGCGCCATTAATTTTTTAGAAGAGTAACCGGTAACCGCCATGGCCATTGTTTTTTCCGAGCAAAAGAAAAGGCAACAATATCTCATCCTGGTTTTTACCATCGTTATTTTGGCGACGGCCATTGTTTTTTGGTTTGGCGTTTTCAAAAAGCCGACAGAATCACCTCCCTTGCCCTCCTTGTCTATTAGAAAAGTAGAGATCAATTTTAAAGTTTTTGACCAGCCACTTTTGTCAGAGCTCGAATTATTTGAAGAAGTTCCCGTTTTTGAGGGCGCCTTTGGGAGGAATAATCCTTTCCTGCCCGCCCCTAGTCAAGAAGAACCAACCAAATAAAAAAAATGTCATCTTTAATCCAAAAACTGCTCAAAAAGGGCATTGTCGATCGCGAGAAGGCCAGCCTGCTCGAAGCCGAGGTCAAAGACAATAATAAAAAAGAAGAAGAGGTGATTTTAGATAACAATATCCTGGAAGAAAACCTTCTTTTTAGTTTGAAAAGTGAAGAGCGGAAAATTCCCTTAAAGGAAGTTTTGCCCGAGGAGGTGCCTTTAAAGATTCTCGAACTGATCCCCGAGGACTCGGCCCGGTACTACAAGATGATTCCTCTGGCCAAAAAGGAGGATCTCTTAGAGGTGGGCATGGTTTATCCCGAGGACCTGGCCAATCAGGAGGCGCTGAAGTTCCTTTCTCGCCAGGGAAAATGGAAGAGCCAGGTCTTCCTCATTACTTTGACGACTTTTAATAAGCTTCTGAAGCAATACCGAACCCTGAGAAAGGAAGTAGAAAAAGCCTTGGGCGAATTGGAAAGAGATTTAGAGGCAGAGAAAATTCGGCCCGGCGGCCTGCCCACGGTGGCGGAGTTCGAAAGATTAGCCGAAGAGGCGCCCATCACTAAGGTCGTGGCCGTTATTCTTGGTCACGGCGTTGACGGCCGGGCTTCGGATATTCACATCGAGCCCACCCAGGATAAATTAAGAGTCCGCTATCGTTTGGACGGCGTTTTGCACTCCTCCATCTTTTTGCCGCTTAGGCTTTTGCCGGCCGTCGTTTCCCGGATCAAGATTTTGTCCGGCATGAAGATCGATGAGTCTCGCATCCCTCAGGATGGCCGCTTCTCGACCAAGTTTGACGAGAACAGCGTTGATTTTCGCGTTTCCACCTTTCCCACCGTTCTGGGAGAGAAGGTGGCCATCCGGGTTCTCGATTCTAGCCAGGGCTTAAAAAAGCTGGATGATTTGGGATTGTCGAGTCAGAACGCCGAAATCATCAAGCGGGCCGCCGAAAGGCCCTATGGCTTAATTCTTTCCACCGGACCAACCAGTTCTGGTAAAACCACGACCCTTTACACCATCCTGCAGCTTCTCAATAAGGAAGGAACTAATATTGTCACTCTGGAAGACCCGGTCGAGTATTTTATCGACGGCGTCAACCAGTCTCAGATCAAGACCGAAATTGGCTATACTTTTGCCATGGGTCTGCGGCACATCTTGCGCCAAGCCCCGAATGTCATCATGGTCGGTGAAGTCCGGGATGAGGAAACGGCCAGCTTGACCGTTCACGCCGCTTTGACGGGGCACTTGGTTTTGTCGACGCTGCACACCAATAATGCCATCGGCGTTATTCCCCGCTTGATTGATTTGAGCGTCAAGCCCTTTCTGATTCCGCCGACGCTGCGATTGGCCATTGCCCAAAGATTGGTGAGAAAACTCTGCCCGGATTGTAAAAAGAAAGTCAAGGCCCGCCCGGAACTAAAAGATTTAATTTTACGGGAACTGGACTCTCTGCCGGAGAGCCAAAAACGGGCATTAAAACTTAATTCAGAGATTGAAGTCTTTGAGCCTCAAGGCTGTAAGAAATGCAATGCGACCGGTTTTTCGGGCCGGACCGGCCTTTTTGAAGTTCTAGAGATGACCGAGAGCCTGGCCGAAGTGGTTTTAAAAGAACCCTCTGAAAGCCGGATTTACCAAGAAGCCTTGAGCCAGGGCATGATGACGATGAGGCAAGACGGCATTCTCAAAGTTTTGGCCGGCATGACGACCCTGGAGGAGGTTTTGGGAGTGGCCGAGGAGAAATAATATTCATAATTCGATTAGTATTTCTGCGTGGTTCAGCGTCTATATCAGCGCGGTTCAGCGTGCAAACCTTAGTAACGCTGAATTACGCTGAACTATACGCTGAAAACCGCTGAAAAAATCACTATGAAAACAATTCTGTTGGTGGAGGACGATCCTTTTTTGGTTGATATTTACACGACGAAATTTAAGGAAGCCGGTTTTCCGATCGAAGTCGCCATTGACGGCAGTCAGGCTTTAAAAAAGATAGAAGAAAAGAAACCGGATTTAATTCTTCTGGACATTGTTCTGCCGCGCCTCGATGGCTGGGAAATTCTGAAAGGCCTGAGGGATGATAAAAAACTATCAGATTTAAAAGTAGTTATTCTTTCGAATCTTGGTCAGAAATCAGAAATCGATAAAGCCTTTGCCCTGGGCGCGACCCAGTATCTGATTAAAGCTCACTATACGCCCAGCGAAGTCGTCGAAGAGGTTAAAAAGATATTTAAGGAATAAATTATGGACTATTTAGCCAGATTAAAAGAATACTTGGAGCTCACCGTTAAAGAACAGGCTTCGGACCTGCATTTTTCCGCCGGCCATCCGCCTTTGCTGCGGATCAACGGGAAATTAGTGCCGTTGGTCAAGTACAAAGTTTTGACCGGAGAAGAGATAAAAGAACTGGGTTTGGCTTTGCTCAGCCCAGAACAGCAAAAAAGGTTTGCCGAAGACAAAGAAGTTGATTTCTCTTACAATTTTGAAGATCGGGCCAGATTCAGGGTTAATGTCTTTCGGCAGAGGGGTGATGTCAGCGTCGCCATGAGATTGATTCCGGCCAAGATCCGGACCGTGGACGAACTGAATCTGCCGCCCATCCTGCACGAGTTTACCCGTCCCAGCCAGGGTTTTGTTCTGGTGACCGGTCCTTCCAGTCACGGCAAATCCACCACCCTGGCCGCGCTCGTCGACGAGATCAACCATACCCGGGCCGACCACATTATCACCATCGAGGATCCGATCGAATACATCTTTGAAGACGATCGGGCCGTCATCGATCAAAGAGAGGTTTATCAGGACACGCTGAGTTTTTCCCGGGCGCTCCGTGCCACTTTTCGGCAGGATCCGGACGTGATCATGGTGGGGGAAATGAGAGATCCCGAAACCATGGCCATTGCCATTACGGCGGCGGAAACCGGCCACCTGGTTTTTGCTACCTTGCACACTAATTCGGCCTCGCAAACAATTCATCGCATTGTTGATTCGTTCGCCGCCGAGCAGCAAGACCAGGTTCGGGCCCAACTTTCCGGATCCCTTTTGGGCGTCATTTCCCAAAGGCTGGTTCCTTGTCTGAAAGGGGGTCTGATTCCGGCCTGTGAAATCATGCTTTCCACGCCGGCGGTGACCAATTTGATTCGGGAAAACAAGATTCACGAACTGCCGATGGTCATTGAGACTTCCGGCGAGGCCGGCATGATCTCGCTCAACCGTTCTCTGGCGGATCTGGTGAAAAAGAAAGAGATTTCCCTGGAAAACGCCATGATTTATTCTTTGAATCCCAGTGAATTAAGAATATTGGTGAGAAGGTAAATGAAGTTCAATTATCAAGCTCGCACCAAAGAGGGTGATATTCAAGCTGGCGCCGTTGAGGCCGCCTCTCGGGAAACGGCTCTGAAAGTCCTGCAGGACTATCGTTTGATCGTCACCTATCTGGAAAAGGCGGGCCAAGAGCCGTTCTACTCCCGGCGTTTGAAGATTTTCGAAAGGGTTTCCCGCAAAGACCTGGTTTTGTTTTCGCGGGAACTCTCAACCATGTTCAAGTCCGAAGTCTCACTAATTGAGTCTTTGCGAGCCATCGCCGAGGAAACGAAAAACCCCAGTTTCAAAGAAAAGATTCTGAAGATCGGCGAAGAAGTTGAGGGCGGCAGTTCTCTTTCCGATGCGCTGGCGACTTTTCCCGATCTTTTTACTTCGTTTTACGTTAATTTAGTCAAATCGGGTGAAGTTTCCGGCCAGCTGTCCGAAGTTTTGGAGTATCTGGCCGACCACTTGGAGCGGGAATACGCTCTCCTGCAAAAGGTCTTGGCCATGACCATCTATCCTCTTTTTATTCTGATTACTTTCACCGGCGTCTTGTTGGTCATGACCATTTTCGTCATTCCTAAACTGATATCAGTTTTAGTGGCCGAGTCCCAGGAACTGCCTTTGTTGACCAAGATTGTGGTTGGTTTTACCGAGACGGTCAGAAAGTTCATCGTCCTCATCATTCTGGGTATCGGCACTCTGGTTTTTTCTTTGCGGCGCTATCGGAAGACGCCGGAGGGGAAAAAACAGTTCGACTACCTCTTTTTAAAAATACCCCTGATCGGCCCTCTTCTTAAAATGATCTATTTGTCTCGTTTCGCCGAAAACCTTTCCACCCTTATTTCAGGCGGTCTGCCCATTGCCAAGGCCCTGGAGATAACCTCCGAGGTCGTCAATAACCGTCGTTATCAGGAAATTATCATTGAAGCCCGGGAAGAGGTCCGGCGGGGAGAGACGGTTTCCCGCACCTTGAAGAAATATCCCGATTTTTTCCCGCCCTTTTTCAGTCAAATGGTTTTGGTCGGAGAAAGGACGGGGCGCCTTTCGGAAACGCTGCTGGATATTGTTAACTTCTACCAGAAAGAAATCGAGAGAGGCGCCGAAGTTCTTCTCAGCCTGATGGAACCGCTCTTGATCATTATCCTGGGCGGCGCCGTCGGCATTTTAATCGCCGCCATTCTCTTGCCTCTTTATCAGATGGGATCGACGCCGATACAATGATGAACTACCGACGAAAACCAGGCTTCACTCTGATTGAACTACTGGTGGTTTTGACCATTATTGGAATTTTGGCCACCATTGTCTTGGTTTCTTTACAGTCGGTGCGGGCCAAGGCCCGGGATGCCCGGAGAGTCAGCGATGTCCGCCAGTACATGCTGGCTCTGGAGCTCGATTATGACGACCATTTAAAATACATTGAGAAAGGTGCCATTGGCGTGGCCGATCAGCCGCCCGCAAAAGTCGCTTCTTATCTGGATCCGGCTCCGGCTGATCCGGGCAATGCGCCAATAGCTTGCCAACCCGAGGGTTATCGCTGGTGGGGAAATGCCGGTCAGGGACAAAAATATTGTCTTTGGGCTTGTCTGGAAAGCGGGACCTTTTTTGCCGCCTCGCCCAAGGGCACCCGGGTTTTGAGCAACCCGCCTTCCGGTCTGGATTGCTGGTAAGACTGTAGAGTAAAGACTTGACTTCAATCAATGATAATAAGATGATATAATATAGAAAGTGAAAGTGAAAAAGGTCGAACTATCACCTATGCTCCTTCGGGAGTAGTTCTGTACTCCTTCGGGAGTAATTCCATACTCTTTCGAGAATAGTTCCATTATAAATTTGATCGACAATAAAAAATTAACCAACATGTCTAAAAAACAAGGTTTTACCCTCATTGAGCTTTTAATTGTTATTGCCATTATTGGCGTTTTAGCTTCAATCGTTTTAGTATCAATGGGCGGAGCCAGAGCCAAGGCTCGAGATGCGGTTCGCCAGGCCGACATGCGCCAGGTCGGATCAGCCATGGAGCTTTATTACGGAGATTTAGACAAATATCTTCAGGGCGCCAGCGCGCCCACGGCCATCGGCACCTATATGCCGATATTACCCAAGGATCCTAAGACCAAAGCCTCCTACGGCTGGGTGGACAACAGTTCCGACGATCAGAAATTCTGCCTTTATGGGACGATGGAGAACAAGGGGACTTGTACCACGACCCGCTACTATGCCATTTCTCACAAAGGTACGGCCGAGAATTGCGACACCACCAGCTGGACGGTTGCCTGTCCGTAATTATTTGAAACCCAAATGAAGAAAAAGAAAAAAGGTTTTACCCTAATTGAATTGCTGGTGGTCATCGCCGTCATCGGCCTTTTGGCTTCGATTGTGCTGGTGGCGATGGGCGGGGCGAGGAAGAAAGCGAGGGATGCCAGAGGACAGGGAGATTTGCGGCAAATAGCGACGGCCATGGAGCTGAAATACGCTGACGTTTTGCCCGAGGGCTATGCTAATTTGCCCGATACTTCTACGGCGGTTAGCGGCGGTACTCTGCTTGATCCCTATCTGAATCCCGTTCCCACGGGCAACGGCGTGAGAACGTATTTTTGGTATGATGGCGGCAATAACCAAACTTTTTGCGTTTATTTCCAAATGGAAGTCGTCACCACTAATTACTTCTACGTCAGCCAAAAGGGAGCCGGCACGACAACCAGCGCGGCTTGTCCGTAGGGATTGAAGCAATTCTCTAGCGAAACTGACTAAAACCCGACGTTAAATTGAGTAACGTCGGGTTTTAGAATATCGCCATATCTGGTACAATAAAATAATGATTTTTTTACTGGTAATATTTGTTTTCGGCTTAATTATCGGTTCTTTTTTGAATTCCCTGATTTATCGCCTGGAAACAAGTCAGAATTTTGTTCTAGGGAGATCTTTTTGCCCGGCGTGCCACCACGTTTTAGGCCTGAAGGATCTTTTTCCCGTTTTGAGTTTTATTTTTTTAAAAGGAAAGTGCCGCTACTGCCAAAAACCAATCTCTTTACAATATCCTCTGGTTGAGCTGGCCACGGCGATTGTTTTTGTCCTAGTTTTCTTTTTCGTTCTTCAAGATCAACCAAAACTAATTAATTCTGCTATCGCCATAGTAATTAGTTATTATTTTATAATGGCGGCTTTACTGATTGTTGTTTTTGTTTTTGACTTAAAGCACTATTTAATCCCGGACGAGATTGTTTATTCTGGGATAGTCGTTGCTTTTATTTATCGGTTATTTAACATTTGGAAATTAGATAATTGGGATTTGATTAGAAATTCGTCATTAGAAATTAGAAATTTTGAGGTATTGTTAAATCCTCTTGCCTCGGCCTTTCTCGCCGCTTTATTTTTCTATGCCATCTACCATTTTTCAAAGGGCCGGGGCTTGGGTTTCGGCGATGTCAAACTCGCTTTTTTAATGGGTTTGGTTTTAGCCTTTCCCAAAATCATCGTTGCCCTATTCTTTGCCTTCTTTTCTGGTGCTATAATAGGGATAGGCCTCATCGCGGCCTCAGGAATAGGCCTCATGGCCTTGAAAAAGAAGAGCTTAAAATCAGAATTGCCCTTCGGGCCCTTTCTGGTCAGCGGCATTTTCTTTACCCTTTTCTTCGGAGAAAGGGTCGTCAATTATTACCTAAGCCTTTTAGGAACTTAGTTTCTTACTACAGGAACTAAGTTCCTTAAAACAGAAATGGAGCCGGTCGCAAAACCGAAGAAAAAAATCTATCTCGTCGCCCTAACCGTTTTGGTCTTTTTGGTGATGACGGCGGGGGTCATCTTTCTATTTTGCCCAAAAAAAACTTGTTTATTTCAAAAAAGTCAGACCGAAACAGCCAGCGGAGACTTAGCTATTTTTTCCGAAAGTCCGCCCATCGAGATTTTTAGTCTCGCTTCGGTCATTTCTCGGATTGACAGTGAACAGAAATTAATTTTCGTTCAGCATCCGACCGAACCAAAAGAAATCAAGGTCATGATTGGCGACCAGACCGAGATTCTGAAGATTGAATTCCCCTTTGACCCGGCCAATCCCCCGAAGGGAGAGACGACTTTTAGTCCCAAGCTGACCAAGATCACCATCGGCGACTTAAAGCCGGGCAATCACGCTTTGATTGAAAGCGATGAAAACATTTACCAAAAGCTTGAATTTAATAGTGTCAGAAAGATTCAGGTTTTGCCTTAGAAGGGCTTTTATTTTTTCCTAATTTTGATATCCTAAAACAATGGAACTCGTCGAAAAAATTAAATCCAACCCAAAAGTCATCGTTTTTGTTTTCCTCTTCGTCGTCGCTCTCTCGGGGATCGCCTTTTTCTTCTTGGTTAGGCCGGGGAATCCAGGCCAAGGCCAAGTCGAGGTCTTTGAGCCGCCCTCGTCCCGCATCGAAGTTTTTAGTTTAGCGGCCGTTATTTCCAAAATCGACATTCAGCGCAAACTCATTACCGTCCGGCACCCGACCAAAGATAGAGACATTAACGTCATCGTCAAGGACAGTTCGGAAATTATGAAAATTGAATTCCCCTTTGACCCGGCTAATCCCCCCAGCCAGGCCTCTTTTGCGCCCAAGTACACCAAAATTACCATTAATGACTTAAAGCCGGGCAACCACGCCTTGATTGAAAGCAATGAAAACATTTACAACAAATACGAATTCGACAACGTCAAAAGCATCCAGGTGCTCCCTTGAGGGAGCCTGCCTTAAGAGTTTAATCATTAAAGGTCGAGGACATCATTTAGCTTGAAATTCATTCATTATATGGAAAAGAAAACTTTAATTTTAGTCATCGTCGTGGGCCTGGCTCTTATTTCCGCCGCCGCTTACGCTGGCTACTTTTTAGGCCAGAAGGGTGCGGTCGGTGGAAGCGGCGTTTCATCCAATGTTTTACCTTTTAAACTGCTCAAAGCCGTCAACGGCGTCGCCTTTGGCAAAATTACCGCCATTGCCGGTCGAACACTGACCTTAGAAGAAGGTGGCGAAACGGCCCAGATCATTATTAGTGAAGCCGCGACCGTCGGTAAATTCGTTCCACCGGAGCCGGGCGAAAACCTGCCCATCAAACAGAGCCTCAAGTTCGACAATCTGAAGATCGGCGATCCGGTCCAGGTCTTTGTTACTATTACCAAGGACAAGGAAATGGAAGGCACGGACGTGACGATTATGCCCGCGTCGTTTGGACCGCCGCCAGCTTCGATCTCGCCGTTACCCGAGACGTCACCCGTCTTTTCGGCCAAACCTGTTCCGGAAAAATAATTTAAGTTGACTTGACTCTTTCCCGCCAGAAAAAAGATTTCTTTTCTTTCCCGCTCTTGACGGTGGGGATTTTGACGCTCCTCTTTATTCTGTTATTCATTCCGGCGGAAAAAACCCTGGCCGGTTGCAGCAACTGGTATGGCAGCGGCGGCTGCAATCCTAATTATTGCGGCCGGACCGACGGTTGCGATTACAACATGGACAGCTGGTGCTGTTGGAATAATGCCGGTCGGAATTGTGATTGTAACGAAGAGTGTCCTGATGATTATTGGGCGGGGGAGTATCAATGCAGCGGCAATACGCGTCAGCAAAAATGGGTTGATATGTATTGTAGTCCTAGTTGGGCGACCTGGTGCAACACTTCCGCCGCCTACTGTAATTACAGTACTTCTTGGGGTAATAACGTTGATTGCGGCGGCGATTACTGGGAAAATTCTTACAGTTGTTCGGGCAACATGCAGAAACGCTGGTATGTCCACCGCGGCTGTTCGAGCGGCTCTTGTTATAACTGGGGTTCCTGGGAGAACTGGTCAGACTGCGGCGGCGATTACTGGGCTGATTCTTACACCTGTTCAGGGACGATGCAGAAACGCCTGTACGTCCACCGCGGCTGTTCGAGTAATTCTTGCTATAACTGGAGTTCTTGGGAAAATTGGTCAGAGTGCAACAGTGACTACTGGGACAATTCTTATCGTTGTAGTGGTACGATGAGGCAGCGCTGGTACGTCTCGCGCGGCTGTTCGGGTAGCAGTTGTTATAACAATGGTTCCTGGCAAAACTGGACCGAGTGCGGCAGCGACTACTGGGAAAATACTTATCGTTGTAGTGCCAGCAAACAACTGGAGCGCTATTACCATAGCCGCGGTTGCACCAGTAACAACTGTTACGACAATACCAGCTGGCAATGGCAAAAAGATTGTTCTTACGCCTCGGGCTGGTATGACTATTACCGTTGTTCCGGCAATACCAAACAGAGGCAGTATTGGTATCGCGATGGCTGTTCGGGCAGTGACTGTTATACCAAGACTGACAACTGGGCCGATTCAGAGAACTGCGGCCAGAATAAATACTGCGCCGGCTCCCAACCCAATTCTTATTGTCAGACTTGTTCAGCCGGTTGGGGTAATTGTGATCAAAGCGTGGGTAATGGCTGCGAAATTAATTTGACCAACAACAACAGTAATTGCGGCACCTGCGGCAATGTTTGCGGCTCGGGCTACGGCTGTGTCAGCAGCAGCTGTCAGGACACCAACCCGCCTTCCTTCTCTTCCTTCTATGTCAGTCCGACCAGCTGGACCAAGAATGACCCGACCTGGTATTGGGCGGCCAGCGACGCGGCCTCGGGCATGAGAACCAACAATCGTTATTACATCTTCTTGAACGGCGCGGGCCAGTATTACACCAACAATACTTCTTATCAGCCCAGCCTGGGCACGGGCAGCCACCGCGTTTCCGTCAATGCCTATGATAACGCTAACAATGCCGTCGG
>JAUYCZ010000017.1 GCA_030704795.1 bacterium | reverse complement strand
TGGTCAGAAAATTATTGGCAGTGGAAACATTGGGGTCGGTGACAACGATCTGCACCGACAAAACCGGTACTTTAACCGAGGGGAAAATGATTGTTGCCAAGGCCGGTTTGAAAGACGATTTGAAATCGTATCTGGCCATGGCTCTCTGCAATAATTTGGCCGATCCTCTGGAAATGGCAATTTGGGATTACTTAAAAAAACAAGAAGGTTTCTCGCCGGAGAGAATAGCGGAAAATCATCAGCGGGTTTTGGAAATTCCTTTCTCCAGCGATCATAAGTTTATGGCGACGGTTAATCTTTTTCCTGATGAAGCGGGCGCGGAGCATTTCTTATTCGTTAAAGGCGCGCCGGAAATTGTTTCAGAGATGTCGGCATTCGGGGAGGGAGAACGGCAAAAAAACTTGGAAATAATAGAGGATTGGAGCAAGCAGGGTTATAAAGTTCTGGGATTGGCCTTCCAAAAAGTTTCCGGGAGCGATTGGAACAATATCAGCGCTAAGACAATGCCTGAGCTTGAATGGGCAGGCATTATCGGTTTATGGGATCCGCCGCGAAAGGAGGCTAAAGAGGCGTTGATGCTTGCCCAGAAAGCCGGCATTGAGGTGAAAGTCGTTACCGGCGATCATCGTTATACGGCGGAAAAGATAATGAGTTTTTTTGATATGCCGGTCAGCCATGCGCAGGTTTTGGAAGGCAAAGATTTGGAAGAAATGAGCGATCAGGAATTGAGAAACTCAATCAAAAACATTCTTTTGTTCGCCCGCGTTACTCCCCGGCAGAAATTGCGCATTGTCAGCGTTTTGCAGGAATTGGGAGAAGTGGTGGCGATGACGGGCGACGGCGTTAATGATGCGCCTGCTTTAAAGAAATCTAACATTGGTATTGTTGTCGGCAGCGCTTCAGACGTTGCCAGGGAAATCGCAGATCTGGTCCTATTGGACAGCAATTTCAAGACCATTGTCGCTGCGGTGGAAGAGGGCCGGGTAGTTTTTGAAAACGTCAAAAAAGCAGTATTCTTTATGCTCTCCAATTCATTTGCCGAAGTGTTTTTGATTCTCGGAACAATATTATTGCGTTGGCCCATGCCTCTGACAATTATCCAAATTCTCTGGCTTCACTTTTTATGCGACGGGCCCGAGGATATTGTTCTTGCCTTTGAAAAGAAA
>JAUYCZ010000014.1 GCA_030704795.1 bacterium | reverse complement strand
GAAACCAAAGACGAAGCCTAGGCTTTCGGGAATTAAGGAGCTAAGCTCCTTAATAAGGAGGAGTCGCATAGCGGCCATTGCAACGGCTTGGAAAGCCGTGATCCGAAAGGGTCTCGTGGGTTCGAGTCCCACCTCCTCCGCAACGTAATAAATTTTCAAGGAAAATTTAGACGCTGCTGGAGCGTTTAATTTCGAAGAAATTATTACGCTCCGCCAGTTAGGAAATGGAGTCATTGGCTCGTTCAGAAATTTCACAAAATCGCGCCAAACTCAGGATTTAAGATCAAATTTGTTCGGGCAAGAAGAGGTGACAGGCACTTAAACCAAAATAAATCTATGAACAAAAAATTTATTTGGATAATCGTAATTATCATTATGCTCGTTGGTACAGGTGTTTATTTCGCATTGAACCGGCAATTATCACCTTCCTCGCCTCAAATTAAAAACTTCGAAGAGTGCGCCCACGCAGGTTATCCAGTAGGAGAATCTTATCCAAGGCAATGCTGGACACCAGATGGCAAGCATTTTGTTGAAAACACGGCAGAAGGCACACTTCCTATTCCAGGTCCAATCACAGTTTCCGGTGAAATTACTTGCCTGCCCAAAAAAGGTTCAGGAGCTCAAACTATGGAATGTGCCCTTGGACTGAAAGAATTGGATGGCCGGCATTATGGATTAAAAAATCTTTTCAAACTTGATCCGGAATACAAATTTTCTGTAGGTGGTTTGCGAGTCGAAGTATCCGGCACATTTAACCCTGAGGAAATGAAAGGGCCTGATGGCAATAAATATGATGTGGTGGGTGTGATTGATGTAACCTCCATAAAAGAAATAAAGAATTAGGTCACACTAGATCAGATAGAATTTGCCGCCAAAGAAAAACTTGAAACCGTCCTTTATTTTCAAACAGATACCGCCAAGTTTTTAACTAGTTTAAAGAACAAAAACATGAAAGGTTATGTCATCAACATCGAAAAAGAGACTCTCGAGAACGGAAATTTCCGCCGGGTTCTCTATACTTCTAAACACAGCCAGCTGGTTTTAATGAGCCTTAAACCTAAAGAGGAAATCGGAATGGAGACGCATCCCGACAACGACCAGTTTTTCCGCTTTGAAAAGGGCCGGGGCCAATGCGTCATTGACGGCCACGAATATGAAGTCGGAGACGGCGTGGCCGTGGTCGTGCCGGCCGGCGCCGAGCACAACGTCATCAACGTTTCCGAAATCGAAGACCTCAAGCTCTACACCATCTACTCGCCCGCCCATCACCAAGACGGCATTGTGCGCCAGACCAAAGAAGAGGCCGCCTCGCAGGAAGCCGAGTTCGACGGCGTCACCACCGAATAGATCAGAAAATTGATCTTGTGCGAAGCCGAGCTTCACACAAATACAAAAGCATGAAGTCCGTCGTCATTTGCGGTAGCAAGCGCTTTAAGGCCGAAGCCCGGGAGTTTGCCCGACAACTCAAAGAATTGGGCGTCGTTGTCTACGAGCCCTACTTTCATTCCGGCCAGGAAGAGTGGGATCGCTTGTCTGAGGATTACAAGAAGTTCATTGCCCTGGGTTTGACCCACGACCATTTCTACAAAATTCAGATGGCCGACGTTATTTTTGTCTACAACCAGGACGGCTACTCGGGCGTCAGCACGACCCTGGAGATCGGGGCGGCGGTGGTTCTGGGCAAGCCGATCTACGCCTTGTTTCCGGACGAGGAATTGTGCCGGCAGGTCATGTTCTGCGAAATCATCAAATCGCCGGAAGATTTGGTTAAGAAACTGCAATGAAGCTATGCGATCACAAGTCAGTCGGAATGCTGGTTTGGAAAAAGGACAAACTGCTTTTAATTGAGAGAAAAAGGCCGCCCTTCGGCTTTGCTCCGCCGGCGGGACACGTTGACAAAGATGTGTCTTTTGAAGAGTCGGCCGAAAGAGAGTTGAAAGAAGAAGTCGGGCTTGACGCTAAAACCAGCCGCTTATTAATCGAGGGGAGAAAAGAAAATCCTTGCCGTCGCGACGGCGGAACTTGGCACTATTGGAAAATTTACCAAGTTGGGGCGATTGGCGAGATAATAAGGAGTGAAGACGAGACAAAACAGGCTAATTTTTACACCAAAAATGACCTGTTCGCGCTGGCCACTAAAACAGAAAGTTATCTGCGCGGCGATATTAAACAAAACGACTGGGAAAAATCGCCAGGATTAGAGCCAGTCTGGCACGAATGGTTAAAAGAGCTTAAAATTATCTAATCAATGAATAGATGAAAATTACCATTTGCGGTAGTATTGGATTTTATAAAGAAATGGAATCAGCCAGAGATGACCTGGTAAAGCATGGCCACGAAGTAAAAATACCAGAGCTTGTTTTTGAAGTCTCACAGGAATTTGGCGGCGGTAAGAAAGTTTATTTTGGTCAGTACATTGAACAGAATGGTGGCATTGATGCGTTTCCAGCAGGACACGAGATTTGGAATCTTAAAGAAAGAGCAATTAACGATCATTACGAAAAAATTGATTGGTGCGATGGAATTTTAGTCGTCAACCATGAAAAAAGAGGTGTTACTGGATATGTTGGGGGCAATACCTTGATTGAAATTGGTGTCGCTTTCTATCTCAAAAAAAAGATTTACATATTGAATTCAGTATCGTCGGAGCTTTCCTATAAGCAAGAAATTATGGGAATGAAGCCAGTAATTATCAACGGCGATTTATCTTTAATCTAAAAACTGATCTGTTTAACCTCTGAGGTTAAATATCGTTGGCCTTAACGCGTTAGTACCGGGATTCTTGATATTTGTCTTCGCGAAAAGAAAGCGAGGCTCTTTTAACCATTGCCAGGAGTTTTTCAACGTCCTTAAAAAGATTTTTTAGGCGGGAGACATTTTTGAGGCCGATCCAGAGATTTTTCCCGCCCGGAAATTCAGAAATGAATTCTCCCCGAACATCAGTTGCCTTGAAGACGAAAAAGAATTTGTCTTCGAGCATCTCGCCTTCTTTATTGTAGTCCATTTTGTGTTCAACGCCGCAGAATTTGAATTTTCCGGTTAAACCGGTTTCTTCCAAGAATTCCCGGCGGGCCGTTTCTTCAATTCTTTCGCCCCAGCGGATTTTGCCGGTGACAAAGCCGTGAAAACCGAAATAGGGCTCTTTAAGCCGCTGTTGGAAAAGATAGCAGGTTTGACCTTTTTCTTTTTTGACGGCAACGACGCAAACGCCCACTTTCGCCTGGCGTTCTATGGCTTTTTGTTCGGTGTCAAAACGGTTGGCAAATTCCTTGCCCCGGGAAGTCAGATAATAGAAGTTGCCTTCCCTGCGGATGAGCTTTGCTTGAAGCAAGGCCTTGAGATGGAAGGTAAGCTGGTCGCTGGGAACATTTCTTTGCCTTAGCTCGCCAAAGCGCGCCCCGGGTTTAAAAAGGAGAGCGAGTAAAACGCGCGTTTGCAAAGGATGAATGTTTGTTTCTGGTTTCATGTTTTTTCTATCTTATCTTGGCGAAGGAACATTTGTCCAGTGAAGTCGGCTTCACCGTGAAGTCGGTTTTGACTTTAGGCCAAAAACTCCTTAAAGTAGAAGAATGAATTGGGTTTGGGATTACGACCAACTAAACGTTTCAATGTCTGAAATGAAAAACAATTATGCCGTCATCGACATCGGAAACGAACGAAAATCGGACATCGCATGTCCGACTGCGTCCTGGGGATTAATTTATGAGCTGGCATCGGGCGCTTAAAAGCATATTCAATACTTATATTATGGTTTTGTCAAAACCGGAAATTATAAAGCACTACCGGGCCGGTAATATCATTATTGATCCTTTTAACCCAGCTAACGTGGCCAATTCCAGCTATGACGTACGCTTGGGAAGCTTTTTTTATCGGCAGAATCAGCACATGGAACATACCGAAACCCTTAATCCTTTTTGGAAAAATTCGGTGAATAAAATGTATCGAACGCTAGAAGAAGCCGTGAAAGTCGAAGAAGTTAAGTCAAAAATCAATCCTTTTTACAATTTGTCATTGAAAGACAAGATTATTTTAATTAAGCCCCAGGAAACAGTCCTGGCCCATACCATAGAGTTCATTGGAGGCAGGAACGGCGTCAAAGGCCTGCCGGCCATCACCACGGAAATGCGCGCCAGAAGTTCTTTGGGCAGAATCGGCATCGCCGTGTGCAAATGCGCCGGTTGGGGCGATATCGGTTACGTCAATCGCTGGACCATGGAAATCACTAATTTTTCCAGCGCGATTATTCCCTTAGTAGTCGGCATGAGAGTCGCCCAGATTATTTTTCACGAAACAGTCCCAATCAGCGAAAAAGACATTTATGCAGCCAGTGGAAAATATCAGTCGGATTTTGACATTAAGAAAATCAAAAAGAGCTGGAGGCCGGAAATGATGCTGCCCCAGTTATACAATGACAAAGATATCGGCCAATTCAAAAAATACTGGAATAAATAATTTGATATGATTCGAGAATTTTCTGCCGGCGGCATCGTTTACAAAAAAGAAGGGGATCAAATGCTTTGGTTAATCCGAAGGCCCAAGGGCAACTCCGAATATCGGGGGAATTTGGGCTGGACTCTGCCCAAGGGCTGGATCGACGAGGGCGAGACCATCGAGCAAGCCGCTTTGAGGGAAACGGCCGAAGAAGCGGGGGTCAGGGCCAAGATCATCGAGAAACTGCCCAGCTTCAAGGTTTTCTATACCAACAAAGAGGGTGAGAAGGTTCTGAAATTCATCACCTACTTTGTCATGGAATGGCGGGAAGATATAGAAGAAGGGTTTGGCTCCGAGACCGAGGAAACGAGATGGCTGGGCCAAAAAGAGGCTGCGGAATTGTTGGTCCATAAAAACGAAAGAGATTTATTAGAAAAAGCGGCGGAAAAGTCAAAGTAATTTACCAGAACCATGAAAGAAAATTGCATCTTTTGTAAAATCATTGAGGGTCAGATTCCGTCGGCCAAAATCTGGGAAGACGGAGAGTTTCTGGCCATTTTAGACATCAATCCGAACACTAAGGGCATGACCTTAGTGTTGAGTAAAGATCATCATGATTCCTATGCTTTCGAGATGCCGGATGACGCTTATCAAAAATTCTGGCTGGCCGCTAAAAAAGTAGCCAAGCTTTTGGAAAAAGCTCTCGGGGTACAGCGGGTGGCCGCGGTCATGGAGGGGATGGGGGTTAATCATGCTCATATTAAGCTCTATCCTTTATACGGGTTGGATCAGAAGTTTGAAGAAATGTGGGCTAGAGACAAAGTTTTTTTTGATAAATATCCGGGCTATATCACCACCCAGCTCGGTCCCCAAGCCGATTTTACCGAATTGAATCAGCTGGCCGAGAAAATCAAGAAATATACTAATTAGGCACAAAAAATATTTTATGCTTTCTTCTTCGATCGAAGACATTAAGAGCCGGCTCGACATCGTCGAGGTCATTTCCGGCTACGTCAAACTTCAAAAAGCCGGGGCGAATTATCGAACCAATTGCCCCTTTCATACGGAAAAGACTCCCTCGTTTTTCGTGTCGCCCGCCAGGCAGATGTGGCATTGTTTCGGGTGCGGCGCCGGACACAGTGTCTTTGATTTCGTGATGAAGATTGAAGGAATAGAATTCGGCGATGCCCTAAGGATTCTCGCTCAAAAAGCCGGAGTTGAGTTGAAGCCGTTTAGGCCGGAAATGAAAGAATTAACCACGGCCCGGCATCACCTTTACGAGATTGCCGAACTGGCCACCAAGTTTTTTGAAAAACAATTGGCCGAGAGCAAGGTTGGTCTAGAGGCAAAGAAATATTTATTAAACCGGGGCATCAACCAGGAATCAATCCAAAAATGGAGAATCGGTTACGCGCCTGATTCTTGGCAAGGGCTGACGGATTTTTTGACGGGCAAGGGATACAGAAAAGAAGAAATCGTTTCCACGGGCCTGGCGACAAGAAAGAATGATGGCAGCTGTTTTGACCGGTTTCGGGCGAGAATCATATTTCCGGTTTTTGACTTGAATTCTCAAGTAGTCGGTTTCGGCGGCCGGATCTTTGAAACAGACAAGAAGAAAGAAGAAGAGAGGCGGACCACGGAGGGGAAATATGTCAACACTCCCAATACCTTGATCTATGACAAAAGCCGAATTCTCTACGGTTTGGACAAAGCCAAGGTGGAGGTCCGAAAAAAAGATAACTGCATTCTGGTCGAAGGCTACACCGATGCCGTCTTGGCCCAACAGGCCGGCACCTTGAACGTGGCCGCGGTTTCCGGCACGGCCCTGACTCCCTGGCACTTGAAGATTTTGAGGCGTTACACCGAAAACCTTTTGATTTCTTTCGACATGGATTTAGCCGGCGATACGGCGACCAAGCGCGGCATTGACTTGGCCCTGGGCCAGGGGTTTAATATTAAGGTCGTCACTTTGCCCGAGGGAAAGGATCCGGCCGATCTGGTAGTTAAATCTCCGGGTGCTTGGGAGAAAGCGGTTGAACAGGCCAAATCCATTCTGGAGTTTTATTTTGAAACGACCCTGAATAAATTCGACAAGGCCAAGATTGAAGGCAAAAAGGAAATTTCCAAGATCCTTTTGCCTCTGATCAAAAAGATTCCCAATAAAATTGAGCAGACTTTTTGGCGGCAGAGGCTGGTTCAGGAGATCGGCGCCAAGGAAGAAGATTTGATCGAGGAGATGAATAAGATTAAACTTGAAGAAGAGATCCTGGGCCTGGAACCCGAGGAAATCATTAACCTGCCTCAGAAGTCGCGCCGCGACTTGATCGAGGAAAGGCTGATGACCCTGATCTTAAAGAATAGAAAGAACCTGGAGGTTTTGAGTAAAGAAGATCTGGATTACCTTCTGCCGGAAACGAAAAAGATTGTTTCCGTTTTCCAGAAAGCCAAAGACAATGAAGAGGCTTTAAAAAAAATCAGCCAGGAAAACGAGGCCGAAATAAATTATCTGATACTAAAGGCCGAGATTTTGGACGAAATCTCCCAGAAGGACCAGGACATTGATTTTAAAGACTGCTTGAGAGAGATTAAGAATCTCGAGATCAAAAAGAAGCTAGAGGGGATTTCTCAGGAGTTGAGAACGGCGGAGACCGAAAAGAACAGCCAGAAAATTTCTCTTTTAATCAACGAGTTTCATCAATTAGCTAAAAAACTTTCCGAGGATAAAATCTATAACGGGCAGCAGCCCGATATGCGTAATCGCCATGAAAAAAAAGAGACAACTGAAGAAAGCGGCCCCGAAGATGAGCCCGGCCCGGCGTCGGGCTAAGCCGCGCCGCCGGCCGAAGAAGCGGCCTTTCGTCAAGAAGAAAGCTAAAAAAATCCGGCCGGTCAAAAGACGCCATGGCGGCTCGAGAAGATTGGGTCGTTCGCCCAAGGTGTTTGTACCGGAAAAAGTGGCCGAGCTTTTAGCCAAGGGTAAGGAAAGGGGTTTTATCACCCATGACGAGATTCTGCACTATTTCCCCGAAGTGGAAAGGGATGTTCCGGGCCTGGAAGATTTCTATCAGATTCTTCAGGAACAGGGCATCGACTTAAAAGAGGCCCAGGAGTTCTTGGACGTGGAAAAAACCAAGAGCAAGACCAAAAAAGCTTCTTTTGAAGCTAAGCCGGATCCGATTCAGCTTTATCTGAAAGAAATTGGTCGGGTATCTTTCTTGACCGGAGAACAAGAAAAGGATTTGGCCAAGAGAATTGAAAAGGGGGACGAAGAAGCCAAAAAGAAACTGGCTCAGGCTAACTTACGTCTGGTGGTTTCGATTGCCAAGAAATATATTGGCCGGTCGGCCAACCTGACCTTTCTGGATCTGATCCAAGAGGGCAATCTTGGGCTCTTTCGCGCGGTGGAGAAATTCGATTGGCACCGGGGATACAAGTTCTCAACCTATGCCACCTGGTGGATTAGGCAAGCGATCACGAGGGCTCTGGCCGATCAGGCCCGGACTATTAGGATTCCGGTCCATATGGTCGAAACCATTTCCAAATACACCCAGGCTAAAAAGCGGCTTTTGCAGGACTTGGGCCGGGAGCCCATCGCGGAAGAAATTGCCTCGGAATTAGGCATGCCTCTGGAGAAAATCCATCATTTAATGAAGATCTCCCAGGATACGGTTTCTTTGGAGACGCCCGTCGGGGAAGATGACGAAGACAGCATTCTGGCCGAATTCATCGAGGACGAAAAAGAGATCCCGCCCAATATCCTGGCGGCCCGAACCTTATTGAGAGACCGGCTAAAAGAGATTTTAGTTGACCTGACCCCCCGGGAACAGAAGATTTTGGCCATGAGGTTTGGATTAAAAGATGGGGTCAGCCATACCCTGGAGGAAATCGGCAAGGAATTCGGCGTCACTCGGGAAAGAATTAGGCAAATTGAGGCCAAAGCCCTGGAAAGGATTCGGGAGCATCACAATCTCAAGAAGCTCAAAGGGTACTAGAAAAAAGTCGTCGGTTCGTTTACAATAGAAACATTCCGCAGTAGCTCAACGGTAGAGCGACTCCCTGTCAACACAGTTGAGGCAGCTTCTAGGAGTAATCCTGGAAAGAAAAACGAGGTGAATTCGGGGAAGTCCTTATTCTTAAAGGATAATCCCGAGCCAAGTCCCGCTTTCAGCGGGAAAGGTGTAGAGACTATCTCGAAAGAGAGTACTAAGGCGCAATGGGCGTCTTGGGAAGCGCCTCGCTCCCCACAAGGGGATGATGATATAGTCCACGCCCATTGGTAACAGTGGGATAAGTGTAAGGAGTGGGTTGTAGGTTCGAATCCTACCTGCGGAGCCCATTATGCGCTATTATAACATTACTTTGTTTTTTGGAGTTGAAGTGTTATACTAAGCTTATGGTAACTATTACTTCTGATAAAAAGCTGCGCTCTCTGATAAAAGAGAGCGTACGAGAAGTGCTGGGAACGGAGCTAATGAAGCTCCGCGCTTTGGCTTTACCCGAGGTTACCGATAAAGAACAGAAAGATATTGAAAGGCACTACGAAAAACCTTCCAGAAAGAAAGCAAGAAGTTACTCTTTTTCCGTATGACCTGGAGGATAGATCTCTCCAAGAATGCCGAAAAGTTTATCTCAAAGAATGAGCTCACTCTTGATGAAGTGCGCGAACTTGTTGGCAAAGCCATATATTATTTTCAAGGAGAGGATATCAATATTAACATCAAAAAGTTGAAGGGAGACTGGAAAGGTTTTTATCGAATTCGGACTGGACGTATGCGCATTATAGTCGAGTTTAACTTTGAGAACTTGGTTCTTTTTATTGAAGAAATTGACTGGCGAGGAAATGTTTATAAGTAGACGAAACCGGTTCTAGTGTTGTTCACGACACGGAGTTTCTGAAAATAATCTCAAAGAATCGCCAAAGAGGCGCCTGCCTACTCTGCCTGCCGATAGGTTGGCGGTAGGCAGGGTTTTTTGGTAGAATAAAATATAATGAAAAAAGCGAAGATAGCTCTACTAGCTCCACTTTGGATTCCGGTGCCGCCAAGAACTTATGGCGGTATTGAGTTAATGCTCTTTCATTTAGTTGAAGAGCTGGGGCGAAGAAAATATGAAATTACGCTTTTCGCTTCCGGCGATTCTCATGTATCCTGTAAACTTTTTCCAATAACCGAAAAGGCGCTTTGGCTGGAAAAGGGATTAAAAAATCCTCACGCGGCAATCATCAAAATGCTTAGCGTCGTTAAAAAGACTGCCAAATCTTTTGACCTGCTTCATAACCATTTTAGCTTTTTTATGTTCCCTCTTGTATTGGATAACGGTCTACCGCCGATGCTCACAACGATTCATCAGCAGATAGACGTCTTCTACGCGGAAGCGATAAAATCTTTCCCCCAGATTCGTTTCTGCGCAATTTCCCAAGATGCCCAAAAAAGCGCGGAAGAGCAAGGCATTCCCATTATAGATGTAATTCCCAACGGTATTGACCCTAAACTTTATTTCTTCAATAACCAACCTGAAAATTATCTTCTTTATCTCGGCCGATTGAACCGCGAGAAGGGGATTGTTACGGCTTTGGATATCGCGAAAAAAACCGGTCAAAAACTTATCGTGGCTGGCAATATTGTCGGCGCGGAAGAATGGACATATTTTATGCAAGAAGTTCAGCCGCGTTTAAATGAACCGAATATAAATTTCGTGGGACAAGTGAATTTTACTGAAAAAATTAAGCTCCTAAAAAACGCCAAAGCGCTTCTTTTCCCAATTGACCGTCGAGAACCCTTCGGCCTGGCAATGATAGAGGCGATGGCCTGCGGCACGCCGGTCATTGGATTTCGGCGCGGTTCTGTGCCGGAAGTTGTGAAAGATGGAGAGACGGGCTTCGTGGTTGATACAGAAGAAGAAATGATTGAATCGTTAAAAAAAATAGATTCCATCAACCGAAAAAATTGCAGAAAATTGGTCGAAGAAAAATTTACCCTTGATATGATGGTTGGCCGTTATGAAAAACTCTATAAAAAAATCATCGGGAGATAAAAAGTTGCGCGTTGCTCAAATCGCTCCTCTTTGGATAACGATTCCGCCTTTGAAATACGGGGGAATCGAAAGAATCATTGCCATGCTTTGCGATGGGTTGACCAACAAAGGACACGAAGTGACGCTTTTTGCTTCGCCCGGCTCGAAAACAAAAGCTGAATTGATTTCCGTTTTTCCCAAACCCCTCCTTGAAGCCAATATCCCCTGGTCTAATCCCATCTGGAATTTAAGGAACCTTTCTCGAGCATTTGAAATAGCCAAAGAAGGCAAGTTTGATATTATTCATACCCACCTGGATTTGTGGTCGCTATTTTTCCAAAATCTTTCTCCCGTACCGGTTTTACACACCATGCACAATCCTCTTTACCGCGACAATGCCGACGCTTCCAAAGACGACAGATTGCAGCTTTTTACCGAGGAGGCGCATCGCACTAATATCGCGTTCATCAGCGAATCAGCGCGAAAACTGGCGATGGTAGCAATGCCCAAAAGCCGCGTCATTTACAATGGTATTGATCTTGAACATTTTCGTTTCAACAAAAAAGGTGGAGAGCATTTTGTTTGGATTGCCAGAATGAACAAGCATAAAGGAGTGGAAAATGCCATTGCCGCCGCAGAGAAACTAGGAGCTAAGCTACTCTTGGCTGGCAGAATTGACCCGACCCAAGTAGAATATTTTGAAACCTATATTAAGCCGCATCTTAATGAAAAAATAAAATATGTCGGCGAGCTTACCGAGCAGCAACTTTCTGATTTTTACGGCCCGGCTAAGGCCTGTCTTTATCCAATTGAATGGGAAGAGCCTTTTGGGTTAGTGGTGGCCGAATCAATGGCCTGCGGCACGCCGGTGATTGCGTATCGCCGCGGCTCGATGCCCGAGTTGATTGAAGATGGCAAAACCGGATTTGTTGTTGAGAGCGATATTGATCTGTTTGTTGATGCAATGAAAAAAGTTGACCAAATTGACCGCGCTTTAGTCAGAAAGCGCGTTGAGGAAAGATTCAGTAAAGAAAGAATGGTTGATGATTACGAAAAACTTTACTACGAACTATGCAAACAGTGAGCGAAATTAAAAAGGTACTTCGGCTCGACATTGAAAAGCTTCGCGATCCTCGCGGATTTCTAAACGCAGGAATTCCACGATTCAATCGGTTTTTCGGAAGGGACTCGCTTATTTCCGGATGGCAATTACTCGACACCGATCCCTTAATATGCCGCGCAACGCTTGAAGCGCTTTCCAAGCTTCAGAGCAGAAGATTCAATAAAAAAACTGATGAGGAGCCGGGCAAGATTATCCACGAAACTTATTCCGGACCGCGCTCAAAACCGCCTCATCGCTACTTTCCCATGCCTTATTACGGCGCCATTGATTCAACTCCACTTTACCTTATTGTGTTTGCTATGTATCTTGATAGAACCAAGGATCGCGCGTTTGTAAAAAAACACCGGTTTCACATTGCTGCTGCCGCAGAATGGGTTACAAAGAGAATTGAAAAAGACGGATTTCTCTATTATCAAAGGGGTAACCGGAAAGGGCTTTTCCACCAGGGCTGGAAAGATGGATTCGGTAATCATCTGCAGATTAGACTGCCGGTTGCGATCGTTGAGGCGCAAGGATATGCGTATTTGGCGCTCTCTGCCGCCGCCAAACTGTTGCCTCGGTCATCTTTTAATTTCTTGCACACGGCGCGAGAATTGAAAGCCCGCTTCACGCAGTCATTTTGGATGCAAAAGCCTCGGTATTTCGCTCTTGCGCTTGATGGAAAACGGAAACAGCGAGCCGCAATCACTTCAAATCCCGGCCACCTGCTTTTCACCGGCATCCTGAATCGCGATCAGGCCGACGCCGTAGTAAGACGCCTTTTCAAACCAGATATCTTTACCTCGTACGGAATCCGCACGCATTCAGCCAAAGAGCCGGACTTTGATTCGTTAAGTTACCATCTCGGCTCGGTCTGGCCGCATGACAATTGGATTATTGCCCAAGGACTTAAAAAACTCGGCCATAAACAAGAATATTTGAAAATAAAAAAAGCTCTTTTGAGGGCTTACCAAAAAATTGGTTTTATTCCGGAGTTTTACGGAGTAATAGATAATAAAATTATTTTAGAAATGGAAAAGATGGTTTGCCACCCGCAAGCTTGGGCAAACGGCGCCTTGCTTAATTTCCTTTCACAAAAATGAAAAAACTTAGAATTGCCACCATGGTCACCGGTCATTTTACTACTCCGCCGCCGCCTGGCATAATTTATGCTCCCATGGATATTGCCGTGGCGGTCAGCGAGGGCTTGGTTAAAAAGGGTCATCAGGTTGATTTTTATGGGCCTGAGGGGACAAAGGTTAAGGTAACCAATATTGTTTCGGCTGGGTTAAAGGCGCTAAATCAGCCGGAAGGCGAGGCGATTACCAAAGGGCAAAATGTAGGCAACGCAGAAGTCAATAAGATTTTTAATCTCTGGGACCAATATCTTATTGCCAAGATGTTTGCGGAAGCAGAAAAAGGAAATTATGATTTGCTTCATATCCACCCGGCTGACAGGGCTTTGCCTTTGGCTCTTTCTCATCCAAAAATTCCAGTTTTTTATACTCTCCATGACCCGATTTACCCCTGGCGAGCGGGAATTTTTTCAATGTTTGCCAGTCCAAACCAGCATTATATTTCTATCAGCGATAGCCAGCGCCAACCGGCGCCAAATTTAAATTATGCGGCCACGATTTACAATGGCATAGATTTAAAACTTTTCCCGTTTTCGGAAAATTGCGAAGATTATTTTTTATTTGTTGGACGGCTCCATCCGGAAAAGGGCGTGGCTGAAGCGGTTGAGGCGGCCCGGCTGGCGGGTGTTAAATTAATTATCGTCGGTCCGCCGGTAACCGGCGATTATTGGGATAAAAGAGTAAAGCCTTATCTTGATGAAAAAATAAAATACGTCGGCTATGTGCCTTATGGCGAACTTTATCGCTATTATCAAAAAGCCAAGGCCACTTTGGTTCCGATTCAATGGGAGGAGCCGTTTGGATTGGTGCTGGCCGAATCAATGGCTTGCGGCACGCCAGTCATTGCTTTTGAAAAAGGAGCGGTTCCTGAAATAGTTATAGACGGGAAAACCGGCTTCATAATCAAAGACAACAACCTGAAAGCAATGGCTGATGCCGTTAAAAAAATTGGTAAAATAAACCGAGCTGATTGTCGGAAGCATGTCGAGCAAAATTTCAGCACCCAGCGCATGATAGATTGTTACGAAAAAGTTTTTTTAAAAACCCTTTCTTGAAACAGTGAGTAACGAGGTGGGGGAGATTAGGGAGTGGTTAGGGTCGAGGTCTTAAAATAGTCTTTGGTGGTCAGCCAATATGTTCGAACGTCGTCTGCCGCGCGGAGCTGACAAAACCACCTTTTGATTAGGGCGGTTTTTTGTTAAGATAAACGTATGGGAAATCCAGTGGAAGGAGATGAAATTTTGGCAAAGATAATAATGTATTCATATAAATACACCTGGATTTTCTTTGGGAGCATGGTCGCATCATCTTTTATTAATTACTTTGCAGGGATATTATCACTAAATATTCCTGCACTTCCGTTCGTTTTAGGGTTTATATTTTCAGAATTTATTGAGAGAGTGCCAGGTAAATACATAAAGAAATATTTAATTCTCTTTAGCGAGCAATCGAAAAAACCACTAGATAAAAGGCTGTACGGTTTTTTTGAAGGATGGACGGCATTTCTTTCGGCTCTTCTAATGATGATAATCGTTAGTGGAGTTTTCAAGATAAATCCTCCTCTTGTTCCTGGTATTTATCAATATCTGATAGCTGCTTCTAGTATCGTGCTCTTTGGCTCTGTTTTTTACGGAACTATAACAAAGAAGATATAAATTATAAAGGAATAAGATAATTAAAGTACGATAATATGAAACAATTTTCAAATAGGGGCAGTTTTTTACTCATAATCGCCCTTGTGCTTTTAGTCATAAGCGGAATCTTAGTCATAAGTTCAAGATTTAATAATCAAGAAGCAGCGAAATCGCCGAATGCAAGCTCGAGCTCAACGCCAAGCTCTAGTTCGGCCTTTAGTCCGACGCCAACCCCTACTCCATCGTCCACAGTAACACCTCAAAATACGGTCAAGGCCTGGGATATTTTTCAGGAATATCTTGCCGGAATTAAAGCGCACGACTTAGATAGAATGAATAAGATTGTCTATGAAAAAATTGATCCAAACGTATATTGTAAAGATATGGGTTTGGGTAAAGATGCGTGCTTGAGTATGATTTGGTCCGTAGTTGATGTTATGAGTAAAGATGCGGAAAAACAAAAAGAAGGTGATTTTATCAACGTTTCTGAAGACAAAAACCAAATCATAATGGCCACGAATATTTTTCCCGATGGCGATAAGAGGTACACAAAAAATCATATTTACTTTGTAAAAAGTCTGGAGGGGAATACACTGGTTCTCGGATACGGGACATCCAGTTGGGGTTTTTCGGGCGATGAACTCATTGCGGCGACTAAAGATTCAGATGGCGACGACCTGCCCGACCGCGACGAAAAGTGTGTTTATGGTGACAAGGAACAATATAATAAACCGTATTGCACTAAAACTAACCCTAATTCAAAAGACACCGATGGCGATGGGTGGTGGGATAGCATAGAAGAATCAGCAAAAACCAACCCCAACAGTTCGCAAAGTCACCCATTCTAAACTAATGTTAGGCTGGTTCTAAAAAGGAAAAAGGAAGGAAAAAGAGGAAAAAGGTGTCAGGAACCTTTTTCGTTAATCTAGACAGGTTCGAAAGCTGTCCTGCCAAGCGAGCAGAGAGTTTCATTAATAGGTTTGTGCTAAGTGAGACTTAGCACAAACCTAACAATATGACTGACAAGAGGAAGTATGCTGATCGCAGAGAAGAGTTGATTAAGGCGGTGGCAAAAAGAAGGCGCAAGGTGAAGACGCTGGCGATAGAATATAAAGGCGGGAAGTGCCAAGTCTGCGGATACAATAAGTATCAAGGCGCGCTAGACCTTCACCATATTGCGGGAAAGAAAGAATTTGGGATCGGCGATAAGGGGTATACCCGTTCCTGGGAGAAAGTGAAAGCCGAATTGGATAAATGTATATTAGTTTGCGCTAATTGCCATCGTGAGCTTGAGGCTGGTATTACGCAACTCCCAAAAGTAATTTTGGGATGTAAAACGAGGTGAATCGGGAAAGTCATTACATCTATTACTGAAGCCAAATTAAATCATATTAACGAAACACCCATATGGCAAAAAGAGCGACGGGAGTCGGGAAAGGTAGAAAATCGCACTCTCATAAAACCAAGAAGCGATTGGCGGCCAAACGGCTGATGCTTGAAGCTAAGGCCAGCCCAAAAAAGCATAAATAATA
>JAUYCZ010000003.1 GCA_030704795.1 bacterium | reverse complement strand
TCTCTGCCGTCGCTTCCCGATCCCGAAAACTTACTAAATCACCTTAAATTTCAAGCTATACAAAAAATCCACGATCGTGGATTTTTTGCACCGGTCAATTTCCGCTTAATATCAAGAGGTTTTCCAACAGGCAGGCGACGGTTAAGGGTCCGACCCCGCCGGGAACCGGAGAAATCGCTCGAGCGATTTTAGCGCAAGATTCAAAATTAACGTCGCCGACAATCTGGCCGGCTTTTTTGGAAGAACCGACGTCAATTATCACCGCTCCTTTTTTTATCATTTCTCCCCTTATCAAACTGGGCTTTCCCACGCCAGAAATAATGATATCGGCTTTTAAGCACAAACCAGCTAAATCTTTGGTAGATTTATCGGCGGTCAAAACTATTGCTCCTTGTTTTGGCAGCCAAACCATTAACGGCTGGCCGACTAATCTGCCCTTGCCGATAACAAGAACTTTTTTACCGGCAAATTTTATCCCAAAAGCTTGCGTTAATTTAGCGACTGCGTCAACTACCGGCGGCAGAATTAATGATTTTTCTTCTCTAAATTTTTCCAAACTTCTCCGCCCCAGACAATCAACGTCCTTTTTTGGCGGCAATAAATTTAAAACAAAATCTGTATCTATTGATTTTGGCAAGGGCAACTGAATTATCGCTCCGGAAATCGCCGGATTTTTGGCGATTCTCTGAATTTCTCTTTCTAATTTTTGTCGAGAGATTGTTACCGGAAATTGATAAAGCGAAAAAGCGATGCCTATTTTTTCGCAAGCTTGCTTTTTTCTGCCGACAAAAGAAAGCGAGGCCGGGTCATTGCCGACTAAAACCGCCGCCAGTTTTAATTTCAGACGCCGTTTTTTAATTATTTTGCCAAGTCTTGCCAAAATTCTGTCGGCTATTTTTTTACCATCTAAAATCTTCATATCCAAAGGTTTAGAAATTTAAATTGGGTTGGCGGTCTAGTTTTTCAATGTCTTTGACGAAATCATTTCTTTTCGCCTGATAATAAGCGCAGACGCCGACCATGGCCGCGTTATCAGTCAACAACTTGTTGTTGTGGGGAATAAAGACCCGCAAGTCGTATTTTCTCGCCACTTTTCTGCTTGCCTGCCGAAGAGGCAGGTTATTGATCACTCCCCCGCCCAAAACGATTTGCCTGGGCCGATATGATTCAATCGCCTTTTTCAACTTAACCATCAATGATTCAATTAAAACCTTCTCGAAAGAGGCGGCGAAATCGCAGTAGAATTGCTTGCCCGCCGAAGCCCTGCCTGACCGGCAGGCAGGTTTAGCGAAGGCGGGTTTGTCCGCCACTATCCCTAGTTTCTGTAGTTTATATAGGCAAGCGGTTTTCAATCCGGAAAAACTAAAGTTGAGATCCCCGGAGTTTACCATGGCCACGGGCAACTCATATTTCGGTTCCCCGGTTTTGGCCAGCTCAGAAATGATGGGTCCGCCCGGATAGCCCAAGCCCAGCATCTTGGCGACCTTGTCAAAGGCCTCGCCGGCCGCGTCGTCCAGCGTCTCTCCCAATAATTGGTACTCGCCAAAATCTTTCATTAAGACCAACTGGGTATGTCCGCCCGAAACCAAAAGCCCGAGAATTGGAAATTGTGGCTTAATTTTTAAAAACGGGCCGTTGCCCTTTGAATTCTTGGCAAAGGAAGACAATAAATGTGCTTCCATATGGCTGACGCTAATCACTGGTTTTTGGTATTTTTTTGCCAGCTCTTTGATTTTAGCCACGCCCACCTCCAGGGCCGGGGCCAGGCCAGCGCCAACAGTCACGGCCATGGCATCAACGTCTTTCCAAGCAACCCGGCCCCGGCGCAAAGCTTCTCGAATAGCGGGATCGATAAATTCCTGGTGCTTTCTCTTGGCCAGCATGGGATAGACCCCGCCGTATTCCTTATGGAACTCCACCTGGGAAGCAATAACATTAGACAAAACCCGGTCATCCCGGGTGACGGCCACCGAAGTTTCGTCGCAAGAAGTATCAATGGCAAGAATGATAAAATTTTTCTTCATTTCTCAGATTGGCAGCTAATTCTTCTTTTGTTTTCAAAAAGGGAATCAATAACCACCCAGACAACCCGCGCCTTTTTCTTTTCAACTATCTTTTCTAGAATTGGTCTTACTTTCTGCAGCCACTCAATGGCAACAATATTGCCCGGTTTTAACATTGATTCCAGCCCCAAATCCAACAACTCCTCCCCCCTTTCCAGCCGCCAAGTGTCTAGATGATAAAATATAGACTTACAGAGGCCCGTCCTTTGTAAGTCTAACTTAAACGGATACTCACGGATGATCGTGAAAGTCGGCGAGACAATATTGTCTCGTATCCCTAGAGTCTTAGCCAGGCCTTTGGCAAACTGGGTTTTGCCCGCGCCCAACTCTCCCTGAAGAGCAAAAATCAGACATTTTGATTTTAAAATGCCGGCGTATCTTTCAAAAATTTTTGAGGCGATTTTTTTGGTTTCGTTCTCGGAATTGGAAATAAAAGTATTCTGTGAAGTGATCTTAATTTTTATCTCTCCCTGGCGCAGAATCTGCGGTTCGTTCAGGGTTGTGTCGACTACGGTCGAAGGCGGGTTATAAGGCAGACGACCCGCATCCAAGAATAGGTCAACCAAGGCCAAGCGCTTTTTCGTGGTGTATTTTAAAACGTCTTCCAGGCAATAGGGTGTTTTCTTGCCCGAAGTATTGGCCGAAGTCGCCGTGACGGGTTTGCCGAATTTCCTGACGATTTCCAGAACCAGAGGGTAATCAGGAATCCTAATACCCAATGTCTCTTTGCCTGCTTGCAAAGCGGGGTCGGTTTTAGTTTTGCTTTTGGAAACCACGGTCAGGGGACCGGGTAAGAACTTTTGGTAAAGGTTGTCAGCGGTTTCGTTGACGATCACATATTTTCCTGCCATTTTCTTGTCAAAAACAGCGACGGAAATCGGTTTGCCTCCCCGACTGCCTTTAAAGTCTAAAACTTTTTTAACCGCTTCGGCGTTAGTGGCGTCAGCGCCAATACCATAACAGGTTTCGGTGGGGTAAATGATTAAACCGCCATCCTTCAGGATGGCCATGACTCTTTTAATGGCTCGCCTTTGATTTTTAGTTTTAATTATTTCCATACGATGCCGTCCGAGACGTTCTCAAAAACTATCGTGCCTGGCCAGATCGTGCAATTTTTGCCCACCAAGACTCCGGGCATGACACCGATCTGAATGCCAAATCTGCTGCGATTGCCGACGGCCGTGCCCAGGTAGGTCAAGCCGGTGACTATTTCCTTTCCTTTGACGACCGACGAAACGATACCGCGGTCGATCCGGCGATTGGCCGTCACTAATCCCGCGCCGAAACGGCAGTCCGAACCGATCAACGAATCGCCCAGATAACCGGAGTGAAAGTGCGTTCCCGCCTGGACCAACGAGTTTTTAATCTCCATAAAAGCGCCCGTCTTAACTCCGTCTTCCAGATCAAAAGGTCCGCGTAAGACGTTGCTAACGCCGATCTCGCAATCTCGACCGATATAGCCGGGACCCTGAATGACGGTGTTGGCGCTGATCCGGGTATTATCGCCAATGACAACCCGGCCGGAAATGACGACGTTTTTGCCGATTTTAGCAGTCCTGGCAATCTTGGTTTTGAAACCCGTTTCGGTCAGTCTGGCTTCCAGAATTGGAAAAAGATGCCAGGGATATTTCAGGGACAGGGTGGCTCTCTTAGCTAAAACCATTTCGACCGGATCCTGCTGGGCGTAGAGATTTAAAGCGTAGATTAGAGAAAACGGGTGGCGAGGCACCTTCTTGAGATAATCAAAAAATTCTCTCGGGAATAGAAAAAAATTATCGTTCTTCAGGCGGGATGGTTCCTGCCCTAGCTGAGGCTTCTCAACGATTTCCATAACCCTTTTACCTCTTGTTCTCAAGATTCCGAAAAGCCAGGGGGTTCTTGTCCGGCTGGCCAGAAGAACCAGCCTGGCCACACCCTTCTCAGCTCTCGCTAAAACCGTTTTAATGTTTTCCCCGACTTCGTTGTCGTCGGCGTTGAAAAGGAAAAATCTCTCCGACTTGATTAGTTTCTCGGCCGCCAGAAGCGCGTCGCCGGTGCCCCAGGGTTTTTTCTGGATGGCATATTTAAGAGACTTATCTTTCAGCTCCCGCTCAATATCCCTTATCGGGCTCTGGACGACGATAATGTCTTTCAACCCGGACTTCTTCAGTTCCTCGATCAGAGAACCGATCAGCGGCCGGCCGCAGATTTTAATTAGCGTTTTGTGTTTTTCGTTGAGCGGCCAGAACCGCGAGGATTCGCCGGCCGCCAGAATTACCGCTTGCATAGGCCGATGATGATCTTAGTTAATTTCCCGGAATCGTGTTCGATCAAACCTCGATCGGGTAAGAGATTGCGGCCCAGGAACTTTTCTCGCGGCAGGCCGGGATCAACCCTGACCAGGGAAATTAATTCGGGATGCCGGTCGAAATATTTTTTTACCCTCGAGCCAACCGGAACAAAATTGTTATTGTAGACGACGTAGTCGAGCTTTTGACCGAGATACTTTTCGATCTCATCGCTGAACTTCTGAACGGAGAAATCATTGGTCTCGCCGTATTTAGTGGCCAGGTTGCAAATATAGACTGTTTTCGCTTTGCTTTTCTTAATCGTTTCAGAAATTCCTTTAGCCAAAAGAATCTGGGCCAGAGAAGAATACAGATCGCCCGGCCCAATGACAATTAAATCGGCTTCCTTAATGGCTTTTAAAGCGGGCTTGTAGGCCTTGACCGGAGGTCTCAAGAAGACCCTTTTGATTTTTAGACGTCCGTTGTGCTTGGGTTTATCGATATTGGTTTCTCCGGCAATGATTTTCCCGTTCTCCAAAACCGCAAAAAGAGTTGATTTCTCTAAGGTGACGGGTAAAACCTGGTGGGAAACATTCAAAAACTTACTCATCTCGGAAAGAACCTTTTGATAGTCATTGGTGGCCAGCTCCAAGGCCGTAATAAAAAGATTGGCCAGGTTGTGTCCTTTGAGCTGGCCGTTTTCAAAACGATAATTGAATAAGTGTTCGATAATCGGAGAGGTGTTGGCCAAGGCCAGAAAAGCCCGACGGATATCTCCGGGGGAAACGATCTTGTAGTCGCGCCGCAATCGGCCGGCTGAACCGCCCGTATCGAGCATAGCGCAAACCGCCGAGATTTTGACCGGATATTTCTTGAGGCCGGATAAAACCGCCTTGGGCATGGCGTTGCCGCCGCCCAAACAGACAATATGTTTTTGTTTAATCCTCTTTGACATTCTTTCTCTTTCTATCATAAAGTAGAAGATGAGCAAAGTTTAACCTTTAGATCAAAAATATGCCCGACAAATTTCTCATCAAAGGCGGAAAGGCCCTCAAGGGCGAAGTTTTAATTAGTGGTTCCAAAAACGCGGCTGGTTCGCTCTTGGCGGCCACTCTTTTAACCGAAAAAGAATGCGAGATTTCTAATATCCCCGGGATCAGCGACGTCCTCAACTTGGTGGAAATCATTAAAACCATGGGGGCCGAGGTGAAATGGCTCAGCGAAAAAAGAGTGAGAATCAAAGCCAAAGATCTGAACCCGGAAAAGATTCCGGCCGAACTCTTTGAAAAAGCGAGAATGTCCGTCCTCTTATTGGGCCCTCTTTTTTCCCGCTTTACTTCTTTTAAAATCCCTCATCCCGGCGGAGACAAAATCGGACTCCGGCCGATCACCACGCACCTAGAAGGATTGGTTGG
The DNA here is from genome assembly GCA_030704795.1 of bacterium. GTDB lineage: Bacteria > Patescibacteriota > Minisyncoccia > Minisyncoccales > GWA2-46-15 > GWA2-46-15. The sequence goes on along the minus strand of JAUYCZ010000003.1, from coordinate 64,859 downwards.
GCTCGGCGCCAAGGTAGAAAACAGTGGTCAATTCTACCGCTTTGAAAGACCCAAAACCCTAAAAGGAACTAAAATCGTCTTAAGAGAATTTAGCGTCACGGCCACGGAAAACGTCATGATGGCCGCGGCTCTGGCCCACGGCCAGAGCAAGATTGAAATTGCCGCCGCCGAACCTCATGTCCAGGCATTAGGAGTCTTTTTGAAAAAGATGGGATTGAAGATTGAGGGAGAGGGAACCCATACGATTCAGATCGAAGGCGCTAAGAAACTCGGTGGAACAAGGCATATTGTCCCTCCAGACTATATTGAAGCCGGCACTTTTTTAATCGCCCTGGCCTTGACCGGCGGGCAAGGCAAAATAAGAAACGTCGATCCCGACCACCTGACTTTCTTTTTGGAGAAAATGAAAGAAATTGGTGTCAACTTTAAGATTCAAGGAAAAAATATCTGGGTCGAAAAATCAAAGAAGTTCCAGGCCGCCCGAATCCAAGTTCTCCCCCATCCGGGCTTCCCGACTGATCTCCAGCCGCAAGCTTGCGCTCTCCTGGCTCAAGCGGAAGGCAAAAGCCTGGTTCATGATCCTCTTTACGAAAATCGTTTCTCGCATTTGCACGAACTGCGCAAAATGGGCGCCGACATTGAAATCACCGATCCCCATCGCGCCTTGATTTTCGGCCCGACCCGACTCTTGGGCACCCGAGTTGACGGCACGGACATTCGCTGCGGCGCCGCTCTGATCTTGGCCGGTCTCATGGCCCGGGGCCAGACAATTGTCACCGGCGCTAATCAAGTTGACCGCGGTTACGAGAATATTGAAGAGAAGCTAAAATTGCTCGGCGCCGAAATCGAGAGAGTCTCCGAAAACTGAATTTAAACAACGAAATTAATCAGCCGGCCGGGAACAAACACGGTTTTTTTAATTTTCTTCCCTTGTAAATATTTCACCACCCGCTCGTTCGTTTTCGCTTCGTTTTCAACTTCATTTTTTATTTTTGATATTTGATCTTTTATTTTTACTTCTCCTCTCACCCTTCCATTAACCTGAATTATTATTGTGGTCATTTCTTCAATCATCTGCTTTTCATCATATTGAGGCCAGCCGGTCTGATGAATGGAGAATTCTTTTCCCAAGACCTCACACCAAATCTCTTCGGCGATATGGGGAGCGGCCGGCGCCAGAATCTGCGTAAACAGTTCGGCATCTTTCTGGGATAAATAGCTGTCGCTCCAGTCGTTGATGAATTCCATCAGCGCCGCCACTAGGGTATTAAATTTCAACTCCTCTAAATCCTGGGTAACTTTTTTGATGGTCTGGTGAAGCTTTTTTAAAAGATGACCTGGGGTTTCCTCTTCTCTGACGTTCTCTTGAAAAAGCCGCCAGGCCCGGTTCAAAAACCGGGAGCAACCCTGCAAACCCTTTTCGCTCCAGGCAGTAGTTTGGTCAAACGGTCCCATAAACATTTCATAAAGCCTGAGGGTATCGGCGCCGTACTTTAAAACGATCTCGTCCGGATTGACGACATTGCCAAAAGACTTGGACATTTTGCGGTTGTCCGGACCCAAAACAATGCCGTGCGATCTTCTCTTGGCATAGGGCTCGGAAGTCGAAACAGCGCCGATGTCATACAAAAACTTGTGAATGAAACGGGAATACAAAAGGTGCAGAGTCGTATGTTCAAACCCGCCCTGATAAATATCAACTGGCATCCAGTATTTCATTTTACTTAAGGAGCTCAGCTCCTTTTCATTATCCGGGTCTAAATAACGCAGAAAATACCAGTTGGATCCGGCCCAGTTCGGCATGGTATCGGTTTCTCTCTTGGCCGGGCTCTGACACTCTGGGCATTTGACATTGACCCAGTCTGTCATCTTGGCCAGGGGCGACTCGCCCGTGCCCGATGGCTCGTATCTTTCCACAAAAGGCAATTCTACGGGCAGGTCTTTTTTCGGCACCGGCACGATACCGCATTTTGGACAATGGACGATCGGAATGGGTTCGCCCCAATAATGCTGCCGGGAAAAAACCCAGTCCCGCAAATGAAAAATTGTCTGCCTCCCGCCCCACCCTTTTTGTTCAATGTAATTCATCATTTTCTTTGTCGCGACGGCGATACTCAAGCCGTTCAGAAAATCAGAATTGACCATCTCCCCCTCTTGCTCTTGGACTTGTTCTGGTTTAAGAATCTCCGAAGCGTCGCCGTCCGGGCCGACAACGACGCGGATGATTTTTAAGTCGAATTCTTTAGCAAATTCAAAATCACGAAGGTCGTGGCCGGGGACGCCGACAACCGCACCCGTGCCAAAGCTCATCAAGGCAAAATCAGACACCCAGATCGGCATGCGCAAATTGGTCAGGGGATTTAAGGCATAACAACCGGTAAAAACGCCTGTTTTTTTGCGGCCTTGGCTGATTCTTTCCTCTTCGGTTTTTGCCTTGGCCGCCGCGACATAATTTAACGCCTTTTCTCTGTATTCTTCAACGACGATTTTTTCAACGAGCGGATGCTCCGGCGCCAAGACAATAAAAGTCGCGCCAAAATTCGTGTCCGGCCGAGTGGTGAAAACAGTTACTTTTTCTTCCATCTTTTCGATTTCATAGACGATGTTGATGCCTTCTTTTTTACCGATCCAATTCACTTGCTGGATAGCGATTTTGGGCGAGTAATCAACTAGACCCAAATCATCTAAAAGGCGCTGGGCGTACTGGGTAATCCTTAGCAACCATTGTTCCTGCTGTCTTTTTTCCGTCGGCTGGCCGCATCTTTCGTGTAGGCCATCAGCCAAAACTTCTTCATCGGCCAAAGTCGTCTTGCAAACCGGACACCAATTAACCGGCGTTTTGGCTCGATAGGCCAAACCTTTTTCTAGCAATTGCAAGAAGATCCACTGAGTCCACTTATAATATTTAGGATCGGTCGTATTGATTTCTCTAGACCAATCAAAGGATAGGCCCAGATCCTGACACTGTTTCTTGAAACGGGCGATGTTTTCCGCCACGGTCTGGGAAGGATGTTGCCCCATTTTTAGGGCATAGTTTTCGGCCGGCAAGCCAAAAGCATCCCAGCCGATCGGATAGAGAACATTAAAACCCTCCATCCTCTTTTTCCGAGAGAAAGCATCCATGGCTGACCAAGATCGGGCATGGCCCACGTGCAGGCCAGCGCCCGACGGGTAGGGAAACTCGATCAAAGTGTAAAACTTGGGCTTGGGGTCAAAGTCTTTGGCCTGATAGATTTTTTTCTCGGCCCACTTTTCCTGCCACTTTGGCTCAATCTCTTGGGGCTTGTAAGGCTTCATAGATTAAACAGTTTTTTAGCGTTTTGGGTAGTAATTTCCGATACTTCTTGGTAGCTTAAATTCTTGATTTTGGCAATTTCCTTGACAACCTCCTTCACGAACAACGGCTCGTTCCGGAGATTCGCTGATTTACCTAAATAAGGAGCGTCTGTTTCCATCAGAATCTTTTCCAATGGCGTTTTAGTAATGATTTCTTGCCAATCGATGCCGGCAATCTGCTTAAAAATAATGCCGTTAAAACCAAGATATAATTCCATATTTAAGTATTCCTGCGCCTGCGGCCAGGTTCCCGTAAAGCAGTGAATCACTCCTTTTGCTTTTTGTGTTTTTAAGATTTCGATTAAGTCCCCGTGGGCGGACCGGCAATGAAAAGCGATGGGCAAATTCAGTTCCTTGGCCAAATCAATTTGTTCAAGGAGAACTTGCTTCTGGAGGTATTTGAATTCCTCTAACCTGATTTTAGTTTTGGGTTTGTAATAATAATCTAGGCCGATTTCGCCGATGGCTACGACCTTGGGAGAAGCCGCCAATCGACGATAGTCATCGATATTGAACTCTTTCATGCCTTCCTGAACTATTAATTCTTCCGGATCAAGCTTATTTTTCATTAAACTGCCGGTGACGTGAATAGGGTGAAGACCGACAACGGCGTAAACTCCTTCTGGATATTTCTCTGCCAACTCAATCGCTCTTTGGCTTGTTTCTAATTGAGAACCGACGTTGATGACCCAAATGTCATTATCTAAAGACCGGCGAATGGTTTCGTCGGCATCGTCTTTGAAGGCCCGAAAATTTAAATGGCAGTGTGTATCAATCAGCATAAAAATTTAATATATAATTTATTCTAGCAAAAGAGAGGGTAAAAAACAGGGGCTCGCGAGTCTTCTCGCGAGCCACATTGTCACTTCACTAGCTCTGAAGCTCCGCGACCACTCGCGGAATAAGCTCCATTTCTAGTTTAGCCAGCCGCTTCACGCGCTCAATCCTCCTGAGAGGCGCTGAATCAGCGGTGAGCCTTTTCCGAAGGATCGCCTCCTCCTGCGAATATGCCGCCAGAAGCTCTTGCAAACGACCAGGATCCGATCTCAATATCATCTTTCCCTCCAAAAATGGTTTTTAGGCTTATCCCGGAACCGGTCCGGGTTTTTTGCCTGAAGATTAACCACGAAACTCATGATCAAAGCTTCAGGCCAAAAACTCATCTAAAACTAATTTTGGTGGGTGGGCGCGAGTCTTTGTGCCTCGCGCCCACTCTTTTCAAATCGTCCTAGCGCTTCTTCTTGCGCAACGCCTCTAGGACCTTACGCCAAAAAGAAGTGCCTTTCTTTTTGACTTTTCTGGAGCGGTGATTGTTCGAGTACCGCCCCCATCCTCGTGGGGCAACTTTTGCCACTTCAAGCCTCCTTTCTATAAGATGGTGGGTCTCAATTTGATTGCCAAGATGGTCCTGACAATCAAATTTCGATCCCCAAGACTTAAAAACCTCCCGGTGGGCCGGGAGGTTTTAGTTTCTGGTTTACGATTTCAGTTTCTGGTTTACAACTGATACTCTTTCTTTAAGTCTCCCGGCCTTTGTTCAAGGTTGACGACAAAAAGAATAATGGCCAAAAGCGCCACCTTCAAATATCGGCTGGAAAGAATTAAATTGCTCAATTGTAACGAGTCGGTCTTCATGAAAATGCGGGAATATTCAAACTTACCAATTCCCAGCGGGGCTGTCAAGGCTTTAGATCCTAGTAAGCCATCGAGAATATTTTCGATTCTCGCCGTGGACGATTTGAAAATAGAGAGATTGAAGCCGAGCGGTAATTTTGCCCGCTTTGCCATCTCCGATTTTTTTTCTGTTAATCTCTATCACCGGAGCGACTTCGGCACCGGTGCCGGTCAAAAACACTTCGTCGGCAGAAAATAATTCCTTACTCATCACTTTTCGCTGAACGGTTTCCATATTCAACTCTCTTTTTGCCAGCTCGATAATCGTCTGGCGGGTAATTCCCGCTAAAATGTTCTGGTCCAGAGATGGAGTAATTAGCTTACCGCCTTTAACTAGAAAAATGTTTTCCGCCGAACCTTCGGCCACCGAGTTGTCTAGGTTCAAAAGAATCGCTTCGTCCACGCCTTTTTCCAGGGCCTCGGTTTTGGCCAGGGCGGTATTTAAATAAATGCCGGTGGGCTTGGCGAATGGCGGCACGGTTCTGTCATCAACTCGACGATAAGAAGAAATAATCGTTTTTACTCCTTGGCTGGTGTTAAGATAGCGGCCCAAGGGCACGGTGAAAATCGTAAAACCGTCCTGAAGTTTTCGCAAATCAAACTTACCGATAACTTCTTCTGATTTAAAGAGCAAAGGCCGGATATAGGTGTCTTCCTTGGGTTTGTTTTTGCGCAATAATTCAACCACTACCTGGCAAAACTCTTTTTCGCTGACTAGTAGCTTCAAAAACAGGGTTTTAGCCGACCGCTTCATCCTTCTGACGTGGTCTCTCAAACGAAAGACAAAAAGCTTTTTCCGGTTTTCTGACCAGTAAGCTCGAATACCCTCAAAACAGCCGGTGCCATAATTTAAAGCGTGCGAGGCGACGGAAACGACCGCCTTTTCATAAGGGACGAACTTGCCGTTGAAAAAGACGATTTTTTTGTTTGCCATGTTTCAATCTTACCAAATTTAAGTCACTCGGGGAACCCAAGTAATTGTTTTAATTCCTCAAAACTTGCCATGTTTTTTAGAAAATAATCATTGGTTGTCCCATTTATTTTTAAGTACGCTAATGAGTCTTGAACGGCTTTCGTCATTGTCAAAATCGTGGTCAAGGGATAGGCAATTATTTTATAGCCCCAATTCTCTAAATCCTTTTGCGAGCAAAGCGGGGTCTGACCCCCCTCCATCATATTGATTAAAAGAATGGTATTGGGCAAAGCTTTGGGAATCCGTTTAATTTCCTCGATGGTCCGGGGCGCTTCAATGAAAATCGCTTCGGCGCCGGCTTTTAAATAAATTTTTGCCCTTTTAATCGCTTCTGCCAAAGAATCGCAAGCAGACCGAGCATCGGTTCTTGCCATAATCAATAGGTCCAGATTGGTTTTCGCCCTAACGGCGGCCTCAATTTTCCTTGCCATTTCCTCGGCCGGAATAACTTCCTTGACTCCAGTATGGCCGCATCTTTTGGGCCAAACCTGGTCTTCAATGAAGATGGCGGCCGCGCCCAGAGCTTCGTATTCTCTAACTAACCGTCGGACATTTAATTCATTGCCGTAACCGGTATCGCCGTCAACCAGAGCCGGCAATTTACTGGCGGCCAGAATATTTTTAATGCTCGGCTGAAAATCTCCCTGGCCCAAAATTCCCATATCCGGCAAACCGAATTGGCTAGCGGCAATGCCTAAGCCCCCAATACTAAAAACCTCAAAACTGGCCCGCTCAATCAATTTGGCCGTCAGGGCGTCGTGAGCTACGGGCATCAAGAGTGATTTTCTAGATTTTAGTAATTGACGCAGTCTCTGGGGTTTATTCGTTTTCATAGATTAAAAAAACCTCGTTGGCGAGGTGTCTTTTGCGCAGAGTTAATTAGTAATTAGACTTAGACCATTGGCAAAAGATTTCCTCGCCCAGAGGATTTAAAGTAAAAATAGAAATAGAATCTGGGGGCGGAAAATCTTTGCATATACTAGTTAATAACCATGATTCAAGAAGTTTGTCAAATCGGTTAAGCCAGCCGCGGAAAAAGAATTTCTTTTTTATTCCTCAAAAGCTGCTGCTGAATTTTTCCCGCGGTCCCGGGTAAAAATGGCAAAAGCAGATCGGAAATTTCTTTGATGGTCAGCAATAAATCGGCGATCACCTCTTCTGATCCCGCTTTCTCTTCCCAAGGCTTGGTTTTATCGATATAGCGGTCGCAAAAAGAAATTAATTGCCAAATGACTGATAAGGCCTCATTGAATTTAAATTCTTCTAAGGCCTTGGTCGTTTTCTCTTTCGTTTCCTTAATGACCGCGGCGATTTCCGGATTCGTTAATTTTCCGATTCTGATTTTTCGCTTTTCGCTCAGGGTCACTACCCTCGCCACCAAGTTCCCCAAGCCGCCGGCCAAATCGGCATTGTACCTTTGCTCAAATCTCTTAAGAGTAAAGTCGCCGTCGTCTAGAGACGGAATTTCTGCCAACAAAAAATATCTAACAGGGTCTGCCCCGTATTTCTTTACTAACTCAATCGGGTCAACGACGTTACCCAAGCTCTTTGACATTTTTTGGCCGCCAATCGTTATGTAGCCGTGGGCAAAAATCGCTTTTGGCGGCTCAATGCCAGCCGACAAGAGCATTGCCGGCCAATAAATAGCATGAAATTTCAAAATCCCTTTGCCGATGACGTGAACATCTGCCGGCCAGTATTTCTGAAACGTCGTTTCGTCAGGACCACCATAGCCCAACGCCGTAATGTAATTTCCAAGAGCATCTTTCCAGACATAAATTATCTGATTCGGATCTCCGGGCACTGAAATTCCCCAATTTTTCATTCTCTCGGTCGGCCGGGAAACGCTGAAATCGTTAAAATCTTTCGAGTCAATAAAATTTAATAGCTCTTTTTTTCTCTTTTCGGGAATGATTTTCAGCTCGTCCTTCTCAATCAAGTCTTTCAGCCTTCTTTGGTATTTCGAAAGCCGAAAGAAATAATTCTCTTCTGAAATCTGCTCTGGCTTCCTTAAATGCTCGGGACAAAGACCGTTTTCTAAATCTTTTTCAGCTAAAAAAGACTCGCAACCGGTGCAATAAAGACCAGTATATGATTTTTTGTAAATATCGCCGGCTTCCGAGCAGGCCCGCCATAATTTTTCCACTCCGGGCCAGTGCCTTGCTTTATCGGTAGTCCGGATAAAATCGTCGTTGGAGATATTTAAAACCTTGAGGAGTTCTTGAAACGAAGCGACATTCTTGTCAACGAATTCTTGAGCTGGAACGCCGGCGATTTTAGCTGCCATAACATTCTTCTGGGCATTCTCGTCAGTACCGGTCAAAAAGAAAACATCATTGTTTTTAAGACGATGCCATCGGGCCAAAACATCGGCCTGTATTTTCTCTAAAGCATGGCCCAAATGAGGTTTAGAGTTCACGTAATCGATTGCGGTTGTGACGTAGTATTTGGAAGTCATTTCAGTATTTTCAATCTTATCTTAAACCGCTGGAACTGTAAAATCCAGCGTTTCTCTCTTCAACATTACTCCTGGCTAATTCCATCGCCCTAATTCTATCGGCGTGTTGTAGATAGGGACCGATTAAATCGAATAATAACAAAAGGTTATCTTTTTCGTTAACTGTTATTCTCCAAAAGTCGCCATTATGTCTTAATCCACTTCTATCCACGAAGCCCGCTTTTGTTTCTAGTCTTAGATGGGCTTTCTTTATTCCCAAACGAATAAAGCCCTTGAGTAAACTTCTCAGTATTCCTATGTCGTACGAACCTACTCGAAATTTAGCCCGATTGGTATAAATACCAATACTACCTTCGGCATCAATGTAACCAGCAGCAAACGATAAAAAATATTTCTTACTTTTCAGGGCCCATCTAGGCATTTTATCTTCTTTGGGAAGCAAAAAAGAAAAAGATTTGTTTAGAGTGGCGGTAATATTTCTTACTCCGTTCGATAGCTGTCTGCCAATGCAGACCGATCCATACCTTTTAAAAATCTTTTGGATCAGGGTGATTTGAGCTACTTTGGTCGAGTTACATCCGACGCGTATGGATTTAACGAACCTGCCGAATTGCCTAACGCCCAAATCACCAGCCCTAAACCCTAAGAGATATGCCTTTTCCGTTAAGTTGCCGCTAAAATTGTATCTAGGGTATTTTCTGCCAGTCTCCCAGCTCTTTCTTAAAGAAAAACCTAGGCTCCGCATTTTCTTGAAAATTGCGACAGGGTCACACTTATATAATTTCCCGATCGCAGACAAAGAAAGACACCTTTTAAAATAAAGGTGCTCGAGTTCTCTTCTAGAGATTTTAACTACCTTGCGAGGACGAGTTGGAATTTGGAACTTGAGTAATTTCTTGTAGACCGTCTTCGCATCACAATGATATTTCTTTGCTATCTTATACGTCGATAGGCCCTCCTCAACATAAAGCTTTTCGAGAATGTTCTCGGGAATCGTTATTTCTTTGGTGGGATGTTTTATGGGTATTCCGAATTTTCGTAGACGCCTAAGAATTACTCCTTGATCGCAACCATATTTGGCGGCAATGTCTCGCGACGACAAAAGCTTTTCACAATAGAGATGTTTTAGGCTTTCTTTTGTAGGTTTTCGCTGCATAGATTAATGATAGCTATCTCCAGAAGATTAGTCAATTTTACTGGGACAGTCATTAACCTAAGGTCTCGCTACAATAATAATCCTCTTAGGAGGGGATAAATTATTTATGAAAGGAAACGATGACAACAAATTCGCCTCTCAAATCGGCTCCCTTTAATTGCTCTAAAATCTTATCGAGCCGGCCACGATAAATCTTTTCAAACTTTTTAGTCAGCTCGTGGCAAACGACGATTCTGGCTTCCGGCCGGATCTCGGCCATCTCCGCCAAGGTTTTTAGGATCCGGTGGGTCGACTCGTAAAAGACGACGGGGTGACCGAAACCGAAAAGGGTCTCAAAGAATTTCTTTCTCTTCTTTTTCGCCGGCGGAAATCCCAAGAACGAAAACTTATCCATATTGAAACCGGCGATGCTGGCCGCGACGGTCAAAGCCGAAGCTCCGGGGATCGGCACGATGGTCACTTTATCACTCAATGACTCAATCACTTTTTCCACTAACTCGTTACCCGGATCGGAAATTCCGGGAGTGCCGGCATCAGAGACCAGAGCCAAGTTCTTGCCTTCTTTCAAGAGCTTGAGAATATAATCAACTTTCTGCAGTTGGCTGTGCTGATGATAACTGATTAAGGGTTTGTTTATCTGGTAGCGAGACAAGAGTTTTCTCGTTACGCGGGTATCTTCGGCCAAAATTAAATCAACCCCATGCAGGATTTTTAGCGCTCTGAAACTCAGGTCTTCAAGATTGCCAATCGGAGTGGCAATAATATATAGATTACTCATCGACGGTTTCCGCTTCTTCCTTCTTTTTCTTGAGAAAATCCCGGGCGAACTCGAGTGAAATTGCAAAAAGAGGGATGCCTAAAATTGCTCCCCACATTCCGCCTAAAGCGCCGCCAATCGCCAGGGAGATTAAGACCAAGGCCGGCGATATGCCGATAAACTTTTTGCTCAGAATCGGGAGCAGAATATTATTTTCGATTTGTTGAATTAAGATAAAAATGACGATGGCCAAGACGGCTTTCAAGGGGCTGGTTAAAGAAAGGAGAATAAAAATGAGCAAACCCGTAAAAAAAGGGCCGACAATGGGAACAAAGTTAGAAATGGCGGCCAGGAGGCCGAAGGAAAAAGCGTAATCGCTCTGCAGGATTAAAAGCGAAAGATAAACCATTCCACCGACAAAGAGAGAACTGAGAACGCGACTCAAAAACCAACCGCTCACCTTTTTCTGGCACCGCCGCCAGAGATCAAGGGCCATATCTTCCGACCCGGCCGGGAACAAGAAGAAAAGGGACTTCTCGAAGGCCCGCTCTTCCAAAGACAGAAAGAAAGCCAGAAAAATGACAAAAACCGTGGTTAAGATGCCGCCAAAGATAGAGAAAAGAGCGCTAAAAATATTCTCAGCCACCGGCGACAAAGTTCTCTCCACGAGATCGATAAAGTTTTCAAAGCTCTGGAAACCCTCAATGCCCAAACCCCGGAGGGGTGGCGAGATCTTCTCGAAATACTGAGAAAAAGACTGGGAGAAATAATGGACTTCGATGATCAGTAAGGGCGCAAAGAGATAGATCAACAGAGCAAAGGTGCCAAAGATAGAAAAGTAGACAAAAATCACCGCCAAGGTTCGGGGTACCTTTCTTTTTTGTAAATAATCGATGACCGGATTGAATAAAAGAGAAATGATTAAAGCAAAAATGATCAGGAGTAGAATCTCTCTAACCCGATAAATGGCGTAGAGAGAAGCCGCCAAAACTCCGATCCTCAAAATTGTTTCCCAGGAGAACTCGAAAGTTACTTTTTCCACTTTTTGTCTAAACTTTAAGAATTTTTAAAATCTTCTTTTCTTCCTGGCGGGGGCCGATCAAGGCCAGATTAAGTTGGTCTGATCGAAAAACTTCCCGGGCTACTTTTAGGATATCATCCTGAGTGATTTTCGCAATCTCCCGCCACTCTTCTTCTGGGGTCAGAACTTTTTTGCCCAAGATTCCCTGAAGGCCAAAGAAACTGGCGAACTGATCAGAAGTCTCTAACCCCAATCTAAAATGGCCCCTGATACTTTCCTTGGCCTTGGTTAATTCTGCCCGACCGATCTTCTTTGTCTTTAACTCCCGGTACTCGCGACAGATAATTCTGGTCGCGTCGGAAACCCGCTGACGATTGACGCCCAGATGAGTAACGAGATAGCCGGTATCGGTATAGTTCTCGGTAAAAGTTCGGAGATAATAGGCCAACCCTCGTTTCTCTCGAACCTCGATAAAAAGACGGGAGCTCATCATCCCGCCGAGAATGGCCGCGATCAAATCCAGAACATGCCGCTGGGGAGAAAAAGCATCAAACCCCCTCACGCCCAGGCAAAGGTGTGTCTGATCGGTTTCCTTAAAGCGCGAGGCAAAAGAGGGATGACTCTGTTTTTCTTCAACTCCGGGCTTTGGTTTTTTTTGATCCCGGACTAATCCCGCCAGGTTTTTCCCGATTATCGCCCGGGCTTCTTTTTCCTTAAAATTACCGGCGATGGCCATCAAAGAATTCTCTCCCACAAAAAAGCTTCTTAAATGCCTAAAAAGATCTTGACGCGAAATAGCCATGACAATTTCTTTTTCGCCGATGACCGGCCAACCCGCCGGTTGCTCTCCGTATAATAATTCTTCCCAGAAGTCCAAAACCGCGACCTGGGGATTGTCCTCCCTCATATTAATTTCTTCAATGATCGTCTTCTTCTCTTTAGCCAAATCGGCCAGTCCTAAAAGGGGCTGCCTAACCATCTCGCCCACCGCCTCAACGGCCAGGGAAAGATTTTCCGCTCCAACCTTGATGATAATCCCCAGCATTTCTTTGTCGGTGAAGGCGTTGTAAAAACCGCCGACGCCATCCAGCTTTTTAGACAAAGTTGTTGAGTCGGGCCATTTCTTGGTTCCCCGGAAAAGCATGTGTTCCAAGAGATGGGAAATGCCGTTTAATTTCTTGGTTTCATACTTAGAGCCCGTCCTCACCAGAAACAAAACCGTGACGGCTTCGGTGCTCTTCATGGGAAAAAGGAAAACGCCCAGACCGTTTTTAAGAAATGTTTTCTTAAACATTGATTTAAGCGATTTTCTCTTTTAAGGTCTTGACTAGACCGGCGAGTTTAATTCTTTCTTGCCGCATCGTATCCCGATCACGAATGGTCACTGTGTCGTCTTCGAGTGTTTGAAAATCGCAAGTTACACAGAAGGGAGTTGAAATCTCGTCCTGCGAATAATACCGTTTGCCGATATTGCCCCGGTCATCCCAAGCGACGAAAAATAACTCTTCCTTTAACTGCTGGTAAACCTTTCTTGCTTTTTCAACCAAATCGGGTTTGTTGGCGACGAGCGGAAAAACCGCAACTTTATAAGGAGCCAGGCGCGGATGAAGTTTTAAAACTGTCCGCTCGCCGTCTTCGGAATAGGCATCGATTAAAACAAACAAAAGCGAACGATCAACCCCGGCCGAAGTCTCAATATCATAAGGGATATACTCCTCGTTAGTTTCCGGATCTCTATAGCGCATGTCCTGGCCGGAGAATTTCATGTGCCGCGATAAATCCCAGTCCCCCCGGTTATGAATGCCCATAAACTCATCCCAGCCCCAAGGAGCATAATACTCAATATCAGTGGCGGCTTTGGCATAATGCGCTCTCTCATTGTCGGCATGGTCGCGAAAGCGCAGTTTTTCCGGATTAATCCCCAGTTTTATATACCAATCCATTCGGTCTTTTTTCCAATACTCGAACCATTTTTGCGCCTCCTCCCCGTCAGGTTTGACGTAAAACTGGACTTCCATCTGCTCGAATTCCCTTGAGCGGAAAGTAAAGTTTCCGGGGGTGATTTCGTTGCGGAAGGCCTTTCCCATTTGAGCAACCCCAAAAGGTATTTTTATCCGGGTAGAATCCAAAACATTCTTAAAATTCACCTGAACGCCATTGGTAATTTCTCCACGGAGAAAAATTTCCGACTGCTTGCCCTCAACCACGCCTAAATAGGATTTGACCAAAAGATTGAATTTTTGCGCTTCAGTCCACTCGACTATCTCGTCTTTCTTTTGATGCTCTTTTTCATGAGCTTTGATTTCTTCGGGTTTGTCTTCGCGGAACCTTAAATGGCAAAGCTTGCATTCTACTAAAGGGTCGCAAAACGCCTCGAGATGTCCGGAAGCCTCCCAGGCCTTGGGATTCATCATGATGGCCGCATCGACGCCGACAATATTGTCTCTTTTTGAAACCATATCCTCCCACCACCAATCTTTCAGGTTTTTTTTCAGCTGGGAACCCAAAGGACCGTAATCCCAAGTACCGGTCAATCCTCCATAAATCTCAGACCCCGGGAAAACGAAGCCCCGGCGTTTGCATAAAGAAACAATTTTTTGCATTAAGTCTGGCATATTACTGGACAATTCCTTGCCCTCGAATAAAATTGGCATCGCTCAAAGAATTGGTATTAAGGCTAGGCGCCGCCCCCGTGATCGTTTCCTGGGTCCAGGAATCATCACCAAAGACTGTGGCCAAGCCAACAATTTCGGCTGGTGAGCCGATTTGGGATGAATTCGGCGTCAGCGCCACCTGAAAAGAAAGGCTGGGTCCGGTTGAACCGGCGCTGACTTCTCCGACTTCCCAAACAATCTCGCGTGATTGAGAATCAAAAAGAAAGTTTGATTCCCGGGGTAAAAGCTGGCCGGTGAGGCTCGCTCCCGAGGGCAGAACTGCTTTAATTTTAACATTTCTCAGGTCGTTGTAGAAATTCTTCAATCCCCAGACCGCGGTAAAGGTCGTCCTCTGGTCAACTTTGGGCGGGTAGGAGCCGGAGTTATTGAAAGTTCCTTCGGAAAAGTATCCCTTCTGTTCTAAGACCAGTTTAGAATTAACCTTAACCGTAAACTCTTCTCTGGCCGGAGACAGACTGACGCTGTCTTTTAAGACCAGGTTCTTGTTGTTGGCTTCGGTTGTGGGTAACTCGTCTTTCAGATTAATCCAAAACTCCGCCTTGCCCTCTTCGCCCTCACCCAAAAATCTCAATTGGGGATTCTTTTTCCAGTCCCAAATCAAAGAATTATCACCTTGATGATAATTCGTCGTCTCCGGAGCCCGAAGACTGTTGAGATCAAAGAAGTTACCATCCAAGCCGACAACCAGAAAGAGATTTTCGAATGAAGATCCGCCAATGTTTTTAAAGAAGATTTCATAATGGAGGGAGTCGCCGGCGGAGGCCGAATAATCGGGCGAACTATTAACCAGTTGGGAAAGATAAATTGTCGGCTTGATAATCTCAACGCCCTTAGTCGCCTCTTTCAATAAAACGAAATTACCCTCTTGCCAAAGTCCGAGGCTAGCCTTAAAAACTTTCTGTTCTCCCACGTCTCCTTTGATTCGGCCAGAAACCTTAATCCGGCCGCCCTGGGCCTTGTTCAAGTTGGCCACCAACCATTCATTCTTTTCTAAAGCCTGAGGCGTGCTATTAACGAATTCAAACCCCGGGGGATATTCTATCTTTACCCTCAATTGAGATAGAGGATAATCGATATTAGAAAAGTAGTTCAAAGAAAAACTGAAGTCTTTGTCTGTCTCGACCCGGGAAGACAGATCGAGGTCAAAAGTTAGGGGGGAAAACTTGATAACCGAAGTCATGGATGTCGCGACCTCATAACGAGCTTTGAGATTCTTGGGCTGAAATTCCAACCAGGCCTTGGCAATCTTTAATTCATTCTCCTGGCCCAGGATCCGGGCGGAAAGAGTCATCGTTCTTTCCTCGCCCGGATAGATATCGTTCAGGCTTTTTTCGAACCGTCGCTTTCCCTCCTCAACCAAAGACTCTTCCGGGTATTCAAAGGTTAACTTGGCATTGGTCAGAGTGATCTCGCCGTTGTTCTTATACTTTAAAGTGTAATCAACTTTTTGGCCGACTTCGACGGTATCCGGTCCCAGAATATCGAGTTTTAGAACCTCTTTAGAAAAGATATTTCTCTGGAAATACCAAAAACCGAAAGCGGCCAGGATTAAAACGAAGGCGAGAATTGAATAAATGAATCTTTTGCCCATATATTTTGACTATTTCTTTTCGTGAATAAAATGGAAATATTTTCGGCTGATGATCTTCAATTCCTGAAAAACGACGGGGTCGGCCTTCAATAATCTAACTGTCTTCCATTCCTGTGTCAGAAAAAGCCTTAAAACTTTAATCGTCTGAGCATTAACTTTCTGCGGTTTCGTGGCTGCTTTTTCAAAACAGTTGAGACAAACTAATCCCCCATCCTGAGGTTTCCAGAAGGTTTGGCTAAAGGCAATCTTTTTCCGGCAAAAAACGCACTGGTAGAGTTCGGGGTGATAGCCTAAGACATTTAAGAAATCCCAAAAGAAAAAATAGTAAAAGAACAAGGCCCTCTCCAGAGAAAGCTCTGACCGATTAAGCTCGGAAAAGAACCGATAAAGCAATTGCCAGAGATCTTCGTCGGCTTGCTGGTTTTTCACTAAACTGCAAAAGATTTTGGTAAAGCGGTAGGCCAAGCGGAGTTTCAGAAAATTCTTTCTTAAGTCCGGAAACTTCTCTATTAGAACCGCATCAATCAAGATTTTTTGGGAACGGCCCTGAATAAACTCAACCCCGGACAGATAGAAAATCTGGATTGAACCCCGTAGTTTAGAATTCAGCTTACGGATCCCCTTGGCCGATACCGTTATCTGACCGAAATCTTTGGTATAAATCCAAAAAAGCTGATCTGACTCGCTCCTGTTCTCACTTCGCAGAATAAACCCGGGTGTCCGATGTTGAATGAACATGAAACCTCAGGCTCTTTTTATCGCCAGCCACAGCCGGCCTTCTCCATCTCCAGAAATCATTTCTTTTTCTGAATCAAAACCGGTTTCTTTTTGATTAATCATCAGCAAAGACTGGCCAAAAGTTTCTTTTAAAATCAGGGGCTTGTTTTTGTCGATTAGTGAATGATAATTCTCTGAACCGAAATAGCTAATAACGATTTTATCTCCTGGTCTTAAACCTGCTAACTTGCGCATGGCTTGAATCTGCCGAATGACTTCCCTTAGGTCTCCTTCTTGCTTCAGCTCCGAACTAACTTCAAGCTCGAGCTTGATTTCGTCTTCAAGCCGACGGTCAAAAATAATCTCTTTAACATTGACTTCTTCTTTGATCAGATTTAGTAGGTCCTGATCGTTTCTTAGTCTCTCGTTTCTGACCGTCTTCAAGCTGACGGTCAGAACCGACAAGGGCTGCCGGATCTTGATTCCGGCCTTGGCTCTTGCGGCCAGGCCCGAGTTCGCCATCTCTCTGACCAGACTCATCTTTTCCTCGAGTTCTTCATTAATCAGTTTTTCTTGAAGTTCCGGCCAGTCTTCCAGGTGAACCGACTCTTTTTCGTTGACCATCTCTTTATAAACCTTCTCGGTGAGAAACGGAATCAAGGGAGCCGTCGTCTTGGTGAATAAAACCAAAACCCGGTAAAGCGTGCTCAAGGCTTTGGGGTCGCCGTTCTTTAACCTTTCCCGACCGCGGCGAATATACCAGCGCGACAGATCATCCAAGAACTCCGGCAGAAGCCTGACCGCCTCGGGGATATGATAATCATCCAAGAGAAGGGTAAAACCCCTAAGAAAATTCTGACTCCGGCTCAGAATCCAAAGATCTAAAACATCAACCGCCGAAGTATCCAGGTCTTTTTTCGGATCAAAGTGATGGAAACTGGCAAAGGTTTGGAAATAGTTGTAGCAATTCCAGAAGATCAAAAGAATCTTCCTCACCTGTTCTTTAACGCCCTCCTCGGAAATGTTCATATCTTGTCCGGCCATGGTGGGACTGCCCATCAGATAAAGCCTCAGAGCATCACCGCCATACTTTTCAATGACGGCCCGGGGATCGGGATAGTTATGGAAGGATTTACTCATCTTCCGGCCATCATTCCCCATGATGACGCCGGAAACCACCACATTCTTAAAAGAGTTTGAGTTAAAAAGAGCGGTGGAGAGAACGTGAAGAACATAAAACCAGGCCCGGACCTGACCTGAGTATTCAGAGATGTAGTCGGCCGGAAAACTTCTCTCGAAATCTTCCTTATTCTCAAAGGGATAATGCCTTTCCGCGTAGGGCATGGAGCCTGATTCCAGCCAGCAATCAAGAACTTCTTTGACTCTCTTCATCGGGCCAGCGCACTGGGTACAGGGAAAAGCGATTTCGTCGATAAAGGGACGGTGAAGATCTTTTACTTTTTGGCCGCTTCTTTTTTCAATCTCGGCGATTGACCCAAAAACTTCTCTTTGGCCGCACCCCTTGCACTCCCAAATGGGCATAGGAGTCGCCCAATAACGGGTTCGAGAAATGCACCAATCCGGCGCGGTTTTAATGCCCTCGGCAAAACGACCGTCTTTAAAATGCTCGGGCACCCAATGAATCTTTTGGTTCTTCTCCAAGAGTTGCGGTTTTATCTTTTGAATATTAATAAACCAGCTATCTTGAGCCCGGTAGATCAAAGGCGTTTCACAGCGGTAACAAAAAGGATAGGAGTGAACGATCTCCTCTTCTTTAAAGAGGAGGCGGCGCTGCTTTAGATCGGCGATAATTGGCTTTTCGGCTTCCTTAATATAGAGACCGGCGGCGACTGTCACTTCGGGAGTAAATTTACCCTCTTCGTCAACGTTAACGATGATGGGCAAGTTGTATTTCTGGCTCGAATCCATATCGACATCGCCAAAAGCGCCATTGATGGTCACGATCCCGGTCCCGTCTTCTTCGGAGACATAATCGGCGGGATAGGTCCTAAAATCATTAAACTGGTCCTGGTAATAATCGTAGAGGTGCTCATAGCGCAAGCCCAGAATATCTTGGCCGCGTAAGTCGGCCCTAACCTGGTATTCTCTGCCGACCATGATCTCGGCCACTCTTTTGGTGGCCATGATATAGCCTTCTTCGCCGGCGTCGATCAGCTGGTAGTTGAAGTTTTCTCCCAGGGCCAACCCCATGACGCTGACGCAACTCCAGGGCGTCGTCGTCCAGGCTAAAAGATAGATGGGTTTCCCTAGGTGGTATTTTTTAAGAAAATCCGGGTCGATGACCTTGAATTTCATGGTGATGGCCGTATCTTTCCGGTCGGCATAGGAATTATCCATGGCAATCTCAAAATTGGAAACCGGCGTCGAACATCTGGGACAGAAGAGAGAAATGCGCATCCCTTTATAGATCAGGCCCTGGTCATAGAGTTTTTTAAAGGCCCAGATGACGGACTCCATGTAAGACAAATCCATGGTTCGGTAGGCGTGTTCCATATCGACCCAGCGGCCAATGCGGTCAATGTACCAATTCCATTCGGCCGAAGTCTGAGAAACGTATTCCTGACATTGATTGATGAATTTTAAAAGACCGATCTTCTCGATATCGCGGCGGTTCTTTAGACCCAGTTTCTCTTCCACTTTATTCTCAATCGGCAAGCCGTGACAGTCCCAACCCCAGACCCGCCTGACCCTTTTGCCTTTCATCGTCAGATAGCGGGGAATGATGTCCTTGGCGATGCTGCCCAAAAGATGGCCGTAATGAGGCACGCCCGTCACAAAAGGCGGCCCGTCATAAAAGGAAGCCGGGTTATCGGCGGGACGGTTTTCCATCGATTTCTCAAAAATCTTGTTCTCCTTCCAGAACTTCAGTATTTTTTCTTCGTTTTCGGGAAAATTAATCTCCGCCATACAAGGTTTTAATTGATTTCTTTTAATTCTCCTTTTTGGATATATTCTTTTTTAATCCGGATAATATTAAGCAATTCTTTCTGGCTTAGGTTCTTCATGACGCCATTGAGAAGCCACAAGGGATCGCCGTGGCCAACGATCAAGATTTTCTTGCCCCGGTACTTCTTTTCCGTTTCCTTAAGAAAACGAACCACTCTCTTTTTCAAATCATTCCAGCTCTCGCCGCCCTTAGGATTCTTTTGAAATCTGGTTTTTAAGGGTAGGTCGCGATAGTATTCTGCCTTTGGCCGGCCGTAATAACGGCCTAATTTAACGTCCCGAAGTTTTTTATCAAGAATCGGTTTTATCTTAAGGACTCGGGAAACGATGCCGGCCGTCTGCCTGGTCCGGAGATAGTCTGAAGAAAAGATAAGGTTAATCCCCCTTTGTTTAAGAATTTGAGCGGCGCTTTCGATTTGTCTTCTCCCCTCTGGGCTCAACCGGACCGAGGTCAGGTTATCGGCGGGGTAAGACAAATCCGGGTGATGCCAGGTCGTTTGACCGTGTCGTAAAAACCAATAGTGATTTTTTAAACGCATCCTTTAAACTATCACTTTCCCGTTGTTTTTTCAACCACAGGAAACCAAAAACGGACGACTATATCCGCCTCTTGGCACAATAATACTAACGACCGTCTGTCTGATATGTCACGCTACATTTTTTCTGGAGCCGAGATGCCCATCAAGTCAAGGGTATTTTTAAGAACCGTCTGGGCGGCGAGGATCAAAGACAGTCTGGCTTGAGTTAAATCATGATCTTGCTCAATGACCCGGCAATCTCGATAAAAGTGGTGAAAGCTGGCGGCCAAATCCAAAGCATACTGAGGCAGCCTTTGGACCTGATAATCCTGGCTCGTGTCCTGGACTATTTCGGGCAAGCGAGCCAATTGTTTGATCAGAGCCAGTTCCGCCGAATGATTTAATAGTCTTAGATGTTTCGGAACAAGTTTCTGGGCTTTGGTCTTTCTTAAAATACTGCAGATCCGCGCCTGGGCGTACTGAACGTAATAGACCGGATTTTTCTCTGATTGTTCTCTGGCCAAATCTACGTCAAAGTTTAAATGAGTATCGGCTGACTTCTGTAGAAAGAAAAACCGGGCCACGTCTAATCCCACCATTCTAAGTAATTCGTCCATGGTCACATAGACCCCGGACCTCTTGGACATCTTTAATTCTTTGCCCTTTTCAATCAAGGTGACAAATTGAAGAAGGATAATTTCCAATTTTCCTTTATGACCCAGGGCCTCAACCACGGCCTGCAGACCTGGAACATCGCCATAATGATCCGCCCCCCAAATATTAATCACCTTGGTAAATTTCTTTTCGGTAAACTTGTAAAAATGGAGGCCAGCATCGCCGGCCAGATAAGTCTTCCAGTCGTCTTTTTTAATGATCACCCGGTCTCTTTGATCGCCAAATTGGGAAGACTTAAACCACGAAGCGCCATCTTTTTCATAAACCAAGTTCTTCTTTTTCAAAAGGGCGAGCGCCTTTTCAACCCTCTTCGATTGGTGCAGCCAGGTTTCTGAAATCCATTCGTCGTATTTAATTCCCATTTTCGTCACGGTCTTTTTGATCAATTCATCAATAATCAGCCGAGCGGCCATTTCTCCGGCCCGGTAAGGATCTTTCTCTTCGATCTTCTGATTCAACCAATCAATGTAATCTCCTTTGTATTTGGCCTGGTCGTCTTTCAAGACCGAGTGCCCTAGGGTTAGGACCTGCATGCCATAGTCATTGATATAATAGGCCTTCTCAACCTTAAAACCGACGCGCTGGAGCACGTTTCCCAGAACGTCTCCCCAGAAGCCGCCCCGAGCATTGCCCACAGTCAGGGGGCCGGTCGGGTTGGCCGAAATAAACTCGATTTGAACTTTCTGACTCCGACCCGTTTTCAAGCTGCCGTATCTTTCTTTTTCTTTTAAGATCTGCTCGACTTCTTTTTGGAGACAGCTCGGAGACAAAAAGAAATTGATAAAACCGGGCGGAGCCACTTCGATCTTTTCCAGAAAACCCGTCGTTGGTTTAAATTTAAGAATTTGAGACCGAAGTCTCTGAGCCACCTCTAAAGGATCCTGTCTGGTCTTTTTCGCCAAAGATAAGGCCAGACTCGTGGCATAATCGCCATGGGCCGCGGTTAGAGGAATACTAAGAGATACTCCCCGAGTGAAATTTTCTTCTTTGAGCGCCGTTAAAATAAGTTTTTGCAGTTCGTGACGAATCATTTCGTTTTAACTTTAACACAATTCTGTTAGAATACCCATATATGCGTGTTTTTACGGAAAATCGCAAAGCCTCTTTCAACTATGAGATTCTGGAAAAATTCGAAGCCGGAATCGTGCTTTTGGGTACGGAAGTAAAATCAATCAAGTTGGGTCGGGCCAGTCTGGTCGGAAGCTATGTCGTCGCCCGAGGCGATGAGTTCTGTCTGGTGGGCGGCCATATTCCCGCCTATCAACCCAAGAATGCTCCGGCGGGCTATCTCCCGGAAAAGGACCGGAAGCTTCTTTTAAGGAAGAAAGAAATCTTTTATCTCCGGGGTAGAATTTCTCAGAAAGGATTGACATTTGTGCCTTTAAAACTATATACTAACGACGAGAAGATCAAGCTGGAGTTTGCCCTCGCCAAACCCATTAAAAGGATCGATCGGAGAGAGGTTATCAGAAAGCGAGATGTCAAGCGCGAGATCAAAGATGTGCTAGGGTAAGCGAAGCTTAGCCTTTTTACTTCGTAAAAAGGTAAGCAAAATTGGGGGCGAAAAGCTTCGACAGAAATCTGCCCCAAGAAAGGCAAGCCGAGGCGCAAGACCTCGTTAAAACTTGCAAAAAACAAGTGCCAATTCATTCAGTTCTCCTGCTCTAGCCTACGCTTAGAGCAGCATCTGGGACGACTCAATCTCGATAGGTCATTCTAGGTGTCATTTTTGATCGAGAAAAGTGTTCTTTTCTGGCGAAAGCCAAGATTGGCGGGAAAACCAGCCTAATGGTCTTTCCTGCTTCAAAGAAAAATTAGGCTAAGCTTGTAGTCTTCCTTTGGGAAAATTTCCTGGACCCGGGTGCAATTCTCGGCGCCTCCACTTCTAGTTTATAGTTTTTAGAATTAAAAACTCATCGAAAAATTATTCTAAAGCGAACGCCGGTTAACAATCAAATAAGGGCCGCCGAAATCAGGTTGGTTGACGAAACGGGAAAACAGCTGGGAGTTGTTAGTTTAAAAGATGCGCTCCAACTAGCCCAGGAGCGCCATTTAGATTTAATCCAGGTCACCGAAAAGGTTGTCCCGCCGGTTTGCCGCCTGGGTGACTACGGAAAGTATCTTTATTGGCAAGAGAAAAAACAGAAAGAAATCAGAAAACAGAAAGGCGGACAGATAAAGGGCATTCGGCTTTCATTCGGCATCTCTCCTCACGACATGGAAATCAGAGCCAAACAAGCAGAAAAGTTTCTTAACCAGGGGAACAAGGTTCTCATTGAAATGGTTTTGCGCGGCCGAGAGAAGGCCCTGAGCCATCTCGCCAGGCAAAAAGTCAGTCGGTTCCTAGAGATTTTGAACAAAAGCGTTCCCGTCAAGCTGGAAACCGACCTCAAAAAAGGCTCGAGAGGCTTTACTATGATTATTTCTAAGCAGTAAATATAAGAACCTCACCTTTGGCGAGAACCTTGTTTCTCGCCTAACTCGAAATGAGAAAATCAATTTTGAAACGCCTTAAGATTACCAAAAATGGCAAAGTCTTGCGCCGCGTCATTGGCTTAAATCATTATTTAGCCAAAAAGTCGGGCAAGAGGATTCGCCGAAAGAGAAAAATGGTCCGTCTGTCTAAGTCGGAATTAAAAAGGATTAAAAAATTTATCTACTAGACCATGGTCCGAGTTAAAGGCGGAAAAACCAGTCAAAAGAGAAGAAAAAACATCTTAAAACAGACGAAGGGTTTTCGCTGGGGCAGGAAATCGAAACTGAGACAGGCCAAAGAAGCCCTCTTTCACGCTGGCCGTTATGCCTTCCGAGACCGTCGAGTCAAAAAAAGAGAATTTCGCCGGCTCTGGCAGATCCAGATTGGGGCCGCCACCAAAAGCCTCGGCCTTTCTTACAGTCGCTTCATGCACGGCCTCAAAGAGAAGAATATCGAGATTGATCGCAAGGTCTTGGCCAAGCTCGCTCAAAAATATCCCGAAATCTTCCAGCAGATCGTCGAAGAGACAAAGACTAAATAAAAACCGCCCTCGCTGATTAGCGAGGGTGGTTTTTCAAAAAACTCAAAAGCTTGGCCAAGGGCCAGCAATTAATGATATCGGACTTCTCGGCCCAGCCCCTCCGGGCCTGGGCCACCCCCAGCTCGATAAACCTCATCTGTTCCTTCATGTGAGAATCGGTATTGATGACCATTTTAATGCCCAAAGATTTGGCCCGGCGGATATTAATGTCTTTTAAATCGAGTCTCCCCGGAGAAGAATTAATTTCCAGGACGGTTTTTGTTTCTTGAGCGACCCTCAAGACGGCATCAAGATCAATCTGGTATTCTTCCCGTCTCTGCAGCAAGCGGCCGGTCGGATGAGAAATGATGTCAACGTGAGGATTCCTCATGGCTCGGATCAAGCGCCGCGTCATCTGCTCTTTGGTCATTTTAAGATTGGAGTGGACTCCGGCAATGACAAAATCGAGTTTGGCCAAGGCTTCATCCTTAATGTCGATTGAGCCATCATTCAGGATATTGGCCTCGCAACCGTGGAGAATTCTGAATCTAGTATTTCGTATCTTGTATCTAGTATTTAGTTTTTCTATTTCCTCTCTCTGGGCCAACAACTGTTTTTCATCTAACCCGTGCTCTATCTTTAGGAATTTCGTGTGGTCGGAAATGCCGATATATTGATAACCTTTTTGCTGGGCCGCCTGGGCCATAGCGAGAATAGTGTTGCGGCCGCCGTCCCAGCTGGAATGACAATGAAGATCTCCCCGAATATCCTTATATTCGATTAGTTTTGGCAATCCGGGTAGTTTACCCTGAGCTTGTCGAAGGGCTGCCTCAACCTCTCCTTGGCCCTCTCTTAACTCTGGCTCAATCAAAGGAAGGCCAATAGCCCGGTAAATATCTTCCTCGCTTTCGCTGGCCATCATTTTTGGCCCCTTAAAAAGACCGTACTCGTTCAGTTTTAATCCCTTTTCCATGGCCATCTTCCTGGTCATAATATTGTGCTCTTTAGAACCAGTGAAATACTGGAGAGCGGCGCCGTAACTCTTCTTGGGCACGATTCTTAAATCGATGTCAATCCCTCTTCTCAGCCGGATGGAAGCTTTGGTCTGCCCTTGACCCCAGATTTTAACGACGCCGGGCAGAGTCACGAAAAAATTGACGACGGGCTGGGGTTTTTGACTGACGACTAAAATATCGGCATCGCCAATCGTTTCCTGGCGTCGCCGCAATGATCCGGCCAGACTAATTCTTTTCACCTCTTTTAGCTCTTTGAGTTTGAGAATGATCTCTTCTATCTCGGGCAGAATCTCTCCTAGTAAAAACCGGCCACGGTCACGGCTTCGCCGTAGGAACTCGATGCTCTGCAGGATATTCTTTTCCGTCTTTTCGCCAAAATTGGCCAAGGAACGAATCTTCCCGTTCTTAGCCGCTTTTTCCAGCTCCCCGAGGTTTTTTATCTTCAAGCGGCGATAGAGTTCTTTCACTATTTTGGGACCAATGCCTTCAACCGCAAGGAGCTCCTCAAGATTAACCGGCATCTTTTCTTTGAGTTCTTGATAATATTTAATTTTGTCAGTTTTTAGATATTCCTCGATTCTCTCGGCGATGGTCAAACCGATCCCGGGAATCTCTTTTAAGCCGTGGATTCCTTTCTTTTGATAAATCTCCTCAACGTCTTGATTTAGGGTTTCGAGAGCAAAAGCCGCCTTTTCATAAGCCTGAGGCCGAAAGGCGATGCTGTCCATTTTAAGAAAGACAGCGATTTCGGAAAATATTTTTGCCAACTCCTGGTTTTTCGTCACGGGACCGCCTCTATCTCTTCGAAGGAAATTCTTTGGCGAGAGAATCCATAAACTTAATTAAAGTCGGGTCATCAATCCTTTCTTTCGAACCGACCCACCAAGATTTATAAACACGGATTTTTTCTTCCCGACCGTATTCTAATGCGCTCAAAAGGGTTTCCAGGCGGTTAATCTGTTTCATGAATCTTGCCTCTTTGGTCAAGCCTTTCTCGTATTCCGCCCAACTGTTTTTAATTTCTCTCTTGATATCCGGAGGTAAACCCTTGAGTAATTTATCGAGAGCCGTCCCTTCGCTTTTATATTTCTGCAAAGATTTTCTTTTTTTCTCCAGGGTTGTCAGTCTCGGCCACCGATCAAATAACTCCGGCCATTTCTTCTTGTCCCCGGGTAAAATCGAATTGTGGTCATAGGGACTTTTATCGCCCGTATAAAGCTCGCAAAGATCATGAACCAAGGCCATTTCCAAGACCTTGGTCATATTTAAGTTTCCCTTCTTTTCCCGGCCCAAAACCAAAGCCATGAGAGCGACCCTAAAAAGATGATCCGTGATGCTGGAGGGCGACTTTGAGCCGATCAGAACCCCGCCGCGTCGCGGAACCTTCCGGAGCTTGCCGACTTCGGTGAAAAACCTGATAAAAGGCTTCATTTCTCCCATCTCTAGTATTTAACTTTTTTAATCTTGTAAACGATTTTGGGGTTGGTACCAACAATAACCTCGTCTCCCACCTTGTGCCCCAATAAGTTTTTCCCCACCGGACACTCGTTACTGATCTTGCCCAGAGAAGGGCTGGCCTCGAGGCTACCGATAATTTCAAATTCATCTTCTTCGCCGTCAATCTCAATCATGACCTTGGCGCCAAGGCTGATCAGGTTTTGCTGATCTTTGGGTGGTGGTTTTATTAATTGGGCACCTTTTAAGATCGCCTCAAGTTCGATGATGCGCGCGTCTAATAAATCCATGTCTTCCTGAAAAGCTAAAAACTCCGGATTAATATCTTCTGAGTGAAAAATTCGCGGTGATTCGCCACTGGTTTTAAAAACCTTAAGCCGCAAAAGCTCAGCGAATTCTCGTTCTAATCTTGTCCTTCCCTCCTTGGTCAGGAAAATATTCCCTTGATTCATCATATTAGTCTTTTACACCAAAAACCTTGCTGGCAATTTACACATGACATCTTAAACCCGCCTCAATGAGATGTCAATCTTGCCCCGCCTCAAATTCCCACATCTTAAGACAAAACAATTAACTAGTCAAGATTTATAAATCAGTTGATAGAACAAAGGGAAAACGGGCGTCAAAGCCCGTTTTCCCTTTAGATTACCTCGCCCTAGCGAGGCTAAGCTTGCTTACCTCACCCTAGCGAGGCTAAGCTTGCTTATCTGCCAAAAGATTCTCTCTTTTTTGAATGGCACTCTCGGCAATAGACTGGTCTATCGGCCGAGGGTTGGAAGGGGAGTTCGGTAATCTTGGCTCCGCACTCTGAGCAGGTCCAATCTCCTTGATACATTTTTCGCTCAAAGCTTCCTCCGGCAGGATTAAATTTCTGAAACATTTGCTTTAATGAATTGCGCTAAATGACTAAAACGACCTTTGCCTAGTCGCTCGTACTTAACTCGCTTTTTGTCTTAAGAACCTCGCTTTGCGAGAACCTTAATTCTCGCTGAGGCTCGAATTAGAAACTAAAACTGATTAAGACGAAACTTCTCGGCTGGCTAGATTGTAACAGATATTCGGCCTTAGTCAAGGGGTATTATTTTATCAGTTTTATGCCCAGGCCGGCGAGCTGGCTGCCGCCAAAAAACAAAATACCGCTGAAAACCGACCAACTCAGAAGATTCAACAATCGCGGCAAATAGTCTGCCGGAAGAATCTTTTGAATTTCGCTGCCCATGACCTTTTCAATATCAACACCCATCAAGCCGCCGAGCAAAGAGTTTGCGCTTGATTTGGCCGGACTCATTTTTTCCTGGAGTGGAAGCACAAAAATCTCTGGTGGCTGAACTTTGGCCGTAAAAATCTGAAAAGAAGAATAAAGACCCCAAACAATGATGGCCAGGCCCGCCGTAAGCAAAACTAAGCCTAGGATTTTTTGAGCCTTTGAAAACATGGAATAAGACCTGGGATTTAAACTTTATACACTTTGTAGCCGTCGTGAACCTTCTGAGCCGCTTTCAAGCCAACTGAATCTCCTTTCTTTGCTTCTTGAATCTTCTGATGTTCTATCTCCATGGAATCCACCTCTTGGGTGAAGTCAGTTTCTCCGCCGACAATCCTGATCTGATCACCTGCTTTCAGGGGTCCGGATAATTCAATCACGGCCACGCCCGCCTTGTCAAAATAATGGCTCACCTTGCCGATTAGCTCTCCCAGATTTTCATGATTTTCGCAGTGTCCGCAACTCATAGCGAGTATGATATATCGGGCGTCCCGCCCGCTATATTAGTAAATTTTGTCTTAAAGTTTTGTCGACCTTTGCCTAAACTGATTCGTGACGAAAATAATACGGTGAAATGTCTTTTAATAGTTCAAAAGCTTCTTTTTCATTATCAACAATTTTCCAAAAAGAAAATTCTTTGGCAGAAATTGCCTGGTATTTTTTCATCGGGAAGGCTTCCAGCCATTGTTTAAGGGACTGCCAGTAATCTCGGCCGACAAGAACGACCGGAATGGCATAATGAAGTTTTTTGGTGGTAATCAAAGTGCTGATTTCAAAAAATTCATCGAGAGTGCCAAATCCTCCGGGAAAAAAAACGTAAGCTTGGGCCGCGTGAGCCAGCATCATTCTCCTGACAAACAAGTAGTGAAAATCGGCGCTTTCTTTAACGTATTTATTCCTTTGTTCGCCATCGGGAAACTCAAGGTTGAGGCCCAGGGACCGGCCGCCGGCCTCCAGGGCCCCGCGGTTAGCTGCTTCCATGATGCCCGGTCCGCCGCCCGTCAGAACAACCATTCCCTGTTTTACCAGCATTTTTGCCAAAGCTCTCGCCTGTTTGTATTCTTTTTCATCTTCTTTGTCCAAATGAGAACCGAAAAAAGAAACCACTCTTTCTTTCTTCAAACGTTTAAGAAAATGAAATCCCATTTTAAATTCGGCCGTCATCCTTTGTAGTCTGGCTTTATCGCTGGGATCATGGTCCGAAACGGAAAAATAGAGGTTGTTATTGGCTGTTTTTTTCATTTTCTGGCTCTTTCATTTTACCACGAAGGCATTCTTCTAGGAAACAAAAACTCCCCCGCAAAGCGGGGGAATCTTTATTGAGGAGGGAGGAATGGTCTTGATGAATTCGGCATGTCTTTTGATCCCGCCGGACATGGCCGGAAAGGCGCCTTTAGTCTCCTTCATTAAAACTATTTGTCCTTAGGGAATAGCATCCCGCACCCCCTCCTCAATCCCAGTATAGGATATTATCGCCCTTAGTCAATCAGGTATTCTACTTTAACCGTTAGGGATATCTCGGTGATCGCGGAAACTTCGAAATCGAGGTAATTCGGCGGTCGGACACCAATTGATTTCTCAAGGCGGGTCGAACCAAAATAACGGGATGGCTCTTCTTCAAAACTATAAACACCGCTGATTTTAATTCCCAAGAAACGAGCGATTCTCTCTGCCTTTTCTTTAGCTCTGGCGATGGCCGTCTCCATCAATGTCTCTCTTTCCGGAACGACTGGATAATGCCAAGAAATGTTTTTTACTTTGGCGTCTTTATCGGCTAAAAGCACGTTGAAAACCGATGATAGGACTTCTAGGTTTTTTACCGAAATGGTAATTTGATAACTGACGGAGGACTTGTTAATAACACCACCTTCGACCGAGGTTGAGACGCCAATAAGGCTAATGTCGGACTCGACCATGCCCTCGATCGACTTGATTTGAGCCACCAGACTATTGAGTTCGGACGCCTCCTTCATAGCCGCATCTCCAAAAATGATCTTTTTACTCTCAAGGGTGACGTGAATTACGGCCTTGGTCGCCCGGACTTCCTTTTTCTCAGTCCAGGTAACAACCAAGGTTCTTGGTTTAGAACAATGGATTTCTTGATTCATATTGTGATTGGTTAATTTATTATTTCGTCAGTGTCCCCGCAAGGATTTAAAGTGTAAAGTATCAGATACTTTACACTTTACAGGTCTAAGGCTTATTTTCTAAAGCAATACTAGAAATTTTTTGATAATCTTGTTCGGTGAATTGGGCTTCGACAAAATCTCGATAGGCCTTTGGGCTTCGGTTAAAATATTCCAAAACGAATAACGGTTTAGACATGGTGTTGGGTGCTGCTGGTTGAAAATTAAAGTACTCCAAAAGATCACTATGTTTCCAATTTTCCGGTCTCTTAACCAGTCCAGCCATTATTGGGTTGATATGTATATATCGCGCTGTATGAATTACTAATTCATCAGTGCCAACTTCCTTAATTTTAAATCTTCCCTGAAAAATCGGTCCCACCCGCTGGTTATCGTGATTGAATTTACGGGAATAAGTAATTCCTAGTCTTTTGATAAATTCGGAAATTGGCAACTGTAGAGTATCAGATACTTTACGAATCCGTACCAGAAAATGGAAATGATTTTGCATTAAACAATAAGCCAATAAATCCAGAACGCCTTTAAACATCCCGTTGCTGGATGGATCAGCCGTAAACGATACCGGCTTATTTTCTGCCCGCCACCGGCGGGAAAAGCTTAATCTCTTGTCTTCTGGTTCAGGGAAACCAACCAGGAGATAGCGCATTATTTGCTTGAAATCAAAATAGTCGCTGTCTTTCAGAAAAATCGGCAGCTTTGCCACCCCGCGGTTATAAACATGATAGACGCCGTCTTCGTGATATTTAGGTCGAATATACATTTTTTACTATAATAATAATTTCTTTTACACCCGTAAAGTATCTGATACTTTACGTCTTTACGTTTTATGAAGTTCACTAAAACCTCTTGTGTCCCCGGTGCGACTCGAACGCACAATCTCCTCCTTCGGAGGGAGGCATTCTATCCAATTGAACTACGGGGACTTTTGGGCAATCAAATAAAGATTTGATCTTTTGCCGGTTTGATTCCTGACAATTTCTGACTTGAGCGTCTTAAAACCAGCCCGGTTAGCTAATTCCATAATCTCACTCTTTTTAAAAAAATGATAGTATCTTTCAACCCGGCTTCCCCAGGGAACAAGGACGTCGCCAAAATCCATTTTAGATCTTCTAATCAATCTCAAAAAAGAGTATTTTGAAATCAGTTTAAGGATTTCTGCCAAAGGCGGCCGCCAGACGGTTAAAAGTAAAAAGCCTCCGGGTTTTAAAACTCTCTGAAGTTCAGCCAGAACTTTTATCCTTAAATTTATGCTGGGAATATGGTGCAAAACGGCGATCAAAAAAACTTTATCGAAAGAATCATTGGGAAACGGCAGATTTAAAGCGTCGGCCACCAGGAAGTTTCTGTCCGGATATTTCTTTTGGGCTTCTCTGATCTGTTCTTCTGAATTATCAACGCCGATATAATCTATTTTCTTTTGGCCGAGCAAGTCTAAAAACCGGCCGTTGCCGCAGCCAACGTCTAAGACTTTGTCCTTTTCTTTGGTATAATCTTTAAAAACAGCAAAGAGTTCTGACCAAAGGTTGCGCCGCGTCCGGGAAAACTCCTCGGCAATCAAATTATAATCTTTTTTTGTCTTCTCTAATAATTCTTTGGCTAGCCTCTCTTTCATGGTTTTATTAGAAATAATAATTAAAAACTTGATCAAAAACCGGGTGACCAAACTGGAAGATTTAGCTTTATTAAAACGCCGATGGGCTAAAAAATATGGCGTCGCCTGTCCAAAAAACTCGATCCTGCTTGAAGCCTATCATAAACTGGTAAAAACAGGAAAGTTCAAAGAAAGTCTGTTTCTGGAAAAACTTTTACGAACTCGACCAATCCGTTCGCTTTCCGGGATCGTTAATATTTCGCTCCTGACCAAAGCCTACCCCTGCCCGGCCGCCTGCGTTTTCTGCCCTCTGGAAAAAGGCATCCCTAAAAGCTATCTCTCGGGCGAGCCGGCCGTGGAAAGAGCCAAAAGGCTAAATTTTGACCCTTATTTACAGTTTCAAGAGAGACTGAGAGCTCTCGAAGCCCAAGGTCACCCGATTGGTAAAATCGACCTAAGGATCATCGGCGCCACCTGGTCGGCTTACCCGAAGAACTACCAAACCTGGTTCGTTAAAAGATGCTTTGAAGGAGCAAACGAATATAAAAAAGTAGAAGGAAAAACCCAAAACCTATTAGTTGTTCAAAGAACTAACGAAAAAGCGGAAAACCGCATCGTCGGGCTTTCAATTGAGACTCGGCCGGATTGGATTAACCAAAAAGAAATAAAAAGACTAAGAATGCTCGGAGTGACAAAGGTTGAATTGGGCGTTCAAAGTCTGGAAGAAAATGTCCTAAAATTGGTCCGGCGGGGGCACGGAGTTGAAGAAATCGTCCGAGCGACCAAGCTTTTGAAAGACGCCGGCTTTAAAGTTTCTTACCAAATGATGCTTAATTTGCCGGGCGCCAGCCCAAAAAGAGAAATGACGATGGCCGAAGAATTATTTAAAGACCCGAGGTTTCAACCGGATTATTTAAAGATCTACCCCTGCGCCATTATCAAAGAAGCTCCTCTCTATCTCTGGTATCTTCGGGGAAACTATAGGCCGTATAAAATTAAAGCTCTGGTTAAAATCATCAAGACGATAAAGTCACGGGTCCCTCTTTATGTCCGGATTGAAAGAATTATCCGCGACATTCCCGCTCCCCGGATCGTTGAGGGTCCGACTAAGGTTTCCAACCTCCGAGAGCTGATTAAAAAAGAGATGGGGGAGGAAAATTTAAAATGTCTTTGCGTTCGGTGCCGTGAACCAAAAGAGAATCCTTCTGTTAGTAAAAATCTTTTGCTTTTCCGTCAGGATTACCAAGCTTCCGGCGGCAAAGAAATCTTTTTAAGCTTCGAGGACAAGAACCGTAAACATCTTTACGGCCTTCTCCGTCTCCGCCTGCCAAAAACAGAGGAGGTCGGACCTCCCGCAATTTTCCCGGCGCTAAAAGGTGCGGCTTTGATCCGCGAAGTTCACATTTACGGCCAAGCAATTGGTCTCGGCCAAAAGCAAAAAAACTCGCCCCAGCACCAAGGCCTGGGAAAAAAATTGGTGAGAGAAGCGGAAAAAATCGCTTTAAAGGAATTCAGAATTAAAAAAATCGCTGTTATCTCCAGCGTCGGCGTCAGGGGCTATTTTCGCAAACTCGGCTACAAACTCCAGAATACTTATATGGTCAAACGGCTTTCCGTTTGACTTGCCGAGAAGCGGCGCTAAAACGATAGCGCACCGACTTCGCTCTTATCGGGGTTTTTTTAATTTTTCCGCCCGCCCAGATTCTGTCCGGCGTCCGAAAAGCGGTTTTGCCTTTTTGGGCCCGATTGGAAGAATATTTTTTCATCATGACAAGTTCATCTTAGCAGATTTTCTGGTTAGAATGAAAACAACCGCTCGGTCTTCTGAGCGGCTGTTTCGTTTTGCCTACGCCTGGGAACCCTCCTTCTTGAAATACTCCAGGGAGTGCCAGCGACTCCCGTCGTACTTGAGAAAAACTCGTATTGTCATGTTTCCGCAAGAAAGCGCCAGCTCCACGGATTCTTCTTTAGCGGCTTTTGCTGTCGCTGTTTGAGACCCCGTTTTGGCGACATAACCTTCGACGCCAAAGGAAATCTTCACGCCCGCATAGGTGACAGTCGCGCCGTCCTCTTTGAAGATGTCTCCGCTGACCGGCGACCAGCGCTGCCCGATCCCTTGGGCCTGCGCTTCTTGAGAGAGCGGCGGCGGATTCTTCTGCTCCAAAGCGATGAGGCATGTCGGTTGGGGTGCCGACGATGGAGCAGGGGCTGGGGCAGAAACTGACGAAGCGCAGGCGGAAAGAGCAAAAACTAGAAACAAGCAGATACACAAGCGGTTCATTACGATCTCCTCTCTGGATTTGGAATAGGCCAACTCTACTAAGAATAATTACAATTGTCAAGAAAGAAAAAAACCCGCTCACGCGGGTTTAGTAAAAAGCGAGGGACATTTACGCAATTATTTGGCTCTCGAAACGCGGATCAATCCGGAACAAGGAATGATTTCCATTCCCTGCTTCTCTAATTCGTCCAGAAAAAGATTCATCCCTAATGAATCAGATGACATGTGACCGGCGATGACGACGTTCAGGTTAGCGCTTTCTGCCTCTTTCTTGCCTTCCTCAGACATGTGCATGCCGATAATGGTGCCGAGGCCGGCGATGGCCATTTTTTCATAGAGCTTGGGCGAGCCTTCGGTACCGCCGGTAATCTCCGTTAAGGCAATTTTACCGCAACGATTATCGGATTGGCCGACGAAAATCTTGGGCCCGGCACAAAGCTTGGCCGCTATCTGATATTCCTTGATTTCCCGCAAAAGCTTCATCAAATCGCTGATTCTCTCCGGACTGGCCTTCTCAATTTTTTCTTTTAAAAAGCGGGCGGCCAGATTATCGGCCACTGTATGCGAACACATCAGATTAAAGCCTAAAAGTTTGGCCGTATCCACCACTTGTTGGTGATTGCCGGAACCAACCCGGCGAGCTACTTCTGAAATTCTCTCCCGCATCAGGCCCTCGGCCACGTTGATGGGCACGCCGTACTGACTGAGAACGTCGCACTGCAATTCCATCACCTCGTGCAGGCTGGCCAAAGCTTTGCCCAAAGGATGGTGAGAGATAATTAAATCAATATTGCCCAATTCTTTGGCCAATAAAATTTCGGCGGGATCAATATCAATGCCAACCAGAGCTCGTTTTATCTCCCGATCTTCGGCCAAGTGCAGAATCCGGCTATCGGAGTAGGGATTCTCCAGAGACTCCTGGTCAAACTCCGTCTTTTCTTCGGAGGACATCTTATCGAACTTTTCTTTCCTCCATTTTAATAATTTATCGATCTGTTCAACCGGACGAAAGTCTGCCTCCCGGCCCATCTTGACGGCTAAATTGTAGATTTCTTTAACCTTCATTTATGGCAAAGCTCTTGGATTAATTGTTCTTGTTTCTTCGAATCCAAAACCTCGCGGCGAATCCGCGCTTTTTCTCGACGAATAAATTTCCTGATTGATTTGGCCAATCTCTTTTTTTTCATCTTCAATTTTGGGCCCAAAGTTTAACATTCTAAGACTTGCTTACCTCATAATCATAAGTGATTAGGGCTTCTTCGGCAATACTTGCCCGGGCGCGCTTCTATTCCCCCTTAATGACGGCCAGGGGGGCCAAACGAGCTACTTTTTTTGAAAGCCCGGCTTGATGGACCACTTCCACCACCTCATCCACGTTCTTGTAAGCAAAGGGGGCTTCTTCGACGATGCCCTGCCATGATCGGCACTTGATAATAATCCCCTGCCTTTCAAGCCCCCTTACTACTTCCTGACCTGAACTCATTTTGGCGGCCTGATGGCGCGACATTGCCCGGCCGGCGCCATGAGCCGTAGAATAAAAACTTTCTTTCCCTTCTTTAGAGCCAACCAAAATATAGGAGGCGGTTCCCATCGATCCCGGAAGAATTGCTGGTTGCCCAGTATCCTTATAGATAAGGGGAATCCCCGGATGACCTGGTGGAAAAGCCCGGGTCGCGCCCTTTCTATGAACTATTAATTTCATTTTTTCTCCATTAACCTCGTGTTCTTCAATTTTAGCAATGTTATGGGCTACGTCGTAAAGTAATTTTAATTCTGATTTTTCTCCCAGAACTGAGCTCCAAGCTTTTCTTATATAATGCGTGATCATCTGTCTATTTGCCCAGGCAAAATTACAGGCGGCGGCCATTGCTTGAAAAAACTTTTGTCCTTCTGATGAATTAAAGGGAACACAAGCCAATTCTCTGTCTGGCACCGTTATGTTGTATTTGGGCATTACCCCCATCGCTATCTTCAAATAATCGGTGCAGTTCTGATGCCCCAGTCCCCGACTGCCCGTATGGACCATCGCCACAACCTGGCCCCTAAATAATCCGAAAACCCTGGCCGTTTCTTCGTCAAAAATTTCTTCAACTTTTTGCACTTCGCAAAAATGATTCCCGCTGCCCAAAGTCCCAAGCTGATTTTTTCCTCGATCCTTAGCGTGTCCGGAGACTGCCGACGCATCAGCTTCTTCTATTCGTCCCCCCTCTTCGCAATTCTCAACATCCTCTGACACACCATATCCTTTTTTGACCAGACAAGGCACTCCTCCCTCTAAAATTTCTTCCATTTCCTTTCCAGAAAGTTTAATCTGTCCGCTTTGGCCAAGACCCGAAGGCACTTCTTTTTGAATCTCTGTTGCTAATTTCTCTAAATATGGCTTAATTTCTGCTTCGGTATATTCGGATTTCAATAATCTGACTCCGCAATTTTGGTCATAACCAATTCCGCCTGGTGAAATTATGCCGTCAGGCAACTTGGTAGCTGCCACTCCGCCAATAACAAAACCATAACCGGTATGAAGATCGGGCATGGCTAAAGAATATTTAACGATTCCGGGAAGGGCGGCAACATTAATTACCTGATTTATCGCCTCTGGTTCTACTTTTTCCAAAATCTTTCCCGAAGCGAAAATCCGCGCCGGAACCCTCATATCTTCTCGAAAAGATTGAGGGATTTCCCATGACCAGTCATTAATTTTTACGAAATCTTCTTTTTTCAAAATAAAATCAATGGCCGCTTGTTTTTTGTAATTTTTGAAACTCTTCTCTAACCACCTGCCTGTCATCCCAAGGTATCTGTTTCCCGTCCGCAAGGCAAATCGAGGGTTCGCAGCCCTTGCCGGTGATTATTGCCGTATCGCCATCTTTTGCCAGGTTTAAAGCTTTGGCGATTGCTTCTCTTCTATCGATAATTTTATAGACCACTGATTTATGCTGATTCAACTGATTAATGCTGATACTCTCAACGCCCTTGGCGACTTGGTCAATGATTTCCTGGGGATTTTCGTCATAAGGATCTTCGTTAGTCAGAATAATTTCCTGACAGTATTTAGCGGCGATCCCTCCCAGGACCGGTCTCTTCCATTTGTCCCGACCGCCGCCGCAGGACCCCAGAACGCAGATCATCTTGGAATTGGGGTCGGGAGATTTGATTGTCTGAGAAATGGTTTCGTAGACCTTCTGGATGGCGTTGGGGGTAAAGGCGTAGTCCACCAAGACGCGGAAGGGCTCTCTGATCACTTCTTCCATCCGTCCCGGCATCCCTTCCATTTTCTCCAGGGCCTTTTTGCAGGTTTCCAGGCCGATCCCCTGCGACTGGGCGGCGGCGATGGCGGCCAGAGCGTTGCAAATATTGAACTCTCCCAATAAATTTAGCTTGAATTCCGAGCTGCCAACGGTAAACTTTGAGCCATCGGCTAAAATTTCCACGTTGTCTGCTTTGATGGTTTGGAATTTGGAATTTGTACTTTGGAATTTATTTGGAATTTGTACTTTGCCCCTCGGTCCTGAGCTCGGGGTCGAAGGAGAATTTGGATTTTTTAAGCAGTACCCCCACTTTTCTTTGGCCGGAAAGCGCCAGAAGAAATCGAGATTATCGTCGTCAAGATTGAGGACGTGGATATTTTTGGTTGCTCTGAATAACTTTCCTTTTTCCTGCCGATATTTTTCGAACGATCCGTGCGACTCGATGTGCTCGGGAGACAGGTTGGTAAAGACCGCCGTGTCAAAATCAATAAATTCGTGGCGGTGCTGCTTGATGCCCTCTGAAGTCACCTCTAGGATGACCTGGGAGCAGCCCTGGTCTTTGGCTCTCCTTAAGAATCCCTGGACAAAAGAGCGGCCCGGCATGGTCATGCGCTTGTCGTTGACTTCTTCCCGGCCCAGAATTCTGAACCTGATTGAAGAAAGAGAAGCGACCTTAAAACCGGCTTCCTCAAAAATGCGGGAGAGCATCTCGACGACGGTGGATTTGCCGTTGGTGCCGGTCACCCCCATGACTTTGATTTTCTTGCCCGGAAAACGATAGACCAGAGCGGCTAAAAAAGCCAAGCCAAGATGATACCCGCTGATCAAAAAAGTCGGCAAAAGTTTCTTGACGACGCCTTTAAATTGATATAATAATTTCCCTAACATCTTTTGGTCTGTTATATCGGGCAAAGCCTGCTATGATAATTCTAGCATGAAATTCAAACTTTCCTCGCCTTTTAAGCCCGCGGGCGATCAGCCCCAAGCCATTAAAAGACTGGTTGAAAATCTGGAAGCCAAGGCTAAACACCAGGTGCTTTTGGGGGTAACGGGGTCGGGCAAGAGCTTCACCATGGCCAATGTCATTGCCAACACGCAAAAATCCGCTCTGATAATCGAACCGAACAAAGTGCTGGCGGCCCAGCTCTATCAGGAATTCAAAGAGTTTTTTCCCCGGAATCCGGTCCACTATTTTGTTTCTTACTATGATTATTACCAGCCCGAAGCTTACATTCCCCAAACCGACACCTACATCGAAAAAGACGCCCAGATCAACGAAGAGATCGACCGCCTGCGCCACCAAGCCGTCCAAGAATTGCTCTCCTTTAAAGGAGCCGTCGTGATTGCTTCGGTCTCTTGTATTTATAATCTCGGGGCGCCAAAAACTTATCAGGAGATTAAATTCGAGATAAGAGTCGGA
This sequence comes from bacterium, assembly GCA_030704795.1. GTDB lineage: Bacteria > Patescibacteriota > Minisyncoccia > Minisyncoccales > GWA2-46-15 > GWA2-46-15. The sequence continues at coordinate 26,923 of JAUYCZ010000003.1, read as the reverse complement.
CAGAAGATCAGCCGAAAGAAGTTTTTAGAACAATTGGTTTTTCTGCAATATCAAAGAAACGATATTGATTTTAAGCCAGGCACTTTCCGCGTTCGGGGAGAAAGCGTCGAGATATCGGTTGTCACGGGCAAAGAAATTATTCGGATTGAGTTTGAGAAAGAAGAGATGGCTCGAATATCGATCTCTCTCCCGGGCAATCCTGTTCGCTATAGCGGGCGGAGCAGCTATTCTCTCTATCCGGCTAAGTTCTGGATCTCTCCCGAAGATAAATTAAGATTAGCCGTTGAAAATATCCGAATCGAACTGACGAAGAGAATCTCTTTTTTCAAAAAACAAAAGAAATTCCTGGAAGCGGAAAGGCTGAAGCAAAAAACTAATTTCGACTTGCAGATGATGTTAGAAACCGGTTATTGCCGCGGGGTCGAAAACTACTCCCGGCATTTAGAATTCCGGAAACCCGGCCAGGCGCCTTTTACCCTGCTGGATTATTTTCGTCTCGCCAATCCCAACTTCCTGGTTTTCATTGATGAGTCCCACCTAACCTGTTCGCAAATTAAGGCCATGTCTCTTCAGGACCGAGCCCGTAAAAAGATCCTCGTCGATTACGGCTTTCGCCTGCCTTCGGCGGTTGATAACCGACCGTTAACTTATTCTGAGTTTGAACAAAGATCGCCTCAAACTATCTATGTCTCGGCCACGCCCGGAGAATTCGAAAAATGCCGGGCCAAACACTTTTTTGTAGAACAACTGATCCGTCCCACCGGTCTATTAGAACCGCGAATCGAAATCCGCCCCACTAGGAACCAGTTAAATAATCTGGTTGACGAAATTAGATCCCGGGCTCGGAGAAAAGAACGAATCTTAGTTATTACCCTCACTAAAAGGCTGGCGGAGGATCTTGATGACTTCTTTCGAGAAAAGGGCGTCTCGAGCCGCTGGCTGCATTCAGAAACAAAAACGTTAGAAAGACCAAATATCCTCAAAGAATTAAGAGAAGGCAAGATTGACGTTTTGGTAGGAATTAATCTTTTACGAGAGGGGCTGGATTTGCCCGAGGTTAGCCTCGTGGCCATTCTCGACGCGGATAAGGAGGGGTTCTTAAGATCGGAGACAACTCTGATCCAGACGATGGGCCGAGCCGCTCGACACTTAGAGGGACGGGTCATTCTCTATGCCGACAAAACCACGGGGTCCATGGCTCGGGCCCTAAAGGAAATCACCCGGAGAAGAAAGATCCAGTTAGACTATAATAAAAAACATGGGATTAAGCCTCGGGCTGTTTCCAAGGCGATTCGTAACTGGTCTTTTGGCCAAACCGAAAAACCGGTTGAATTGGAATTCATGGTTGTCCACGATCTGGATCTCTTAGAAAAAGAGATGAAAATAGCGGCCACAAGCCTCGATTTTGAAAGAGCGGCCCAAATCCGTGACCTCGTCAAGAAGATAAAAGATTCGGTGGCTCCGAAAGAGAATAGTTGATTATTTACCCAACTATGCTATATTAAATCATCATGCCCATAACCGAATCGGCCAAAAAGGCTTGGCGCCAAAGCGGAAGAAGAAGAAAGCAAAACCAGCTGGCTAAAAACAAAATCAAGAAACTCGAAAAAATGATTGAGTCGCTTTTGGCTCAGAAGAAGGTCATTGAAGCCAAGAACCTTCTGCCCCAGATCTCCCAGGCCTTAGATAAAGCGGCTAAAATCGGCGTCATCAAAAAGAATAAGGCCTCCCGAAAGATATCGAGAGCCAGTCATTTAGTGAAAAGATCCGAAGAAAAACAAGCCTAGATCTCTGAAATCATCAGCTCTAAGCCCTGACGGGGGGAGATCTTCCCCGTTTTTATCTTAAAGTCGGTGTCTAAAATTTGGGAGTAGATTACTTTGAGTCTTTTGAAGGTAAATTTCTGTGAGAGAAAGTAGGCCTTTCGAGCGACAAATGGGTTGAGCTTGGTGAGTTTCAAAATGACGTCCAGAGAATTCTTCTTCTCCAGCAGATCCTTAACTAAAAGAAGATTGCGGAATTGGTAGCTGATCATCGTCAAAAGATAAATCGGCGAATCTCCCCCCTCAAGGTGTTGGTTGATCAATTTTAGGGCCTTCTTATTATCGCCGGCTGCCACCGCGTCGATCGTCTTAAAAATATTGGTCTCAATCTTGGGCTTGGCCAAAAGGCCAATGTCTGAAACTTCAATCTTTCGACCAGCTTTGAGGCTGGCGAGTTTTTTAATTTCATTGGAAAGACTCCAAAGATCATTATTAAAAAAGGTGATCAACTGATCAATGGCCAGATCCTCGATTTCCGTTCCTTGCTCCTTGACCTCTTGCCTGATCCAAAGTCTTAAGGCCGGTAAAGCTAACGGTTTAAATTCTTGAGTCTGAGCGGTTTTTTTTAAGAAGGTAAAAAGAGAGTTATTTGAATTGAATTCTTTTGCCTCAAAAAAAATCAGGATGTCGTCACGCAAAAGTTTCTCTTTTTCCTTAAGATACTCTAAAAACTTCTGACTCAAATCCCGATTAGCGAGAACGTTCTCGATCACGACCAGTTTTTTCTCAACGAACACGGATTGGTTTTCTATCTGGCTTTTAAAATTACTGAAATTATCTTCTGTATAAAACAAACTAAGTCCGCCGTGGCGGACTTTTTGATACTGTTCAATAATTTCTTTCAGTTTCTTTCGAGACCGAAAACTATCCTGTCCGTAGAGAAAAAGAATCATGTTAGATATCTTTTGAGAAGACGCTGGCAATTTTCTCGACAATCTCGCCCGGGGTAAAATGGGCTTTGATCAAATAGTCAACCGCCCCGAGTTTTATGCCCCGTTCAATATCTTCTTTCTGGCCCAGATTAGAGAGAACGATGACCGGAGTTTGAGCTATTTCCGGATCCTGTTTTATTCTGGCGAGAACTTCGAAACCGTCAATTCCGGGGAGAATTAGATCAAGCAAAACCAGGTCTGGTTTTTCCGACTTGACGCTCCGAATTCCTTCTTCGCCGTCGGTGGCCCCAGAAATCTGATAGCCCTCGCCCACCAGTTTTTTAGACATCAATTCCCTTAAGAATAGATCGTCTTCAATAATTAAGATTTTCCGTGACATGTATTTGACATGTGTTAATTCCGCTAACCTTTTCGCTTTGCGAAAAGGCTAAGCTTGCTTACCTCGCCTTAGCGAGGCTAAGCTTGCTTATTTACCCTCAGCGAGGACATTTCTTAATTTGAGCGTAGTAGCGCGAAAATCAAGAAATAGGCTCGGAGAGGATATTTCTTACCTTCTCGACCAATTCTCGCGGGTCGAACTCGGTTTTCACCAGCCAATCTCTGGCTCCCAGCTCTTTGGCCCGGCTTAATTCCACCGGCTGTCCAGAATTAGAGACAATAATGATAGGGATCTTTTTTGACACCTCGTCTTTCTGAACCTCGGCCATAACCGAAAATCCATCTTTTTTGGGCATGATAAGATCGAGTAAAATCAAGTCGGGCTGACCCTCTTTAATCAGCCTCAGCCCCTCTTCTCCGTCTCTAGCCACAATAACCTCATAGCCCTCGCTGGTCATCTTTCGCCGGATGAGATCAAGCATGATCTCTTCGTCTTCAATGATGAGAATTTTTTTCATAGTCACAAATTAATTGTATCAAAGAACCTCGTCAAAAGAAAGCCTATTAGGCTTTGGCAATTTTTTCCTTAGGCAGACTAAAATAGAAAGTTGTTCCTTGGCCGACCTTTGAAATAAAGCCGATTTCTCCGCCGTGACCCTCAATAATATTCCTGGCCATATAGAGACCGAGCCCGCTGCCGGCCGGCTCAACCAAAACCGCCTCGTTTGTCCGGAAGAACTTAGAAAAAACTCTTTTTTGTTCTTTTCCAACAATGCCCATCCCCGTATCCTTAACTTCGATTCGCACCCCTTTATCGATTTCTTTTAAGGACAAAGAGACGCGACCGTTTTTGAAAGTATATTTGAAAGCATTGTCCAGTAGGTTTTGGATGACTAGCTTAAGCTTCTCTTCGTCGACCAAAACTTGAATGGTTTTTTTAGCTGGTTTATTGAAGCGGAGCTTTATTCCCTTGTTTTTGAATGATTCCTCGCTCAGGTCAACAATCGATTGGCAAATTTTGACAATATCGGCCGGGGCCAGGCTCAAAGCATATTTGCCTTCCTCGATCCGGGCCAAATTTAAAAGGTCATTGATCAAAGCAATCATTCTTTCGTTAGACTGATAGGTTTTTTCCAAAATATCCTTCTGACCCTTGTTAATCACTCCTAAGTCGCCATCCAAAATCATCATCAAGCTCCATTTGATCGCCGAGAGAGGCGTTCTCAACTGATGAGCCGACAAAGAAACGAATTCTGTTTTGAGTTTTTCTACCATCTTCTCTCGGCTAACGTCGTGAAGAACAACCAAGTCTCCCAGATCAACGCTGTCGCGTTTCATCGAAATCACGGAGACCTCAAGGATGAAATCCTCCGTGAGAGGAAACTCCTTTCGAGAAACTTCCTCTATTCCTTCGCCCAAAAATTTAATTAAAGCGCGGAGTTCGGGAAGCTCGTAAAGCCTATTAATGGATTCTCCGATCACTTTTTCTTTCTTTATTTTAAAAAAAATCTCGGCCCGAGGGTTCATCAGCGCCAGGCGATGGTCTTTATCAAAAAAGAAAAGGGCGTCAGTAAAATTCGTGATGATCGCCTGAGTTTTGTCCTTTTCTTCTTCGGCTTTTCGGCGCGCTTCTTCGGTGTCCTCAAGGATGTTCAAAAGAGCGGTCTGAATTCTTTTTAATTCGGCTTCAGTTTTTTTGATTCCAGTTAAGTCAAACAGACTCAAGAAGTAACCGACGACCTCCCCTTTTTCGTCTTTCCTGGTTCTGGTAAAAACCTGAACGACAACTTCTTCCCCTCCTTTTGGAAAAAACCTTAATTCTTTGCCGTCAACAAACCCTTCTCTTATGGTTTCTCTGGCCAAGGAACCGATTTCTTCTTTTTTAAAGACTTTCTCCAACGGCTCGCCCACGATCTCGTCCATCTTAAAACCAGACACCTTTTCCATGGCCGGGTTCACTTCCAGAATTACGCCCACCGGACTGACGAAACAAATGGGTAACGGCGAGAAATTAAAAAGGTCGTGGATATACTCCTCCAGAGCGGTTAGGTCGTCCAGGAGTAGGGAAAGTTGATTTTCTTCTTTTGTTGCCATGTCATTCAGCTACCAAGTGACTAGATATTCGTGGGATTTGCCGCCACTGAACGAACATTTTATCTCCTGGGAATTAGTCGGTTTACCCACGGCCATCTTAACAACGGTAGAAAAGTAGCCTTCGAGATATTTACAAAGAAGAGGGTGAAGATTGAAATCCTCAAGACTGAGAATAATTCTTTTTTCTTTCTCGTTTATCTCGACAACCACTAACTTGCCGGCCCGATAGTGTTTCCCCCACATTGAAGGTGCCTGTTGGGCGGTCAGGGTGATGGAAAGAAAATATTTCGTAAAAAGCTTAATCACTAATGAAAGTTTGGGGGCCGCTTCTCCAATCTTTTTAATCTCTTCATCAGAAAAGCTAAAAATGTCTTTGATCGCCAAAAGAGAAATAATTCTTAGCCCAATGGGATAAAAAGCTAGAGCCTTTATTTCTCCATACTTGATGGGGTGGCCTATTTCCTGAAATTTGTTTTCCAGCTTTTCTAAGCCATCCCCTCCTTCTCGGTTTAAGATATATTCAAAATCGGTCTTAAAAACCACCCCTCTCACCTCGCCCTTAAGCTGCATCAGTTTTTTTACTTCTGTCTCGTTTAAGAGTTGGCTCATTTAATTGCGCTTTTAGCTCATTAATGTCTTTTTTTAATTCGATCATCTTTAATTCCCGATCCACGGCCAGCTTATTAAATCTTTCCAGCTGTTCCATTTTTTCCCGCAGATCCTTGGTCCGGACTTTAACCTGGCCCTCGAGGCTCTGGGCCAGATCTTCTAACTCTTTGGTCCGAGCGGCGACTCTGATCTCTAAAACTTCTTTTGACTCCTCCAGGCTTTTGCGCGACGTCTTAAGGTCTCCGAGCATTTTATTAAAAGTCTCCGCTAACTCGCCGATCTCTGTCTGCCAACCAATCTCAGCCCGAATATCAAGATTGCCTCGCCGAACATCTTCACAACTGGCCGTAATCTTCCGGATCGGATCAACGACGCTCCGCAAGATAACAAAAAAGGCCAAGGCCAGAAGTAGTAAGGCCGCCAAAGCCATGAAAAAGTAACGCAGCAGAAGCTTTTGAGTCAAAACTTCGGTGTCTTTCAAGGAGAATCCGATCCAGATGGTCCGGTCTTCGTAGCCCGGATAGATGAGAAGTTTTATTTCTTCGTTTCGAAAAACATCATCTCTGATCAAGGGCTTGCCCGATTGAGCCACTTCGACCACGCCCGGCTCTTTAATTTTCTTGCCCGTCTCCCCGGCCAAAGAGCTTTGATAGATCTCGCCGCTGATTTTAACAACCCGGATGAAGCGGACATCCTTGAACTTAGACAAACCGGCAATCAAGCCCCTTTCCAGATCTCTTAAAAGAGAAATCTGGTAAAGCCAGGAGGGAGAAGCGACCGTCTCTTTAATCGTCTCGGCCAGTTTGACCTTTTCTTCCACGGCGGATTGATAAAGATCCTGACGCTGCTGAGTCAGGGAAAAATAGACCAGGATCGCTCCAATCAACAAGGTCCACGCAAACACCGCCAAAATAATATTATAGATCGAAAAGAGTTTTGTTCGCATGCCTCATTTTACCCCGTCTAAAGAGTAAACTCAATCAGTTGGGGCCGGGTAATTTATTCAACAGGCTAAAAAATTGCAGGTTTTCTAAAACCTCGGTTACCGCCTTCCGATCGTACTCTCCCCAGCGGCACGATTCTAGGTCAAAATTGATATCAACGTCTCGTTGAATCTCGGCTAACTTTTTGCTCAGAAAAGCCTGGTCTTTCTGCTGGACCAGTTTGTCGTAAAGTGATTCCTTCAGAGAAGCCTTATTTTTGTCTTGTTCGATCGCCAAATAGACATTTTCCAGACTCTGGAATTGCTTGAGTAATTCTGTGGCTATCTTTTCTCCGATCCCGAAAACTCCGGGGATATTATCTGACGGGTCGCCCCGGAGAGCCTTAAAGTCGATCAATTGCCGGGGGCTAAGGCCCAAGTATTTTTCTTCAACCCCCTTTTCGTCATAAAGAATTGTCTGGCTCACTCCTTTTTTCAAAATCATGGCCCTGGTTCTTCCGTCAACTAGCTGTAAAACATCGGCGTCGCTGCTCAGAATGATTGTCTCCAGATTAGGAAAAACTAAATCTTTTTCGGCCCGGGCCGCAATGGTGCCGATGAGGTCATCGGCCTCGAAACCTCCTTTTTCAAAAACCTTTATCTTTAAAACGCTCAGAATTTCTTTGATTAAAGGTATCTGTTGATAAAGTTCCTCGGGAGCCTTTTTCCGTTTTGCCTTATAGTCTGGAAAAACTTTATGACGGAAAGTGGGAGCGGCCAAATCAAAAGTGATGGCCACGAAATTCGGCTTTAACTCCCGAAGTGTTTTAAAAAAGACCGAAAAAAATCCATAAACGGCGCCGACAGCCCGACCGTCTTTGGTGGTAAATAAGGGCAAAGCGTGAAAGGCCCGGTGGATAATGGAATTAGCGTCAATCACGATCAAAAGCGGTTTTTTATCTTCCATGGTTAGTTAGTCAGATTGACTATTTAAACAAATCGATATAAAGTGTATAAATATTTCCTAGGTTAATTCTAAACTATTGTGATTAACTCCACCACTCCCAATCCCAGGAAAGTTAGCGGAGAGATTCGAGTCTCTCGACTCGGCTACCCAGAAAAGATTAAAAACATTCCTGGTTTTGCCAAGATAATTTCTCAAATTTCCGGCCAAAATATCAGCGAACTCTTAGAAGCCATTTTCATCGGCGCGATTGATCTCGGCTCTTCTGATATTCATCTCGAGACAGAAGAAGATCAGGTTAAGATCCGGCTGAGAATTGACGGAGTTCTGCAGGACTTGGTCAATATTTCTCGCGAAGATTATCGCCCCTTGCTCTCTCGTTTAAAACTGGTTTCGGGTATTAAGTTAAATGTTAGCGACCGGCCCCAAGATGGTCGGTTTTCTGTTGTTGATAATCAGAAAAGTATCGAGGTGCGCTCTTCAACTCTCCCCGCCGAATACGGCGAATCGGTTGTCCTGAGAGTTCTGAACTCAGAAGACCTGATCAGTCTAAAACAACTTGGTCTCAGAGCCGATCTCCTGGAAATTTTTCGTCAAGAAATTACCAAACCTAATGGGATGATTGTTGTCACCGGCCCCACTGGCTCGGGCAAAACCACTACCCTCTACGCTTTTTTAAAAGAGGTTCAAAGTTCAGAAATTAAAATCATTACCATTGAGGACCCGATCGAATATCGGCTTGATGGCATCTCTCAAACCCAGACCAATCCGGCCAAGGGCTATGATTTTGCCTCCGGGTTAAGAGCCATTGTCCGACAAGATCCGGACGTGATCTTAGTGGGAGAAATTAGAGACCTGGAAACAGCGGAGATTGCCCTACAAGCCGCCCTCACCGGCCACTTGGTCTTTTCTACCCTGCACGCCAATGACGCCGCCGGCACCATCGCCAGATTGATTGATCTGGGAGCCACTCCGCCTTCGGTCGCGGCCGCCATTAATTCGGCCGTCGCCCAAAGACTAATTAGAAGGGTTTGTCAAAAATGCGTTGAATTAAAACCGATTACCGCCGATATCCTGGAAAAGATTGGGCACCGTTTAAGTAAGCTGCCTCAGAATATGAAAATCCCCCCTCTTTCTAAGGAGTCAAAAATTCCTTTTGCCAAGGGCTGCGAGGACTGCAACTTTACCGGCTATCGGGGCAGGTTGGGCGTTTTTGAAGCCTTCTTGGTTGACGAAGAAATGGAAAGATTCATCCTAAAAGAACCCGCCACCAGCGACCTCAGAGAAAAAGCCATTGAAAAGGGTATGATCACCCTGTATCAAGATGGCTTAATTAGAGTCCTAGAAGGCATCACTACGATTGAGGAACTAGAAAGAGTCGTCGGCCAGGAGTAGTCAAAACAAAAACCTCTTCAGGCAGGGGCATACCCGGACGCCAGTCACGAGTCTCAAATTTTCCCGAGGAAGATTCTAGTAAAAATACCGGGATCTCCTTCATGAAAAATTCTCCCCGAAAGGGTGCCCCCACCTGAAAAGGTTTTTATACTGACTGAATGATTATAACAAACAATTGAATGTTTGTCAATCCCCAGTTGTTCTTAATCCTTCTTCTTTTGTTCCTCCTGCCGCTTAAGGCCTTGGCCGTTAGCCGCTCGGTGGTTGTCTTTAACGAGATTGCTTGGATGGGAACAACGGCCTCGGCCAATAAAGAATGGGCCGAACTCTATAATAACAGCGACGCCACGATTGATCTAGGGGGCTGGAGAATAATTGCCGAGGACGGCATTCCCAGTATTATTCTCGCGGGAAAGATTATCCCGAATGGTTTTTATCTTCTAGAGCGCACGAACGACGAAACCGTTCCCGAAATCAAAGCCGAACAGATTTATACCGGCGCCCTGGAAAATAACGGCGAAAATCTCCGTCTTCTTGATCAGGAAAATAATTTAATTGACGAAATCAGCTCAGATGATGGTTGGCCTGGCGGCGACAACTCCGTAAAGCAGACGATGGAAAGAAAAGGAATGTCCTGGTCGACGAGCCGGGATGCCGGAGGAACCCCGGGAAGAAAAAATAGCCTTCTGTCGGAACCGATTCCTAGCCCCGTTGAATCCTTGGCCTTGAGCTCGCCCATAGTATCGGGTGATATATCGGGCGTTCCGCCTGCTATAACCTCTCCCGCCCTCTCTTACCCAAAAGGAATTATCTTGAGCGAGATTCTGCCTTCGCCTCTGGGCCCTGACGAGGTTGAAGAATGGCTCGAGATTTTTAATCAAAACGATTTTCCTGTTGATCTTTCCGGCTGGCAACTAACCGATTTTTTTGGTAAAACAAAAGAGTATTCCTTTCCCGCCGGGACAATGATCGGCGAACGAGGCTACTTCGTCATTAAACGGCCAACGTCTCAAATTATCCTCAATAATCAGGAGGAAAAGATTTCCCTGTTGACGCCAACCGCCCAGGCGGTCGACGCCGTGTCATACCAAAATGCTCTTCGCGGACAGTCTCTGTCTAGATTCGATTCCCGGTGGTCCTGGACAAAAACTCTGACGCCGGGCAACGTCAATATTCTCGTTGCCGATCAAGCGAAAGACGTCGAAACTTCTCCTTTGTCTGCCCAGGCCGGCCTCGTCCTTCCCGAGAAAATCCGGGAAATCGGAAATATCGACCACTCCCCGCTCCGGACCTTCGGCCTAGCTCTTTTAATCGCCGCCCTTTCGGGAACAGCTATTTTAATGCTAAAAGTAATCATGACAAAAAGTAAAGCCTAAATCAAAACTATGTCCGGTCACAGTCACGCGAAAACCATTGCTCATCAGAAAGCCGTCACGGACCAAAAAAGGGGACAGATTTTTTCTAAAGTGGTTAAATTGATCACTATTGCCGTTAGAGAAGGCGGCCCTAATATCGAAACCAACTATAAATTAAAGGTGGCAATTGAAAGAGCGCGCTCCTTCAATACGCCCAACGACAACATTGAAAGAGCCATCAAACAAGCCAGCGGCGGTCTGGAGGGCAAAGAGTTAAACGAATTTTTATTTGAGGCTTACGGTCCCGGCGGCATCGCCTTGATAATTGAGGGTATCACCGATAATAAAAACCGGACCCTAGGAGAAATAAAACAGATTCTTTCCCAATACAACGGTAAGCTCGCCCAAGAAGGCTCGGTTCGCTGGTTGTTTGAAAGAAAAGGGGTAATTGCCCTGGCCCTTGAGAGTCAGGCCGACGACGGGAAGAACAAGGAGATTCTAGAACTCAGGGCTATTGAAGCTGGAGCCCAAGACCTTATCTGGCGCCAGGATCTTCTCGAAATCTATGTTCCGGTTGATAGCCTCCAGGCGACTAAGGCGGCTTTAGAAAAAGAGGGGGCGAAGATTGATTCTGCCTCGGCTGACTGGGTCGCTAAAGACGAGGTGTCGATTGTTGAAGCTGACAAGCGGCGGGCGGAAAAGCTTTTTGATGCTCTCGATGAAAACAACGACGTTCAAGACGTCTATTCTAATTCGAGTGCTAGCGAGAATTAAACATGATTGTTCTTGGTATTGATCCCGGCACGGCCACGATTGGCTACGGAGTTCTAAAGACAACCGGACCCCAAAAGGGATCAAAGGTGAGTTGTCTGGCCTATGGGCTGATCGAAACGACTCCGGATAATCCTTTTCCTCAACGATTGGAAAAAATCGCTAAAGAGTTTGACGCCTTGATCAAAAAGTACCAACCGGGATTGATTGCCATTGAAAGCGTCTTCTTTTTTAAAAATCAGAAAACTCTCATTCCTGTCAGCCGGGCTTCGGGTGTCATCATCCTCGGTGCCGCCAAGAGAAAAATATCCATAATCGAGTTCACTCCGATCCAAGTAAAAGCTCGGGTCGCTAATTATGGTCGCGCCGAAAAAGAAGAAGTTCAGAGAAGAATCGTCGAGATACTCGGGCTAAAAAGTATTCCCCGGCCAGACGATGTCACCGATGCTCTGGGCGTGGCTCTTTGTGGAGTTTTTTCGTTGACTAAAGGCGCGAGTTCTCTGACGCGCCGAGATAAAAAGGTTTGATATATCGTACTCGCTATTGACAAGATTTCTCAAGAAATTAAAATTGCTATTAGATACTGTTTTGCAAAGATAAGAAAGGTCGATTAAAGACTTAAGCGTCTATTCGCCGACATAAATTACTATGTCATTGGACAAAGAAGTTTCGCTGCTCTTGAGTAGTCAGGGTGAATGGGGAGAAGGGACGGAGGAGCCAGAAGAATCCGACGCCGAAGAGGGAGACGGAACGGTCAAAGAAGAGGATACCGACGACGACTCAGAAGATGAGCTCGAGTAAATTACGGCGTTTCTCACAAACCCCCGCTAATCCGGGGTTTTGTGTTAAAATAGATTTATGGCAGAAAGAAAATTCTATCGTCGAGTCTACCAGAAAACCAGAAAAAGAAAACTGTTTTTATTATCTCTAAAACTTTTTGGTTTTTGTTTCTTAACTTTTTTTGCTGTCGCCCTATTTTTGGTCATCAGTTATGCCAAAGACCTGCCTCGGCCTGAAGACTTTAATGAAAAGGAAGTTACCCAATCAACCAAGATTTATGCCCGAGACGGTAAAACCCTTCTTTATGAAATCTATGGCGAGGAAAAAAGAACCGTTGTTCCTCTGGATCAGATTTCAAAGTATTTAAAAGACGGTCTTCTGGCCGCTGAAGACGCTGATTTTTATCGTCATCACGGAGTCAGCCTAAAAGGGATTGTCCGAGCGGTTTTGGCTGATTTAAGATTTCTCGCTCCCTCTCAGGGCGCCTCAACGATTTCCCAACAACTCGTTCGCTCTTCCTATCTGGGCAGAGAGAAAACCGGGGTCAGAAAAACCAGAGAAGTGATTCTGACCTTAGAACTGGAAAGGCGCTATTCCAAAGACCAGATCTTGGAGTTCTACTTAAACCAGATTCCTTTCGGTCAAAACGCTTACGGCGTCGAAGAAGCCAGTAAAAGCTATTTCCAAAAAAGCGCCCTGGACCTGTCTTTGGCCGAGGCGGCCGTTCTTGTCTCTTTAGTCAAGGCTCCGGGCCGCCTTTCTCCCTACGGACCCCATAAAGATGAACTCTTGGCGAGAAAAGATTATGTTCTCCGCCGAATGGCCGATTTAAAATTCATCACCCCTGAAGAAGAACGGGCCGGCCAGAACGAAGTTCTAAGGTTCGCCAAAATCAGCCAAAAAATCCGGGCCCCCCATTTCGTCCTTTGGGTCAAAGGTCTTTTGGAAGAAAAATACGGCGAGGATTTCTTAAAAGAAAAAGGGTTAAAGGTTTATACGACTCTTGACTGGGATCTTCAAAAATCCGCCGAAAATATTATTGAAGAAAGAGCTAAGACGAATCAGGCCTACCGCTCCTATAATGCGGCGGTCGTCATTATTAACCCACAGACCGGAGAAATTCTCGCCCTGGTTGGCTCTAAAGATTTTTTCGGCGATTCTTATCCGCCGGATTGCCAATCGGGCAAAAACTGTCTTTTTGAGCCTCAGTTCAACGTCGCTCTGGCCTCTCGCCAGCCCGGTTCATCTTTCAAGCCCTTTGTCTATGCCACCGCTTTTAAAAAAGGGTTTGATGATAAAACTACCATTATTGACGAACAGACAAACTTTGGCGAATGGGGAGGAAAAGATTATATCCCTCAAAACTATGATGGCCTTTTCCGTGGCATCGTGACCCTCCGGCAAGCCCTGGCTCAATCATTAAATATCCCCTCGATCAAAGTTCTCTTAAATTTGGCGGGCCTAGAAGATAGCATCCAGACGGCCAGAGATTTGGGCATCACCACCCTAAAACCACCTTTTGGACCGTCGATTGTCTTGGGCGGGTACGAAACAAAGTTGTTAGAAATGGTCTCGGCCTATGGCGCCTTTGCCAATAATGGATTTTGGTTAAAGCCGACTCCAATTCTAAAAATCGAAGACGATAAAGGCGAGATTATTGAAGAAAATAAAATTACTCCCAAGCGAGTATTGGAAACAAGAGTAACGGCCCTAATTAATGGCATTCTCTCGGACAACGATGCTCGAGCCGCCATGTTCGGACCAAGATCCTTGCTCTTTTTCGAAAACTACCGCGTGGCCGTCAAAACCGGAACGACGCAAAGCTTCCGTGACGGCTGGACAATTGGCTACACTCCCTCAACTGTCATCGGAGTTTGGACGGGAAACAATGATAATTCACCAATGGGAAAAGAGCCGGGGATTGTCTTCGCCGGCCCAATTTTCCACGAGTTAATGAAAAAATCTCTTTCTCAATCTCTCCCAGAACCTTTTCCTCTGGCCGATACGCCCTAAATCCGGAGGGGCATTAACAGATACAAATAACCCGACTCTTCTTTTGGTTTCATGACCGCCGGGCCCTCGTCTTTACTTAGGGCTAAGACGAATTCCTTGTCTTTGATTTGATTTAAGCCATCGATGAGGAATCTCCAATTAAAAGAAACCTCCATCGCTTCTTTTTCTCCTTCGATCCGGGCACTAAAAACACTGCTTGATTGACCAACCTCCGGGTTTTGTCCTTCTAGTTCGATTTCTTGTTTCTCCGAATTAATCTTAATTTTAACTTCATTGATCTTATTGCTAAACAAGCTCACCGCCTTAAGGCGCTGCAAAAATTCATTTTTTTGGAGAAACGCTTTAAAACGAAATTCCTTAGGAATAATCTCTTGATAGTTTGGATATTCTCCCTCAATTAGACGAGTGAAAAACTGAACCCGGGGATGAGGCGTTTCTTCCATCAACGACTCGAGAACGATTTGATTTGGAGAAAGGTAAAATCTTAAATCTTCTTCTCTCTCTCCAAAGGCATTAATAATCTCCCGGCAGGCTCTCTGGGGAAGAATGAAAGAAGCCTCTTTCTCTGGTTTTTTATCTAAAAAAATGGTCTTTTCGGCTAAACGAAAGCTATCTGTCGCCACCATTTTGAATTGGTTTCCGCTAAGATTAAAATGAACGCCAGAAATTTCTGGCTTGATCAGAGAGACGGCGGTCATCTCCACGACCTGCGATAATCCTTCAATAAACCGTGAATTTTTTATGACAAAACTGATTTCGCCTTCGGGTTCGGGAATGATCGGAAACTCTTCGGCGTCCAGACCATTGATCTGAGCCCGAAAACCATCTGCTTCTAGTAATAATTTTTTCTCCTCTGCCTTTAAAGATAATTTTTCTGCGGGAAGAGAATCGATCAAGGACTGCAAAACTTTTAGAGAGCAAGCAACTTTTCCTTCTTTTTCGACCTTAGACAGGATCCACCATTTCATTCCCATTTCCAGGTCGGTTGCTTTGAGACAGATAAAATTCTTTTCACAAGACAATAAAACAGAATTCAAAATCGGTAAAGAAAGATTTTTTTGAGCGATTCGGCCGACCGCTCCCAGTCCCTCTTTAAGATTTTCTTTTAAAATAATTGTTTTCATCGTTGTTGTAGTTATATATTAAATAAGTTAATTGTTGTTATTGTTGGCGACGTGAAATTTTTTTCTTTTGTTAATTGTCCTCTAATTAATTTTTGTTTTGAGATCAATGGCCAGGTTGTAAAAAGTTAGTAGAAAGACGGATTAAACTGTTGAGAACCCGTTGCCTCAAAATCTGTTTTTAAATTATCATTTTTAAACCCCATAGTTATTCACTCTTTCTCAACTAGTTCTTCCCTTTTAGTTCACATCCAACTTAAAGGCCATAAAGCTTCCTTTTGATTAAAGAAATTTCCTCGGCCAGGTCTTCATTCTCTTCAACGCCCTTTTTTATCTTTTTAAAAGCGTGAATGGCGGTCGTATGATCTTTTCCTTGGAACATCCTGCCAATGGCCGGAAAGGAATATTTTAGCTCCTCTCTCAATAAAAACATAATGATTTGTCTCGGTTTCACCACCTCTTTCTTTCTGGTGATACTAAAAACTTCCTTTTCTCTCAGGTCATAAAAATCGCTCACCACTTGAACAATTTTCTTAGGGGAAGAGATCTTTGGCGGACCGGCGACGAGGCTGCCCAGTAACTCCTTGGCGATCTCTAGAGTGAGGGGCTGGCCATAGATTTTTTGGTGGGTCGACAGTCGGTTTAAAGCCCCTTCCAACTCACGGATATTTTTCTGAATACTACTAGCAACGTAGTTTATAATCTCGTCGCTGAATTCTATATTTTTTTCTACGGCCTTTGTTTTCAGGATAGCCATGCGCGTCTCCAGGTCCGGAAAACTAATATCAGCAATCAGGCCGCCCTCAAAGCGCGAGCGCAGCCTTTCGGCCAAGGAAGCGATGGCTTTAGGGGGACGATCCGAAGAAAGGATGATTTGTTTGTTTTTTTCATAAAGAGCGTTGAAAAGATGAAAAAATTCTTCCTGGGTTTTTTCCTTGCCGGCCAGAAATTGAACATCATCCAAAATTAAGATATCGGTTTTCTGAAGCTTCGTTTTTAACGATTCGATTTGATGATTTCTGATGGCGCCAACGATTTCTGAGACGAATCTTTCGGCGGGCAGATATTTAATATTTTTTTTGCCAAAGTTTTTAGAGATTTCATTTCCGACCGCCTGCAAAAGATGGGTTTTGCCCAGCCCGACTCCCCCGTAAACAAACAAAGGGTTGTAAATCTCGCCCGGGGTCTTGGCGACGGCGGTCGCGGCGGCATGAGCTAATTCATTAAAAGAACCGACAACGAAATTATCAAAAAGATAACGGGGGTTAAGGTTTGTCTCTTTGTCTATCTTTAATTCCTGAAAGTCTAGTTGTTCTATTGCCGGAACGGTTGGATTTGTTTTTCTCTCCGGGGTCGTTTGAACGACTGATCCAACCGCGTATTTTATCTCCTTGATTCTATTGTCTTGATCGTTGATGATCCTAGTGATTAGTTTATGGTATTTATTCTTTAACCATTCCCTAGAGAAAGAGTTGGGGACAGAAACAATCATCTCGCCATCTTTTTGCGAGACAATCGCTGTTTGCTTGAACCAAGTAGCGAAATTTGCCGGGGAAATGACCAGTTGGATTTGGGCCAGAACCGTTTGCCAAAGCTCTTCATTAGTCATGCGTTGATTATACTTCTTAATAACGTGAAGCGATATATCGTAATCGCCATAAAAAATAAGCCAAAATATGGGCAAAACCGGTTCTTGGCTTGATAAACTGTGAATAAACTGTTAGATTAAACCATATGTCTATTACCTATAAACCCAAAAAGAGAAAGAGAAAAAGAACCCACGGCTTTTTAAAAAGGAGCCGAACTCGGAACGGCCGGAGAGTGATTTCGCGCCGCCGTCGGAAAAAGAGAGAAAAGCTAACCGTCTAAGAACCATCGCTTCGCGAGAACTTAATTTCGTCAGAAACAAGCTTCGCTTATTCTCGCTAATGCTCGAATAAAAACCATGTTGCCGAGCCATTATCGCCTCAGGAATAAAAGTGATTTTGCTCGTGTTTTGAAAAACGGTAAAAGCAAAAACAGTCGGTTTCTGTCCCTCAGGTTCATTGGTAACGATTATCCGTTTAGCCGCTTGGGTTTGCTGGTGAGCAAAAAAGCCTTTAAAAAAGCTAATCAGCGCAACCGCATCAAGAGAAAACTCAGAGAGGCGCTGAGAGCGAATTTATCCCTGATCAAACCCGGCCAGGACCTGATCTTTATTGCTCGAGGAGGCCTGGAGAAGAATACTTTAAGAGAGACAGAGGCAATGATCATTTTTCTCTTAAAAGAAGCCGGTTTAGCAAAAGAAAATAAATAAGTTTATTCTTTTCGCGAAGCGAAAAGGCAAACAAGCTTAAAATGAATTTTAGTTTCATCGGTGATTTCTTCCAAATTTTCCTTTATCAGCCGCTCTTCAACGCCTTAATTCTTATTTACAATTTACTGCCCGGGCACGACTTAGGCATCGCCGTTATCGTTTTGACGGCGGCCATTAAGCTTTTGACCCTGCCCTTGAATATTAAGGCCTTTAAGTTGCAGCAGGCCATGGCCCGGCTGCAGCCCCGGCTTAAAGAAGTTCAGAAACAATTTAAAGACCGTCCCGAAGAACAAGCCAAAGCCATGTCCGAGGTTTTTAAGAAGGAAAGGGTTAATCCCTTGAGCAGCTTCGTTCCCCTTCTGATCCAATTCCCAATTTTAATCGCTCTTTACCAACTTTTCTGGCAAGGCCTCTGGAGTCAAGGGAACCATCTTTATAGTTTTATCGTCCGGCCCGACGTGATCAGTCCTGACTTTTTGGGGATAGTCGATCTTTCCCAGCCTAACCTTTTGATGGCGGTTTTGGCCGGGCTGAGCCAATTGGTGCAGTCTCTGGTCGTGCCCCTCAACCCCGGACCGGTAGACAAAAGCGATCCAAAATATCAAATCACCCGGATGGTTCAGAAACAAACAATATTTCTTTTGCCGATTTTGACCGTTTTTATTCTTTTAAAGCTGCCCTCGGCCCTGGGTCTTTATTGGTTAGCCACCTCGCTTTTAACGGCCGGGCAGCAATACTTTCTGGATAAAAAATATCAGCTTTCAGAGTAAAATGCTTTCCCACGAACAACGAGAAACAATTAAAAATACCATCAAAGAGTTCTTCCAGAAAGCGACGATTGAAATCGAAATTAAGGAGGACAATCTCGAGGGAGAAACTCTCAAGGTCAACCTGGAGACCGAGTCGCCTCAGTTGTTGATTGGCGAACAGGGACAGACCCTGGACGAAATCCAGTATTTATTGCGGCTGGTTTTTCGAAGGAAAATCATCGAACCTTTCTTTTTCGACCTAGACATTAACGGCTACAAGCAGAAAAAAACGATTTATCTCGAAGAATTAGCCCACACCACCGCCAACGAGGTATCTTTGCTAAAAATAGAAAAAGAACTGTTGCCGATGCTAGCACAAGAAAGAAGAATTATTCATTTAACCCTGGCCAGTCGATCAGACGTTATCACCGAAAGCCGGGGCGAGGGCTCAGAGAGAAGAGTTGTTATTAAACCCAAGCCAATCGGTTAAAAAGGCTTGACAGGAAAGACCATAAAAGAAGAGGTACAGGGGCCCTCGCAGGGAACGCACCAATTAATGACGGGGATGCAGAAACAATTACCGTAGGGAGAGCCTTGGCATTTGCCGATCGGGTCGTCCGCCAGATTATCGTCGCTCTTGGTGAAAACGGCGCACTTGCCGCGAAAATTGTTGTGCTCGAAAAGGACGGCGATATAGCTGCCGAGAATTTCAACCTCATCGACCGAGTCGTTTTCGACTCCCATGACCGGGAAGCTAGTGATTCTGTTATTGGTGGCCCGCACGCCGACTTTATTTCTTGAGGAATCTTTGCCGAAAAGGGTGACGCCTTCCCCGCCGGAAGCTGCCCGACCCAAGTCCGGTTTAAAAATCGTGATGGCCGAGGCTTGATTGTTGCCGACGACTCCCCCGCCGGTAGCGTCCTCATTGGCCAAGCTGTTTTGATCGTTGAAGATGACAGCGCACTCGCCCTGGAAATTTTGGTCTTTGTGCAAAACCGCGGCAAATTGATTGCTTCCTTGATTAAGCAGCCGAACCGACTGAGCCTTATCATTAAAGTCGGTTAAGGCGGCTTGGCTAAAAAGATAAAGCCGTGGTTCTCCGCCCAGACTCGTTCCGGAATAGAGATAAACTCCCGGGATTTTCCAGGCCAGAGAAATGGACTTAGCCAGAGCAATATTGCCGGGCGTGGTGATCCTGATCGGCGAGCCGCCGTAATTAACGTCCGGGTAGGCACTGACGTCAACCTCGTCAGGGTTGGTGACGATGAACTCGAGATACTGCGCGCCGTTCGACCCGAGAGTGGCGGCGAGGTCGGGATTGCTCACCTTGAGCCCCATGTCATTTCCGCCTCGATTCGGATCGCTCCAGACGTGGATCTCCTTGGCAATTTTGGCGCCGGGCATCTTTAGAACCGTCAGGGTGGGATTGAGAGTATTGAGAATGATATAAGAAGAGAGCAAGAGAATGGTGCCGATGACGGCTGAGATCAACTGGTCTCGACTGTCTCTCAAGCCTTCGGGATTGGCCGCCGAAGTCAGATAACTAAATCCGCCCTTGAGCAGAGCCAAAAAAATGAGGATGCCGGCGCCGATCAGAGAGAAGTTGAAAAGGTATTTTAAATAAGCCGGCAGAGAAGTTTTAATCGTCATGGGCGTATCGGCCAAGGGAATGGTGGGATAGGTTATCTCCAAGGGTTTTTGCGCCAGCGCAAAACTGGCCAGGAGAACTCCGGTCAGAAGAAAGAAAAACAATAGTTTGCTTTTTCTGGTCATGGTATCACTTACAACAAAAGAAATTATTAGGATAACATTTTTTAAGAACGCCGGGTCTTAATTCTTCGCAGCTCATCAGGAACTTGCCTGATTTTTCTCCAGAAATAATCTTTTCGTAATCGGCCGGATCGTTCCAACAATCTTTAATATTGGTTAGGCCTTTCTGGAAGAGGGAAAGAATGGTTGCTATTTCTGTTTTGCAGCCGGTAAAGATATTGCCGAAGATGTCACAAAGGCCGCAGACGACTCCCAGCCCCGGGATTTGGCAAATATTGCCCAGGAGCGGCAGTTCGGCCACCTTTCTATCAAAGATGTCGACGATGGCTTGGTTTGAGTCGTTGATCGTTTGAGTTGACTGGGAAATGATGTTCAACTGAGCATTAATTTCGGTGAAATTGCAAGCCTGACCCGAACAGGCACCCCGCTGACAGATTTGAGTGGTGCAAGTCCAGTCGACGCTACAATCACCCTCATTATAGCAAGTACCATAACAAGTGGTAGTCGGCCAGAGAACATTGCACCAACCGCCCCCGTGGACGCCAGACCATTGATAGATGGCGTAGGTCGCTGACGCGTCAACCGTTAAGTTGTTGGGCAGGTTTTTACAATTCTGGCGAGAAAAAGTTAGGTTATCGATGAGGTCTTGGCCGGCGAGATTGTAGCCTTTGTAATAGCACGTATCTCCAGTCGTGCAATTATTTGCGGGAGCGGGGTAAAGAAGACTACTAGGATTAGCCGGGCCGGGATAAAAACCTGGATCAGGACAATCATAGGGGTTGCATTGATAACCGCTATTCTCTCGCCAGTTGAAAACGCCGTAATAGCCCGAGGGATTGATGGTCATTGATCCGGTGGTTGGCAAGGTTGTACAACTGGTGTTGGAGGCGGAGCTACCCGGGACAGTGCTCTGGTAAGCGCAGGTGTATCCGGAAGTGCAGCTAGTAGAGGGGGTTCCGCTACAAGGGACAGAAATATCTTCTAATTGACAGCCAGACTGGCAGTTAGTTGTTTTACAACTATCGCTTGATTTAACCAGCTTTGTTACATTCTGTAGAATGCGGATGGCCGCGTCATCAATATTCTGCAACTGCCTTAATATTTTGTCGTTGGTGTATTCCATTTGATTGATTAATTGACCCACCGGCACCTCCTTATCCAATGGACAGGTGAGGTTTTCGCCCGGGCTTTGTTGAGCCAAAACCGCGCTGCCCAAAACGGCGATTAAGAGAAGAGAGAGGAAACCAATGAATAAGATTTTCGTGTTCATGTTTTTTACTGACAGACGGAACAAGAAGGGGTGTTACTGAAGCCCGAGCACCAGTTGATCGCCGGCAACCACTTCTGCGGATCCAAAGGCGTGCCTCGATTCAGGCAGCCGGGGGCAAAATTGACGGTAAGGCTAAAATGCACGTGTGGTCCGGTGCTGCTGCCGGTGTTGCCGCTATAGGCAATGATTTGCCCCTGGGTAACATGACCGGAAGTAACCAGGACAGAATTTAAGTGGCCATAGAAACTGGTCATTTCCTGCGTGCCCACTCGATGTTTAACGGCTACCCATCTACCGTAAGCGCCCCGGGGCGGACAGTCGGCGGTAAAATCGCCCGAGCCTTCTATCTCTCCGTCGGCGACGGCGTAAACGGGTGAATTTTCTGCGGCGTACAAATCCAGTCCCTCGTGACAGTAATAGGCGCTTCGTTGCACGTTACAGATATCAGTGAGGCAGGTCCAATCCAAGGGCAGCCGCAGCGATTGATCGGGATTGGGCGACGGACTCGGTCCGGGCGTGCCGCCGGGTGATGGACTTGGTCCGGGCGAGGGCGGCGGCAAGGGAATGTCGTCAGGGTCGGTGTTGAGAATCGATTCCAGCTGGGCGATCATTTCCCGCCAGTCAAAGACCGTTTGCGTCACGAACGCCTCGTCCATCTGACAATAGAAAGTCAAAGGATTGTTTTTGGCCTCGGTTTCTGACCAAGGCTTTCTAACTCCAATCTTCTGGGTCGTTTGTTTGAGTCCGAGGAGAGTATTTAAATCAATTGGCACGTAGGTGCAGCTTTTCATCAGGGTTTCGGCCACCTGAAGCCGGCTCGTTTCTTTTTGCAGATTGAATTTAACGATGGCCAAACTCTTTCTAGAAACTTTGAGGACGGCCTGACTATTAATTAATTCCTGTTTCTTCGCTTCGATGGCCGTCAGATTCGGACAGAGATTACTTCTTGTACCGAGACAGGCGAGCGCCGAACAGGCGGAACCCAAACACTGAGACGAAAGGTTTTGGCAATTACAGGAGTTGAGCAAACCGACTAATTCTTGAGAGATTTGTTTGACAACGTCCGCCTTGTCTTTGACGTCCTGGCTGGCCGGTTTGACTTGGGGAAAAATATTTGAGATGTCGTTGACGATTGTCCCGACGGGTATCTCCCAAAAAACCATCGTTTCTTCTCCGGGCGGTCCAACATTAGGGAGAGGTGAAAAACTGGGCCGAGTGGCCGTCGGTAAACGCATCACCAATAAATTGGGATTAAGAATATTTAAAAAAAGGTAGGACATGAGAAGGAGTCCCAGCCCCAGAAAGGCCGTCGTGATTTGGTCCTTGGCGCCAACCATTTTTCCGGGATTACTGCCGGAGATCAAATAGAGCAGACCGCCATAGATGAGCGAGATGACGGTTAGCATCGTGCCGACCACCAAGCCCAAAGCGTAAAGATATTTGACAAAAAGAGGCAGGGCCTGTTCTGACGGGTATTGGCCGGATTGAATTTTGGGCAGAAAGTCCTGCGGCGCTTCCACCCCGGGAATTTGAGGATAATTGATTTCGATAGCCGAAATAGACGCCGGCCATAAAACAAAGCTGGTCAGAACGAGGATTAAAAACGCTTTTTTAATCATTTTGTCAGTTCGGAATAAACGAGATAAGTCCAGAAGGGTATGACGCCGAGATAGGGAACAAATTCTCCGAGGCCGCAAAGAAGGGGTTTTAACCAACGGCTTGATTTTCCAATTTTGCCGCCGACCTTCTGGATGGTTTTTTCGGCATCGGCCGCCTTGGCGGCAGTTGAGGCTGCTCCTTTTTCCACTTTGCCGGCGGTTTCTTTTGTCTTTTGTTCAATTCTTTCTGGCATTGAAGGCACGGTTCCTGTTCTGAAAAAAAGCCAGCCGCCGATAATGATGGTGCCGATGATATCGGTAATAAAAAAATCATCGAGGGCAAAAAGAATCAGGATTATGCCGATGCCATCAAGCACCATGGCCATCGGCATCATGATAATCCCCTCCGGCGTCAGGAGATTCAAAAGCCCTCCGCCGACAACCGAAATTTCTTCTTCACCGGAAGTTTCGGTTGTTTCTTCGGACGCTTCTTCCGGTTCTGCCGATTGAGTTTCTATTTGTTCTTCAGGCATGCCAGGTAGTAGAAATCCGACTTGATAATTAGGCTTCGCCCACTATCGAGGTCGAAAAGCCTTGATTAGTGTTTCTAAAAACTTTTACTGCCAGATAGTCTTTCGTTTTTAAGCGAAGCCGTGTCGGATTTTCACTACCTGGCATGGTCATTCGGCGGCCTCCTGCCTCGCCTTTTTGATTTTAAGAACCTCCTCGGGAGAAGTAGTGATAATCTGATCTTCGGCGTAAGAAGCGACGACCCTGATGGCAACGTGTTTTTGGCCGGCAATGAAAATGCCTTCGCCAATTCCCGCTTCCAGTAAAAGCATTTTTTCTTCGTCAGTCAAATTAAAAGTTTTTTTGATTTCCTCTAGAACCGCCGGACTTTGTTTTAGCAGTATTTGCAAAGAAGAGTTAGCCACGATCGGCAGGCCGTAGTCTGACCTCAGAAAGTCGCCGACATCCTGAGTAATGGTGGTGACGCCCAGCCAATATTTCCGGGCACGCTTAGCCACGCCAAAGAGAAAAGAAGCGCCGTCGTCCGACTGCATCATCCACCAGGCCTCATCCACCAAGAGCATTCTTTTTTTGAGCTGAGAGCGGATTTTATTCCAAATATATCTCATGACGACGTACATCGCCATCGGCCTTAATTCATCCTCCATATCACGAATGCCAAAAACAACCATGCTTTTATCCAGAGAAATATTGCTGGGTTGGTTGAAAAAATTGGCAAAAGTACCCTGAGTGAACTTTCTGATCCGCCGGACCAAGGAACCGGCTCCCTCCATCGTTTGCAGAATTTCTTCCAGATCCGACATCAGGGGAATATTTTCCGACCATTTTTCCGGGTCAGTTTCTGGCCGAATATCTTTGGCAGCATAGGTTTCGGTCAGGGCGCGATCGATAATGGCATCTTCTTCCGGCGTCAGGCCGCCAAGCATAATTCTAAGCAGGCCAACCAGGTTAATAACGTTGGACCTCAAAACGTCATCGGGTTTTTCGTCTTCTCGGGGCAAGGGCAACTCAAAAGGATTGATGTGGTTTTCCGAGCCGAGAGAAATATTAAAGAACGATCCGCCCACTGAATCGGCCAGGAACTTGTACTCATTTTCCGGGTCGATGACGATGACGTCAACCCCGGCCATCAGAGAGCGCAAAATTTCCAATTTTGCGAAATAACTTTTTCCGGCGCCGCTTTTTGCGAATAAAAGCATGTTCGCATTCTCTAAAGAGAATCGTTCAAAAAGAATTAAAGAATTATTGTGGCGATTGATGCCGTAAAGCACCCCTTCGTTAGAGCTCAAGTCAAAAGAAACAAAAGGAAAAACGCTCGACAGAGGGCCGGTGTTCATTGGAGTATGAACTTCGATTAAATCCAGGCCGTAGGGAGAAGAAGAAATAAAGCCCTCTTTTTGCTGAAAAAAGGCCGGTTTGATATAGATTAACCGGCCCTCCATGATGGACCGGAGGGTTAATTCCGTCTCCCTCAGCTGTTTGTCTGAGTCGGCGTAGATGGTAATGTAAAGTCCGAAGCGAAAAATCTTTTCTTGGGAGGTTTGTAACCCATCCCGGAGAGCTTCTAGGTCCTGAAAACCGGTTTCTAAAACCGGATCCCTAATCAAACCCTTTTCTTCGCGCTCCATTAATTCTGCCTGAATTTCCGTTACCTTCTTTCTTAATTGTTTTAAAATCAGGCCGGTGTCAATCGGATGAATAAAAAAAGAAATGTCCATCGGCGTCTCGAGATTGATGACCGGCGCAAACCAACCCGTCATGAGGTAGCGGGGATAAGAGAAAACAAAGAAGGATTTGGCCAGCTTCTCACCGACTTTCAAAAAGTTTTGCTGAATCTCAATTGAAGAGGGAGCAATAAAATCCCTGACGTCGAGAGTTTCGGCCTCAAAGATTTTTTCCGGTAAGTCTCGTTCCTTTTTTCCGAAAAACGGAATAGAAAATTTCATTGGGTTTGGGTTAACTCAGGAGGAATCTCGGGATAATAGCCAATCTCGGCTTCTTTGGGATGGTGCAGGGCCCAGAAAAATTCAATCAATTCCGGGGTGGAAAGAGGCATGGCTTGCAGCCCCATTCTTTTTAAGCCCAGGGCCAAAAACTCCATTCTTTGCCAAAGCTGGGACTTGCAGCGTTGAAACTGTTCTTCGGTCAGGGTGGGAATTTTAGGCATCTTCAGGATGCTTTCTGAGCCCATCGCTCCCTGGGATTCAAGAATGGTATAGGGAACGACAATAAAAAAAGTTTTGGTCATAATGCTTCCCCCTTCAACCAGGGTTTTGATGAAGTCGTAATAGCTGGCCGTCTGCATCTTGAGCAGCTCATTTACTTGGGCGCTTTCCAGCTGTTGGACTTTCTCTAAGTAACTGGTGATATTTAGCTTTCTCGACTGGACAATGATTTGAATCGAAAAATCCAGAGAATTTAAGAAACTCTGAAACTGATAAATGATGGCTTGCTGCTCTTCTTCTGACTTTAAAGCGAAATTCAAAGAGGAGGTCATCATGATGCCTCTCAGGCCCTTGCTCTTCAAAACGATCATGCCTTCCCTGATCTGATCAATTTCTAGAAAATCTTGAGCTGAAGATTTGGGCATTTACCTTTTGGTGTCGATGTTAGTGGACATTTGTCGGAGGCGACTTTTTTCGAACATTTTTAGTTCCGGCGCGATGGGTTTTGGCCGGACCGGGCCATGGCTCTCTTCAACCCTTTTCCAGATAATCCGAGGGGAAAGCTCTTTCTTTTTCCAGAGATAAACCTTGGGAGAGATAAAAAAGCTGAAAAAGTTGCCTAAGACCGTGGGCAAGGATCGACCCCCGACCCTCAGGAAGGCCAAAGCCAAGGTGGAAACAAATAAGATGGTGCTGATAAAGATAAAGGCCATAAAGCTGACCTTGATCAGGGCGAAATAGAGCAGGATAATCAAAGCGCCCATTATCCCCAGCATGACAAATTGCCTGAAGGTGATGGGGCCGGCCACCCGGGTTTCTCTTTCAATGAATTGAGGCACTTGAAATCTCATATCTTATTCAACTATTTCGCGATAAGCATCTGATTTTGATGGCTTTTCTTTTTTGGGCCGGGGCATTGGCTCACCTGTCTTTCCCGGAATTGTTTCGGTCGCCGCCGTTTCCTCTGTTCCCGTTCCGATTTCGTTAAGGACATTCAGGCTCTCTTTGACCGGGAAAAAGATCAGGCGATTGACTTCCTGGCTGACCTTCTTGGCCACGACTTTTTCCAGTTTCAGCTCCCCCTCGATTGTTTTTTGGAAATCTTCCGGCAGTAAAAACCCCATGAGGACATCGCCGGCGAGCTTAGCCAATTGGGGGTTGACCTCGGCGGCTAAACTATTTCGGCGGCAGATGTCAAAAATATGATCGGCGTTATCGGCGGAAAAAATCGCTTCTTTCAAATCAGAAGGTAATTTTTCGTACAGTTTCCACAACTGTTCTTTGGTGTAATCGGCCATAGTTTTGTTGTTTTACCCCGTAGGAAATGAAATATTTTCCGTGGTTATTTTATTATTTTCTAAAATTATCACGAGATCATTGTCAGAAATGATTAAGGGGTTTTTGGATGAAAATATTTTACTTCTTT
>JAUYCZ010000004.1 GCA_030704795.1 bacterium | reverse complement strand
GCGGCCGGGGCGGCGGCAGGGGCCCCAGGCTTTGTCTGGGGATCCGTTTCCGCCGTACTCAGCCGCGTATTTACATCGCGGGTGAGTGCCCCGGGCTTTGCCCGGGGGTCCACTTCCGCCGCGAAGGCTCGTCCCTTGACCAGCTCAAGTCCGGGTCCTATTTCATCATCATCGACGTTTTCGATCGGCTGACGAGCGGAAAGGACGTCTATTCCGGAGCGATTCGCCTGTAAAATCAGGCCACCCGTGAACCCGCCGTCTCAATTCGTGGGACAATGCTCCTTGGAGGGGTAGCACGGAGCGAAGCGACGGTTGGAGGGGAACCCGTCTAAAGGGTTCTCCTCTAAGAGTGACCCGCCGGCTCATTGAGAAAATCCTCGAAGTTGGATATAGTTTATGACGTTCCAACCGGGGAGGCGGAATTGGCAGACGCAAGGGACTTAAAATCCGAATATAAGGATTAAGCCATTTTCTTTAAAATCAGTATATTCCATTTTTATCAATAAGTTATGAGTTCTTTTTGGTTCCTCTAGGTTCCGAAAAGTTCCTTAGAGTCCCCTATGAATATTCACAAATTATTCACATCGGGAGCGTGATTTGACTAAAGATGAAATCGATCGTCTTGCCGCGGAGCTGGAAAAACAATTAGAAGAATTGGATTCTAAGCGGATAGAAATCCAAGAAAAAATAAGAAATCTTAGTCATCAGAGAAAGGCATTTACGGTTGCTGAAAATGCATTCAGTCAAAGCCTAGATCGACCTTTGTCCGAGATCTCATCAGTTAGCCAGAAGATCGCGCTTTTTCGTTCATTTTTTAAGGGGAGAGAAGATTTATATGCGCAGAGATGGGAAAGCACCAAAACCGGCAAGACCGGATATCAACCAGTCTGCAAGCACGATTGGATAAGAGGAATATGCCGAAAACCGGAAATCAAATGTGGAAATTGCGCAGCCAGAGAATTCGTGCCCATTTCTGATAATGTAATCCATCGTCACCTATTTGGCTTCGTCGCAGCGGATCATAATGCTCGCAGAACACGAAAGGACTTTGTCATAGGGGTTTATCCGTTGCTTCAAAATGAAACGTGTTGGTTTTTAGCCGCCGATTTCGATAAAGAATCATGGAAAACGGATGTTTCTGCGTTTCGATCCACGTGTCGGCGTTTCAACGTTCCGTCAGCCGTTGAGCGATCGCGTTCTGGCAATGGCGCACACGCGTGGATATTTTTCTCTGAACCCATTCCGGCTATTTCTGCTCGTAGGCTAGGTTCGTTCTTGCTCACGGAAACCCTGGATGAAAGACCAGAGATAGGATTAGACTCGTATGATCGGCTCATCCCTAATCAAGATACGTTGCCCGATGGAGGATTAGGGAGTCTTATCGCTCTACCGCTCCAATACACGGCGATAGAAAAAGGAAATTGCGTTTTTATCGATGAAAATTATTTGCCATTTTCCGATCAGTGGCTTTTTCTCGCAACTTTGCCAAAAATGGTCAGGGAAGAGGTTGAACATATTGTCGCTGAGGCACATCGAAAGGGTAAGATTATCGGCATCCGTCTTCCAATGGCCGAAGAAGAAGACGAGGAGCCGTGGAAGGCCTTGCCGTCTCGAAGAAGAAAAGAGATTGATATTTCCGGTCCACTTCCTGAAAAAGTGATCATCAGGAAGGGCGATTTGATCTATATCGATAAAGAGGATCTTCCGGCGATTCTGCGGAGTCGCCTTTTTAGCCTCGCGGCTTTCCAGAATCCTGAATTCTATAAAGCTCAAGCTATGCGATTTTCGACTTATGGAAAGCCTCGTATTATTTCTTGCGCTGAGGATTTTGTGAATCATATCGGTCTTCCTCGCGGCTGTCTTGAGGAAGCGGTTGAACTGTTCCGATCGTTGAAAATTGATATTGACGTTATCGATGAACGGTATCCCGGAATTCCGATTGAATGTGAATTTCTGGGAATGTTGCGTCCCGAACAAGAAGCGGCTGTTAACTCGTTGTTGGAGCATGACACTGGAGTGCTGGCCGCCGCCACGGCGTTTGGCAAAACCGTTGTGGCGGCAAAAGTGATGGCCCATAGAGCGGTCAATACTCTCGTCCTTGTCCATCGCCGTCAATTGCTTGATCAGTGGATCGCGCAGCTTATGGAATTTCTTGATCTGAAGACCGAGGAGATAGGATCACTCGGATCAGGAAAGCGAAAGCTGAGCAAAATTGTTGATATTGCCATCATTCAAAGCCTATGCCGAAAGGGCATCGTTGACGATATCGTGGGGGAATATGGTCATTTGGTCGTCGATGAATGTCATCACATTCCGGCTGTGAGCTTTGAACAAGTCTTGCGTAAATGTAAATCCAAATATATCTTGGGTCTTTCAGCGACCGTGACTCGAAAAGATGGACATCATCCGATTATCTTCATGCAATGTGGACCTGTTAGATTCCGCGTTGGAGCTAAACAGGGGACTCAAGCACATCCATTTCAACATCGTGTTGTTTTAAGAAACACGAAATTCACATTTGTTCCAAGCAAGGATACAAAACTCTCAATTCATGAGATATATGATGCCTTGATGACTGATGAAGCACGCAATGAATTGATATTTGAAGATATTCTAAAATCTATCGCTGAAGATAAACGATCGCCGATTCTGATTACGGAACGAAGGAGACATCTGGAAATGTTCGCCGAACGTTTCCGCCCCTTTGTGAGAAATATCGTCGTATTCAAGGGTGGCATGGGTCAAAGGCAAAGACAAAAAATACGCGAACAATTGAATAGCATCAAAGACGATGATGAGCGTCTATTGATAGCAACGGGAAAATATCTCGGAGAAGGCTTCGATGACGCTCGACTGGATACTCTTTTTTTAACGCTGCCGATTTCCTGGAAGGGAACCCTTGCTCAATATGCAGGTCGACTTCATCGATCACATTATAATAAAAAAGAAGTCCGGATCTATGATTATGTTGATCTTAAGGTTCCCATGCTTGAGCGGATGTATAAACGAAGATTGCAGGGATATCGTGCCATAGGGTACGAAATTGAATAATTACATGGGAGTTGTTTATTATGAATCCTTAAGGTCAGCTATGATATCTTGAGAGCAGCGAGATGTTGAACGGAGCTGTTCCTTAGGATATAATACTGTAGCGTGTTCGTTATATTGACCTCTAGATAAGTAATGGAACATTATCAAAATCTCCAGGGTAGCTCAGATGCTTCGATGCAAGACCACAATAATCGTTGGGACCCTTTAATTCGGTGGATAGAGCAGCGTAAGAGTTTTCCAAGATCATCGGCATCTTTGGGCGCACTATTGGATAAATCGTTTTTGGCCTTGGTCCAGACAAACTCATCAGGATTGAGTTGCGGAGCATAGGCGGGGAGCCGATAAACATGCAAGCGGGATTTCTTCCGGATAAAGTCTTTAACTTTCTCGTGCCGGTGAATTTTGCCGCCATCCCACAAGAGTACGATATGGCCTCGCAGATGCCGCAGGAGCAAGCGGAGGAATTGCAAAACTTCCACGTTCGTGATGTTGGAGGCGTGGAAACGGATATGGAGGCCCAAGCGTTTGCGTCTGGGGGAAACGGTAATGCCGGATATCGCGGATATTTTATCCCTGCGGTAGCTATGCCGAAGCAGAGGGGTCTTTCCCACCGGAGCCCATGTCTTACGGACGTTGGGAATAAGAAGAAACCCGCTTTCATCGAGGAAAACGAGATGGGCGCCAAGTATTTGGGCTTTTTTTTATATGCGGCCATTTGTGCCTTTTCCAGTTTTCGATATATTCCTCGTCCCTTTCCGAAGCCCGCCGTTCCGGCTTCTGCCAACTCCACCCGAGGCTTCTTAGCAACGGGCCGATATGATCGCGGTCGTACCGGATACTGAAATGTTTCCAGATAATTTCGGCAATCCGTTGGGTTGTCCAAAGGTCCGTAGAGTATCCGGCGGCCGATGCTCCACGCAAGAGCAATCGGAGCAATTGGGGCTTTTGAGGCCGGCGAAGTTTGCAAGGGCGTCCGGGCACAGGTTTGGGCTTCAAGCCTCGCAGGCCTTTCTTTTTGTAAGTGGACAGCCACCGGGAAACAGAACTTTTTGCGGTTCCGAGCCAGCGAGCCACATCCGAAACTTTTTTGCCGGCCTTGAACAGTTGCACAGCTTGCCGGCGTCTGTACTCCAGTGTCGCAGCAGATCCTTTTGGTCTCATAACCCCAAGGATAGCACAATAAGGAGTGTTGTTCCATTGCTTATCTAGAGGTCAATAATAACGAAAAGAGGCCCGATTAAGCCGGAATTCGTTACAATAACGAAATAAGATAAGGCAGGAAAATGGGCGATTTCAAAAAGCATCTGGAAATAGCCAAAGAAAAGCTGTCGGCGCTTAAAGATGCGTTTGACAAGAAACAATTCACGGTCGTCGGTGATCTTGCCACCAAAGTATGCGAACAGCTTGTTGAGGCAGATGCTGCCCGGGAAGGAAAGCATTTCGGGACTCATCTCGATCGGCATGCGTATTCCAACGATAAATATCCTAAAGAAATCAATTCTGCTATGCGAAAACTGCGGTTTGCCTATGGCGATCTCGGATACGATGGAGTCAATGGCAAAAGAGCAAAGATCGTTAAAGAGAATTTGCATATAATCCTGATCTATTTCAATAAAAGGTTTGGCGAAAAAATTGCAGAGAATATTTAAACAAATTTCAAGAGAGCTTTCTTCAATAAGCGAAATTCGGATCGTCATTCTCTACGGCAGCTATGCCCGAGGCGATTTTGGCCCGAAATCGGACCTGGATCTTTTCATTCTGACATCTAAAAGTAATGCGGTCGAAAAAATCCATAACGCCGTAATTAGGATAGAAGATAAAATCGGGAAAAGCATACAGCCGACCATCAGAACCGGAGATGAATTCAGAAAGACCGATTCTGGTTTATTGCAAAACCTCTTGAGAGAGGGAAAGATCCTTTTTCTCCGTGATTTTTATGAAATCTCGGCAGTGACGTTGCTTAAACAGAAGCCCTTTGTTATTTATTCATTTAAGATTAATTCGTTGAGCCAGAAGAATAAAGCAAAATTCAATAGGGAGTTTTATTCGAGAACGAAAAAGAAATACGAATACAGAGGACTTTTGCATAAACTGGGCGGTGAAAAGCTCGCTTCTGGATGCATTATGATTCCTTTTAGAGAAAAGAATGGAATGGAGAAGATTTTCAAAAAATATAAAATTAAATATGAAGCGAAAAATATTTGGGTTTAGAAAGCATTCGATTTCCTATGTGAAGGAAATTTATTCAAATTATCATTGCGGTCGAAGAGTATCTGCCGGGGTGGCGGAAGTGGCAGACGCAAGGGACTTAAAATCCCTCGCCCCGTAAGGGGTGTACGGGTTCGATTCCCGTCCCCGGCATTTCTTTTCAATAACTTAGCTTGTCGTTCCTGTTTTTTTCAAAAGCGTCGTTTTCTCATTTTTTCCCGCTTTTTCGCATTTTTTTGGTTACAAAAATGTCACAGCAAGGGATATCCTATCTTTTTTAGTTTCAATAAAATACTGAATAAGGGGGGAATTTGATCAAAAAAACAACGGATTTCTCCGCGTCACAAAAATGTCACAATTTTTAGGAGGCAAAATGGCAAAAAAAAGACAGACTATCGAAGAAATTATTGAGAAAAAGGTAAGCAAACTAAGGGAAGAAGAAAGCGCAAAAAAAGAAGAGCTGATCCAGATCCAGAAAGAGCTTCGGCGGTATGAGACCGCCCTCGAATCGCTGAAGAAGGATACTCCTGCGCGAAAGAGAAGGGGGAAGGAAGAAAATGGGATACTCAGTTAAAAACGGCAAGCTCGGCTTCGAATGTGACGTTTGTGGCGTTTTTGTTGGAGACATTAGGCTATTAAAAAGCTGCTATCGCTGTCACAAAGATATTTGCCCCCTTCACGCGAGATTGGCTTTAAAGCCCGCAAGTCTTCGGCCACAATTTCGTTCCAGTCGTTGGGACGATAGGCTTTGCTACGTTTGCCCTGACTGCGATGAGGAGCGACAAAGGGAGGAACTAGACGATAAAGCTGAAGAGGAATCCGAACCTGCTCAACCAATCACTACCTGCCAGAGATGCGGAGCTAATGACGAGCCGCCCGATATGAAAATATTCGGATATAGCCCGCCTCATTTCTTGAGCTGCGAAAGATGCGGAAGGCTTGTTTGCGATCAATGTCTTATAGAGGTTTATGATCCTCTCTATGAATATAAAATCGTTTGTCGAGACTGTTATGAAGCCAAGGAACAGCAGGATGCGAAGAAAAGGGAAGAGTATTGGCGAGAGGAAGAGGAAAATAAATTAGAAGATTGATCTTTGGTTGGATCATATGAATTTGAAGAAAATTAAGCCTGGGGCGACAGGATAAAAAATCCGAAAATGATGATTGAGGCTTTTCTTGATCTTGCCCGATTTCCTCTTGTTCTAAAGAACGAATCGCGCCGTGCTGCCGGTCCGGCCTGCAGTGACTTCCAAGCGCACGGGGATGCGTTCCTTAAGCTCTGGGACATGAGAGATTACCCCAACTATCCGGCCGCCCTGTTGGAGCTCTTCCAAAACCCTTACTGCGGCGTCGAGGGCTTCGGGGTCAAGCGAGCCAAACCCCTCGTCCACCACGATACTCTCAAGCCGAACGCCGCCGGCCGCTGATTGAACCACGTCGCTCAAGCCAAGAGCTAAACAAAGAGCGGCCAAGAAACTTTCTCCGCCGGAAAGCGTTTTAACGGGCCTAGCTTGACCGGTATGCTCATCAAACACCGATAGTTCCAAGCCTCCTGCGCGGCGTTTGTCCTCACGTTCCGCCGGGCGCGTAAGTTTGAACCGGCCACGGCTCATTGTTGTTAGTCGCAGGCTTGCCTGCGTCAGTACTTCGTCGAGCCGCGCCGCGAGGACGAACCTATTAAGTGATAAGCCCTGGGCGTTTTCTCCGGAAGCGACTTGCGCAACACGAGCGACGACTCGATACTCTTTCTCGACTTTTAAAGCTTTTTGTTCCAAATCAATCACGATCTTTATAGCACGATCATGAGCAGATAACGCTTCACGCAGACCGCCGTAGTGGTCGAGAGCCTTCTTATGGGCGTCTGTCGCCGAGTTAAAGACTCCTTTGAGAGTCTCGAGATGGGGCTTGACTGACCCCTCTACTGCCTTCTTTGCCCTGTTGGCTCGATCCTCGATCCTATGAAGATTAGCCTCCCAGTCTGCGATGTCCCCCTCTAGATGCTTTATTTCCTCGGGATCCATGCGCGCGCCCGTGAAAGCGCTTTCATTTTCAAATCCTGCACTAATAAGCGCTTCTGTCAGATGTTTCTCCGCTTCATCGGCAGAAGCTCTGGCACGTTTGGCCGCTGCCAGCGCACCTTCGTGCGATTGACGTAAGCCTTCCTCCGCTTTCTGTGCCTCGCGGTCCTCCTTCTGGCATCGCTCCAGGGCTGTCTTCAAAACATTCTCTATAGCCTGGGCTTTTAGCAAAGAGTCACGCAGGGAATTCATGTTATCCAAGCCTTTAGGGAACTCGGCCGCACGCTCCCTGTAGGTGGCCTGGGCCTCTTTGGATATGTCTCGCAGAACGCCCAGGGATCGTTGGGACTCTTTTAGCTTCTTCTCTGTATCGAGCAACGTCTTGTTTAGTTCGCCTTTTTTTATCTCGATTCCGGGTAGACGTTTCGCTGCTTCACTAGCTTGCTTATGTTGCCCCTGAATCTCTTCAACACGGCGCTTTAGCGCCGCTGTCGTCTCTTCCGCATGCTCTCCTTGCGATGCTTTAATCTGTACGGATCGTTCGTCTAGGCGTTCTTGCAGTCTAGCGGCGTTTAGGCATTCTCCCCGTACTTCCTGCAATTTTTTCTGAGAAACCTTCAACTTCCCTCGAAGGGCATCTAAGATGGCATCTGTTGGAACGTCACGCACGCCCATGGCCGGATTTGGATGTTCTTTTGATCCGCAAACCGGGCAGGGATCTCCGGGTTTTAGATCACTAGCCAGCCTGGCGGCTTGCCCTGTGCGCCAAGCCCTTTCTGTGTTTTCAAATTCATGTTCTAGGCGTTCATGCTCCGCCGTAAACTCTGATTCCTTGCGCTTCGCCTCTTTTAATTTTGTCTGGGCGTCTCTCAGTTCCTTTGTCAGATCCTCCTCTTTCAGTCTTGCTGTTAGCGCCGCGGTGAGCTTCTCCATGATCAGCTTCTTGGCTTCAATGCCCCTCGCGCTCAGCTTTAGGCCTTCCTGTTCTGAGCGCAACTTTTCTTGCATGTCCGTCACCTTTTTCAGCTCACTCTCAAGTCTTTCCGTGTTGGCCACCGCTGCGGAGAAATCTTTTTCAGCTTTTAATACATTTTGACGGGCTTCTTCGAGGGGGCCTATGCGCTTAATCAGCCTCTCTAATTCCGCAATTTTATTTGTGGCTTGGCGCCGCTCTCCTTCGC
Organism: bacterium; assembly: GCA_030704795.1. Lineage (GTDB taxonomy): Bacteria > Patescibacteriota > Minisyncoccia > Minisyncoccales > GWA2-46-15 > GWA2-46-15. Next base: position 5,204 of record JAUYCZ010000004.1, on the reverse strand, counting down.
GAGATTCTTCCTCCTTGAGCCGCTTGTCGGTTTTCTGCAATTTGATGCGGGCATTTTCAAGGTTGATCTGGACTTGAGTCTGAGCGCTCCAGGCTTCTTTTGCTTCCTCCATAGCCAAGTTCCGACGATTCAGAATCGAGATGATTGGCAGACCCGCGCGAGCGCGATCTCGTTTCTCGATTCTCTTCTCCTGGTCTTTACGCGTCGATTCTACTCCTCTCCATTCCAGCTCAGCCTGAGCTAGATCCTGGTAGACCTTGTCTAGAGCCCGGCCCGCCTCGAATGCTTGACGAGCTATTTCCCAAGCGGCTTCAGCTTGGGCACAGGCCTCAGCAGCAATTTGTTCCTCTTTCTGGACGCGTTGCAGGGACGCCACGAGATCAGCACGGTCGGATATGCCAAAAGGCTTCAATGTGGCGTCGATGCCGGAATGCACTTTTTCATACTCTGTTTTGAGCGACTTTGCCGTATCCTTAAGATGTTCCTCAACGCGCCGGTAAAATGCTGTGTTAAAGAGGACCTCCAGAATCGCCTCACGTTCCTTATCCGTAGCATGAAGGAAGTTCTGGAACTGCCCTTGAGGGAGGACGACCACCCGGCGGAATTGGTCGGCGCTGAAGCCTAATATGGATTGAATCCTGTTGTTTACCTCAGAGGGTCTAGCCGCTAGGAGATCTCCTTCTGAGCCATCGGGTTTGAGTTGGTGAAGCTCAGCTTTATGAGCTTCCCGTGTGACTCCTCCTCCGCGCTTGGCTGGGCGGTCCTGTTCTGGGGATCTGCGTACTCGGTAGTGATCCGGCCCAACTGCAAAATCGAAAACGACTTCGGTTGCATCACCTGGGGCGGCGTGCTGACTGCGCATCTGGGCCGGCTCGCGTAACTGTCCGCTGGATTGACCAAAGAGCGCGAAGCTCATCGCGTCCATAATCATGGTCTTGCCCGCTCCTGTAGGGCCCCAAATAAGGAATAGAGTGTTGACACCCAGCACGCTAAAATCGAGTTTCTGCTCCTTAGCATACGGTCCAAATGCCCGCAATTCGAGGTTCAAAGGTCTCATGAGAGTGCCTCCTCATCACGGCGGCGCACAATCGCGACAGCGTCCTTAAAAACTCCGATAATGGAATCGTCCGGTTTCTCCCCCGAGACTTGCTCGAAAAATAGCTGGAAAAGATCATCTTCGTTCATCTTTGCCATTTCGGCCGCCCTAACACGACTGGCGCCGAGACGCTCCTCGGGCCGCTCAATGCCTAATAAATTCTGGTACACGCGGCGGAGGCGACCCGCTGCATCTAGAACGGGTTGCTTGTCACGAAGGATGACATGGACATAATCTTCGCTGGGTGAGTTTTTGCAGATGTCGTCGAATAATCCTTCGACTACCCTTAAGTCCCGGCGTGGAAAAAACTTCCGTTCATCGACTTTGCAAATCCCTGCTTTATCCATTTCCACCACGCATATAGACTTCTCATGCCCGGCCTCTGAAGTGGAGTATTTGAGGATAGATCCCGGGTAACGGGCTTTGCCAATGCGTTGTGGCTTATGCAGGTGTCCCAAAGCCGTGTAATCGAAGAAATCAAAGAGTCGGGAATCAACTAAGCCGCCTCCGCCGATCATGAGCGGGCGCTCGGAATCGCTCTTCTCCGCGCCAGTTGCAAAACAGTGGGTGAGAAGGACCGAGCGCATCCCATTGGGATGAGCGGATTGAATATCGCACACATAACGTTGGTAACCGGCATTGTGATCGCGAATTGTCTCCTCGGACAGGACCTCACGCCACTCAGCTGGTTCGGCGTACGGAAGGCAGTAAAAACGGACCTTTCCGTGCGCGTCCTCGAGGTCGACATAAGGTGTCTTCGGCAAGGCTGTGCCGAACATATAAAGTCGTCCGTGCTGTAAGATCTTTGCTCCAAAACCCAGCCTTTCACGGCTGTCGTGATTGCCTGCAATAACAATAATTGGGATCTTCAGATCAAGCGTAACGCGCGACACGAAGTCGTCAAGCAGTTCCACCGCCTCCGGCGGCGGTACGGCCCGATCATAGATGTCCCCAGAAATGAGGAATGCTTCGGCTTTTTCATCTTTTGCTAATGTCGCCAACTGGTCCAAGACATGGGCTTGATCTTCAGTCAGGTGAAACTGATCAAGGATGCGTCCCAGGTGCCAATCGGAAGTGTGGATGAATCTCATAATGTTCCTCCAAAATACTGGACGAACGATATTAAAATTTGTTTGTTTTCTCGTCCTACGCGATATTCCCTCCAATGAAGCTCAGGAATAATACCACTATTCATCATCGAAAAGTATTTTTGACTGGCCATCAATGTCAGATAGACAAAAATGGCCGCTATTTGCCCCAGGCTGCAAAGAAGCGCTGGAAAATGAAGAAATCGAAGCTCAGGCCGAAAAAGAGGAAGAACTTCCTAGAACTCTCACTTCACAGGTGGTACAATGAGCGGGGGTGGGTCAATAATGACCTGCCCCCCTTAAACCGGTCCAGGTATAATGTGAAAAAATGCTTGAAAGGAAGGAGTCATTATGGGCAGGGTACGATTTGCTCTGGAACGAATCATCAGCAAGCAGCGTGAGATCTTCGGCCATCCGTTGATCGCCATGGCCGTCCTCTCGCGCTTTTAATAAAAATATCAAGGGCAAGTCGTCGAGGGTAAACAGGGAACCGAAGTCGCTGACTGACTACAGATTTCTAATTAAGTTTTCAGAACATTCCGGGGTAAGCCCTCTCGGGGAAAACGAGGAAGCAACGGGGAAGGAGCGAAGGCGGCTGATTTTTAATTTCTGGCCGTGGATTCAGTACATCCCGGGTAAGTCAGAGAGTGGGGTGGGGGAAAAATATGATTGGCGTTGATATAATCCACTGATCTGATTATCGTTCTTCGCTGATATCGTATATTTCCATTTTAAATTGAAAGCCCTCAAAAGACATCAGCATGCGGCCGAATTCGTCCCAGGCTACTTCTTTTCCGTCAATCACCAAAAGTGGTCCACTTTCAGGATTCTCCAGATCGTAATCAATTCTCGCTCGGACGATATCTGGTTTTGTGATATGTAGGCCATACTCATCGACATTGAGATGCCTTTGCGATAAAGCTCGTTGCATCCTATCAAACAAACGGCGAAAAAGTTCAAGAGTGTCTTCTTCGGGATTGTTGGTTAAAACCTCGAATGAGTAGCCGTGGGGTTCGTCATTTTTAATTTCCAAAGCGGATATTGCGACCCTGTTGCCGAGCAATCGCGTATTGAAATGAAACTCATGCTCAATCCCTTCGACATCAGTAAGCTTCATTGGTAGATATTCTGGATGCTTGAAATCCACGCCGGCGTGTTCGGCTATTTCCGCGTTCGTGCAAGCCATGCACAAGTGTTGATAGCCCTCTTCGATAGAGCCAAGCCTTACTGATTCGTAAGGAGCCACCATCTTCCCACATTTTTCGCAAGGCGCTCGTTTTTGCATATGGGTCCTCCGGGAAAAAAAGTCATAGGCCGCCATAAATGATGATCAGAGCTCGAACCATGGATTCTCTTTCATGGAATTGAAACACTCATCGAGAGATAGGTCAGTTTCGATATTAATCCACTGGTCATTATGTCGGCGCGCCCAAAGATCGAAGCGATCCGGACTGAAACAACCAAGCCTGGCAAATGCAACATTGAATTCTGGCGATATGGCATTTGGGAGAGGGCAAGCATATTTAGCTATGAAATAGAGATAAGAGCCGTGCCACTTCACAAAATAATCGACGACATAATTCCATTTAGGATTCTTAGTTGGGGGCAAGATCTGGGATTTGTAATGCTTATCCAAGAAAGTCTGAGCTTGTACCAGGATCCCCTCTTTAACGGCCTTACTAACTGCATTCTTCGGAGGCTTATTTGTTTTAACCCAAACCCATTGTTGACCCATTGCGTAAACCCTCAAGGCAATTAAAAACTTAGGAACTTAACCCATAGCAGTTTTCCAGACGATCAATTCCAAATGATCAGATGCTGGCCAGCTAAGGCGGAGCGAAAAGAAGATATCATCCGAAGTGAATTCGAGTCAATGTTGAAAAAGGCGAAGACAGGTCGGGCTTTTCATTGGCCAGTAATCGCCATGGCCATTTTCTAGCAAGAAAAAGCAAGGGCAAGTCGTCGAGGATAAAAGGGAGCAGCGCCGGGCGGCTGAATATGGATTTCTTGAGGTTTTTTCAGAACATTCCGGGCAAGCCGGAGAGGGGGGCGAAGTTGAAAAGGTGGGTACGGGATGAGATATCCACAATCATTGTTAATAAACCTGTGAATAAGAGAGAAGATTCCTTTTTTAGTTAATTCATTCTCTAGCGGTTCTGGCTTTTTGCACAAAGAATTGGCGATAAGGCAAGGCCGGCTGTTGGCAAAAGGGGGGTTGATGATAGGACTCTCCCCAGCCGGCTAAAGAGAGCTAGAATTATTTTATCATAAAGAGCGAATCCATGGCTGCAATCCCTGAAACAGTTCGACGTATATTCAGTCAGATGCCTGACACTCCTTTAGATCAAGCCAGGCCTTCCCTAAAGCCAACGATCGCCAAGTCATTTTCTAGCAATTAATAGCAAGGGTAAGTCGGAGACGGGAAGAGAGGAAAGGGGAAAAAGGGGGGAATTTTCAAAGTCTCATCATCAGAAAAGGTGTATAATAAGGTCGCAGGGTATTATCAAAAGGGCCTAATAAATAAGACAAAAACAAAGAAAGAAGGGGAAGAGGAAATGGCCAAAGTGAGAAATCCCGGAGTAAGGGAATTGCAAGAAAAAGCGGTAAGATATTTCTGTGACAAACCCGGCAACTTCCCCGCAGGACGACCTTATAACTGTTGTGAGAGCATACTCTTGACCTTAGCCGAGTACCTCGGCATTAATTCCGAGCTTATTCCCAAGATTGGGACGGCCCTCGGCGCAGGGGTCAGCCTGAACGGACTCCTTTGCGGCTCTATATCTGGTGTCGCTTTGGCTATCGGCATGAAAAACGGGAGAAAAAGCCCCGAGGAGAATCCTGGGCCAGCTTGGAAAATGATGGATGAATATGTAGATGCTTTCAGGAAGAAATTCAGTTTTGTAAGTTGCCGACAACTCACTGGCTTGAACTTAAAGACGCGGGAAGGACTGAAGGTATATTATGCTAGGATTCACGATCGTGAATGCGCAGGAAGATTGAAATTCGCGATTGAGAAGGCA
>JAUYCZ010000021.1 GCA_030704795.1 bacterium | reverse complement strand
GCGGAGGAGGTGGGACTCGAACCCACGAGACCCTTTCGGATCACGGCTTTCCAAGCCGTTGCAATGGCCGCTATGCGACTCCTCCTTATTAAGGAGCTTAGCTCCTTAATTCCCGAAAGCCTAGGCTTCGTCTTTGGTTTCTCTCTTGATGGTTGACCAGTGATAAAGGTAAAGCGGCAAACCAACAATAATCAAAGCCAAAGCCAAAGAAAACTCTCTTTGTCTTTGCTGAGCCAGATAATCAAATTGTTTTTCTTGCTCCTGCCAAATTTTGTAATCTTTCAGCCAGCTGGCAATCTGTTGCTTTTGCTCTGAAGTTAAATCGCACTTTTCCTGGCATTTTTCTACTGCCGAAATAAAGTCTTCCTCGGTTGCTGCTCTGCCATCGATCGTCATCGGAAAAGACGGCTTGAGATTATAGTTTAATTCCTGGTCTGCTTTGGTAAAGATAAATCTTTTTAATCCCAAGTTTATCAAATTAACTGAACCAATAGTAATTAAAACCAGTCCGATTAAAGTAAAAAGATAAAGATAAATGGTGCGAATTAAAGGTTGTTTCATATATCTAGAGATATTTAAAGGTTTAAATACTCATCTCGCGCAGAGCTTTGATGCGATCGTTGATCGGCGGGTGGGTGGAAAAGAGACCGGCCAGCCAGCCCGCCGCCGCCTTCCCTCTTAAAGGATTAATGATGTAGAGGTGGGCCGTGCCGGGATTGGCCACCTTCAGGGGCGCCGGATCCAGGCTGATCTTAGCCAGGGCCCGGGCCAGGCCTTCGGGATAACGGGTTAAAAGGGAACCCGAGGCATCGGCCAAAAACTCCCGCTTCCGGGAAATGGCCAGCTGAATCAAGAGCGCGGCTAAGGGAGCCAGGATGGCGGCCGCCAGAGCCACCACCATCAGAATGGCGCCGGCCTTGTTGTTGTCGTCGCGGCTGCCTCGCCAATTCATCCGGAAAAAGAAACTAGACAGATTGGAAACCAGGCCGGCCAGGATGACGACGACCGTCATCAAAAGGCTGTCGCGGTTGCCGATGTGGGACAATTCGTGGGCCAGGACGCCTTCTAGCTCGGGTTTTTCCAGCTTCTCCAGTAAGCCACGCGTCACGACAATGACGCCGTGTTGAGGATCCCGACCGGTGGCAAAGGCGTTGGGCTGGGCTTCCTCCAGGATGTAAAACTTGGGTTGCGGCAAGCCGGCAGCAATGCATAAGTTCTCCAGCCGGTGATAGAGTTCGGGGTTTTTAGCGTGGTCAATCTCTTGGGCGTGGGTCATCGCCAAAACAATCTTGTCCGAATACCAATAGCTGACGAGGCTGGTCAGCAAGCTGAAGACCGTGGCAAAAACCAGGATGATCTGGTTATCTAGAACGTAACTGAAGAGCCAGCCCAGGCCGATGATAAAAACCAAAAATGAACCCAAAAGAATCCAGGTTTTACGAACGTTGGAAGAGGCTTGAGTATAAATAGTCATTTAAAACTGAACTTTGACCGGTTCTTTTTCGGCTTGATTGGCCGTCTCAAAGAATTCCGGTACCTTGAAACCGAAGGCCTGGGCGATCAGGCTCGAAGGAAAGGTCTGGACGGCGATGCTTAGATCACGGACATTGGCGTTATAGAACCGGCGAGCCGCCTGAATTTTGTCTTCGGTATCGGTCAGCTCATTCTGCAAGGCCAAGAAATTCTGGGCCGCCTGTAATTGGGGATAGGCTTCGGCGACGGCAAAAAGACTCTTCAGAGTCTCAGACAGCATGTTCTCGGTTTGGGCGTGTTCAGCCATAGTTTTCGCGCCCATGGCCTGAGTTCGGGCCTGAGTCACTCTTTCAAAGACGCCGGCTTCGTGGGCCGCGTAGCCCTTGACCGTCTGGACCAAGTTGGGGATCAGGTCATATCTTCTCTTCAGCTGAACCTCAATGTCGGACCAGGCTTCTTTGGCTCGCTGTCTTAAAGCCACCAGGCGGTTATAGGTTAAAACCAACCAACCGACAATAATAAGCGGAACCCCCAAAATAACATAAAAAATATTCATTTTCTTGATTATTTGGTATACCCAAATAATTAATTAATATTTTTAAATCGACTTTTCTTACCCCGCTAGTAGCGGGGCTAAGATTTGCTTACCTCGCCCTAGCGAGGCTAAAGTTTCTTTATTCTAGCAAAAACTGCCGGCTTGGCAAATCGAAGCGGCGGAGAACTGTTCTCCGCCGCTCCCCAGCTATTGCTTATTATTTATTGCTTTTAGTAGTCCTCTCCCATCCCGCCCATGCCGCCCATTCTGGACATTCCACCTTTCTTTTCTTCCGGCTGGTTGACGACGACGGCCTCGGTCGTCAAAAGCATGCTGGCCGCCGAAACCGCATTCTCCAAAGCCGTTCTGACCACCTTGGTCGGATCAATAATGCCGTTCTCAATCAAGTCCTGATATTCCATGGCGGCGGCGTTAAAACCAAAGTGGCCGCCTCTCTTTTTGACTTCCTCAACGACGACGGAACCTTCAAGGCCGGCATTTTCGACTAACTGACGGAGCGGCGCTTCCAAAGCCTTTTTAAGAATATTGACGCCGGTTTTTTCGTCACCGGTCAATTCCAATCCTTCTAAGACAGCGATGGTTCTTAAGAGAGCGACGCCGCCGCCCGGCACAATGCCTTCTTCAATGGCCGCCCGGGTGGCATTCAAAGCATCTTCGGTCTTGTGCTGCTTGGCTTTTTGCTCCACTTCGGTCGCCGCCCCCACTTTGATGACGGCCACTCCCCCGGCTAATTTAGCCAATCTTTCCTGAAGCTTTTCCTTGTCAAAATCGGAAGTGGTCTCCTTTAATTCATTTTTGATTTGAGCGATGCGCGCTTCAATCTCTTCTTTCTTGCCCTTGCCCTCAATGATGGTCGTATTCTCTTTGGTGACCACCACTTTTCGGGCGGAACCCAGCATTTTGAGTTCGATATTCTCGAGTTTTAAGCCCAGCTCTTCGGAGATCAGGCTTCCGCCGCAGACCGCGGCAATATCCTGTAGCATCTCTTTACGACGATCGCCAAACCCCGGCGCCTTAACGGCCAGAGCGTTAAAATTACCTCTTAATTTATTGACGACCATGGTGGCCAAAGCATCGCCATCCACTTCTTCGGCAATGATCAATAAATCCTTTTTGCCGCTCTGGGCCACTTTTTCCATGACGGGCAGAATTTCCTGTAAACTCGAAATCTTCTTCTCGGTCATTAAAATATAGGGATCTTCTAATTCGGCGACCATTCTTTCAACGTTGGTCACCATGTAAGGAGAGATGTAACCGCGGTCAAACTGCAAACCCTTGACCACTTCTTTTTGCAGGCCAAAGGTCTGAGATTCTTCTACAGTCACGACGCCATCCTTGCCCACTTCTTCAATGACCTGAGCAATGAGGTTGCCGATCTCCGGGTCGCCGGCAGAAATGGTGGCCACTTGAGAAATCTCGTTCTTATTGGAAATGGGTTTGGCCATTTTCTTTAACTCGGCGATGACTTTCTGACCGGCTTTTTCAATGCCCCGACGAATGGCCATCGGATCGGCGCCGGCGGCCACGTTTTTTAAGCCCTCGGTAATGATGCTTTGGGCCAGGATGACAGCCGTGGTCGTGCCATCGCCGGCCGCTTCATTGGTCTTCTCGGCCACTTCTTTGATGATCTCGGCGCCCAGGTTTTCGGTTCGGTCTTCTAATTCAATTTCTTTCGCCACCGATACCCCGTCACTGGTAATGACCGGCACGCCAAAACCTTTGTCCAGAACCACGTTGCGGCCTTTGGGACCCAAAGTGATTTTGACGGCATCGGCCAGTTTATCGACGCCCGCCTTTAACTTTTTGCGAGCGGTCTCTTGGTAAAATATTTGTTTTGCCATAATTTTACCTTTTCGTGAAACGAAAAGGCTAAACTCGTTTATTCAATAATCGCTAATATGTCCTCCTCCTTGGCGATGAGATATTCCTTCCCTTCAATCTTAAACTCATTGGGTCCGTATTTGGTAAACAAAACTTTATCACCCACCTGGACGTTGAGGGGAATAATCTTGCCCGAAATTAATTTCTTGCCCGGGCCAACGGCCACAATCTGGCCCTGCTCGGGCCTTTCTTTTTCCGCCGATTCGGGCAGAAAAATGCCGCCCTTGGTCTTCTCGGCCTGGGGCAGGGGTTCGATCAAAACGTGATCTGATAACGGCTTGATGTTCATAATATGTGTGGTTAGCAATTAAACGGATTGACTGCTAATGGAGTCATTTAGATTCTAGGCAAGCCCTGGCTCTCTGTCAAGCCCTGTACGGGGCAAGGGGCCAATTACTTTGCCAGCGACAATTTGAGATACCGACCGGTATAGCCGGTTTTGCTCTTGGAGATTTCCTGGGGCGGGCCTTGAGCAACAATTCGGCCGCCCTTTTCTCCGCCTTCCGGACCCAGATCAATAATCCAGTCTGAGTTTTTAATTAATTCTAAATTGTGTTCGACGACCAGAACGGTGTTCCCTTTATCCACCAAGCGGCGCAAAACTTCAACCAGTTTCCGGACATCTTCAAAATGCAGGCCGGTGGTGGGTTCGTCGAGGATGTAAAGGGTTTTACCCGTGTCTCGCCGAGAGAGTTCCGTGGCTAACTTGACGCGCTGGGCTTCTCCCCCGGATAGGGAAATAGCCGGTTGTCCCAGTTCGAGATAGCTCAGGCCAACGTCATTTAAGGTCTGAAGTTTTTGCCAAAGCCCCGGAATGTTTTTAAAAAACGGCAGGGTTTCTTCGATCGTCATCTCCAAAACCTGGGCAATGTTTTTGCCCTTGGCCTGGCCTATGGGCGTGTATTCAATCGACAAAGTTTCCTGGTTGAATCTCTGGCCGTGGCATTCCTGGCATTCCTGATAGAGATCGGGCAGAAAATACATTTCAATCTTGATTTCGCCCTGGCCCTCGCAGGCTTCGCAGCGGCCGCCCTTGACGTTGAAGCTGAAACGGCCGGGCCGATAACCCCTCACTCTGGCCTCGCGCGTCTTGGTAAAGAGGTCACGGATATAGGCAAAGGCGCCGGTATAAGTGGCCGGGTTTGACCGGGGCGTCCGGCCAATCGGCAATTGATCAACCAAAACGACCTTATTCAGATTCTCCGAACCCAAAATGGTTTCGTGCCGGCCCGGCTCTTCTTTGGCCCGGTAAAACTTCTTCAAGCAGGCTTTGGCCAAAACATCATTGACCAAAGAAGATTTGCCCGAACCGGAAACGCCCGTGACGCAGACGAACCGGCCCAAAGGAATCTGAACATCAATCTTTTTCAGATTGTGTTCTTGGGCAGCCTTTATCGTCAAATAGTTTTGCTTATCTAAAGCCTTAACCTTACTCCCGACCTCAACCTTTCTTCGTCCGGCTAAATAATCTCCGGTTAAGGTCGGCGCTTTTAATAACTGCCGGGGCGTACCCGTAAAAACAACCCGGCCGCCGTGTTTGCCCGCGCCCGGGCCAATATCAATGACCCAGTCTGAGGCCCGAATCGTCTGGGCATCGTGCTCAACGACGATGACGCTATTGCCCAGGTCGCGCAATTTTTTGAGGCTTTCAATCAACCGGCCCTGATCCCGGGAATGCAAGCCCACCGAGGGTTCGTCCAGGATGTACAAAACACCGGTCAACTGAGAACCCAGCTGAGTGGCCAGGCGAATGCGCTGCTCCTCTCCCCCGGCCAAGGTCGAAGCCTGACGGTTCAAAGAAAGGTAATCCAGCCCCACGTCAATTAAAAACTGCAGCCGGCTGAGAATTTCTTTAATAATTGGCTGGGCAATTCTCAACTCACTCACCTTGAGTCTTGAGGCGGGCTTGGTCGAAGCGCCCAGATCTTTAAAGAATTTCTGCAATTGAATAATGGGCATCTCCGCCAGATCCGCCAGAGACTTTTTCGCCACCGTCACGGCCAAGGCCTCGGGTTTTAATCTTTGGCCGCGGCACGCCTCACAGATTCTTTCCACCATGTACTGTTCAATTTCGGCCCGGGCGTAATCTGAATCCGTCTCGTGGTATCTTCTCCCCAGCCAGGGAATAACGCCTTCGATCTGGCTGTCCCCGTAAAGAATCTGCTGGAGATCGTTTTCAGAAAGTTCTTTGACCGGCACATCCAGAGGAATCTGGTATTTCTCGGAAAGGTTCTGCAACCTAAACCAAAAGAATCCCTGGCGGCCCGTCTTGTGCGAAGCATGAGCCCAGGGAAAAATGGCGCCTTCGCCCAAAGTCAGATTCGGGTTAGGCAGGACTAATTTCGGGTCAACTTCCAGTTTCCGCCCCAACCCTTGGCAAGCCGGACACGCCCCGTAGGGCGAGTTAAAAGAAAAGAGACGTGGCTCTAATTCGGGCAAAGAAATGCCGCACTCTTCGCAGGCGAAATGTTCCGAAAAGATCAAATCGTTCACCATCACGATGCCTTTGCCCAGTTTTAGGGCCGTTTCCAAGGAGTCAACCAATCTCGATTTATCCAACTCTTTATCAATGACCAGGCGGTCAATGACGACTTCGAGATGATGTTTTTTCTGCCGGTCCAAAGTTTTCTCCAAAGCCTCTTCAATGCGAAAAACAATGCCGTCAATCCGGACGCGCAGGAAACCCGCCTTCTTGATTTCCTCTAAGACCCCGAGGTGTTCTCCTTTTTTGCCCCGGATGACCGGTCCCAGAATAATGATTTCGCTCTGGGAAGGCAGCTGCCGGATCTGTGAGGCAATCTGGTCAATCGTCTGGCGACTGACCAATCGGCCGCATTGGGGACAGTGCGGCAAGCCTACGCGGGCAAAGAGAAGCCTTAAATAATCATGGATTTCGGTGATCGTGCCGACGGTGGACCGGGGATTGTGACTGGCTTTTCTCTGATCAATGGCGATGGAAGGAGAAATGCCCTCGATCTTGTCCGCGTCCGGTTTCTGCATGACGCCCAAAAACTGCCGGGCGTAAGCCGAAAGACTTTCGAGATATCTTCTTTGACCTTCGGCATAAAGAGTGTCAAAGGCTAAAGAAGATTTCCCCGAGCCGGATAAACCGGTGATGACGACCAATTTGTTTTTGGGAATATCAACGTCGATATTCTGTAAGTTATGGACTCTCGCTCCCCGGATTTTAATATAATTTTCCGACATCCCCGTAGGAAATTAAATATTTTCCGTGATTATTTTATTATTTTTAAAAATTACCATCAAGCTATTGTTTAGAAGCTATCAAGGGGTTTTAGATGAAAATATTTTACTCTCTTGCCATTCAACGAAAACCCCCAGGATTTCCTACGGGGCATGGCAATCAAGTATGCTAGCATAATTTCAGAAAGATTTCAATCTCTGGTAATATCAAAGAAGAACCATGACCAAATTGATAATTTTGAGCAGAGCGAAAAACAAGGTTCTTGCCGGAGGCAAGGTTCTTAAAATAGTTTCGGGTGTTTCCTTGAGCGTCTTGGTTCTGGCTCTGACTTTTTTCTTCTTAAGGACAATGACCATTGAGATTAAGACTACGGTTCCCGAACCAAGCCCGGCGGAAAAATCAGTCAAACTCTTTTTAGCCGGCGACATCATGCTCGACCGCGGGGTTAAATATATGATTGAAAAGGAGGGTCAGGGTGATTTTAAATTTCCTTTTTTAAAGATGGTGGACGAAATGAAAAAGGCGGACCTGGTCTTCGGCAACCTGGAAAGCCAGATTTCTGACCGGGGCACGAAAGTGGGCAGTATTTATTCCTTCCGCGCCGACCCCAAAGCGATTGAGGGTTTAAAGTTTGCCGGTTTTGACGTTCTTTCCCTGGCTAATAATCACGCCCTGGATTACACTCAAGCCGCCCTTAAAGACAGCCTGGATCGCTTGATTGACGCCGGCCTGGCTCCGATCGGAGCGGGGCAAGAAGCCCAGGCCTTTGCCCCCGCTATTAAAACCACCAAAGGGACTAGGATAGCTTTTTTTGCCTACACCGACCAAGCCCCCTCTGCTTGGCAGGCCCAAGGCGAGGACATCGGTATTGCCCGAGTTTCGGAAAACAATCTCGAAAGAATTAAAGCCGACCTGACCCTGGCCCGGGAGCTGGCCGACGTCGTCATTGTCTCTCTTCACGCCGGCCAGGAATATACCAGAGAACCGACTCTTTCTCAGACCACTTTTTCGCGGGCTTTCATTGACGCCGGCGCCGACATCGTCGTTAATCATCACAGTCACGTCATCCAAGAATCAGAAGAATATCGTTCGGGCTACATTTTCTACGGCCTGGGCAATTTCGTCTTTGATCAGGGCTTCTCAAAAGAAACGACACAAGGAGAAATTGTAGAAATTACTATTGAGAACAAAAAGATAAAAAAAGTCATCACCAAAGAAATAAAAATGAATGAATTTTTCCAGCCCGAACTGGTAGAGTGAAACATGTTTTCCTTCTTACCCAAAAAGAGGGTCGGGGATCTGCCGCTGGGGCCCGGCGTTTATCGCTTTGACGACAAAAAGTCTCGCCCCCTCTATATCGGCAAAGCTCTCAACCTCAGAGAGAGAGTTAAAAGCCACTTTCAGCAACGAAATTGGCGAGACGGTTTCTTCATTGGCCAGGTTAAAAGAGTTGGTTCTAAATCCACCGCTTCAGAAATCGAAGCCTTGATCCTCGAAGCCAGCCTCATTAAAAAATACCAGCCGAAATACAACGTTGTTTGGAAAGACGACAAGAACTATTTTTTTGTCGGCTTAACCAGAGAAAAACTGCCTCGAGTTCTCCTGACCCACCAAACCAAGCCGGAGGTGGATTATCTGGGACCTTTTGTTGACAGCCGAGCCCTTAAAATCACCCTGAGGCTCTTGCGTCAAGTCTTTCCTCACTACGCCAAAAAGACTCATCCCAAAAATCTCTGTCCGGATTGCCATCTCGGTCTTTGCCCGGGACCAAACCCTAATTCAAAAGAATACCGCAGAAATATTAAAAACTTAAAAACGATCCTCCGGGGCAAAGGAGCTAAGCTCCTTAAAAATCTTAAAAAAGAAATGATGGCGGCGGCCAAAATCCAAAATTTTGAAAAAGCCGCCAGGGAGCGAGATCAGATCCGGGCCCTAGAAAAGATTTTTGCCCATCGTCAAAATCTCTCCGGCTCAGAAGAATTGCAGAGAATCCTCAAGATGAAAAAACCCATCCTTCGCCTGGAAGCCTATGACATTTCCAATCTCCAGGGCCAGCAAGCCACGGGATCGATGGTTGTTTTTACCAAGGGCCTGCCCGATAGGAATCAATACCGGAAGTTTAAGATAAAAACCTCTGGTAAACCAAACGACGTAGCGATGATTAAAGAAATTCTCCAACGAAGATTTAACCACCCTGAATGGCAATACCCTGACCTAATCTTGATTGACGGCGGAAAAGCTCAACTCAACGCCGCCATCTTCGTTTTAAATCAGCGTCTGTCAATCAGCGTTTTAGCCTTAGCGAAACGACACAATGAGTTATTTTTAGAAAACAGAAAAAAACCGCTTCTACTCAAAAGCCTGCCCCGGCCTGTCTTTAACCTCATTTTGCAGCTGAGAGACGAGGCCCACCGCTTTGCCCGAAGATACCACTTTTACTTGAGAAGGAAAAAGCTCTTGTCTTGACCTCGGAGTAAAATCCTGCTATCATTAAACAATGTGGTCCCTCCTCTTGCAAATTGCCGGCAGTACGGCCGGCCTCTGGTTGGCCGATCGTTTCGTTCCGGGAGTTAATGTTCTCGGTGATTGGAAAACCTTTGTCCTGATTGGCACGGTCTTGGGAGCCGTCAACTTCTTTCTCCGGCCCCTGCTCAACGTTCTGACCCTGCCTTTAAAGATTCTGACCTTGGGCCTTTTCGGTTTTATCGTTAACATGCTCTTGGTCTGGTTGGTGGATATCGCCTTTACGGAACTGGTCATCACGGGAATTGTCCCTCTCTTCTGGACCACCGTTATTATTTGGCTCGTCATCTTTGCGCTAACAAAGTGGATGCCCGATAAATGAAAGATAAACCATGAATCTACAAAACTTAGTGGCCGCTCTCTCTCAAATCAAGCCCTTTTTGCCGGTCATTCAGATTGTCATTGCCGTGCTTTTAACTTCATTGGTCTTGCTCCAACCTCGCGGCGAATCCTTGGGATCGGCCTTTGGCCAGAGCTTTACCGGCACGGGCAAACTGCGGGGGATATCTAAAAAGATTTTCTTTTTTACCATTTTTCTGGGCTTCATCTTCATTGCCACCGCTCTCTTGAACCTACTCCTCTAAAAATGTTTTCTTTCCTTCCCTCCCGACTGGGATTAAGGGATCTTATCGAAAAACTCAAAACTTTGCCCGAACAAGGCCAGTACCGGAAGTTTTTTAAAATTCTCGGCCGCAGAGAGAAAAAGGCTTTTTTCATCTTTCTTGTTTTGGGTTTGGTTTCTTCTGCCTTTTTGACCGTTAACTTTTATTTTAAGCATACCGAGGTCCGAGCCGCCGCCGGAGGAGAATTCACCGAGGGCATGATCGGCCAGCCCCGATTCATCAACCCCATTTTTGCTCCAGCCAATGACATCGACCGCGATTTGACGGAATTAATCTTTTCGGGCCTGATGAAATATTCCGTCGACGGCCAAATCCAGCCGGACCTGGCTAAAGGTTATCAGGTCAGCCAAAACGGCCAGACCTGGGAAATTAATTTAAAAGAAAACCTCGTCTTTCAAGACGGTTCTCCCCTGACCAGCGATGATGTCATTTTCACCATTAAGACCATTCAAAACCCCGATTATAAAAGTCCTTTAAGGCCCAGCTGGCTCGGCATTGAGACCGAAAGAGTCTCCGATCTCACCGTCCGTTTCAAATTAAAGAATGTCTATCCCGGTTTCCTGGAAAGCCTGACCTTAAAGATCATTCCTAAAAAGACGTGGGAAGAGATCACGGCCGAAAACTTCCCTCTGGCCATTTTCAACTTAAAACCCGTCGGCTCCGGCCCCTATCGAGTGGCGAGAATCATTCAGGAAAAAGACCAGTCGGGCCGGATCAAACTATTAACCCTCGAGATTAATCCCCGTTATCACGCCGAGCTCCCTAAAATCAAGGAAATTACCTTTGCCTTTTTTTCCGAAGAAAAAGACTTAATTGAGGCGGCGCAAAATCGGGAAATTCAGGCCCTTGTCCTTTCTGCCCCGGAAAAACAACTCTTCTTTGAAAACCGCGGCTTCGTCATTCATCATTTTGATCTGCCTCGCTATTTCGCCGTTTTCTTCAACCAGAAGAATGCTTTGGTCTTAGCGGAAAAGAATGTCCGGCTGGCCCTCAACTACGCCGTTAACAAAAAGGAAATCATTGACCAGGTTCTCGGGAACAGCGGGGTGGCGGTGGATTCGCCGATCCTGCCAGATCTTTTCAGCTTTGAGGAACCCCAAACCACTTACCGCTTCAGCCCCAATAAAGCCAGGGATCTTCTAGAAAAAGCCGGTTTTAAGCTTAATCCTCAAACCAATGTCTGGGAAAAGACGGTTGAGAAAAAACTGAGCTTTGAATTTAAAAGTACGCTTTCTAAAAACTCTCAGGGAGCCGAAGTCAAAGAATTGCAAAAGTGTCTGGCCCGGGACCCCGGAATCTATCCGGACGGCGAAATCACCGGCGTCTTTGGCCCTAAAACGCGCGAAGCCATCATTAAATTCCAGGAAAAGTACCGCGCGGATATCTTGACCCCGGCCGGACTAATCAGCGGCAACGGCGAAACCGGACCCTTAACGCGCCAGAAACTGAACAAAATCTGCTTTGGCCCGAACCAGCAAACTCTGGCCTTAAAATTCTCTTTGGTCACGGTGGATGATCCCGTTCTTTTGAAGGCGGCGGAAATCTTGAAAAAACAGTGGGCCGAGATTGGCGCCAAAGTGGAAATCAGGTCTTTTAGCTTTTCCCAATTAAATTCGGATTTTCTCAAACCCCGGGAATATGACGCCCTTCTCTTCGGCGAAGTTCTGGGCCAAGTGCCGGATCTCTTTCCTTTCTGGCATTCGCTTCAGAAAAAGGATCCCGGGCTCAATCTGGCTCTCTATGAAAACAAAGAGGCGGATAAGCTTTTAGAAGAAGCCCGGCAAACCAATGATGAGGGCGTCAGAAAAGAAAAGCTGGAGAAATTCCAGGAGATTCTTTTGGCCGATGCGCCGGCGGTCTTCCTCTATCGCCCCGACTTTGCTTATCTGACCAGCCCCGAGATCAGGGGCATCAAGGCGGGCCTGATTGCCGACCCCAGCCAGAGATTTGAGGACATCCAAAATTGGTATCTTATAACTAAAAGAGTGTGGAAATAGCCATGAAACGCTCTCTCTCTGATTTAAAAGAGGTTCTCTTTGACCAGAGTTGGGCCAAAAAGGCTCCCAATTTTAACGTCTATCAGGTCTGGCGAGGCTTGAAATTCCGCAGGAATTTGCGCTATGACGAAACCGTCATCTTCCCCAAAATGCTGGGAGCCGAGTTTCCCAAAACCAAAGGCCACGAACATCCTCCAGAGTGCCGGGAACTCCTTCTCGTCTTAAAAGGAGAAGCCATCTTCCTCTTGCAGAAAGACGAGGGTAACCAGATCGAGGATGTCTACTTTGTCCGGGCCAAAAAAGGACAGGCCGTGCTTTCTCCTTCGGGCTATTCCCATACTACCATTAACCCCCTGAAAAAAGATTTGAAAATCGCTACCTGGATGGACAAAAGATGCGAGAGCGATTACCGTAATATCGAAGGACAACACGGTTTCGGTTATTACTACACTGTTTCGGGCTGGCAAAAAGATAAGAATTACAAAAGAATCCCCAAATTGAAAGAGAAAAAACCCCTGAAAGCAATCCCCGAAGATTTAAGCTTTCTGCGGCGACAAGTGTAAAGTATCAGATACTTTACAAAATACTTTACAAAAAAACAAAAAGCCGGGGTGGCGGAACTGGTTTACGCGCAGCGTTCAGAACGCTGTGGAGGCAACTCCATGCGGGTTCGACTCCCGCTCCCGGCACGAACTAACAAAAAACTAAATCTATGGAAAAATATCATCAAAAAGAAAGCGCGCTAAGAATAATCCCCTTGGGCGGGCAGGAAGAGGTCGGCCGCAATATGACCGTCTTTGAATATGAAAAAGACATCGTCATCTTGGATATGGGCATTCAATTCCCGGAAGAAGACATGCTGGGCATTGACTATATTATTCCCAGCATCAGTTATCTTAAAGGCAAGGAAAAAAATATCCGCGCCGTCATTTTCAGCCACGGCCATCTTGATCATATCGGCGCCGCTCCCTTGCTCTTGCCAAAACTCGGCTATCCCCCGGTCGTGGGGCGCGACTTGACCATCGCCATGATAAAAAAACGGATGGAGGATTTTGAAAAAAATTCGGCCAAGAGATTAAACGTCATTAGGATAAATTCCGTTAACGACCGGTTTAATTTTGGGAAATTCCGCATCGGTTTTTTCGAAATTGAACATTCTATCATGGACGCGGTGGGCGTCATCATCAACACGCCGCAAGGAACGATCATCCATCCGGGCGACTGGACAATGGAAAAAAATCCCGTTAACGGCGAGCCGTTGACTTATCATCATTTAGCCAAACTGCCCAAACCAAAAATCCTGATGCTGGAAAGCTTAGGCGCTGTCAACACCTCTCCGAAAATTATTTCGGAAAAAGAAATGTACGCCAATCTGGAAAAATTAATCAGCCAGGCTAAAGGTAAAATCATTATCGGCACTTTTGCTTCCCAAATAAAAAGAATCAATTATCTTTTGGAATATGCCAAACAGATCGGCAAAAAAGTCGCCCTGGACGGGTACAGTATGAAAATGAACGTCGAGATTGCCAAAGAGCTGGGCTATATAAAAGTTGGCGGCGGCACCATCATCCCCATCAACAGCATCAACAAATATCCTGAAGAAAAAGTCATTATTATCTGCACCGGCGCTCAAGGCGAAGGCAACGCCGTTTTGTCGCGGATCGTCAGTGACAACCACAAATTCGTCAAAATCAGGAAAAATGACACCATCGTTTTCTCTTCTTCGGTCATCCCGGGCAACGAAAGAACCATCCAGCGGCTAAAAGACGGCCTTTACAGAAAATGCGATAATGTTGTTCATAGTGACATTATGGACGTCCACATCAGCGGCCACTCCAACGCCGACAGCATTAAAAAGATGATCAAACAAATTCAGCCGGACTTCTTCCTCCCCGTCTATGCTAATCATTACATCCTAAAAGAGGCGGCTAAGCTAGCGGTGGGCATCAATTACCCAGAAAAAAACATTTTTGTTTTAGACAACGGTTCCATCATTGAATTTCACAACAAAACAGCCGAGGTTTTGAATAAAAAAATTGATACCGGCTACGTCTTTGTTGACGGCTTGGGTATCGGCGATATTGGCGAAGTCGTTTTAAGGGACAGGCAAACTTTAGCCAAAGACGGCATGTTCGTCATTATTACTACGATTGACCGCCAAACCGGCAAGGTCCACGGCTCTCCGGATATCATCTCCCGGGGCTTTGTCTATCTGAGAGAATCTAAAGAATTGCTCCGCCAAACCAGAAAGAAAGTGGTGACTATTGTCGACCGGGCCGCCGGCTCCGGCGGCGCCGTCAACTGGACCTACATTAAAGAAGAAATTAGAGATAAGGTCGGTGAATTTTTGTACCAGCAGACGCAACGGCGCCCCATGGTTCTGCCTGTTGTTATTGAGGTATGATAAAAATATGAGGATTTTCAGCGGCATTCAACCAACGGGCGCCCTCCACATCGGAAACTATCTGGGCGCCATCAAACAATTCTTAGAACTTCAAGAAAAAGAAGATTGCGTTTTCTGCGTGGTTGACCTCCACGCCATGACCGCTCCCTACCAAGCTTCGGCTCTGCCCCGAAACGTCTTGGACGCGGCCGTTTGTTACCTGGCTTCGGGTATTGATCCGGAAAAATCCATTCTCTTTGTCCAATCTCATGTTCCCGAGCACACCGAATTAGCCTGGATATTGAATTGTGTCACGCCGGTCGGCGACCTCTTGAGAATGACTCAGTACAAGGAAAAATCCCGGCAGTTCCAGAAAGACCTCAACGCCGGCCTCCTCAACTACCCCATCCTCATGGCCGCGGACATCCTGCTTTACCAGACCGAGGTGGTACCGGTGGGCCAAGACCAGCAACAGCACGTCGAGCTGGCGAGAACGATCGCCCGTCAATTTAACAAACGATTCGGCGAGGTTTTTGTCGAGCCTAAAACCAAATTGACGAAAGAGGGGGCGAAAATAATGTCCCTCTCCGACCCCCGGAAAAAGATGTCAAAATCAATTCCGGGAAGTTGCCTTTATCTCTTTGACGAGCCAGATCAAATCAAAGAGAAAATCATGGCTGCCATCACTGACACCGGCCGGGAAATAAAATACGACCCGACTAAAAAACCCGGAATTGCCAACCTTTTAATAATTTACAGCTTGCTTTCAGAAACCCCAATTCCCAAAATTGAAAAAAAATTCCGGACCAAGGGTTATAGCGATTTTAAAAAAGCTCTCGCCCAGGTCGTCATCGATACCCTCGAGCCTTTCCGCAAAAAACACAAAGAACTTGCCCAAAGAGAAGTTTATGTCAAGGAAATTCTCTCGCAAGGAGCGAAAAAAGCCCGTTCAATTGCCCAATCGACCATGGAAGAAGTCCGCAAAAAAACGGGCTTAGTATAATTGGTACTTAGAGATTTTTTAAGCCCAGTTCTTTAAAAGTCTTTTTTGTTACCGGGATGCCCACCTTCTCGAAGATCTCCAGAGCCTGCTTCTCTATTTCCACCAAGTGCTCCTGGGTGTCGCCTTCAAAGCGGCACTTGATGACGGGCGTGGTGTTGGCCGCCCGGGCCAGGGCCCAGCCGTGCGGGAAAGAGATCCTGGCGCCGTCAATGTCGATAAATTCGTAATTGTTCTTCTTCAAATAGTCCTGGAGCTTCTTGATGATCTTAAACTTCTCCCGGTCCGGACAAGGAATGAAGACCTCGGGGCTGGATTGGCAGCGGGGCAGGGTATCGATGTAGGCGGCAAAGTCTTTCTGGCTGGAGGCGATCTCGGCCAGCTTCAAAGAAGCGAAGAGGGCCTCGTCGCAGAGGTAATAGTCCTGGGGAAAAAGAAAGTGCAGGGTCACCTCTCCCCCAAAAATAGCCTTGACCTTCTTGATCTTTTCGATGATGGCCGTGTGGTGGGAAACGCAAAAGTAGGTTTTAACCTTTCTTTTTTTCATCTCGTCTAAGAAAGCTTGGGAGACTCTCATGTCGTGCACGATGCTTCCCTTTTTCTTTTTTAAAGCCTGACGGGCCAGCATCAGAAAGCAGAAGTCGCCGCCGACCGATCGTCCTTGGTTATCAATAGCCGCCACCCGGTCGCCGTCCCCGTCAAAGACAAAACCCAGGTCAAACTTCTTTTTCAAAACCTCCCGCTTGGCGGCCAGCCGGTTCTTTCTCTCGTAGGGATCGGGCAAGTGGTGCGGGAAAGAACCGTCGAACTCCCCGTAGAGAGTGAAAACCTGGCAGCCCAGCCGCTGGAAAACCTTGGCCGGCAGATAGCCCATCGCCCCGTTGCCCGTGTCTACCACGATCTTTAAGGGCTTTTTCAGCTTGATCCTTTGGGTGACATAATCGATATAGTCTGAAGTCGGGTCGAGCAGGGTGATCTTGCCTTCCCCCGTCTTAATTGGTTTCCTATCTTGTAAAGCAATCTGCCGGATTTTCTCCAGATCGCGGCCGATCAGATCCCCTTTATTTCTGACGTGCAGCATCAAGCCGTTGTACTCGGGCGGGTTGTGGGAGCCGGAAACCATGATGCCCCCGTCAAAGCCAAGGTTGAGAATGGCAAAGTAGAACAGAGGATCGGGAGCGATGCCAAGAAAGATAACCTCCCGGCCCGCCTCTTTTAAAGTCCGGGCAATGGTTTTGGCCAAGCGGGGTGAACTCTGTCTCGTGTCGTGGCTGACGACGACCTTCTTCAAGCCGGGGTAGAGAACCAGAAAAGCCCGGGTAATGGCCAAGACCCCCTTGGCGGTGAGGTCTTTGGGGTAGATGCCCCGGATGTCGTAGGCCCGGAAGATGTCGGGGTTAAGTTTCATATCTCTATTTTACCCCGTAGGAATCTTTGGTCAAACTTTCGTCAACAATTGGCCTAAGCCGATAGGCGGCTCCGCCTCTTGGTCGTTGAGAATCGATTGGTTTACTCGAGATTCCTACGGGGTTTAACAGATTTTGGGGATTTGATCTCCTTGTCAAACAAATCTTTTTCTGGTAAGATACAAATATATGAAGCAGAATTACGAATTAAGCTATCTGATTTCCCCGCGGCTTTCTGATGAAGGAGCCTCAGACATCCTGCGCCAGGTTAATAATGCCATTCAAGAGAAAGAAGGCGTGGTTTTTGACAGCCAACTCCCCCGGAAGTTTAGCCTGGCCTATACTATCCAAAAGGAAAACGAAGCCTGGCTGCAAATAACCTATTTTTCCTTGGAGCCGGCCCAGCTGGCCGAAGTCGAAAAGAAATTAAGAGAAACCAAAGAAATCTTCCGCTCTTTGATTTTAAAGAGAAAACCCGTCAAAATGACGCCCTTGATGCAACCGTTAACTGAAAAAATTAAATCGATTGAGGCCTTGGAGCCGTCTCAAAAGGTCGACTTAGAAGAAATTGAGAAAAAGTTAGAAGAAATTCTCGGTCAAAATGAACTTAAATAAAGTTTTCCTTTTGGGCCGGGTCGCCACCGATCCCGAATCCCGCAGCACGCCCACCGGACAAAACGTCTGTTCTTTTCGCTTGGTGACCAATCGCATCTTTACCGTTAACGGTCAGAAACAGGAAAGAGCCGATTTCCACAATATTGTTCTTTGGCGCCGGTTGGCCGAAATCGCCTCGCAATACCTGACCAAGGGAGCCCTGGTTTTAATTGAAGGCCGGGTCGAAAACCGGAGTTGGCAGGATGCAGCCGGCAACAAGAAATTCCGCACGGAAGTCGTGGGCGAAAGAATGCAATTGGGGCCGAAAGCTAGCGCCCCGACGACAAGCAACGCGCCCGCCAGCAGCAAAGAAAAAGAAGAAGTCTCTCCCAGCCAGGAAGAAATCCCCATCATCGAAGAGCCGGAAAGCGAAATAGACGTTTCTCAAATCCCTTTCTGATACTTTAAAGGGTCTTAATTAATAGCGAGCAGAGCTCGATATATCGTACTCGCTATAATATTGGCCACAGCGTTTTTCTGTTTATAGCGGGCGGTACTCCGCCCGATATATCGTGATCGCTATCGAACAAAGAATGCCTGGATGAAATAAATATACCAGATTATGGCCTATAGGAATAAAGAAAAAGAGCGGCAAAACAAAAAGGCTTATTATCAGAAAAATAAGGAGAGGATATTAAAAAGAACGTCTTTATACGGCAAAAAATGGTACCAGAAAAACCGGAAGAGGGTACGATTACAACACAAAGAATATTATAAAAACAATAAGGAGCGCGTATCCCAATATCATAAGAAATGGTATCGGATAAACAAAAATAGAATACTGCAACAATGTAAAAAGTATTATCAGCGCAACAAGATCCGATTGCAACGATGTCACAGAAAATATAATCGAGAAAATAAAAAGAAACTACTGCGGTATAAGGGGGCGTGGGGGAAATACCAGAGAAAAACAAATCCAAAATATCGTCTTGACGAAAATATGGGCTCGGCTATCTCTCGTTGTCTAAAGGATAAAAAGGCTGGGCAAACGTGGAAAACTTTAGTCAATTATACCTTAACAGAATTAATACGATATCTAGAGAAGAGATTTGACGCTAAAATGAATTGGGATAACTATGGTAGCTACTGGGTGGTTGATCATATAAAACCAAAATCCTCATTTAATTATATTTCGCCGAGCGATTCGGCATTCAAAGAGTGTTGGGGTTTAAAGAATCTTCAACCGTTGGAAAAAATTAAAAATATGAAAAAGCATGATAATTTAGCTTATTTAATCTAAAGACTCATGGATTGTTTTTTTTGCCAAAAGGGCATTGAAGAAATCGATTACAAAAATTTAGAGCTTCTCCGGAAGTTTACTTCGGGTTTGGCCAAGATCCGGGCCAAAAAAAGAACCGGCGTTTGCGCCAGCCACCAGCGGAAATTAGCCCAGGCCATCAAAAGAGCCCGCTTCTTAGCCTTGCTGCCTTACGTCATGAGGTAAGACTCAAAATACAACTTTGAATTTTAAGTACCGGGGGCAGCAAAAACTGTCTTTTTTATTTTTGCGAAGCAAAATCTTCATTTTTGCGAAGCGAAAACAGCTTGCCTGATTTTTTCGGCGATCTTGGGATTTTCCTTTAAGAACTGTTTGGCCGCTTCGATTCCCTGGCCCAATCTCGTTTCTCCAAAGTCCAGCCAGCTGCCGGATTTCTTAATCACTTCCTGCTTTATCCCCAAAGCCAAAAGATCGGTGAGATAGGAAATGCCTTCGTTATAATAGATGTCGAATTCGGCGAGGCGGAAGGGAGCGGCCACTTTGTTCTTGACGATTTTGGCCCGGACCCGGGAACCAATGATGCTTTCCCCGTGCTTGATCTGGGCAATCCGCCTTAAATCAATCCGCACCGAAGAATAAAACTTAAGAGCTAGACCGCCGGAAGTAGTTTCCGGATTACCAAACATGATGCCAATCTTCATGCGGATTTGATTAAGAAAAATGACGGTTGCCTTGCTCTTAGAGATGGCGCCCGAAAGCTTTTGCAAAGCCGAGGACATGAGCCGGGCCTGAAGACCGATCTGAAACTCCCCCATCTCTGATTCAATGGCATTCTTGGGCGCCAAGGCGGCCACGGAATCGACGACAACGACATCAACCTGGTTCGATCGAACCAAGGTTTCCACGATCTGTAAGGCCTCTTCCGCGGAATCGGGCTGAGAAATGAGAATATCTTCCACCGCCACCCCGATTTTTCTGGCGTAGTCCGGATCCAAAGCGTGCTCGACATCAATAAAAGCGGCCACCCCGCCCGTCTTCTGGGCTTCGGCGCAGATGTGCAGCGCCAAGGTTGTTTTTCCGCTCGATTCGGGGCCGAATATTTCCACGACCCGGCCGCGGGGAACGCCGCCCACGCCCAGAGCCAAATCCAAAGAAGGCGAGCCGGTGGGGATAACGTCAACATCGACCGCCCTCACGTCTTTTAATTTCATAATGGCGCCCTCGCCAAATCTCTGTCTGATCTCGGCCACCGCTTCCAGCAAATCCTTGCGGACGCCTGTTTCTTTTTTTTCTGGGTTTTTCTTAACCATTGTAATTGATTGAAAATTGTCTATACCTTCTCCCATTCGTCATCCTGTTTTTCTCCCCCCGGCCTCTGAATCTTAATGGGAACACCCCTTTCTTCTTCTTTGACTTCGCCGGTCAGATAAACCTCCCGGGGTTTGGCGCCGTCGGCCGGTCCGACCACGCCTCTTTCTTCCAGAATATCCAAGAGCCGGGCCGCCCGAGCATAGCCCACTCTTAACCGGCGCTGCATCAGGGAAGCCGAAGCTTTTTTGGATTCAATCGCCAATTGCTTGGCCTGGGGATAGAGAGGGTCTTCCTCGCCGGCATAAAACTCGCCCCTGTCGGGTTCCCCGACGGCCAGTTCTCTTTCCAATTCCTCGGCCAAAAAGTTTTCTTTCAAAGCGGCAAAGTCATGTTTTTGAGTTTTCAAAAACTCGGTGACTCTTTTGACTTCTTTATCCGTGACATAACCGCCCTGAATCCGGCGGGGCTTAGCCGTTTCTGCAGAGATAAAGAGCAGGTCGCCGGAGCCCAGGAGCTTTTCCGCTCCGGCCATGTCAATGACAGTCCGGGAATCAACCTGTGAAGCCACCTGGAAAGTAATCCGGGAAGTAATGTTGGCCTTGATTAAACCGGTAATGACTTCCACGGACGGTCTTTGCGTGGCCACGACCAGATGAATGCCCACGGCGCGGGCCATCTGGGCCAGCCTCACAATGCCGCCTTCAATCTCTTTGCCGCGGGCGGCCATCAAATCGGCCAGCTCGTCAATGACGACGACAATGTAGGGCATGGGGTCCAAATCCTCTTCCTCATTTTTGACCGAGGTCTTGGCGCGACGGGAATTGATCTCGCGATTGTACCCGCCGATGTCCCGGGCTTTAGCCTGAGCCAGAACTTCGAAACGTCTCTCCATTTCCTTAACCAGCCATTTTAGGGTATTAATTGTTTTCTGGCCGTCAAAGATAACGGGGGACAAAAGATGGGGGATGTCTTGATAAACCGGGAACTCCACCCGCTTGGGGTCAACCAGGATCAACCTCATCACCTCGGGTGAATTGCGATAAATCAAGCTTAAAATAAGGCTGTTTAAACAGATGGTTTTGCCCGTGCCGGTCGATCCGGCTACCAGCAAATGCGGCATGCGGGTCAGGTCGGCAAAAAGAGGGTTGCCGGCGACATCCCGGCCCAAAGCAAAAACCAAAGATGAACTGGAATTTTGGAATTCCGGCGATTCAAAAAGATTACGCAATCTGACCTGGGTTCGGACCTTGTTGGGAACCTCAATCCCCACCAAGGACTGGCCCGGAATCGGCGCTTCGATGCGGATGGGATGAGTCGCCAAGGCCAGGGAAAGATCATTATTAAGAGTGGTGATTTTAGAAAGTTTGATGCCTTCGGCCGGCTTTAAGGTGTATCGGGTGACGGTCGGACCAACGTTAACTTCGCCCATTTCCACGGGAATGCCAAAGGTCTCTAAGGTTTTTTTAATAATGGTCAGGTTGTTGCGGATATCACCGGTGACGGGTTCGCCCCGATCAACTTCCAGTAAATCCAAAGGTGGTTTTTTGTAGATTGATGATCTCATCCCTTGGGGAATGGGTTTGGTTTTGAGTTCGGGTAAAGGCGTCGCTCCCGTCAGGGAACGGGATTTATTGTCCGAGATTTCTTTAATTTTGAGCTGGGGTTCAAAAATCCTCCGGATGCTCCTCTGGAGCGCCTGGGGCTTTTCCGCCAGATCCTCAACCTCTTTGGGCCGAATCTTCCGGCTCACCTGCCAAAAGATAAAAAAGCCAAAGATGATCAAGCCCCCGAAAACCGCCAGACTGACCCAGAAATCAAATATCTTGAGAATGGGCCAGCTCAAAAGGCGTCCCAGAAAACCACCGGGCCCCGGATCGCTCAAAGAGAATTTGTCATAACCGTTTAAAGAAGTCAAAACCGCGCTCAGGCCGATTAAACAGGAAAAAAGCGCCAGAATAATCATTTTCCAGATTTTCTGAGAATTCGGGCTGACGACAAAAAAGAAGACGCCGACCAAAATCAAAAACAAAGGCAGCAACCGGATCGTCTCCTGGCCGAACAAAAAAGTGAGGGAACTGAGAATTTTTTCTCCTCCCCCGCCGGCCAAATCGAAAAATGAAAGAGTGAGAATGGCCGCCGCTAAGAGAAAAACTAAGCCCAAGAGATAGCCCTGGGCTAAAGCCGGAAGGAACAAGGACTTTGGTTCCTTGTCTTTCTTCGAAAGAGAGTTCTTTGAATTGTGATTCTTGTTGTTTTTACTCACTGAGTAAATTCTAACATTTTTTGGCCGCCGAGTGAATCATTTCTTCAGGCCTGTGCCGGCCGGAATCAACTTGCCGATGATGACATTTTCTTTTAAGCCCTGGAGTTTGTCTTCCTTGCCCGAGATGGCGGCGGAGATAAGAATCCGGGAAGTCTCCTGGAAAGAGGCGGCCGACAAAAAACTGTCCGTCGTTAAAGCCACCTTGGAGATGCCCAATAAAATCGAGGTGGCCGACACGGTCTTTTTCCCTTCTTTCTTCAGCCGCTGGTTTTCTTCAAATAATTTCTGGTTGGTGATGGTTTCTCCCTGAATCAAAATGCTGTCACCCGGATCCTTGACCTTCAATCGGGAAAACATTTGCCGGACGACCACCTCCACGTGCTTGTCATGAATGGTCGCCCCCTGAGAAGCATAAATCCGCTGAATCTCTTTAATAATATGATGCTGGGTTCGTTCTTGGCCCACCGCCTTGAAAAGCTCCTTTAAATCCAGGTTGCCCTCGGACAGGGCTTGCCCCGCTTTGACCCGATCCCCCGCCTTAACTAAAATGCCCTTGCCTTCGGGGATTTCGTATTCCAAAATCTCGTCTTTCTCCAGCTTCGAGCTCTTTTTCTTCCTGGCTGAGCCAGTGGCTAAACCAAGGGCTGAGCTGGCTGGCTCGGATGGCTTTATCCGGACCGTCTTTCCGCCAATAATTTCCAGAACCTGGCCATCAACCAGGGTGATCGCGCCCTGGCCTAGAGGCACCCGGGCCTCAAATATTTCTTCCACCCGCGGCAAGCCCATGGTAATATCACTGCCGCCGGCCACGCCGCCCAAATGGAAAGTTCTCATCGTTAACTGAGTCCCCGGCTCACCAATGGCCTGAGCGGCAATGACGCCCACCGCTTCTCCCGTCTTAACCATCTGGCCCGATCCCAGGCTCCAGCCGTAGCATTTCTGACAGACGCCTCTTAAAAGCCGGCAGCTCAAAGGCGAACGGGCCCGCACTTCGTCAATGCCTTCTTTGATGATTTCTTTGCCCTTTTCCCAATCAATCACCTCGCCCGCCTTAACCAGGGTTTTATTTTTGCTTTCCGGATTGCTTGATTTAATACTATCCAGAGAAATACGGCTCACAATTTTAAAAAGGAAGTTCTGGCCGATCTCTTGGGCTTCCGGGCGTGAAAAGACCGTGCCCACGGCATCGCCGCAATCAATTTCGTGGATGATGATGTCATGGCTGACGTCGACGAGCCTTCTCGTCAGGTAGCCGGCCGTGGATGTCCGCAACGCCGTGTCGGCCGTACCCTTGCGGGCGCCGTGAGTCGAAAGAAAGTATTCCAAAACGTCAAAGCCTTCTTTGTAAGAATGCTTGATCGGCAGTTCAATAATCCGGCCGATTGGGTTGATGACCAAGCCCTTCATGCCCGCCATCTGCGCCGGCTGAGCCCAGGAACCCCGGGCCCCCGAATCAATGATGGTAAAGACGCTTCCATCCGCCGGCAGAGATTTCGGCACTAATTTTTCCACCGCCGACTTGGTTCGCTGCCAAACTTCAATTGATCTCTGATATTTTTCATCGCGGGACAAAAGTCCTTTTTGAAAATGGATTTCCAGCTGAGCGATCTCTTGCTCGGCGGCCGCAATCAGTTTGGGTTTTTCGGCCGGCACGATCAGATCATCCATGCCCCAGGTCACGCCGGACCAGGTGGCGCCTTCAAAGCCCGTACTCTTAATTTTATCCAGAATGGGCGGGGTTTTTTCAATGCCGTATCTCTCGATGACCTCGCGGATGAGTTCTTCTAGCTCCCGGGAATTCATCTCCTTATTCTGGAAAGGAAAATCTTCGGGCAAAGCCTCGTTAAAGGTCAAGCGGCCCACCGACGTTTCTATGAATTCCAGCCGGTCCTTAGACTTCGGATGAGGCATCTTGATCAAGGCTTTCATATCGACTTCCTTAAATTCATAGGCCAGGCAAGCTTCCTGGGCCGAACCGAAAATCTTGCCCTCGCCCTTGGCGCCAGGCCTTATCTTGGTCAGCCAATAACAGCCCAAAACAATATCCTGGGAAGGACTGACAATGGGCAAGCCCGTGGCCGGCTTCAAGAGATTCAACGAAGAAAGCATGATCTCCCGGGCTTCGGCCTGAGCTTCTTTGGACAAAGGCAAATGAACGGCCATCTGGTCTCCGTCAAAATCCGCGTTAAAAGCTTTGCAAACCAAGGGATGAACCCGGATCGCTTCGCCCTCAATCAGGATGGGCTGGAAAGCCTGAATGCCCAGCCGGTGCAAGGTCGGGGCCCGGTTCAAGAGGACTAGTTTGTCCGTCACCACTTCTTCGAGAATGGCCCAGACGTCATCGGTTTCCTGCTCAATCAAACGAGAAGCGCCCCGCACGTTGTAGGCCAGTTCCTTGTCCAGAATTTTTTTAATGACAAAGGGTTTAAAGAGTTCCAGGGCCATTTTCTTGGGAATGCCCACTTGGTTCAGCGGCAAATCCGGGCCCACGACGATGACGGATCGCCCCGAATAGTCTACTCTCTTGCCTAAAAGATTCTGCCTAAACCGGCCTTGTTTCCCTTTTAGAATATCGGCCAGAGACTTCAAAAGGCGGCGGCCGCCGGTGGTGGCCTGAGTCATGGTGCCCTTTCTCATGCCGTTGTCAATCAGGGCGTCAACGGCTTCCTGCAGCATTCTCTTTTCATTACGCACGATGACTTCGGGCGCGGCAATCTCCAACAAATACTTTAAGCGATTATTGCGGTTAATGACCCGGCGATAAAGATCGTTCAAATCAGAGGAGGCATAGCGGCCGCCGTCCAGTTGAACCATCGGCCTAAGATCCGGCGGCAGAATGGGCAGGATGGTCAGAAACATCCACTCGGCCTTAATATTGGCCCTTTCCAGGCCCTGAAAAAGCTTGAGCCGTCTCAAAATCTTTCTCCGGTTTAAGGGAGAGGCTTTTTCCAGTTCTTCCTTGAGTCCGGCAATCTTTTTCTTGGTATCAATTTCGCTGAAGATCTTTCTCAGAGTTTCTGCCCCGGTGCCGGCCTCAAAAGACTGGCCGTACTTAATAGATAGGTCAAAATAATCGACTTCCGAAAGAATTTTTAAAGGTTTGATGCTTAAAAGTTCGTCTTTGGCCCGGTCTCGGGCCGCCTTTAAATCCTGCTGGTCTTTTTTTTCTCCCTTGGTGGGCTTCTTGACGTTTTGAGATTGGGCGTTTTGAGCCTTGGATTTTACTTTGTATTCTTTTTCAATCTGTTCTAAAATCTGCTGCTTGGCCGCTTCCTCCACCTTGGTCACAATGTAGGCATTAAAATAGATGACTTTCTCCAGGTGAGCCATGGGCAAATCCAAAACCTGGCCCATGCGGGACGGCACGCCTCTCAGGAACCAGATATGGGAAACCGGCGAAGCCAGCTTGATGTGCCCCATTCTTTCCCGCCGCACCTGAGCCTTGGTCACTTCCACCCCGCACTTGTCGCAGACAATGCCCTTGTGGCGGATGCCGCGATATTTGCCGCAATAGCACTCGTAATCTTTTTCCGGGCCAAAAATCTTTTCGTCAAACAGGCCTTCTTTTTCGGGCTTTTGCGTGCGGTAGTTGATCGTCTCGGGCTTGGTCACTTCGCCGTGGGACCATTGCAAAATCTCCTCGGGGCTGGCGAGCTTGATGCGGATGGCTTCTAGGTCGGCAACTCTCATAATTTATAAATTATCTTTTATCTTCTTCCCTCTCTTCCCTCATTTTCTCCTTCACCTCCACCGCCAATCCCAGTGATTTTAATTCGGCCACCAAAAGACTGAAGGAAGCCGGAACGCTGGGCTGACGAATGGGTTCGCCTTTGAGGATCGCCTCATAACTGGCGGCTCTCCCGGGCACGTCATCGGATTTAATGGTCAACATCTCTTGCAGGATGTGGCTGGCGCCGTAGCCTTCCAAGGCCCAGACTTCCATCTCGCCGAATCGCTGGCCGCCGAATTGGGATTTACCGCCCAAGGGCTGTTGGGTGATCAGGGAATAAGGGCCGATCGATCTCATGTGCAGTTTGTCTTCGACCATGTGGATCAGCTGCATCATATAGATATAGCCGACGGTGATCTTTCCCGGGAAGGGTTCGCCGGTCCGGCCGTCAAAGACCTGCAATTTGCCGTCGGCGGGATAGCCGGCCTTAATCAATTCCTCTTTGATGTCTTTTTCGTTGGCGCCGAGCAAGGCCGGGGAAACGGCCCGGTAGCCCAGCTTCTTGGCGGCTAAACCCAAATGCGTCTCCAGAATCTGGCCCAGGTTCATGCGGGAAGCGACGCTCAAAGGGTTGAGAATAATGTCCACGGGCGTGCCGTCTTCCAGGAAGGGCATTTCTTCTTCGGGTAAAACCAGAGAAACGACGCCTTTGTTGCCATGGCGCCCCGCTAATTTATCACCGGCCTGAATCTTGCGCAGGGCGGCCACTTCCACCTGAACTCTTTTAATGATGCCGGGTTCGAGCTTGGCGCCCTTTTCTCTTTCCCAGACTTTAACGCCGACGACCCGGCCTCTTTTGCCGTATTCGAGCAAAAGCGAACTGTCTTTGACCTCTCGGGCTCTTTCCCCGAAAATGGCTTTCAAGAGCCTTTCTTCCGGCGTCAGGTCCGTCTCACCCTTGGGCGAGATTTTCCCGACCAGGATGTCGTGGGAACCGACTTCGGCGCCGATGCGGATAATGCCTTCGGAATCCAGGTCCTTCAGTTTTTCTTCCGAAACATTGGGAATGTCGCCGGTGGTCAGTTCCGGACCCAGTTTTGTTTCTCTGACATCGCAGAAAAAGTTCTCTAAATGGATCGAAGAATAAACGTATTCTTTAACCAGTTTTTCCGAAATGATGATGGCGTCTTCAAAGTTTGAGCCCCGCCAGGATAAAAAGGAAACGAGAATATTCCGGCCCAGGGCCAGCCAGCCATCTTCAATGGCCGCTCCATCCGTCAAAACCTGGCCCTTTTTGACAGGCTCCCCTTTTTTGACAATGGGGCGTTGATGAAAACAAGTGTATTGGTTGGTTCGGACAAAGGTGCGGAGTTGGTAACGGGTCTGAACTCGGGTCTTGGTGTTTTGAATGACGATCTCGCGGGCATCGACTTCGGTCACCCGGCCGTCGTCCTGGGCCAGGAGAATCTGGCCCGAGTCTTCGGCCACCTTGGGCTCCACCCCGGTGCAAACCAAAGGCGCCTCGGGATTCAAAAGAGGCACGGCCTGACGCTGCATATTTGAGCCCATTAAAGCGCGGTTGGCGTCATCGTTCTGCAAAAAGGGAATCAAAGAAGTGGCCGCGGAAATGGCTTGTTTCGAAGAAACATCAATAAAATTAATTTTTTCTTTTTCAATCTCGCCCGGCTCGCCCTTGATGCGGGCGGCCACCTTGGCGGGAATAATGTGTCCGTTTTTATCAATGTCAGTGCCGGCGTGAGCAATATTATATCTTTCTTCCTCGTAAGCATTGAGATAATGAACCTCGTCGGTGATTTTGCCGTTCTCCACCTTAAAGTAGGGGGTCTCCAGAAAGCCCAAAGAATTGATCCGGGCAAAGCAGGCCATGTGAGAGATCAAGCCCACGTTCTGGCCTTCGGGGGTCTGAATCGGGCAGATGCGGCCATAGTGCGAAGGCTGCACGTCTCTCACTTCCAAACCGGCTCTTTCCCGGGTTAAACCGCCCGGGCCCGTCGCCGCCAACCGTCTCTTGTGTTCGAGCTCGGCCAGAGGATTCTCATTATCCATGAACTGACAGAGCTGGCTAGAAGTAAAGAACTCTTTAATGACGGCCATTAAGGGACGAGGGTTGATGAGTTGGGAAGGGGCCAGCATGCCTTCTTCTAAGGTGGAAATCCGGTCCTTGATGATTCTTTCCATCCGGAGCATCCCCACTCTCATGCGGTTTTGCAGAACTTCGGCGGAGGTTCTGACGCGGCGGTTGCCCAAGTGATCAATCGGATCGGGCAGGGCGCCCGGCGTGTTGTTCAAGCGGATGATCTCATGAATGACGGCGACGATATCCCCGGGCCGGAGAACTCTTTCTTTGACGGTGATCTCGTCTCCGCTAAACTTCTGCGTCTGTTTTGCGTTTGGTTCTGCGCCAGTTTTGCGCTCGCGCGAAAAGCGCTGATTCATCCTCCACCTCCCCACACGGGAAAGGTCATATCTCTCAAAGTTAAAGAACATGTTTTCGATCAATTCCCGCGCCGTGTCCGGCGTCACTAGGTCTCCCGGCCTCAGTCTCTCATAGATCTCAACCAAGGCTTCGGCCTGATTGTGCGTCGGGTCTTTCTTTAAGGTTTCGTCCAGGTATTTGAGGTCGGGATCATTGTCGATATCCGAAAAGAGCTCTTTGATGGCTAAGTCATTATCAATGCCAAAAGCCCTCAAGAGAGTGGTGGCGGCCACCCTTCTTTTGCGGTCAATCTTGATGCCTATAAAGCCCGTGGCATCGGTTTCCATTTCCAGCCAAGCGCCCCGGTTGGGAATGACCTTGGCGCCGAAATAGTGACGCCCGCCGATTCTCTGGCTGGTAAAGAAAACGCCCGGCGAACGGATCAACTGGGCGATGGCGACTCTTTCGACGCCGTTAACAATAAAAGTGCCTCTCTCGGTCATAATGGGAAAATCGGCCAGAAAGACTTCTTGCTCTTTAACCTCTTTGGTTTTGAGATTAATCAGGCGGGTCTTGGCTCTCAGGGAAGCTTCGTATGAACCGTTGTCATTTTTGGCCTCCAAGTCATCCTTGTATCTGGGTGTGTCGAGCTTGTAATCCAAAAACCAGAGTTCAAACTCTTTTTTGGTGTAATCCCGGATGGGCGAAACCTCGGCAAATAGATCTTTAATGCCTCTTTCCAGAAGCCATTGCCAGCTGTCTCTCTGGAGAGACCCTAAGTAGGGAAGGTGGAAAGAAACCTTCGCCTTAGAGAAAGATTTTACGTTCATTTTCGAGCAAAGCTAATTCGAGCGTTAGCGAGAATAAACAAGTTTTTTTCTGACGAAATTAAGTTCTTGCGAAGCAAGGTTCTTGAAGCTAAAAAATCCCCGAAAAGCTTGGGGTTAGAATGGTTTAAGTCTTTAAGTAAGCCTAATGGGCTTCAAGTTAACTTAAAAATTATTTAAATTGGCGATGGGCTAAGTATAGCAAAGAACCCAGAAAATGTCTAGTGGGTAAGTCTAGAATAATAATAAAACGTTTTGACAATTGTTGTCAAGCCGCCTTCAATATTCGAGTTTGATGCCGAGTTTTTCCGCCAGTTGCAAAAGCCATTTTTCATGACGGTCCACTTTGCGCGACAACATCACCATCTCCTGGAAATAAGTATCTGCTTTCTTGGCATAAGCGTCAATGGCGGTCATTAATTCATTAAAATCGCTCTTAGTAGCAAGATCTTTTGTGGCTTCCTTCAAATCATCTTTAGTCGCAAAAACCTCAATCAATTTTTGGATGTCTTCTGGAGTAAGATTCATCGTCATCGCTATCGCTATCTGGTTTTGATATTATTTACGGCTTGAACGAGTCGATCAACAGAAGCCGTCAACGCTTGAACTTTTTCCTTTAGGTCGCGTAGATCTTCGCGAATCTCTCTTTTGGGAACGTCGAATTCTTCCCGCCGGGCGAGTTTTAATAAATCTTCTTTTTTGGCCGTTTCCTGAAACTTCTGGTCCAGGTATCCAACTAATTCGCTTAAATCCTTGATCATATAGCGAATAGGATTCGATATATCGAGCGGCGTCCCGCTCGCTATAATTATAATATCTTCCTATTGATACTCTGTCAAACTCCGACCTGAGAGTTTGTAAAAAGCAAAGGCGGGTTTCTTCGTAGAAACCCGTCTTTTGGCTTTGCGATTCTGTCTTACTTCCGCCGGCGGAACGGTCTGAACATCAGGCCGATGCCCAAGCCGATCACGAGCAGAACGAGCAGTTCGGAGATCAGGGTGATCGCCAGGCTCCCGTTGGTCAGGAAGAAAATCACCAGGCCAACGAGAACGAAGGGAACGACCAACCAGGGCAGGTGGCGGGGATCGCGCAGCCAGGCCGCCGTCGCCGTCCAGAGTTCGGGCGAAACTAGCCCAAAGACTGTCGCCACCAGCGCCAGTCCAGCGCCGATGACTCCCGCCTTCAGGAACCACATGCCCAGAAGAGACACGAGAATCAGGAAGAACAGCGTCATCAAGCCGCTGCCCGCCCAGATCAGTGCTTGCCCCCAGTCCGGCGTCGTGTCCCTGGCTCGCCTAATGGCTTGCTCCAAACAGAATCGCAGAGCGAGAGCTCCTGCCACGGGCAGAAGCAAGATGAGAAAGAACCAGATATTCATACTGTCCTCCTAGATTTGATCTGTCTTCATTCCAATGCTAAATTATAGCGCGAAGCGATATATCGTACTCGCTATAACATCTTTTATGATATTTGTCAAAGAGAAAAATCTAAACTACTTCTACTGCTCCTGTAGCTCTTTTAGTTTTTCTTTCAGCGTTGGGTTAGCCGGACTAATCTCAAGAGCCTGTTTGAGATAGGAAAGAGCCTGGGTTTTCTGGCCTTTTTTTTCAAAAGCCAGGGCCAAAGAATAAAGGCTGTCGAGATGAGAAGGATTGAGGGTCAAAACCTTTTTAAACTGCTGGATAGCCGGGTCGTTCTGATTCTGGTTAAAGTAGAGCCGGCCGAGCTGAAAAGCGGTATCGGCATTCAAAGGATAGAGCTCTTGCAGATGCGCCATCCCCCGGGTGGCGCCGGGCAGATCCCCTTTCTTTTCCTTAATCAAAGCCAGATAAAGTTTCGGCTCGAGCAAGTCGGATTTAAGGCGACGGGCTTTTTCAAATTGCGTCTGGGCCTCGTCAAACTTATCTTGGGCGAAAAAGGCTTTTCCCAGCCGGGAATAAAGCAAGGGATTGGTCGGCTCTAATTCAATCGCTTTTTCAAAAGACTGCTGGCTGGCTTTTTCGGCGCCCGTCGCCAGGCCTTGAATTTCCTGGTAAATCATGCCTAGGGTTTCCCAGCCGGCCACCCACCGGGGCGAAAGTTGGGTGGCCTTCTTGGCCACGGCCGCCGCCTCGCTCAAATCCTGAAAAATCTTGGTTAGGTTGCGCTCGGGCTTTTGCCCATCAGTCAAAGCCGAATTCAATAAGGCGCGGCCTAGAATAATCTGGTATTCGGCAAAGAAAGGATTGACGACCACCGCTTTCTGTAAGAGAGCGCTTTTCTCATCGCCCGGGGGCGACTGAAAAGCCTGGCTGTAAAAGAAATCGGCCACATAAACCCGAAAGCCGACAAAGACGATTGAAAACAAAACCAGACTAAAAATCAAAAAAGAACCCATTAAAATAACTCTTCCCTTCAGACTGTCCGGGCTGGGCAATTTAAACCGAGAAAGCCAGGGCAGAGATAAGCTTTTGGCTTGGCCTGTCTGACCGGCGATCAGTCCCAAGAACAGCCAAAAACTAAATCCCAAAACCGCGTTCTGGTAATAAACGAACTGACCAATCACCGTCGCCAAAAAAGCGAATAGTAACAATCGTTTGTAGGGATTTGATTGAATCCCGCCTAAGGCGGGAGAAAATTGAAAATTAGACACTATTGTTGTCGCGATCAGCAATAAATATGAAAGCAAGCCAAGTATTCCCATCGTGGCGGCCATCTCTGCCACATGGCTAACGGGCCGGTCAAACCTTACTTGCCATAAAGGATCGTCGTTGAAACTGGCGAGACGAAAGCGGGAAAAATCATAAAAAAAGGTGCCGGGGCCGGACCCCAAGAAAGGTCTGATCTTTAAAGAATCCTGGGCGATCTGCCAGCTGGTGGTTTGATCCAGAGTCACTTCGCGGGGAAAGCCGACCAAAGCCGGCGGCACAACTTGATTCAGATTAAAACTGATGCCCAAAGTCGCCAATACTAAAAATAAGGCCAGCGCCAGGTTTTTCCTGAGAAAGTTCCCCTCCTTGTCATTAAAGCTCTTTAAGAAAAGGAAAATTAAAGCCAGAAGAGAGGTCAGCCCCAAAACCACCCAGGCCGGAGTGTAATCAACTAAAAAGATCAGGCCCAAAGAAAAAACCAGAAAGATAAATTTGGTTTTCTCTTTGAGGAAGCCGAAAGCCAAAAAAACCAGGGGCACCAAAAACAAAGTCAGGCCCTCAAAAGACGGAGAAACCGGATTAAAGTTGAGTTGTTTTAAAGTGGCGTTGAAACCAGTCAAGCGACCAAGTATCCCGGTCAAAGATAAGAAAGCCAACCCGACCACAATCAGGCCTGAGGCCAGCAGAATCTTGACCAACTGATCTGTGTTCTTTTGCCGCCGGGCCAAAAGATAAACCAGGATGAAACTTAAGAGGCCGACCAGGCCGTCGGAGAAACGGCCGTAAAACCCAAAGAGGCTGGCGATTCTATCGACCGAGAAAAAAGCCGAAACCAAAGCCAAGGCCAGGAAGATCAGGACCAGGAAATCAAACGGCCAGAGGATCTTGAAGGAAAAACCTCCGGGGTTTTCCCGGCGGCTCTCGATGGCTGAAATAATTACGATGGCCAGACCCAGAAAGAAAATTAAAAAGATCTTCTGGAATTCCCAGGCTTCAAAGGAAAAAGGCAGCCAGAAAAGCGGCACGAGAAAAACGAGCACCGCAAAACCGTAGTACAAAAGACGGCTCAATTTTAATTCCATAGTTGAAGATCAACTACTTCTTGGGGAGAACCGAGGGTTTGGGCGAAGTTGTGGGTTGTTGAGGCTGAAGCTGTTCTTTGGGTGTTTCCTGAATGGGCGGCTGGGGTTGGGCCTGGGTCAATCCTTCCAGGGCCGGCTTTGAGGCGCGCAAATTCTCCAAAATCTTTTTGACCAATTCGTTGTCCGGATTGAGCTGAACGATCTTCTCAAACTGGTCAATGGCTTTCTGTTTTTCGTTGGCCTGGTCATACAAGAGGCCGAGGAAATAGCGGGCATTAGCGTAATTGGTATCCAAGGCGACGGCTCTTTCGAACTCGGTTTGAGCTTTGCCTTTCTGGTTATCGGCCTGATAGATCAACCCCAGCTGAAAAGCCAGGCCGGTGTCAAACGGCGCAATGACTTTAGTCTCTTCCAGTTTAGTAATGGCGTCTTTAACTTTGTTTTCGCGGATGTCAATCATTGCCAATTGGAAGCGCGCGGGCGCATAATCTGATTTTAGGTCCTTGGCTTTTTGGAATTGAGTTCGGGCCTGATCCAGGGCCTGTTGCCTTTCGGCAACTTTCTCCTTGTCCGACGCCAGGTTGTCAGCCCGGTTGGCATAGACCTGGCCCAGGGCGGTGTAAGTGAAAGGGTTGGCCGGCTCGAGCTTCAGGGATTCTTCGTAAGCGCTGACGGCCCAATTGTCCGCACCGTTAATGAGATTTAAAAGCTGGCTGTAAACGTAGCCGCGGATGCTCCAGTTGGCCACGTTCTGGGGCGAGGCGTCAGAAGAGGATTTGGCCGAAGCCACCAAAAGAGTAATGAGGTCTGAGACCCTCT
Source organism: bacterium (assembly GCA_030704795.1). Lineage (GTDB taxonomy): Bacteria > Patescibacteriota > Minisyncoccia > Minisyncoccales > GWA2-46-15 > GWA2-46-15. The sequence goes on along the minus strand of JAUYCZ010000021.1, from coordinate 3,597 downwards.
TAGATCTTTCTTCCTGGGTCAGGTCCGGTTTGGCCGCCTCTTCGTTGATGCGAAAAAGATAAACCTGAGACAAGTCACGCCAGTAATTGTCCTGGGACGAATTGGTCAAACGGATAGCCGAGGCCAGGTGATTGACGGCGGCGGTATTGTTCCCCTTTTGCACGGCCCGCAGGGCCTGCAGATAATTGATTTCGGCAAAGTATCTTTGTCCCTGGACAAAGAAAATGCCCATGGAGGCGATGAGAACAACAATGAAGGCAAAGGAAACGCCCACGGTGACAAAAGGCGCGTTCATTCTGGACTTTTTGCCTTCCACCGGCTCGGCGGGCTTTAGGTCAAAGCTCCGGCTTTTGGCGCCCACCAAACTGAAGATGGCCGCCAGCAACAAAAAGAGCAAAAACATTGATGACAGATTGGCCGAATAAAAGAAGAGGCCCAGGGTCAGTCCGGCAAAGCTGCTGAAAATGCCGATGAGCAGAATCCAGGCGAAATTCTCTTTTCTGAATTCCCGGGAGACAATCGATCTCAAGCCCAAAATCCAACCCGTGAGGATGACGCTCAGGAAGGAAAGAAAGCCGAAGATGCCGGTGGTGGCGAGGCGATCTACCACCTCCGAAGAGCCGGAGCCAAATCTCGTTCCCCAGAAAACCGTCTGGTTAATCTCCAGGGGCTTGTACTTGGCATAGTCATAGACAAAAGTGCCAGGACCAGAACCAAAGAACCAGGAAAAAGGCGGCCGGAAATCTTTGATCGCGCTGAAAGCGATATTAAAGCTCGTGCCTAAAGTTGGCGAAACCTCGGCCGGCAGATCCGCCGTGGGAATGATCGAAGCCCTCATGACCAAAGCAAACAAGGCCACCGCCAAAAGGAGCATGGGCAAGAACAGCCAGCTCAAGTTAAAGATTTCCCGTCTCGAGATGCCGAAGACGAGAATCAAAGACGAGCCCACCAGCAGCACCAGCCAGGCCGTCTGGAAATTAATAGCCAAAAGCAAGAACAGGGAGAGGATGATAAAAAACCAGACCAGGAATTTGATCATTCTCGAACGGGAAATAAAGATGAGGCTGGCGGCCAGGGGCAAAAGACTGGCCAGAAAAATGGCCAAGGAATTGACCGTGCCAATGGGATTGAAGGAATTGGCCTTGGTGAAATCAAAGGGCAAGGGAAACTTACCCAAAATCTGGGGCAGAGAAATCAGGGAAACCAAAAGCCCGGCAAAGACCAAAACAAAAATGAGGCCAAAAACGTCTTCGGGCTGCTTGAAAAGATGGATGACGAGAAAATAGAGGAGCACCAAAGCCAAGGTAGTCAGGAAACTGGAGGCAATGACCAAGGGCCAGCCCCAAAAACTGGCGTACTTGTAAGCCGAGAAAAAGGTTGAGAGAGCGGAAAATAAAACAAAGATGACCGGGGCCAGATTAAACCAGCTCAGTTCCAGGGTGATCCTTTCTTCGATTAAGGATTTTAAGAGCCAGGAGAAGAGCGAGGCCAGGACAAGAAAGACCAAAACGGTCTGTTTGTTAAAATCGAGAACGTTGCTGGTAAAGGGCAAAAAGATTAATGGCACTAAAAAGACGGCCAGGAAAATCGCGGTTTTAGAGACCTTTTGCCAGGTTTTCGTTGAATTGGCTTGTTCCATCATGTTTTTGTTAAGTTGGTTAATGATTAATTATAACCTATTTGAGGCTAATCTTCAATGACATTTTCATAGTGGTTTAAACGTTCCACGGAATGATCTTTCTTCAAAACGATACAGACGGCGTCAACCCGCAAAGGGCCCGACCATTTGGCGGCCCGGGCGTAGGCCAGGGCGTTGCCGCGAAGTTTTCTTTTTTTCTTCCCGTTGATGGTTTCTTCCGGCGCGCCAAAATCTTCTCCAGTCTTTGTCCTCACTTCCACTAAGACCAATTCGTTTTTCTGCCGGGCCACCAAATCGATCTCCGCGTATTTTGTTTTGTAATTTTGCTCGATTATTTTATATCCTTTTTTCTCTAAGTATTCTCTGGCGATCTCCTCCCCCCGCCTGCCCGTCTCCAAGTGCTTAACCAGGTTAAGCACAGGCTCTAAATTTGTTTTAGACATCTTCGTAAATTTTTGGCCGGTACTGCAAAGCTTCGGCCATATGAGGCACGGTGATCTCTTCGGCTTTTTCCAAATCGGCAATAGTGCGGGCGACTTTGATCATTTTCATGTAAGAGCGGGCCGACAGTTGGAATTTCAGACCGGCCTGTTTTAAAAGTTGTTCCACTTCTTTTGTCAGACGACAGTACTTTTTAACGTGGCTGTTTTTCATCTGAGCATTGGTATAAATGACTTCCCTCTTAAAGCGCTGCTGCTGTTTTTTCCGGGCCAAGGCCACCCGTTTTTTAATGGTCGAGGACGACTCCAAAAATTCCGAGGCTTTTTGGTTTTCCGCGAATTCCTCGACGTCGACCGGCGGCACAATCACGTGCAAATCAATTCGGTCGAGAATGGGTCCGGAAATTCTTTTCTGGTATTTTCTGATCTGGCGAAGAGAGCAAAGGCAATTTTTCTTCGGATGGTCCAAATAACCGCAGGGGCAGGGATTGGCCGAGGCGACGAGCATAAAATCGGCCGGGTACTTCACTCTTTCTTTGCTTCTTGAGATGGTCAGACAGCCGTCCTCCAATGGCTGGCGCAGGGCCTCCATGACCGACCGGGGGAATTCGTTGAATTCGTCCAGAAAAAGGACGCCCCGATGCGCCAGGCTGATTTCTCCCGGCTGGGGTTTGGCGCCGCCGCCGATGAGGCCGACCTGGGAAGCGGTGTGGTGAGGCGCCCGGAATTGGCGGCTGGTGACTAAGGAACCGCCGGGCGGTATATTGCCGGTCGCCGAATAAAGTTTTGTCACTTCCAAAGATTCTTCTTCGTTTAAAGCGGGTAAAATGCCGGGCAAAGCCCGGGCCAGCATGGTTTTTCCCGACCCAGGACTACCTATTAAAATGATGTTGTGACTGCCGGCGGCGGCAATTTCCATGGCTCTTTTAGCCTGTTCCTGCCCCAAAATTTCTTTCATATCAAATTCGGCCGGAACCGAAAATTTGTCTTCCACTGCGTCCTTTTTGTAAACCGCTGGCGTAATCAGCTGCCGGTTTAAGAAGTGGGAAACGAGCTGAAAAAGATTCTCGACGGGATAAACTTTGATTCCTTTAATAACGCTGGCTTCGTTGGCCGAATCTTTGGGGACAAATAAATTTTCAAAGCCGGCTTCCTTGGCAAAGAGCGCCAGCAAAAAAGCTCCTCGGGTGTGCCGCAAAGAACCGTCGAGCGACAGCTCGCCGAAAAACAAAGATTTTTCCGGCAGAGAAAACTGTAAGACGCTTTTTAATATCCCGAGGGCAATCGGCAAGTCATAGCAAGAGCCCTCTTTGGGAATGTCGGCCGGCGCCAGGTTAACGGTGATTTTCTTGGGGGGAAACTCAATGCCGGAGCTCGTCACCGCCGCCCTCACTCTTTCTTTGCTCTCGTCCACTGCTTTGTCGGGCAGGCCGACAATTTCAAAACCGGGCAAACCGCGGTTGGCCAAATGCACTTCCACGTCAACGGCAATTGTTTCCAGCCCCAAATTGGCAGCCG
>JAUYCZ010000020.1 GCA_030704795.1 bacterium | reverse complement strand
GGAAACGGCCCGGCTTGCCCTTGAGTATGTCTGCCAATGATTTAAGCAAGCGCCGGCCGCCCGTAGTCGCTTGTGTCATCGTCCCCTTTCTCATCGTATTGTCAATCAAAGCGTCAACTGCCTCCTGAAGCATTCTTTTTTCATTGCGGACAATAACTTCGGGTGCGGCGATTTCCAATAAATATTTTAACCGGTTATTTCTGTTGATGACCCGGCGGTATAGATCATTTAAATCAGAGGAAGCGTACCGGCCGCCGTCTAACTGGACCATGGGCCTGAGGTCAGGCGGCAAAATCGGCAGAACGGTTAAAAACATCCACTCCGGCCTGATATCGGCTCTTTCCATTCCCTGAAAAAGCTTGATCCGCCTCAAAACTTTCCTTTTTTTCAACGGCGAAGCCTCGGCTAATTCCTCGCGCAAACCGACAATTCTTTTTTTGAGATCTATCTCGCTGAAAATCTTTCTTAAAACTTCGGCGCCGGTGCCGGCTTCAAAACACTGGCCGTATTTCAAAGATAAATCAAAATAATCAACTTCGAAAAGAACCTTTAAAGGTTTAAGGCTTTGAATTTCTTCTTTGGCCCTGTCCCGCGCCACTTTCAAATCATGGTCTTCCCTTACCTCTCCCTTTGTCCTCGGCTGCTCTTTAACTTTTTTGCCTTTATCTTTCTTACCCTCTATTTTTGTCTGCCGGCCGGCGGATTGGCTTTTTGCTTTTTGCTGATATTCTTTATCAATCTGTTCCAAAATCTTCTTTTTTCCTTCTTCATTCACCTTGGTAACAATATAAGCGTTAAAATAAATCACTTTTTCCAGTTGAACCATCGGTATATCAAGAACCTGCCCCATTCTTGAAGGCACGCCCCGCAAAAACCAGATATGAGAGACCGGACTGGCTAATTTGATATGGCCCATTCTCTCTCTCCTGACCTGGGCCTTGGTGACTTCAACGCCGCATTTATCGCAGACAATGCCCTTATGGCGGATGCCCCGGTATTTGCCGCAATAACATTCATAATCCTTTTCCGGCCCGAATATCTTCTCGTCAAAAAGGCCTTCTTTTTCCGATCTCTGCGTCCGGTAATTTATGGTTTCCGCTTTGGTCACCTCGCCATGGCTCCACGACAAAATATCCTCAGGCGAGGCAAGTTTTATTCTGATGGCTTGTAGATCTGCTACTCTCATGGTTTTAAAAATTTATTAATACCAAGCTATAAAATCTATCAAAAATCCAATGACCAATTCCAATACTACCAATAATCAATGACCAAGATTCAAAACGCCGATTTGGGATTTGGGATTTGGATTTTGGATATTGGAGTTGGACATTGGGATTTGTTGAACATTGAACTAATTATTCTCTTGTGTCTTCCCTCTCTTCCCTTATTATTTTCTCTTTAACTTCTACGGCCAAACCAAGCGATTTTAATTCTGCCACCAATAAATTGAAAGAGGCGGGAGTGCTGGGATTTCTGATCGGCTCTCCTTTCAAAATTGATTCGTAAGCCGCGGCCCGGCCCGGGACATCATCCGATTTGATAGTCAGCATTTCCTGCAAAGTATGAGCGGCGCCATAACCTTCAAGCGCCCAAACTTCCATCTCTCCAAAGCGCTGTCCACCAAATTGAGCTTTACCGCCTAAAGGCTGCTGAGTAACCAAGGAGTAAGGGCCGATAGAACGCGCGTGAATCTTTTCATCAACCAAATGAATTAATTTCAAAACGTACATATATCCCACGGTAACCTTCTGGTCAAAAGGCTCTCCGCTAAACCCGTCAAAAAGCGTAATCTTACCGTCTTGCGGAAGCCCGGCTTTTTTAAGCAACTCTTTGATCTCGGCCTCTTTGGCTCCGTCAAACACAGGACAGCTGACATATAGGCCTAAGATTTTCACTGCCCAGCCTAAATGACATTCCAGAATTTGGCCTACGTTCA
>JAUYCZ010000029.1 GCA_030704795.1 bacterium | reverse complement strand
AATCAGAAGTTATCCCCTTAGCTACCTTCGAGCACGGCGAGAAGGCTAAGCTTGCTTATTTTTAAAACCGGTCGCGATCAGGGTCACTTTCATCTCTTCGGTTTTTAATCTCTCGTCTTCTCGGGCGCCAAAAATGACCTTGGTTTCGGGCAAAATATTCTTGGTCAGGGCATTGGCGACGATATCAATCTCGGTCAATTTGAGATTTCGAGCGCTGATATTAAACAAAATCCGGGTCGCCTGCTCCGGCGAAGTTTCCAATAAGGGAGAGTTGAGGGCCTTAAAACTGGCTTCTTGGCTCCGGTTCTGGCCCCTGCCCCAGCCCTGACCGAAAAAGGCTTTGCCCGCCTTCTTTAGAATAGTTTTAACATCGGCAAAACTGATCGTGACCAAAGATGGTCTCAAAATCAGATCGGTGATGGAGGTGACGGCCTGATGCAAAATTTCATCCGCCAAAAAGAAAGCTTTGGTCAGAGGCGTATTTTTTTCCACCAAAGAAATCAGCCGGTCGTTGGAAATCAAAAGGAGGCTATCAACCCGGTCCTGAAGATTTTTAATTCCCTGCTGGGCAATGGCTTTTCTCGAAACCCCCTCAAAGGCAAAAGGCTTGGTGATGACGGCGACGGTCAGAATACCCAGGCTCTGGGCGATTTCCGCCACCACCGGTGAAGCGCCGGTCCCGGTTCCCCCGCCAAAACCCGCGGCAATAAAAATCATTTCGCTGTCTTTCAGGATGGCTTCGATTTCTCCTCGCTGTTCTTCGGCGGCTTTCCGGCCAATCTCCGGATTCATCCCGGTCCCCAATCCCCGCGTAATCTCTTTGCCGATTCTCAACTTAGTATTGGCGACCGTCTTTTTGAGATCCTGGACGTCGGTGTTGATGGCCACTAAATCGACGCCGGGAATTTTAAACCTGGCCATCCGGGTTAGGGCGTTGCCCCCGGCTCCGCCCACGCCAATAATTTTGATCTTCGGTACAATTTTCATTTTATTATAAAAAATTAAGGAATAAAAATTTTGAAAATCCCTTTGATCTTTTTAAAAATGCCTTTTTCCGAAAGAGAAAGTCCCTGCTCGTCTTCAAAAGCCTTGGCGCCCTCCAGAACCAAACCGGCGACGGTCGCCCAAGCCGAATCATCTAGACCCGGGCTAAAGCCCCGCGGCCGGCCCAATCGGACGGGCAGCTTCATTTCTTTCTTGGCCAGGTCAACGATTTTGACCATTTTGGCTCCCCCGCCCGTCAGAACGATCCCGCCCGGCAGCTTATTTTTGTTAATTCTTTTCAGTTCTTTATTGACCTCACCGAAAATTTCTTTGGTCCGCGCCTCAATCACCCGGCTTAAAGTCTTTTGAGAAAAATCCTGGCTTGATCTTTTCTTGTCCCGACCCAAACTGACTTTTCTCAAGCCAAAGCCGGGGAATTCCTTTTTGATTCTTTCCGCGTCTTCAATATCAATTTTCAAAACAATGGCAATATCATTGGTAATATTGTTAGAACCCAAGGGAAAAATAGCGGCGTGAACCAAACTACCCTCTTCAAAAACCGCCAGACCGGTCGTGCCGGCGCCGATCTCGACCACGGCCACCCCTAATTCTTTTTCTTTGGGATCAAGCACAGCCTGCGCCGAAGCCAGAATCGAGGGCAAGACATCTTCCACCTCAACGTCCGCCCCCAAGACCGCTTCAGTGAGATTTTTAAGATAGGGGGAGAAAACCGTCAGGCATAGAGTTTTGGCCTCTAAACGGATGCCGCGCAATCCTTCAACTTCCTTAATACCGGCCTGACCGTCAATAATAAATTCCTGGGGGAAAACATCTATAATTTCCTGATTGGCCGGCAAAGAAATGGTTCGACTGGCCTGTAAGGCGCGCTCGACGTCGATCCCGGAAATCTTTTGATCGGCCCGGGAAACCGAAGCCAAGCCCCGGCTGGGCAAAAAGGCCAAATGGCTCCCGCCGATATTAATGACGGCCGGCGTTGCTTTCTTTTCTCGGCCTTCTTGCCGGCTTTCTCGACAAAAATCCAGGGCCTGACGGATATTTTGAGAAACCTCGTTGCTCTTGATGACGACGCCTTTTCTCATGCCGGAATTAGGCGCCTCCGCCTGGCCAATAATTTCCAGTTCTTTATCTTCCGGTCTTTTGAGGGCCACCAAAACCTTAACTGTCTTGGTGCCAATATCGAGACCACAGATGGTTTGACCCTTAATCATGTGAATAATATTCTTCTTTTTTCTTCATCAAGATCGCTTTTTGCCGGCCTCGCTCATGATCATAGCCGAGCAGATGCAGGACGCCATGGATCAAAACTCGCTGCAACTCTTTGGGAAACTCCTCTTTAAACCGCCGGGCATTCTGCCTCACCTGAGCCGGACAGATAATCACTTCTCCCAAGTACCCGGCTTCAAGAGCGGAGAAAGAAAGAACGTCCGTCGGACCCTTTTTCTGACGATACCTTAAGTTCAGTTCCGCCATCTTCGCCGGCGCGAGAAAAAGAAGAACGAGACTGGCTTCTTTTTCCTTCCCCTCGGGGGTACTCGGGATTTTCAATTCCCCCGCCAAAACTTTTTCAATTATCTTTTCTAAAGCTTTCCGGCGAAATCCCCTGGGCAAAGAATGAATCGAAACCGACATTTTCAATTCTCACTGAGGTTCGAATTAAGAACCTCAGCCAGCATTTCTTTAACCAAACTGTTGACCAGGTGGCCCTCGGCTCGCCCCAATTTTTTGATCCGGGGCATCAGCTCTTTCATCACCCGGCCCAAGTCATTAATGGTTTGGGCCGAGGTCGCCTCAATCACCTCTTTGATTATCCCTCTCAATTCTGACTCCGAAATGGCCTGAGGCAAATAGGCCTCCAGGATCAACCGTTCCTTTTCTTCCTTCTCTGCCAAAGCCGGACGATTCCCTTGTCTAAAAGCCGCAATCGCTTCCCGGCGCTTCTTGACCTCAAAAATGATCGCCTCAATCACTTCTTCCTCGGTTAATTCGGTCCTTTTATCAATTTCCCGATTATTCAGACTGGCAAAAAGCAATCTCAAAACCGAGACTCTTAATTCTTCTTTCTTGAGCTGAGCCCCTTTTAAGTCCTGACTCAGGCGTTGGCGAAGGGTCATGAATTGTATTAAAAAGTTAACGCCTTCTCCTCTTCCGGCTCCGAGGCGGCAGTTTACCCAGCTTTTCCAGTTTCCGATATTGTTTTTTCAGCTCTTCGCGACGCAAAGCCTCCCGTTTCTTTCCTTCATCAGATTTGGTTCTCAGTTTGAATCTTTTTCTCCTCGCTCGGATCAGAAGGCCGCTGCGCTGAATCCTTTGACCAAATCTTCGGACTAAGGTTTGGCTGGTCTCTCGGCCTTGTCTTTTAACTTCTAAAGCCATGGTTTTTCACTTTTTTAAACGTTTTTTAACTTCACGAACGGCTTTTTCTAATTTGACGGTTTCTTGCGTTCCGTCTTTCATGTCCCTCAAGATGATGGTTTTTTCCAGAGCTTCTTTCTGTCCTAGAATCAAAGCGTATCTCACCTGGAGACGATCGGCCCGGGCCAATTGCACCTTTAAACTGTCTTTGGAAAGGGATTCGGCCAAGGGGATCTTGGCCTGACGAAACTCTTCAAAAAGCTTTAAACTTTTTTTCTTGGCCAGGTTTCCGACTTGAGCCAGAAAAACATTTTTTTTCACTTCGCCCGAAATCCGGAGGCCGCTGTTTTTCATTTCCTCAATGATCCTTTCGATCCCGGCGGCACCGCCGCAGGCGGAGATGTCCCGACCGCCAATAACCTTGCCGAGATTATCATAACGACCGCCGCCAACCAAGGCAACTGGCAAGCTGCCCTCTGGGGCCGGATTTTCGACGAAGATTTCAAAGACAGTTTTGGTGTAATAATCTAAGCCCCGAACCAAGTAAGGATTCAAACGATAGGGAAGCCCCAGCTCGTCGAGGAATTCGAGCACTTCTTTAAAGTGGTTGTGGCATTCCTCGCAAAGATGGTCAATGATTTGAGGCGCCTGAGCTTTAATCGGTTGACATTTCTCTTCTTTGCAATCCAGGACACGGAGAGGATTTTCCCGCGCCCGACGCTTGCAGTCCAAACAAAGGGAGTTAAAGCGGGATCTCAGATAACTGATGAGAATCTTTTTAAAATAGGGGCGACAACAACTCGCCCCGATGCTATTAATTTCTACCACCAGGTTTTTAAGCTTCAGTTCCGCTAAGAGATTATAGAAAGCTTGAATGACTTGGCTGTCAATGGCCGGACTCTTTTCGCCGAAAACCTCCAGGTTGACCTGATGAAACTGACGGAAGCGGCCGGCCTGAGGACTTTCGTAGCGAAAAACCGGACCAATGGAGTAAAGCTTAACCGGCTGAGGCAGATTGGTCATGCCGTGCTGCAAAAAAGCGCGCATCACCCCGGGTGTGAATTCCGGCCTCAGGGCCAAGATATCGCCCCCTTTGGTCTTTAAAGAAAACATCTGCTTTTCCACGATATCCGTCGTCAAACCCGTTCCTTTTTCGTAAAGTTCAAGAAATTCCATGATGGGCGTGTCAATCTTCTCAAATCCGTAAAAACTGACCAGGCTCTCGGCGGTCCGGTAAACTTTTTGAAAATAGCTTTGATCCTCGGGCAAAATATCGTGCATGCCCGGAGGCGATTGTAATCTTGTTTTCTTGGCCATTTTAGTAGACGGGGGGATTAATTTCGCTGGCTTCAGCCGGCGGCCAGAGTCGTAAAAGAACCCGGCCAATAATCTTATCCCGAGGCAAAACTCCCCACGACCGGGAATCGGAAGAAGAAAGCCGGTTATCCCCCAAAACAAAATATTCGTTTTCCTTGAGGGTCAAGCGGAGGTTACCCAGGGTAATATCTCCCTGAGGCAGATAGGTGTTTTCCTGAAGAGTCATTTCCTGACCATTCTGGTCAAAAATCATGACCTTTTCGTTTCTGATTTCCAGAACTTCGCCGGGCAAGCCAATGATTCTTTTAATATATCTCTGGGAAGGGTTATAAGGATATTTGAAAACGACCACCTCGCCTCTCTGGGGATCCTGGAAACGGTAAGAAACCTCGTCAATGATCAGATAATTGCCTTCCTGAAAATTCGGCTCCATCGACTGGCCCTTGACAATAAAGGGTTGGAAAATAAAATAGCGGATGGGGACGACGATGACCAGGGCAATAATGACAATCTTGGTTACTTCCCAAATGAAAGACAAAAAATTCTTCATGATTTGTAAATTGTACTGCTTTTTTAGGAATAAAGCAAGATGAGTGATATAATAGACTAAATTCAAAATCCAACAAATCCCAATATCCAATTCCAATGTCCAAATTTCAAATCCCAATTAACAAAACTATGTTTTGAATTTTGGGCATTGGTCATTGGTAGTATTGGAGTTGGTCATTGGATTTTTGATATATTTTGCAGTACAAACTTTAGGATTTAGAAATCAGGATTTATGTTTTTAATTATTGGCTTGGGGAATCCGGGAAAAGAATACCAGAACACTTGGCACAGCCTGGGCCGTCTCTCCGTTAACCATTGGCGAACATCGATGGGTTTTCCTGATTTCTATAAGAAAGCAAGGTTTAATTCTTTGGTTTCTGAAGGAGTTTTTGACGACAAAGAAATCATCTTGGCCCTGCCCGAAACCTTTATGAATAACTCTGGCAAAGCCGTCAAATTATTAATTGGAAATTGGAAATTAAAAATTGAAAATTGCGTTGTGGTTCACGATGACGCGGACTTGCCCCAGGGCAAGTTAAGAATTTCCAAGGATCGGGGCACGGCCGGCCACAAAGGCATTGATTCGATTGTTAAGGCTCTCAAAAGCAAAAGCTTTGTCCGGATTCGAATTGGCATTCGACCGACTAATTACGTTCCCGGCTCAAAATCATTAGATCGGTTTGTCCTCAAAAAATTCACCAAAAACGAAGAAAGAATCGTGGCCGGGGTTATTAAAAAAACAAGCGAAGCCATCGGCATGATCCTGAAAGACGAGTTGCCTCAAGCGATGAGCCAATTCAACTAAAGGAAAAACCGGGGCGCACTTCGCTCCGGCTTTCTCTTTTTTTAGGCTAACTCTACCCTATTGCGTCCAGCTGCTTTGGCCCGATACATTGCCTCGTCAGACCTTTTGATCAGGTCTTCTAAGGCCGTTCCGTCGTCCGGACAGACGGCTACGCCCATGGAAACGGTCAGGCGCAATCCGCTTTCGAAGACATGCTCTTCGACGGCCACCCGGACCCTTTCGCAAGCGGTTAGGGCGCTGTCCTTGCCGTCGTTGAGGGCCAGGACGAGGACGAACTCCTCGCCCCCGTAACGGCTGAGCAGGTCAAACGGACGCAGCACGGACAGAATCACCTGGCAAAGTTCGCGCAACACCCGGTCACCGAACTGATGATCGGTATGCGCGTCGTTCACTTGTTTAAAGTAGTCTATGTCGAACATGACGAGCGCAATGCGCTCGCCGCCTCGTCTAGCTCTTTGCACAAGTTTTTCGACTTTGCCAGATATCTTCCAGAACCAGCTGGTTTCCGTCTTGGCATCGTGCCCGATTCTTTTCTGTGCTCTTTTGAAGCGCAGAAAGAAGCAGATGCAAAGCAGGGCAAGATCTAGGTTAGCCAACAACAACAGTTCCAGTATCACTCGTGCCTCCTTATCATGTCGGAAATGGATTTTCGCCCCCTGGCCTACTGACAAGCGTGATCGTCAAACAGCAATTGCCGCCAACGATCCCCTTCGGTTGCCAGCTTAAGGAGGGATCACTGGTAACAACTCGTCAGTAGACCAGGAAGTAAAAAAGTGATTTCTCGCTTGGGGAATGCTTTATTATAGCGGGCGGGACGCCGCCCGATATATCAGTTTACTAACTGCTATAACAGATATTATTGGATTTGTCAATATCACTGATTTCTTTCCGAAAGAATTAGTGTATAATAGATCACGTACCGATAAATCCGTCAATGGGTCAAAGACAGATTTTAATCGTCAGTCTCGCCCCCTACTTTTTAAAGAGAGGGGTTTTTTGGTTTGAAAAAAACCGGGAAAAGATCCAACGGTTAAACGAAACTCAATCCTGGTGGCAGAATCATTGTCTCTTCTTGGCTAAAGACAAGGTCACTTCCCTTTCTGCCTTGCTGCAAAAACTCATCGATTTTGGTTATGAAAAAACTCAAACTATTACCTTTCCGGGCGAGTTCTCCCAAAGAGGCGGCTTGATCGATGTTTTTCCCGTCAACTCCCGCTTGGCTTTTCGAATTGAGTTCTTCGGTAATAGAATCGAAACGATCGAGGAATTAAACGTCCCGATTCCCGAAGAAAAGAAAGTGCGCCGGATTCTGGAAGCAAAATTAAAATCACAAAAACTTTTCTCGGGCCTGAAAGATCTTCATCCGGGCGATTATCTCGTCCACCTCGACCATGGAGTGGGCCGATTCTTACGAATCGACAAACTCCAAATAAATTCTAGCGATCAAAATTCAAATTTACAAAACTACTATATTTTGGGATACGCGGCTGGCGACAAGCTTTATGTTCCTCTCGGCCTGGAACGCAAGCTCTCCCGCTACATCGGCTTCACAGAACCTAAAATCTCCCGATTGGGATCGACCGCCTGGCAAAAAACCAAAAGGAAGATAAAAGAAGAAGTCGAGAAATTCGCCAAAGAATTACTGCAGGTCTATGCCCAGAGAGAAATCGCCTTAAGGCCGCCTTACGCCATTGACCAGGAAATCGATTCTATCTTGGAAAACACTTTCCCTTATCAAGAAACGCCCGACCAGCTGCGGGCCATGGAAGAGATCAAAAGGGATCTGTCTCGGCCCCAGCCGATGGACCGGCTTTTGTGCGGCGACGTCGGCTTCGGCAAAACCGAGATTGCTCTGAGAACAATTATTCTGGCCGTTTCGGCCGGCTACCAGGCCGCCCTGCTTTGCCCGACGACGATTTTGGCCCACCAGCATTTTCAAAACTTCAGAGAGAGATTAAAGAATCTACCGATTAATCCGGCCCTCTTGACTCGCCTGCAAACGAAAAAAGAACAAAGAGAAATCGTGGAAAAAATAAAACAGGGGAAGATTGATATTGTCATCGGCACTCATCGGTTGCTGTCAAAAGACATTGAATTTGCCCAACCCCAGGGATCAAAAAAGGGACTCGGACTCTTGGTCATTGACGACGAACAAAAATTCGGCGTCCGGCAAAAGGAAAAGCTCAAGAAGATGCGGGCCGCCATTGACATCCTTTCCCTTTCAGCCACGCCCATTCCCCGCACTCTCTATCTTTCTCTTTCTTCCTTAAGAGAGATGAGTTTGATCCAAACCCCGCCCCAGGGCAGATTGCCCATTAAGACTTTTATTTTGCCCTGGTCTCTCGCCACGATCAAAAAAGCGGTCGGAAAAGAAATCGAGAGAAAGGGCCAAATCTATTATCTGCACAATCGCGTCGCCACTATCGGAAAAACTAAAGATTCCTTGGCCCAGCTCTTGCCCCGGATTAAAATCGGGGTCGTCCATGGCCGGATGAAAGAAAAAGAACTGATGGATCAGATGACCCTCTTTCAGTCCGGCCAGACGGATTTATTGTTGGCCACGACCATTATTGAAAATGGCCTGGACCTGCCCAACGTTAATACCTTAATTATTGAGGACGCCAGCCGCCTGGGCCTGTCTCAGGCCTACCAAATCCGCGGCCGAGTCGGCCGGTTCTCCAAACAGGCCTTTGCCTATCTTTTCCATCCCCAGAAGCTTTCGCCCATCGCCAAAGAAAGACTTCAGGCTCTCAAAAGAGCCGAATCTCTCGGCTCGGGCTGGAAAGTCGCCATCAAGGATCTCGAGATCCGGGGCGCCGGCAATATTTTGGGCAAAGAACAGTCGGGCTCAATCAACCAGGTCGGCCTGAATCTCTACTGCCAAATGCTGTCGGATGCGGTAACAAGACAAAAAGATTAAAAAAGTGTATCCTAAAAAAACTTGTTTAGAAATATAATTTAAATTAAGGAGCTTAGCTCCTTTTGAGGAATAAGATGAAACTGGTTCTCGTCGAGAGCCCAACCAAGGCCAAAAGTATTGCTCAGTTCTTGGGGAAATCTTTCCGGGTTGAGGCCAGCCTCGGCCACATCCGCGATCTCCCCGAGGGCAAATTTGGCATTGACTTAAAAAACAACTTTAAACCAGAATACGTCATTCCCCTTAAAGCCAAAAAAATCATCAAAGCCCTAAAAGCCTTGGCTAAAAAATCTGAGGCCGTCGTTTTGGCCACAGATGAAGACCGAGAAGGCGAAGCTATTTCTTGGCACCTGGCCCAAGTTCTGGGTCTTAAAAAAGCGCAAAGGATTGTTTTTCATGAAATCACCCAGCCGGCCATCAAAAAAGCCATTGCCAACCCGCGGGAAATTGACATGCGCTTGGTCAACGCCCAACAAGCCAGAAGAATCTTAGACCGCATCGTCGGCTACAAACTCTCGCCCTTTTTATGGAAAAAAGTCGCCCAGGGATTGTCGGCCGGCCGCGTCCAGTCGGTGACGGTCAGATTGATCGCCGAAAGAGAAAAACAGATCAATGACTTTATCCCCCAAGAATACTGGGAAATCGTGGCCACTTTAGCTAAACAGCAAAATCAATTTGAGGCCCAACTCATCAGAGAAGAAGGAAAGATGATCACAAAGCTGGGTATCAAAACCAAAGACGAAGCCGAAAAGATTCTCAATAACCTTGAGAGCGCCGCCTGGCAAGTAGCTAAAATCGAAAAAAGAGAAGCTAAAAAATCTCCCCTGCCCCCATTTACCACCTCCACCTTGCAGCAGGAAGCCTGGCAAAGATTTCATTTCCCGGCCAAGTTCACCATGAGCTTAGCCCAGCAACTTTATGAAAAAGGCTTGTCGACTTATCATCGCACCGATTCTTTGAATCTTTCGGAGTTATCACTGGCGGCCGCCAAAAAATATATTTTTAAAAACTTTGGCAAAGATTACTGGTCGGGTTTCTTCCGCCAATACCGCACCAAGAGCAAATCGGCCCAAGAGGCCCATGAAGCCATCCGGCCAACTCTGGTCGAAAAATCACCCGATAAACTAGAATCGCTTGACGAGAAACAATTAAAACTTTACGACCTGATTTGGCGAAGATTTCTGGCCTGTCAAATGGCCGAAGCCATCTTTGATTCAACTACAATTGAAACCGAAGCCCGGTCGGTTAAAACTTATACTTTCAAAGCCGCCGGACAAATCTTGAAGTTCGATGGCTTCTTAAAGGCTTATCCTCTCAAATTCGAAGAAGTAGAATTGCCCCTCTTAGAAAAAGAAGAAACCTTAGAACTAATTAAATTAACCCCTTCGCCGCACTCTACCCAGCCACCCTCGCGCTATTCTGAGGCCACTCTGGTCAAGGCCTTGGAAAAATCCGGCATCGGCCGGCCCTCAACCTATGCGCCGACCCTGGAAACAATCCAGGTCAGAGGCTATGTCCGCAAAGACGAAAAAAAACTCTTTTTTCCCACCGACATTGGCGTTTTGGTCAATACGGTTTTGGTTGAGCACTTTCCCCAGATTGTCGATATTGGCTTTACGGCTAAAATGGAGGGCGATCTGGATTTAATTTCTCAAGGAAAAAAAGAGTGGGTGCCGACGATCGAAGAATTCTACCAGCCTTTTAAGGAAAACCTGAAAATCAAGGAAAAAGAGGTTTCCAAAAAAGAACTGACTCAGGAAGAAACCAAAGAAATCTGCCCGCTCTGTTCGAGTCCGGTGGTCATCAAAATCAGTCGCTACGGCAAGTTCTACGCCTGCTCGAACTTCCCCGCCTGCAAATACAAGAAGAATATTCCCGTCTCCCTGGGCCTGAATTGTCCCAAGTGCCAGCAGGCCGCCTCAAAAGAGGCGAGTCCCGACCCCCCTGGAGGGGGAGAAATGATTGAAAGAATCACCCGAAAGCGAAAGATCTTTTACGGCTGTTCCCGCTGGCCCGACTGTGATTTTGCCCTTTGGGACAAACCCACGGGCGAAAACTGCGAACAATGTGGCTTCTTGCTAGCTAAAAACAAGTGGGGGAAAATAAAATGCAGTAACAAGGAATGTAAAAGCAATGCCAAAACAAATTCCTGAACAAATCCTTGAAAACTACTCCAAAGAAAAAGACAAAAAACTGATTCTCGAGGCTTTTGAATTTGCCAAAGCCGCTCACGAGGGCCAAAAAAGATTTTCCGGAGAAGACTATATCGTCCACCCCCTGAGAACGGCTCTGATTCTCAGTCATTTAAAGCTTGATGCCGAGACGATTGCCGCCGCCCTCTTACACGACGTCATTGACGACACCAAGGTTTCGCCCCACGAACTGGAAAAGAAATTTGGCGAAGAGGTGGCCCTTCTCGTCTACGGCGTTTCCCGACTGGGCAAGCTCCGCCTGCCCAAACAAAATCTGGAAGTTGAGCCGATTGAAAAAAGGGATGAAAAACCGATTAGTCTGGAAACCGAGAATCTGCGCCGGATGTTTTTTGCCATGGCCGAAGACATCCGCGTCATCCTGATTAAATTGGCTGACCGAACCCACAACATGGAAACCCTAGAGTTCATCCCCAAAGAAAAACAAAAAAGGGTGGCCCTCGAAACCATGGAAATCTATGTGCCCCTGGCTAACCGCCTCGGCATCAGCACCATCAAGACAAAACTGGAAAACCTGGCTTTCCCCTATCTTTACCCCAAAGAATACCAATGGTTAGAAGATAACGTCGAAAAAAAGCGCAAAGAAGCGAGGAAATACATTGACCGCGCCCGGGAAAACCTCAAAGATAATTTAGAAAAAGAAAAGATTGAAGTCGTCGAAATCAAGGCCCGGTTGAAATCCTACTTCAGCCTCTACCGCAAACTCCTCAGATATAACATGGATTTTGACCAGATTTATGACCTGGCCGCCCTGAGGGTCGTGGTCAAGGACGTCAAAACCTGTTACGAGACCTTGGGAGCTATCCACCAATACTGGCGGCCTTTGCCGGGCCGGATCAAAGACTATATTGCCTTCCCTAAAGCCAACGCTTACCAAAGCCTGCACACAACCGTCATTTGCGAAAAGGGCCGAATTATTGAGGTCCAAATCAGGACGCCGGAAATGCACGAAGTGGCCGAACACGGCATTTGCGCCCACTGGGCGCAAAAGGAAGGCATTGATCTGGTCCGCCAGGGAAAGCAATTTGCCTGGATCCAGCAATTAGCCGGCTGGCAAAAAGAGAATAAAGATGCTAAAGAATTTCTAGAGGGATTGAAAATCGATTTCTTCAAAGATCGCCTCTTTGTTTTTACTCCCCGAGGCGACATCATTGATCTGCCTGAAGGCGCTTGTCCCATCGACTTTGCCTACGGCGTTCACTCCGCTATCGGCCACCACTGCGTCGGCGCCAAGGTCAACAAAAAAATGGTTCCCCTTTCGACTCCCCTGAGGATGGGCGACGTCGTCGAGATCATTGTCGACAAAAACAAAACGCCAAGCCGGGACTGGCTCAGATTTGTCAAAACCGGCATCGCCCGCTCGCACATTAAAAAACAAACAGAAATAAATCTTCTGGGCGGCCTCCAGCAACTGAGAGAAAGGTTCTTTAAAATAAGGAAAGCGCCAAAACCGGCGGGGACCCTGCCTGCCGGCAGGCAGGAAAAAGAGGCGGCCTTGCAAAAAAGCCCCGAAAAAACAGCCGTCATGGTTATTGGCGGAAAAACCGAAGTGGCCTATATTCTGGCTAAGTGCTGCCAACCAAAGATTAAAGACCCAGTCGCCGTCTATTTGGCGAGAATTAAGGGCAAGGCCTCGGTTCATAAAAAAGACTGCCAGAATTTTAAAAAATTAGCAGAGAAATGGCCTCAAAAAATTCTTGAGGCGGAGTGGAAGTAGCAACTAATGTTTTATATGCCGCGGTGACGGAACTGGCAGACGTTCACGACTCAAAATCGTGCGAGGTAACCCCTCATGTGGGTTCGACTCCCACCCGCGGCACAATATTATGCCGAAACCAAAATTGCCAGATATAGATTTCGAATGGTCTCCCCAATTAGCATACGCTGTCGGGTTATTAGCCACTGATGGTAATTTGAGTGGCGACGGACGGCATATAAACATGAGATCTTCAGATATCCAACTGCTTAAGACCTTTAAGCAGTGCCTAGGGTTGAAAAATAAAATAGCTCGCTCCAAAAATGACGGGTGGGCGACAAAACCTTCGTACAGAGTGCAATTTGGCGATATTCAATTTTATAAATGGCTTCTGAAAATCGGATTATTCCCCGCCAAAACTTATACGATAGGTGAATTAAAAATACCGGATGAATACTTCTCAGATTTCTTAAGAGGACATTTAGATGGAGACGGCTCAGTATATACGTATAAAGATTACTGGAATACTTTCAAAAACCCTAAATACGTTTACACCCGCCTTTGGGTTTGTTTTATATCGGCGAGTAAATCTCACGTTGAATGGCTAAGGGAAAGGATACGAAAACTTATTAGGATAAGCGGCCACTTGAACGAGAATAAAGCAACTAGGCTCGATCAGACAACGAGTATTTGGAAGGTGAAATTCGCTAAGAATGATTCGATAAAACTGTTAAAATGGATTTATTATAGAAAGAGCCTCCCCTGTCTTGAAAGAAAAAGAAAGACAGCCCTTAAGACAATGGCAATAATCTCTAAAGAGAAAAGGCGTCAATATATAAAGGCTAAAATCAATAACTCATCTCTAATCTTATCTAGTCCTCCGACGACTTGAGGGTTCGATTCCCTCTCCCGGCACCATCTTGACGTTTGACTGAATTGATGTTATCCTCTGTATTATTCTTTCTGATAGCTCTTTAAGAAAACAAATACCCGCGATCGAGTCCGGAAGAGTGAAGAAAATCATTTTTTCTCTACTCTTCCGGATTTTTGATCGCCTAAAAGAAAGGAGGAAATTGGAGGCCGCGATCACCTCCCCACACAATGCCACGCATTGTGCGTCCGGAAACCATCAACTTTCTGCATTCGGAGGACCAATGACTGCAACAACTAACTCGCGGTTCAAGCCCCAGGGCGACGACATCACCCGGAGCTTGAACGGGACAACGATCTCTCTGGTCTGGAAATCAACCGGAGACGGATACTGCCGAATTGACGGCAGGCTAACCCTTCCTGATGGGCGGATGGAAGAATTAAGCCAAAGGGTCGTCGTCCCCTGCCGCGGCCAGGACGTTCGCGGCACCTGGGAAAAACTCGCCCAAAGGATCTTTGAGAACTTCGCAGAAGAGCCTGATCTCCTCAGAGGCCAAATCATTCCCGTGATCGACACCGTCCGATCCGTGTTGCACGGAATCGGCATCTAAGGAGGCAAACAAAAAAAAGAGGCGCCCACGTGGACGCTTCTTTTGGTTTTCATTTGTCAATAATTCTTGGTAAGATAAGCAAAGCTTGTTTTTCGCAAGCTCAAAATGAGCAATGCAAAATTATCTCAAAAAAACTGATAAAGAAATTGCCGAGCTAATCAAGGCCGAAGAAAAAAGGCAGGCAGAAACCCTAATGATGATTGCTTCAGAAAACACCGCTTCTCAAGCAGTGATGGAAGCGATGGGTTCGGTTTTGGCCAATAAATACTCTGAAGGTCTGGCCAATAAAAGATATTACCAAGGCCAAAAATTCATTGATAAAATTGAATCTCTTTGTGTTGAAAGGGCTAAAAAACTTTTCGGCGTCCCTTTTGTTAATGTCCAGCCATATTCGGGCTCTCCGGCCAACGCCGCGGTCTATTTTGCCCTATTAAATCCCGGGGATAAAATCATGGGCCTGGCCCTCCAGAGCGGCGGCCACTTGACCCATGGCGTTCCCCAGATCACTTTTTCCGGAAAATTCTTCAAGAGTTATCAATATACCGTCAACAAAAACGGTTTTATTGATTTTAAAGAATTGGAGAAACTGGCTCTAAAAGAAAAACCTAAGCTGATAATTGCCGGCACCACTCATTATCCAAGAATTCTTGATTTTAAAAAGTTTGCTAAAATCGCTGTCAAAATCGGCGCGATTTTGATGGCCGATGTCTCCCATGTCATTGGGTTGATTGTCGCCGGCGCTTATCCTGACCCGGTCCCTTATGTTCACGTTGTCACCACCACCACCCACAAAACCTTGCGGGGCCCCAGAGGAGCCATTATCATGGTCACTCAAAAAGGACTAAACAAAGACCCGTTAATGGGGGAGAAAATCAACAAAGCGGTCTTCCCGGGTTTGCAAGGCGGGCCTCACAACCACCAAACCGCCGCCATTGCCGTTGCCTTAAAAGAAGCGGCTACTCCAAAGTTCAAGAAATACGGAAAGCAAATCGTTAAAAACGCCCAGGCGCTGGCCGAAGAACTGGTCAAATTGGGATACAATCTGATGACCAACGGCACCGACACCCATGTCATGGTCATTGATTTAAGAAACTTGGGAACCTTAGGGAATACGGCGGCCGAAGGTTTGGAAGCGGCCAACATTGTTCTTAACCGCAACGCCATTCCTTTTGACCCGAATCCGCCTTTTTATCCCTCAGGCATTCGCTTGGGCACGCCCGGCCTGACGAGTAGAGGCATGAAAGAAAAAGAAATGAAGCTGATCGCCAAATTCATTGATAGCGTCCTCAAAGGATTGAGCGAAACCAAAAAGAAAATGGGGTTAGCTATGGAACAGGAAAAGAAAAAAGATATTCGGAAAAAAATCATCAAAGCCACGGCGGCCATCCCCCAAATTAAAAAACAAGTCCTGGTTCTCTGCCGTCGCTTCCCGATCCCGAAAACTTACTAAATCACCTTAAATTTCAAGCTATACAAAAAATCCACGATCGTGGATTTTTTGCACCGGTCAATTTCCGCTTAATATCAAGAGGTTTTCCAACAGGCAGGCGACGG
>JAUYCZ010000002.1 GCA_030704795.1 bacterium | reverse complement strand
GATGACTCTTTTAACGTCAAAACCGGCAATTTCGCCCGCCACTTTGGTCGCTTTCCTTTGGGAGTCGTCAAAATAAGCCGGGCAAGTGATGATTGCTTCGGTGATTTTTTCGCCTAGTTTGGCTTCCGCGTCTGCTTTCAGCTTCTGCAAAACCATAGCTGAAATCTCCGGCGGTTTATGCCATTTGTCGCCCAGTTTTACTTCAACGCCGCCGTCCTGGGCTTCGCGGATCTCATAGGGTAAAAGTTTTTTGTCGCGCTGGACTTCGGCGTCAGTGAACTTCCGGCCCATGAGCCGTTTGATTGAGTAAACCGTGTCTTTGGGGTTGGTGACGGCCTGCCTTTTAGCCAGAACACCGGCGAGCCGTTCCCCTGTTTTTGTCAAAGCGACAACCGAGGGCGTGATCCGCGCCCCTTCTTTATTTTCAATTATTTTCGGTTCGCCGCCCTCAATGATGGCCATGGCCGAATAAGTTGTTCCTAAATCGATTCCTAATATCTTAGACATATTTATAGTTAATTGTTAATTGTTTATTGATGATTGGGTATTGATTATTTCGTGATTTTAATCTTGGTTGGTCTTAATAATTTTTGTCTCATCAAATATCCTTTCTGAACTTCTTCTGCTACTGTTCCCAGTTCTTTACCTTTGGCTTCAACCTCTTCTACGACTTCATGCAGAGCCGGATCAAATTTCTTGCCTATAGCCTCAATCGATTCCACGCCTTGGTTTTTGAGAAAATCAGAGAATTGGGCTTTAATCTGCAAAAGGCCTTTGACGTATTCGTTGTTTTTTAGATCATCGGACAAATGCTTTTCCGCCAGTTCCATATTATCCAGCAAAGGCAATATCTTTAAAATCATTTCTTCGTTGGCGTATTCAATCAAGGTTTGAATCCGCTCCATCTCGTCTTTCTTATAGTTTAGGAAGTCCGCTCTTGCCCTTTGCCAGCCCGCCAGATATTCATCCTTTTGTTTTTGGCACTCCTCAAGCAGTTTTTTTGGATCTTCTGTTGGCGGGGAAAGCGTTTCTTTCCCTTCTTTTTTTGCATCTCCATGGGAATCGTTCCCGTGCATCTCTTTTTTTGGTTCAGAAATCATTGGAAAATATATTTATTATAGAGTTAATGATATCAATATTTTTGTTATATTCCATTCTTTTTGGCCCGAAAATCGCCATCACTCCCCTCTCTTTATCCGGTAAAGATATGTTGCCGGCAATAGTGGAAAAGTCCTGCGATCTTTGGCTTGGATTTTCTTTACCGATAAAAATCTTGATTTCGCCGGAAAAATCCATTTCCGGGATGATATCTTTTTCCCATGAATCAATCATTCTGGCAAAGCTTTCAAATACTCGGCTATCCTCAAACTCGGGCTCTCTGATTATCTGACTCCAGCCCTCTTTAAAGAATAGGTTTTCTTCGGGTAAATAGCTTAAAACCAAAGAAGAAGTCAGTTCGGATATTATTCTAGTCAGCTCTTGGGTGGCTTTGGGACGGTCTTCTTTGACGCCGGTAAATTGTTTAATCTTTCCTACGGATTTTTTATCGCCAATCCCCTGTTCTTTACGTTCTAAAAGATTGTTTACGAAAAGGCGGTAGGCTTTATCGGTCGGGATTCTGCCGGCAGAAACAAATGGTTGGGATAAATAGCCGGCTTTTTCCAGTTTTTCCATTTCAATCCGGATCATGGCCGGCTTAACGCCAAAATCATGTTTTTCGGCGAGTATGCCTGAAGACACCGGCTCGGCGGTTTTGACGTATTCTTCAATCAATTTCTCCAGTATTGATTTCTGCCTCTCGGTTAATTCCATGTAGCCATTATTATAAATTAGCAGTCCCATGTCAAGAGTGCTAATGGCAAAACCATAGATTAGCAGCCCGCCCCGCACAACCGCCACCACGATGCGAACCTGTAAGATTCGAGAGTAGAAAGGTTTGTGCGGGGTCAAGAGCACCGGCATGCTATTCTATTTGACAAATACTGAGTATGTGCTATAATATACACAGTATAGAAGAGTTGACGGCTATCAGCTCTTTGACAATCTGACACTATTTCCTCCGGAGGAATACCATGATCGGAAAACTTTTCGGTTTTGTCTTTAAAGCCATTGTGACGTTTGTTGTCGTGGTGGCTCTGGTCGTCGGGGCGATTGTCTTCGTCCTGACGAAATTGTCTGCGCCTGCTGCGGCTCCTGCACCTGTTCTTGCGGCCGCTCCTGCGCCTGCGTCTGTCCAGTGGGGCCTCAATTTCGCCCTCAGCGCTGGCAATCCACCGCCGGCGACCCTGGTTGTTCCACCTGTTGTATTAACTCCCCCTGTTCCGACTCCTACCCCGCCACCTACCCCGATCGGCCGTCAGCTCGTTAGAGTCGCCGCCTACGATCATTGTTGCGGCGAGACCACGGTGGCCGTTCCCATCGATCTTCAAATCGATAACGGCAACCTCTACGCCTGGGAATACAGGGATGGGGTTCCCTACCAGGAGTTCGTCGCCGGTCCTGGCGTGACCGGCATTGTCAATGCCACCAGCGGTTGGGATCCGAATAATGGTGGTTATTGGACTCCGTTCTTCATGGTTACATACACGGATCAGAACGGGATCGTTACGACCGGGAAAATGAATACTCGGTCAATGTTCGGCCGTTAAGACCGATCCCGGAACTTCGCCCCGGGATTTCAAAAGGCGAAAACAAGAGCAGACCTTAGCCGAGGCCTGCTTTTTCATTTCGCTATCAAAAGAGTTTTTTCTATTTTACTGTCAAAACAGCTATCTACTACTATAATTTGTTCTAGTCGTAGCAAAAATCAGACGATCGTCTAATTTCTGCTACGATGAAATTAATA
>JAUYCZ010000026.1 GCA_030704795.1 bacterium | reverse complement strand
CATGACATTGGGTGGAATTTCTTTTTCATCTTCAATAAACTCGGCAAGAATACTATCTTCATCGTCTTCACCCACCGGTGTTTCCAAAGAAACCGTATCCTGGGAAATTTTCATCAAATGATGGACTTTTTCCACGGGAATGCCCATTTCCGAAGCAATTTCTTCGGCAATCGGCTCCCGGCCCAAATCCTGCAAAAGCCGCTTTTTCGCCTGAGTGAATTTAGAAATCGTTTCCACCATATGGACCGGTATTCTGATTGTCCTCGCCTGATCAGCCAAAGCCCGGGTAATTGCCTGCCGAATCCACCAAGTCGCATAAGTGGAAAACTTATAGCCACGATGCCAATCAAACTTTTCCACGGCCCGGAAAAGCCCGAGATTGCCCTCTTGAATCAAGTCAAGAAAAGTCAGGTTCGGAGACCGGCCAATGTATTTTTTGGCAATAGAAACAACCAATCGCAAGTTTGCCTGCGCCAATTTTTTCTTCGCTTCAAGATCGCCTTTTTCCACTCTTTTTGCCAATTCCTTTTCTTCGTCGCCGGTCAAAAACGCCACCCGGCCGATTTCTTTAAGATAAAGTTGGATCGGATCCGGTTTAGTGCTGAAAGAAGCTTTTTTAACCGTAGCTTTGCCGACCTCAATGAATTCCTGCGCTTCTTTCAATTCAATATTACGGTCTTTAAGTTCTTGATAAAATTGGTCCAAACCGGAAACGTCTTTCTCCACATCAGGAAAATAGTAAAGAATTTCGTCATAAGTGACAAAACCCCTTTCGCGGCTCTTTTCCAAAAGATCGTTAACCTTTTCTTCGGTAAAAACATCCTTAGACTTTCGGACCAGTTTTCTTGCTCCTCTCCTCTTCGGATGGCGGGAAACCTTTTTTTTGGCCTGGTGTTTTTTAGCTTTCCGCACAGGTTTCTTAACCGGCCTTCTCTTCGGTTTTTTAACTGATTTTCTCGCTGACTTTGACTTTTTCCGTTTGGAAACCGATTTTTTCTTGGCCGGGCGGACTTTTTTCGTCTTTTTGATTTTTTTCTTTTTAGGCATTTTTTTTGTTGGAACTGTCATTATTCTCTGATAATTTTTTAGTAAGCTGGCGGAATTCTTCAAGCAGGAACACTGACTTTTCGTCATCTTTCTGGATTTCCGCAGCGTTCAAATTCTGGGAAATCACTTCTAATTGCGACCTAATCTCCATGTTCTTAATCTCCCGCAAACAATCGTAAAAATCAAGGTCCTGATCTTTAGGAGAAATTTCTCCCAGAATTTCCGAACGCAATAAAAACTGGCTGAGTTTTTCCGATGTCGATGTGTCGGACGCAATATTCTTAAACATTTCCTCATTATCTTTTGATCCGGTTACCAGAGAAATAAGCTGGCGGCTGGCCGGAGAAAAGAAATCAAGATCGGTTTCACTGATTTTATCGAGGCAATGGCGATTTTTTAGAAGCAAGGTGATTAAACGTTCTTCAATCAAATCCTTTCTTGATAATTGTGGCAGATTGATAATTTCTTCCGGCTCAAGCCCGAAAACATCTTCTTCAAGCTTGATTTTCGCCATTTCCTGAATCAAATCATCTTCTTTGGCGGAAATCTCCTGGCTAAGTTTCTGAAG
This sequence comes from bacterium, assembly GCA_030704795.1. Classification (GTDB taxonomy): domain Bacteria; phylum Patescibacteriota; class Minisyncoccia; order Minisyncoccales; family GWA2-46-15; genus GWA2-46-15. Next base: position 897 of record JAUYCZ010000026.1, on the reverse strand, counting down.
CCAGAACGTTTGTTCAATTTTGTTCGGAATCTTTTTGATGACCGGCAAAAGGATTTTGGAAATCTTTTTTTTGCCGTCAATTTTGGTTTTGTCATTCTTGGCCAAGGTTGTCTCAAAATAAAACTCCAGGATTGATTTGGCTTTTTCCACCGCTTCCAGCCATTTTTCCGGCGATTTCACCACCAAATCGGCCGGATCTTTGCCTTCGGGCAGAATCACGACTTTGATATTAAAACCCTGGCTGATCGCCAAATCAATGCCCCGCTTGGTCGCAGTGTCGCCGGCCATATCCATATCAAAAGAAATAAATAAATTCTCCGTGTAGCGGCGCAAAATCTTCAGCTGAAACGGCGTCAGGGCAGTGCCGGAAACCGCGACCGCGTTTTCAACGCCGGCCTGATGCGACAAAATCTCGTCAGTATAACCCTCGACCAGAATACAACCGTCTTTCTTGCGGACTTCAACCTTGGCTTTATCTAAACCGTAAAGAGTACGGCTCTTGTCATACAGAATAGTGGCGGGAGTATTAATATATTTAGCGATTTCTTTAATATCTTTCTGGGTGAAAACCCGGCCGCCAAAACCGATCACTTGAGAATTCAAATCAAAAATCGGAAACATAATCCGGCCGCGGAAACGGTCATAGTGGCCGTTGCCACCGCCGCCGTCTTTTTTAATCGCCAGACCGGCTTTCTCCACTTCCCCCGCTTTATAACCGCGAGTCGCCAGAAAATCAATCAAACCGCTCCATGTTTCCGGCGAATATCCCAAACGCCATTTTTTGATTGAATCCTCGGAAATTTCCCGACCCAAAAGATATTTTTTGGCCTCTTTGCCAACGGTTTTCCCTTCCAGTTGCTTTTCAAAAAACTCGGCCGCCAGTTCGCAAATTTCATA
>JAUYCZ010000001.1 GCA_030704795.1 bacterium | reverse complement strand
TGCGAATTCGCCAAGAAGAATTAAAAACCGGCCCATTGGGTCGGTTTTTGAGTTGTTATACGATAGTCCATCCTCGTTCCTCGCAGATTCTTTCTGCTATGCCGTATTTCTTGGTTGCGATCATGTCCGAATCCCCGAATTTCACCATTTTTCCTTGGTGATTCAGGTATCCCGGTTCGTAATCCGGATAACCTTCGGCTCTTTGGATAACCCATCTCCTTCCTCTTCCCGGGACGTTATAGTGGCAATCAATGAAAACGTACACTGTCTTTTGATCCGTCATGGCATCCTCCTTCTCTGAACTATAGAATATTGATACTTTCTTAAAGCCCAAAATTATATTTTCGTCAAGTTTCGGCAGAGGCTTTGCCTCCCGGGTCTCCGCCGAAACGGACGCCGCATGCTCAATGAAAAAGAGAACGCTTAGGCGTTCTCTTTTTAAGTTCAGGCGATGGGAAAGCCGGAGTTGACGGTCAGCGTCCAAAGGCCAGCAAGATTTCTCTCCATGACAACATATTCTTGACCGATAATTTCTTGCCGTTTGCCTTGGCTGACACTTTTTACAGCGTTAACTCCACGCGCCGTTGTGACAAAAGTGTCGCTAACATCAAGCATTGGCGCATTGATGATATTGAAGTCGAGAATCACTCTCCCGTCGCCGTCTTTCTCTATGACGTGCCAGTAATTTTTAGGTATCATTCGAACCTCCTTTCTGTTTATTCATTAACCTGAAAACATATTTTTAGCAAGGGCATTACATATATCACTGACGGTCGTCTCACTTTTATGGAAAGGAAGAGAATTGAGTAACGGAGAGCGGGTCTTTGTTGTTTGATTTGTCCGTAATAAAAAACGGCAGGGAATTTCCTCTGCCGTTTTTGTTTGAGAGGGACTTCCTCTGCCGTTTTTGCGGGAGATGTCAATATACGTCAAATGGCGGAATGCCTCTTGTGTTAGCTTCGTCTTCGGCGGCTTGATCTGATGAGAAGATCATGACGTCAGGATGATCGGCATCGTCTTTGAAGGAATGTTTTCCTCCCGAGGCGGCGTATCCCCGCCCCTCCACGTACAACAC
>JAUYCZ010000007.1 GCA_030704795.1 bacterium | reverse complement strand
CTCAAAACCTCCCGGGTCGCCTTCTGGATTTTCTCTTTAACAATTTTGAACATGTCTTGGGGCGCCCGGCCACGGTATTCAGCAAAAGAAGAGATCACCCCGCCGCCATTGGCGACAAAGTCAGGAACAATCAGAACCTTTTTTTGCCAAAGCCTCTCTTCAATTTCTTCCGGGATGGGAATATTGGCGCCCTCGACAATGATTTTGGCCTGAACCCGGCGGTAATTCTTCTGATTAATGACGTCGGAGACGGCGGCCGGAATCAAAACATCAACCGGCAGCTCATAAATCTTCTCCGGAGACATGATTTTTGCCCCGAGATAACTGGTCAAAGGCTGTTTTTTCTCCTTTAATTTGAGAAGTTTTTCCATGTCTAAACCATCTTCATTAAAAACCGTTCCTTCGATTTCAGAAATGGCCACAATCCGAGCCCCCATGCCCGCCAAATGCTGGGCGGCAAAAGTGCCGACGTTGCCAAAACCAGCCACAGCTACTTTTAAACCGGCGAGGTCCCGACCCAATAACTCCGCCGCCACCCGGGTCGCCTGAGCTACGCCAAAACCGGTTGAACCAAACTCATGAGGCAGGCCGCAAATTTTTTCCCCGAAAACTCTCTGACAGAAGCCCGCAGGCTTGCCCGTCGAGGCCTTCCAATTGCCCAGGGCCTCAGCAAACCACTGCATTTCTTTTTCACCGGTGCCAATGTCCGGCCCGGCAATATAATATTTAGGGACAAAAGGAGCTAAGCTCCGGGCGAAAGCTTGGATAATTTCTTTTTTTTCGTCCGGCGTCAGGCTTCTTGGGTCAACTAGCAGGCCGGCCTTGGCGCCGCCAAAAGGCAAATCAAAAAGGCTATTCTTCCAGGTCATCGTCCGGGCCAAACGGAACAGCTCATAAGGCGTCAGATTGGCCGCCATCCGGATGCCGCCCTTGCCCACGCCCCGGGCCAGATTATCAATGATTAAAAGTCCTTTAAATTTTGGCTTTAAAGAATTCACCTCAACGACGTATTGGGGCCCGAACTCGTCAGTAATGATTTTTTGTTCTGTTTTCATCCCCGGTGATATAGCGGGCGGTACGCCGCCCGATATATCGTACTCGCTATAAGTTTCACTAATTATTTTAGCCTCTGCCGTCGGGATTGACAAGCGATTAAAAATCTTTTTTGCTTCATCCCAAAAAGACGAATCGCCTTGTTTTTCTTTTAACCAATACCACCACTCCCCTCCCCATAAATAGAAGGTGTCTAAGCCTGTCGCCCGGGCAAACTCCAGGTTTTCGCGGAACTTCGAGATCGTCATCGTCTTTCTCTGTTCGGCCAAGGGAACGTCATAAAGCAATTTCGGCCCCCAGGGTTCGGCCTGCAGCTCGATATTAATAACTTTTTTGCCAAAAATCTTTTTAACCAACTCGGCTTTCCGGTGGTAGAAAACCGGTGGAAAAGGATAATTGCTGTAACGATTAAGTTCTTTGATCCAGGCGGTGCGATAGAGAGTCGTGCCAACGATATCTCCAATTCTCGCCGCTTGGAACCAAAATGACCACTCGCCGCTATCGGAGATAATGATGGGCCGCTGACGGGGATCAAGCGCTTTAACCAGAGCCACTTCTTCTTTAAGAAAATCCTCATCGGCGGGCGGACACTCGCCAAAATCCAGTAAGGGCTCATTCTCTACCTGCCAGGCCCAAATAACTGATTTGTCATGATATCTTAAAATGATTCGCTTAATTAATCCTCGGATCTTTTCTCTCTGCGGCTCCTCGGCCATTCCTTGCGCCCATTGAGGAATGTGGCACTCGGGCCAGCGAGGGGTTTTCCGGCCGATGACCAGAATGACATCGGTTCCTTGTAATTGCGCCTGGTCAATCTGCCAGTCTAAATCTTCGAAACGATACTGATCTTCCTCGGGTTCCAGCAGATCCCAGGCCGTACTGATCTTTAAGTGCTTGACCTTAAGATCCTCCAACAAGGCGAGGTACAATTCTTTCCAGTCCAGGCCTAAATTCTGAGCGTGTTTTTGAGAAAAGTCGACGCCCCAGGTAATTTTCTTTGCCGGTTCGGTCTGGCCGACGAAAAAATAGCCAAGGAACGCGAAAACCAGCAAAAAAACGGCGATGAGAACGACAAGAATTTTTTTCAAGTTATTTTTGGAAAACTATTTTTTCGAAAACAAAAGAGTGGCGCCAAAGGCGCCGGCATAACGACCGAGACGGCTAAAAATAATTTTTGTTTTTTGGGCCGGCGGTAAATAAACAAATTTTTCGAGGCTGTTTTTAATGCCCTTTTGAATAAACTTTTTGGCTAAAGAAATCCCGCCAGCTAAAAAAATCGCCTCTGGGTCAAAAATATTGATAATATTGGCCAGACCAATTCCCAGATTTCTACCCAATCCGTCTAAAACGGCTTGAGACCGCCGATCTCCTCTTTCAGCTCTTTGCCAGGCCTCGACCGCGTCAATATCCAGCTTTCTTTTAATGAACTTATTGGCGGCCAGTTCTTCAAGAGAGAAACATTTCTGATTAACAACATTGATTATCGTGTGGCCGATTTCACCGGCGGCGCCATGAGTCCCGAAAAAGATTCGACCGTCAACCATCCAGGCCCCGCCGATGCCTGATCCCAGAGTCAAATAAAAAATATTTTTAAATTTTTGGGCCTGGCCAATTTCCTTTTCTGCGAGCAAAAAGCAATGGACATCGTGTTCTAGTTTAATACGATAGTTTTTGAATTTCTGCTGCAGTAATTTTTTTAGGGGCTGGCCGTCCAAATACTTAATATTAGCGCTTCGGAGCATTTTTCTTCTTTCAACATCAAGAATTCCTGCCAAGCTAAAACCGATGCCTTTAATTTTTCTGGGGTTAATTCCGACGATCAATTTCTCAAAAATCTCGGCTAGACAATTCAAAAGTCCTTGTAAATTATCGGGGGTACGAGAAATTTGTTTCCGAATCATCTTCTTGTCTTCAACCACCACCGCCTTGATACTAGAAGCGCCAACATCGAAACCAATAAAACACGCCTTCATTTTCTTTAAAACTATTTTATTGAACTAATTTATTCTCCCGAGATATTTTAGCATACTCGCGGGCGCTCGGCCTGATCTTTCGCTCCATCGTTTCATAATCAATCTCTATCAAACCGAATCTCGGCCCAAAACCCTTGTCCCACTCAAAGTTGTCAATCAGCGACCAGTGAAAATAGCCCCTAACATCAACCTCTTCCTCAATCGCCCGTCCAATCCAAGAAAGATGGCCTTCAATAAACTCCTCCCTCAGCTTGTCTTCGGCATCAGCCACACCGTTTTCAGTAATATAGATTGGCAACTGGTATTTTTTCAATTCTAGTAAAGCATGATAAATTCCTTCGGGAAAAACTTCCCAACCTAAATCAGAAATCAGTTTCTTTTTCTGTTTCAGAAAAAAGGGAAATTTAATCTGGTGATGAAAATAATAATTAAGCCCGATGAAGTCTAGACGATCCTTAATTCTGTCCAGAAAATACCCGTTCCAAAAGTATCGGCAAAGCCCGACCGCTAGTCTGTCAAGAAATGATTTCGGATTGAAAGGAACAAAATAGGCGTTGTTTTTGGCAATACCAACGTAAACCGCTGTTTTAGATTCTTTTGCCAACCGATGAAAAACCTCATGAGTCTTTCTGTGAGCAGAGATTTCATTCTTGATTGTCAGTAAAATGGCAGGCAAATCCGGCAATCCTAATCCGTTTTTCTTTTTCAAAAGCGGCGCCATGACGGTCGCATATATCAGCGGCTCGTTTAGGGTAACCCAAAAATCAACTATCTCTCCGTATTCTTTGAACATTTTCTCTGCGAAACGGGAAAAATAAAAGACCGATTGGCTGTTGGCGAAACCTCCTCTCCGGGCCAGCCACAAAGGCAAAGTAAAGTGATGAAGGGTAACCATTGATTTTACCCCTCGCTCGCGCAGAGCTTTCAAGACCCGGCGGTAGTGCTCAATCTCCTTCTCGTTAAAACGTCCCTCTGTCGGTTCTATCCTTGACCACTCAATAGAAAAACGATAGGCGTTTTGGCTAAGCTCTTTTAATAAATCGAAATCCTTTTCGTAAAGACGGTAATGGTCGCAGGCAAGACCAGCCGGAAATATTCTTGACCAATCGCTATTCTCAATCCCGCCCTCGACCTGATAAGCCGAGGTCGCAGAACCCCACAAAAAGTCTTGAGGAAAATGAATAATCTTTGCCATTATAACGAGTACGATATATCGGGCGGCGTACCGCCCGCTATTTCATTTTAGCAGATTTAAGAACCTGCCGGCGGCAGAACCTTGATTCTCGCTACCGCTCGAATTTAAAAACTTAAGAATTTCGGGCCCGGCTTTTCTCTTATCCGCCAGGTGAAATAGCCCAAAAACAAATAAGAGATGGCCAGAAACGGCCCGGCCACGCCCCGAAAAACAAAATGGCTGCCGGGAATCTTTAAAGACCAATCGACGACCAAGAGGATATAGCTGGTTCCGAGCCAGACGAACCAGGCCAGAACCTGGCCCAGAGAAAAAGAAACTATCCCCAGAGCCCCAAAGACAAAACCGGCCATGGTCAGATAAGGAATCAAGGGAACGAGGAGAAGATTGGTCAGCGGCGAAATCAAAGAGACATAGTCAAAGTTATAAATCAGAACGGGCAAGGTAAAAACTTGAGCGGCCAAAGTCGTGGCCAAATTAACTCTTAAAAACTCGGGTAGTTTTTTAAAGACTTTTTCTTTAAAAAAGGACGACCAATAGATGAGGCCGGCCATGGCCAAAAAAGATAATTGGAAACCAACGTCAAATTTCAAAATCAACGGGTTCTCCCAAAGTAAAATGACGGCGGCAAAAACTAGAGATCGTTCTCCCGCGGCTACCCGGCCAAAACCCCGGGCCAGAAAAAACAGGCTGACCATTAAACCGGCCCGGAGAGCCGAGGCGGGCGCCCCGATCATGAGGATATAAAACCAAATAAAAACCAGCGAGATTAATGAGGCTTGTGGCCGCCAAAATCCCAGAGTCAAAAGAAAGCCCGAAAGCAAAAAACTAATGATAGTAATGTTCATGCCGGAGACGGCGGCCAGATGCCGCGTCCCCGAGAGATTGAGTTTTTCTTTCCATTCCGCCGGAATATTATTTTCCTCGCCGAAGGCTAGAGCCTCAAAAATCCCCAAATGGGGCGGCGAGAGAAGGCGCCGCCAAGTCTCTTGAAATTTGTTCTTAAAATTAAAAAGGTTCTGCCTGACCGGATTCCCCTGTTCTGATGCCAATAACTCTATCCGGGGAAAAATCATAATAGAATAAACTCTTTCTTTCTGTAAATAACCCTGATAGTTAAATCCCTCGAAATTCTCGGGCGTCTTTAATTGGCCCGTAATTTTTATTTTGTCGCCGTAATGGTACGACGGATATTTTGGGGCGATGACCAAAACTTTTTCTTTTTCCACCCGAATCTGGAATTGCTGGCTCTTCTCCTTGGCCTGGGGATCGTCCTCAATTACGCCCGTGATGCCGATGGAATCTTGGCCGTCGTTAAATTTTCCGAGCTCTGATTTAAAAATTCTATCCGCTTCAAGCTGATAGCGAAAAACACCCAGCGCTAAAGCCAAAACCAAGAGGCCGAGAAAAACCAGGCGCCGGTCAACCCAGAAAAGACAAAAGCTGGTGAGGCCAAAAAGAAAAACAGCCACCAAAAGAACTGGTGGCAAGTTGACAAACGAGCTGATGAAAATCCCGACAATAAAAGCCAGACAGCTCCAGAAAAATATCTTTCCCTTCGTCATTATTTAAGAACCTTATCTGATCTCGCAAACCCTAAAGGCCGAGCCGATCTCTTTCTTGATCTCGGAAAGAAACTGCCTCGGATACGGCCTAACCTTCTCAAGCTTGGAATTAAGAGTCTTCTCGGGTCTGAAGCTTTGCAGGAAATAGGCCCGGGCCGGCGCGATGTTTCGGGCAATCTGTAAAATATCTTCCCTCGAATGGATCCCAGGTACGCAGGTCGTGCGAAACTCATATTCAACGCCCGAATTTTTAATAATCTTGATGCTCTTTCTGATATCTTTTAAATTGACTTTGACTCCCGTTGCTTTTTGATATTTGGATTTTGGATTTTGGATTTTGGCAGCAATCGGTGCTTTTATATCCATAGCAATATAATTAATTAATTTTTCTCTAATCAATCTTTTAAGCATCTTTGAATTGCTGCCGTTTGTGTCCAGTTTTACCAAAAACCCCAGTTTTTTGATTTTTTTGACAAATTCGGGTAGATCTTGATTTAGAGTCGGTTCTCCTCCACATAAAACAACCCCGTCAAGCAAGCTCTGCCTATCTTTGAGAAACTTGAAAAAATCCCTTTCCGTCATTTTCGGCAATTTCTTGATTTTCTCCGGCAAAACCAGCTCCGAGGAATAACACCAGGGACATCTAAAATTGCAGCCGACCAGAAAAACCGTGCAAGCCACCTTGCCCGGATAATCAATCAGGGTCGTTTTTTGCAATCCGCCAATGAGCATTTTCTAATTCTAACACAAAAATTATTAAAAATGACGAAAGGAGAGACGCAAATCTCTCCTTTCTTGTTCTTTAAAGGAGTTTTCCTTGATTTCTCCTTTGTTTCCCCGCGCGCATTTGACGCAAAAGGCTGATGAGCGTGCCGCCGGCATCAATCAGCAAATGCTCCACCTCCTGGCCGGCATCTAATGCTTTTTGTGCTAATAGCATGCGGTAAAAAAGCATCTTGGCCGTAGCGTCTTGAGCGGAATGCGAATCTGCGTTTTGCAAAAGAGCTTCTAGAACTTCGTCCATGGGCCACCTCCTCCTGACAAAATTAGGTTCGAAAGAACCAGGCTCGGAAGCGAACCAATTTTCACTTCCGCGCCTCGTTCTTCTCTAGCCCACCATCGCGAGATCGTTCGACATCTTAATAATCTCGTGACGATAATCTTTCATAATATCTTCGAACAATTCCCTTTTCCGCTCTAAAAATACAGTCGCACTATTATATAGATATCCGTAAATTTTTCTAAGCTGGTTGATTCCGCCGTATCTTATTCTATTGATTCTTTTTCCAGGATAGTCAAGAGAGCCGGCCGGCAACCCAAGCTCGACAAAACGAGATTGAACGGCGGTCAAAAATTCACTATTACCTTCAATGTTAAATTCTCCGCCATAGAAAATATAGATTTGCCCGCCCTTTCCCCGACTTACTCTCCGAGCCTTATTAATACAACCATCGGCGTCAAAAACGCCTCTGATAAAATCTCTTTCGATTTCCTTTGGAATCTCTGGAAATCTTAACGTAAAGGTTTTACGAGCGGTGACGAAATATTTTGCCAAATCATTAACCATTTTAAACGAACGAAAATATACTTCTAGTGCGCTGGTGTTAATATGTAAATAATCTTTTCCAGTCCAACCAACCGCTTCTTTGAATTTCATCGCATGATCTTTATCCTTTAGACTAAGGCTAAGGCGAACCTTGTTTTCCGTTATCGCCCCGTCTCCGGCCAAGAATCCTAACCAATACGCTTTTTCTTCATTATTTATTTTTTCGAAGAAAGATTCGTTCAGGGCGTATTTTCGGCGAGCTAAACTTAATTTAATTCTATCCTCAAAAGTTTTTGGCCTCCAATGTGGCCTACAGTACTTACACCAATAAGGGTGGGTTAATAATTTAAGATAGTCCCTTCTCGCGAAATTCTTCCTTTTGCATTTTGTACAGTTAATAGAAATTTTTTCGTGAGAAAACGGTGCAATTTTCATAATTTCTTTGGGAATTTAAACTCTTTGCGCTCATGAAATTCGCACTTTTTCCCAATATGGAACTGTTGTACGGGGCGATAATATCCCACCACTCTCGAATACACTTCGCACGGCTGTTTGATGGTGCACTGTGGGCACTCAAAATGTTCTCCATCGAGATATCCATGACTTGGACAAACAGAAAAAGTTGGCGTCAGGGTAATGTACGGCAAGTGGAAATTCTCAAAAACTTTTTTCACCAAAGCCTTGGCCGACTGGGGATCGGAAACTCTTTCACCCAAAAAGAGGTGGCTGACGGTGCCGCCCGTATAACGGCACTGCAAATCGTCCTGTAATTTTAAAGCCTCAAAAATATCGTCGGTGTAGTTGACCGGCAAATGAGTGCTGTTGGTGTAATAGGGCACCTTTTTTGTCCCGGCCGTAATGATGTCGGGATACTTTTCCTTGTCGGCTTTCGCCTGCCGATAGCTTGTACCTTCGGCCGGAGTCGCTTCCAGATTATAAAGATTGCCGGTTTCTTCCTGATATTTGACCATTCTCTCTCTCATAAAATCTAAGACCTCTAGGGCGAATTTTTGGCCTTTTTTTGAAGCGATATTCCCTCCCAGAAAATTTAAACAAGCTTCATTCATGCCCAGAAGGCCGATGGTGGAAAAATGATTGCCGAAATAATTACCCCTCATTTTCTTTACCCCGGTAAGATAATGCCGAGAATAGGGGTAGAGGCCCTTTTCCATAAAATTCTCTAGGGCTTTTCTCTTAATTTCCAAGCTCTCTTTCGCCAAATCCATTAATTTTTCCAGCCGAGCAAAAAATTCTTTCTTCGTTTTGGCCAGGTAGCCGATTCTCGGCATATTAATCGTACAGACGCCGATCGAACCCGTTAATGGGGCCGAGCCGAACAATCCCCCGCCCCTTTTGAGAAGTTCTTTATTCGATAATCTGAGTCGGCAGCACATGCTGCGAAAATCTTCCGGCTTCATGTCGGAATGAATAAAATTAGAAAAGTAATTAACCCCGTATTTGGCCGTCGCTTCCCAAAGGGCGTTCAAGGCCGGATCTTCCCAGTCAAAATCTTTGCCGATGGAAACCGTCGGAATGGGAAAGGTAAAAACCCGCCCCCGGGCGTCGCCCTCCATCAAACATTCATAGAAAGCCTTGATGAACATATTCATTTCCTCTTGGAACTCGCCGTAGGTTTCCTTCTGCGCCTGGCCGCCGATGATGACCGGCTGATTTTTGTAGAAATCAGGAACTTTAATGTCTAGAGAAACATTAAGAAAGGGGGTTTGAAAGCCGACGCGCGTCGGCACCATGCAATTGTATAAGAACTCCTGCATCGCCTGTTTTGTTTGAGGGTAACTAAGGCCGTCGTAACGGATAAACGGAGCCAAAAGAGTGTCGAAATTGGAAACCGCTTGAGCGCCCGCGCTTTCGCCCTGAACGGTAAAAAAGAAATTAACTAATTGGCCCATGGCGGTCCGGAGATGTTTTGCCGGCCGAGACTCAATTTTCCCGGGCGCGCCGCCGAACCCACGCAAAAGCAAATCATAAAGATCCCAACCCATGCAGTAGCAGGCTAAAATCTCCAAATTATGAATATGAAAATCTTCGTTAGTCGCGGCTTCCCGAATCTCTTTGGGATAAATTTTGTTTAACCAATAGTTTTTAGAAACAAAAGAAACCGTAAACTGATTCAGACCTTGCAAAGAATAAGTCATGTTGGCATTTTCTTTGACCTGCCAGTCAACTTCCTGAATATATTTATCAATGGCTTCGCTCGCCTCGTCCATAGTGGTAACGGCTTCCCTGATTCTCCGTCTTTGCTCCCGGTAAAGGATGTAGGCTTTGGCCGTTTCCACCAATCCTTCCAAAATCAAAACCTCTTCAATAATGTCCTGAATCTGTTCAACGTGGGGAATCAGTTCCTGCCGGAAACGGCGGCTGATGATCTTAACAACCTTATCGGTCAGGCTCTGGCTTCTATTCCCGTTGCCTTCATTGGTGGCGGTCAGGGCCTTGAAAATGGCTTCCCGGATGCGCGCTTCATCGAAGTCAACCATGACGCCGTCCCTTTTTTGGACTTTTTTAATCTTGTTTTTCAT
>JAUYCZ010000025.1 GCA_030704795.1 bacterium | reverse complement strand
CCGTATCCTTGCCATTTTGAGTGAAAATAATCGCCGGGTTGCCGGTCAAATCGCCGCAATTCCCGCCCGGCCAATGAATGCCATGCCCCTATTTCAGGGACGCTGTTTTTACTCTTGGGCTGTTGTTTTTGAATATTGTCTTGGGACTGGAGAAAAATGCTTTGCCGTCTTTCTCTTCCACCAGAATCGGGCTGCCGGGTTTAATCTCCCCGAGGACAAGTTTTAAAGCCAGGGGATCCAGAATCATTTGCTGGATAATCCGCTTCAGGGGGCGGGCGCCCATATTTGAGTCATATCCCTTTTCCGCCAGCAAATCTTTAATCTTGTCGGAAAAACACAGTTCAATCTTTTTCGGCAGAAGCCGGAGAATAACTTTATTCAGTTCCAGATCAACAATCTTTTTAATTTCTTCTTTGCCCAGATAATTGAAAATGATAATCTCGTCAATGCGGTTCAAAAACTCGGGCCGAAAACTGTCTTTCAAGGCCTGCATAACCTTATCTTTAAATGCATCTCTTTGGCCGATCTTGCCGTCGCCGGGCAAAAATCCTAAAGCCGCTTCCTTGCTGATAATATCCGAACCGGCATTAGAAGTCATAATTAAAATGGCGTTCCGGAAAGAAGCGACTCTGCCCTTGGCGTCGGTCAAACGGCCGTCTTCCAAAATCTGCAAAAGCATATTAAAAACCTCGGGGTGAGCTTTTTCAATCTCGTCCAAAAGAATAACGCTGTACGGCCTTCTTCTGATTTTCTCGGTCAGCTGTCCTCCTTCTTCATAACCGACATATCCGGGCGGCGAGCCAATCATCTTGGAAACCGTGTGGCGTTCCATATACTCTGACATATCCAGCCGGATCATGGCGTTCTCATCGTTGAATAAAAACCCGGCCAAGGCTCGGGCGGTTTCGGTTTTGCCCACTCCGGTCGGGCCTAAAAACATAAAAGAACCCAAGGGCTTGCCCTCCTCGGAAATACCGGCCCTAGAGCGCCTGATCGCATGGGCAATCGCTTTAATGGCGTCATCCTGGCCAATCACCCTTTTAGTCAAAATCTCTTCAATTTTAGCCAATTTTTTCGCTTCTTCTTCTATAAGCCGGGTAACGGGAATGCCGGTCCAGCGGGAAACAACCGAAGCAATATCTTCATCATCAACTTCTTTTTTCAAAAGAGGTTTGCCTTTTTGAAACTTCACCAATTTTTCTTCATAACCGGAGAGCTGTTTCAAAAGGGTCGGGATTTTGCCGTATTTAACCTCGGCGACTTTCTGGAGATTTCCTTCTCTCTGGCTGACTTCAGCGGAAAATTGAGCCTGCTCAATCTCTTTTCTCAAATCCTTAATTTTATCCACCACTTCTTTTTCGGTTTTCCACCGGCCCTCAAAAGCTTTTACCTTATCCGATAAATCAGCCAGCTGGCGGCTGATAACTTTAATTTTTCTTGAATTAGGTTTTTCCCCTTCGGCTTTTAGGGCTTCTTTTTCTATTTCCAATTTCTGAAATTGTCTCTTCATATCCTCTAACTCTACGGGCTCGGATTCAATTTCCAGGCGCAAAGAACTCATCGCTTCATCCATCAAATCCACGGCTTTGTCGGGCAAAAACCGGTCGGAAATATACCTGGTGGATAACTCGGCGGCCGCCCTTAAGGCCGAATCCTTGATTTTAACGCCGTGGTGAAGCTCATATTTTTCCCTGATGCCGCGCAATATCAAAACCGTGTCTTCAACCGACGGTTCGCTGACATAAATCGGCTGGAATCTTCTTTCCAGAGCCGGATCCTTTTCAATATATTTTTGGTATTCTTTAAGAGTGGTGGCGCCGATGGCTTTTAATTCGCCCCGGGAAAGAGCGGGTTTCAAAAGATTAGAAGCGTCAATTGAGCCTTCGGCGGCGCCTGCCCCCACTAGAGTGTGAAGCTCGTCTATAAAAAGAATGTAATGGCCGGCGGAACGGTTCACTTCCTTTAAAAGGGCTTTAATCCTTTCCTCAAACTCGCCTCTAAACCTGGTGCCGGCGACAATCGCGCCTAAATCCAGAGCAATAATTTCTTTGTCCTTTAAACTTTGGGGCACCTCGTTCTTGATAATGCGCTGAGCCAATCCTTCAACGACAGCAGTCTTGCCCACGCCCGCCTCGCCGATTAAAACCGGATTATTCTTTGTCCGCCGGGAAAGCACTTGCATCAGCCGGCGGATTTCGTTTTCCCGGCCGATAACCGGATCAAGCTTGCCATGTTTTGCCAAAGTGGTCAGATTTCTGGCGTATTTCTCAACGACCTGGTATTTTGATTCAGGTTCAGGATCGGTAATTCTTTGGCCGCCGCGG
>JAUYCZ010000023.1 GCA_030704795.1 bacterium | reverse complement strand
CCGTTTCATATAGCAATAGACAGCGGTTCTCTGATGACATTGCTTCCAGACGCTTCTTTCTTGTTGATGAGCTTGCTTGTTTCAAGAACCAACAAAAGCGCCTCTTTGAGATTTTCTTTAGTTTCTTTAAGAGTTTTTCCCTGCGTATTCACTCCGGGGATTTCTTCTACCCAGCCCAGATACCATTTCCCCGCCTTCTTATAAACTGCCGTAAATTGTCTTGACATGAGATTAATTATACCCGTTCTCATGTTTATGTCAAACTTCTAAATTCCACCAGGCGCTAATTAAATTAGTCCTGCTTGCGGGACGACGTTAGAACCTGTTTTGAGATAAATTACTGCGTTCCAAAGGCGGGCTGATTAATTACTATTGCCTTAAATGTTCCAGATATTCCATATTTTGTGTCCTTGCTAATAAAACAGGTGTCGCCTTCTTCAAGGGAAATTTTTTCAGAATCAAAGGCCAATACTAACTCTCCATTTAAAACATAGTAAATACGATTGTATTCAGTAATAGTTTCCTCTTGATAATCCTTGCCTTCTAAAGTAGCAAGAGATACATTTGGGGAAATATCTTTTGTAATATAATTTGTCGCAAATTTATTATCTGCGATTTTTCTAAATATAGCTTCAGATTTTCTAACCAGTTTATACATACTTTTACTCTACCAAAAAACCGCCTCTTTGGCGATTCTTTGAAAAGACTCGGTCCTGCCTGCGGGACGACGTTAGAACCTGTTTGTGCGTGTAGGAGGGTATCCCCTAGTCTGCTTTCTAAAATACTATTGTTTAGCCGCCTCACAGGAAAATCGAGATTTTGACAAAAAACGACCCCTGAAGAGGGGGAGATTGATTTCTTGATAGTCGATCCTATCTATCTACGATAGTTCTGTGAAGAACAGAAATTATATGTAAATACGATTATTCTAGATGTTATTTTCTTAATTCTTGATTTATAAACCATTTTGTTTTTGGCAATAAAAACAAAATCCTTTGGGTATCAATCTGTCTCTGCATTGTATAATTTACTGAATACGCCTTTTCAAAATCTTTTATTTCGCCCGTAACTTGTAATACCCTAATCTCGACGGTAGGACTTCTTTCTAGCTCCACTTGTAAAAATGCCGAATCGCCATTAACGCTTATATCTTTTATAGAGAAGCTTTTTATCGCAGGGCCATCTCCGTCATTCTCTTCTATGCATGTCTCTCCCCATTTCTCAATATCCCTAAGAAGATAACTCTTGAACATTGTGCAATTGCCCGTCTTTCTATACAAAAAGGCATTATTGAAGTCTCTCTTAATGAAATATTTGCTGCTTATCCCAATATCTAAAACGAATAAAAGATATAAACCAAGAAGGATTATAACTGAACCATACACTAAAATTATTTTCCAATTTCTTTTAATTTTTTCTTTCATAGGTTATTTTAGGTTGTATTTCTCTAAATGTTCCCGAATAATATCCAATGTCATCACCAGATTTTCATTCCCAGATTCCAATAAAGAGGGTGATTCGTTTGTGATTATCTCGAATATCAGCAACTTCAATTCAGAGATATTCTCTATTTCATCCAGTATGCTTTTATAGCGCCAATCCTCTTTTAGCGGCATTATAGAATAACGGAATTCTACGATTTTTTTATAGATTTCTTTATCTGATAATTCCGGAGAAGACGCTTTCAGTTCAAGATAGTGTTTAGCAATTGTATCTGTCGTACCTATTATTGAGGACGCGGATGATTGAGCAACTTTTTTTATTATATTATTTAGAAATCCCATAAATTTATTTTGTTTTAATTTTTTTGATATAACTCGAAACTGATCCTAATAATTCAGCCGCAAAACCTAACATTGTTCCTAATATCCCGCCCTTTCCAATAATAATCCAATTAAACCCAGTTTCCTTGAAAACAGAAAAGATAGCAACAATGAACCCGATAATAAGTCCTAACGTTAAACCACCCCAAACGGCATTTGGGCCAAATTTCCTACCAGATCCTCCCCAATAAACTATCAATAAAACAATGGATATAATTCCCAAGATAGTCCACATACTAATCATGGATTTATTTTTCTATCCCTTTTCCTCTTAAACAAGTTTTATAGAAGAGTTCTCTTGCTTCTAAACTTCCGGTTCTCTGTAATTGTTTACTACACTCTTTCCTAATCTGCATCGGTCGCCATTCATACCAATAAAAAGCACCGCCGGCTATAGCAACAACGATAACTAGAAAGCTTATCTTGAACCAATTTCGGGCTAGAAACACTCTAATTCTTTCTTTCATAGGTTTATTTTAATCCGAATCTCATTAAACAATCTTCATAATACATGTTTATGAATTCTTGCCGTTTAATGTCATCAAACTCGAGGACGGCCCTCATGTCAAATCTTGCCTCGGCAGAACATCGTTGTTTTATCTGGCTCGGTCTCCATTGAAACCAATAAAAAGCGCTGCTGGCCATAGCGATGGCGATCATTAATAAGCCTATTTTGAACCAATTTTGCCGTGAAAATGTATTCATTTCATATAGTTTACCTGTCTTCAAAATAGCCCTGTTTTAAGGAAAAGGCAAGGTTGAGGGGAAAACAAAAAACCGCCTTTTTGGCGATTCAATTTTAGACTAATCCTAAGCTTTCTTTCAACATTATTCTTAATGCTTTCTTGCCGGCTGTAGTTTTGAAATATCCTTCTCTTCTCGTCGCGTCGGCTTTTGAAAGAAAATATTCACAAAACATCAAGACAAACGGTCGGCGCAGAGATATGGCAGGAGAATTTCCGTGAACGTGACTTGTGAGCCGTTCATGAAGATTGGTGGTAAAACCGATATAAAAATTGCCGTCTTTCAGGCTGCGCAAAACATAACGCAGTATTGAAGCCTCTTCATTAGATGACTCTTTAGAGCCACTTCCGGCCATGTAGCAGAACAAGTTCGCTACATGGTCATGAAGTGAACTCTGTTCTACTTCATGATCCAGGGGGCAGGATTCGAACCTGCGTAGGGTTGCCCCGCGAGATTTACAGTCTCGTGCAATTGACCGCTCTGCCACCCCTGGGTTTATGTGGACCCGGCCGGATTCGGACCGGCGACCTCCTCATTGCAAATGAGGCGCTCTACCGGGCTAAGCTACGGGCCCGAAGGTTGTGAAACGTACGAAATGCGAGGCAATTTCTACGTTTCTACAACGTAAAAATCTTTGATTTTGTACGTTGTGGGCGTGGAAGGAATCGGACCTTCGACCTCGTTCTTATCAGGAACGCGCTCTACCATTGAGCCACACGCCCGTTTTGCGCCTCATCGGCGCATCCGTCGACGAGGCGGATTCTTTTTTGGTTTTTTTACCGGTTTTTTCGCTTCGGAGAAGCTAGCCTTAACCGTCTCCAGCTTCTCCAGGACTTTCGGGGAAATTTTCAGGGAATTTTCGTAGGTTCCGGCGCTAGCATAGACGAGCTTTTCTTTGGCCAATCCCCGATCCACAAAAGACGGGAGCTGGAATAATCTGCCGAAAGGAGGAATGGCGCCGATCCGGTAGCCCCTAAACCTGGTTTTCATCAGCCTCTCGGAGATGAAGTCGGGATTTTTGGCCTTGGCCGCTTTCTTGAACTTTTCTTTGTTCAGGTTGCGGTTGGCGGCTAAAACGGCCAGGAACAGATTTTTTCCGTCTTTCAAGACCAGAGTCTTGGCAATCAGCTTCGGTTTGACCTTGAGGGTGGCGGCTTTGTCGAGGGCGGTATAAACCGTGCGGTGATTGATCTCTTCGAACTTAACCTTATTCTGGCTTAAGAAATTGGTTAATTTAGCGGGTATTTTCATATAGTTTAAGTTAAAGGTTTAACGTCTTTAAGGATAGCAAAAAACTCTTTTGATTTCAAGGTGGGGCATGATAAGCTGAGCTTAGCCTCGCTAGGGCGAGGTAAAATGGAGAAGAAAAAAACCATATGTTATTAAGTTTTCTTTTTCTTTTGGCTCAACTCGTTTTCGGCTTTCTTGTTTTTGACTTTTTCGATCCTCAGAAACGCTTCTCTCCTTTTGAGCGGGTTTTAGCGAGTATTCTTTTGGGCGGTCTTTTCAGTGGTTTTTTGGTTTTGGCTCTGGCTCTCTGGTGGCAATCATTGTTTTCGGCCGTCCTCGTCTTTATTTCCCTCTCCTTTTTAATGGTCGTTTTTCGATTTTTTAAAAGGCCATTTTTACTAAGGATCAATTTATCTAACCTGCGTCGTCATTTCTCCCGGCAGAACGCTTGGATTGTTTTTCTTTTAGCCCTGATGGTTTTTTACTGGCTGTTGCTCTCCACGGTTTTGTTCCGGGCTGGAGACGGCACTCTGCGCGGAGCTCTGGTTGGCTGGGGCGATATTGCCCTTCACCTCAATATGATTGAAAGAATGGCGACGGCCCAGCCTTTTGTTATTGATCATCCGGTGGCGGCCGGAGTTCATTTGGTTTATCCTTTTTTGATAAATTTTATTTCGGCGATTTTCCGTTCTTTTGGGCTTGATATAGTTTTGGCCTTTCAGATCCCCCTTTTCATCTTTGGCAGCCTGTCTCTCCTTTTGGTTTTCGCCCTGGCCGACCGGGTTTTAGCTTCGAGCAAAGCGAGAAAGAAGGTTCTCGCCGAAGGCGAGGTTCTTAAATCAAAAAACCTGGCCATTTTGGTTCTCATTCTTGTTATCTTAGGCAGCGGGCTCGGCTTCAAAGTTTTTTTCGAGGACCTACAAAAAGACTATCAGAAGAACGGCTTTATTGGTTTAAGTACTATTCTGGTCGATCCGCCGCACGAATACACTCATTTAGATAATCGCACCGGCGGAAAACCCGCAGAAAAAGACACCAATGATAATATTGTTTGGATCGTGCCCGTCATCTCTTTTCTCTCGCACCAACGAAGCTTTCCCCTGGGCTTGGCCATTTTTTCTTTTCTCCTCCTCAGCCTTTTACTCTACGGTCAAGATAGACAGTTCTGGCGCTTCGGCCTGGTGGCCGGCCTCTTGCCTCTTTCTCATGCCCCTTCTTTTCTCACCTTCTTTTTCTTAATGGCTTCGCTTTCCCTCGGGGGTACTCGGGACTTTCAGTTTCTGTTTTTCACAAAAAACTGGAAAGCTTGGTTTAAATTTGGCTTATTAACCGCGCTTTTGGCCTTACCCCAAATCATTTACCTTAAGGCCGGTAGCCAAGTCCTTTCTTCCGGCTTCATCCGGCCCTGGTTTGGCTGGATGACGACAGATTCCAATCCTTTTGTTTTTTGGTCAAAGAACTTTGGCCTTATTTTCTGGGGCTGGTCTTTGATTCTTGTTTTGGCCATGATTCTTTTCCTTGTTCCCCGTTTTCGCGACAAGATAAAAGAGAGGTTGTCGATAGGATTTCTCTTGGCCTCTTTGGTTCTTTTTATCTTGCCCAATCTCTTTCTCTTTCAGCCCTGGCCCTTTGATAATAACAAGATTCTTTTTTACTGGTGGCTGCTGGCGATTATTTTTGGCATCGGTCCCCTGCTCAGTTTTTTGTGGCAGCAGAGAGTCTGGGGCAAATTGGCCCTGATTTCTTTTGTCTTCTTGGCCGTTCTGGCCGGCAGTCTGGATTTTGCCGCCCGTCTGGGAAGGCCGAGAAACTCAAACAGTCATTACTACGGTTATTCCGATTCAAATAAAGATAAGGTTGCCTCGGCCGCGTGGATCAGGGACAATACTAAGCCCAACGACTTGTTTCTGACCTCGCGAGACGTTGACCCCTTGCCCGTTTTCTTAGCCGGCCGGCCGGTTTATCTAGGGTTCGAAGGCTGGCTCTGGACCGAAGGTCTCGACTATTCCCGAAACCGAATGGTGGCCGAAAGCGTTGTGGCTGGAGACCTTAAAAAAGCCTGCGACGAGAAAATCGCTTACATTCTTCTGGACGACGATCTGAGGCGGGATTACCCCCGAGTCGATGAGGAGAAGCTTTTAGAGAAAACTCAAGTCGTCTTTGCCTCGGGAAGTCGACAGATATTAAAACTAATCTGTCCTTAAAAACGATGAAGAATTTTCTGCGAGAACACTATCCCTTCTTGATTCTCTTGATCCTGGTTCTGGCCACACGGTTTTTGTTCTTGAGTTATCCCGCCGAAGTGGTTTTTGACGAAGTCCACTTTGGCAAATTTGTTTCTGCCTACTTCACTCAGCAGTACTATTTTGATATCCATCCACCTCTGGGTAAATTGATGATTGCCGGAGTAGCCAAGCTCTTTGATTTCCAGCCGGGGCTTAGTTTTGAGAAGATCGGCGAGGTGGCCAATGCTCGGACCCTTCTGGGTTTGCGCTTTCTGCCCGCCCTCTTCGGCAGCCTTTTTGTCCTGCTCATTTATCCGATTGTCCGGGCCCTGGGCGGCTCTAAAGGGGCCGCCTTTCTGGGTTCTTTTCTGATTCTTTTCGACAACGCCTTCTTGGTCGAATCGAAATTTATCCTCGTCGACAGCTTTCTCTTCTTCTTTAGTTTTTTATCTGTCTGGCTTTTTCTCTTGGCCAGAAAACAAAACACTTTCTCAAAACAAATAGTCCTTTACATTCTCGCGGCCTTGGCCTCGGGACTGTCTTTTTCTATCAAGTGGACGGGCCTGTCTTTTTGGGGAATTATCGTCGCTTTTATCTTTTTTGATCTTCTGAAGAATTTTAAAAGCCAAGAAATTAAGAAAACTTTTTTAAAGCTTTCTGTCTTTATTGTTATTCCTCTGGCAATCTATTTAATCCCCTTTGTTATCCATTTTAATTTACTGACTCATTCTGGCTCGGGTGACGCCTTTATGAGCCTTGATTTTCAGAGAACTTTGGTCGGTAACAACATCAGTTCAGGAATAGAGCCCTTGCCTTTCTGGAACAGGTTTGTGGAATTAAACCAGGCCATGTTTTCCTATAGCTCGGGTCTCAAGAAAGAACATCCTGACTCCAGCCGCTGGTACCAATGGCCCCTTATGAAAAAGCCGGTCTGGTATTGGACCCATTCGACAGGTTCAGGGCAAGTCGCCGAAAGTAGATCGGCCAATATTTATCTTTGGGGCAATCCGGTCGTTTGGTCGTCGGCTTTGATCGGCCTTTTCTTGGGAGTTTGGTTTTTGCTGAAGGAGAGGAAATACGCCGTTTCTTTCTTGTTTTTGGGCTATCTGGCCAATCTTTTGCCATTTATCTTTGTCGGGCGGGTCGCTTTTCTCTATCACTATCTGCCGTCTTTGGCTTTTGCCGTTCTCCTCTTTGCCGTCCTGGCCGGTCGATTTTTTGACAAGCATTCCTCCTTTTTCTACCTTTCTTCAGAAAGGCTAAGCTTCGCTTACTTTGGCTATCTGGCCCTAGTCTCGATCTTCTTCTTGGTCGTCGCTCCCTTAACTTATGGTTTTTTCGTCGACCCCCGTTTTTCCTCAGTTCTCCAGTTTCTGATTCGCCTCTTTCACTAATCGATCGGCGAAGAGATTAGTGAAAACCAAAACCCGCCTTGAGGGCGGGTTGGTTTTAGTTTTTCAGAGTCGCTCCGACTGAGTAGTCTTAAATTTAAGGCTCCAAGACCAATGCCTGTTCAGGGTTGATGATAGAATTCTCAACCATCAACTCTGCCGATCATTTTTCTAAAATGAGGTGATCCACGCACAGCTTCCGCTACGCGTGCCTTGTTACGACTTCGTCCCTCTTACTGAGCCTACCTTAGTTCCAATTGCTTGGCGCTTCGGGTATTCCCAGCTCGCTTGACGTGACGGGCGGTGAGTACAAGACTCAGGAACATATTCATCGGGACATAGCTGATTCCCGATTACTAGCGATTCCGGCTTCATGAGGGCGAATTGCAGCCCTCAATCCGAACTGAGGGGCCGTTTGTTGGGATTAGCTCCGCCTTACGGCTTGGCA
>JAUYCZ010000009.1 GCA_030704795.1 bacterium | reverse complement strand
AGAGATGGGCGCAACCATCACGGTCAGACGGCTTGCTGCCGGCATGTATATAGAGGTAGTTTTGCCATTACACTCACCCATGATTGAAAAGATTGAAATTTTAAGGAAAGTCACGGTCAAGCGCGCCAAACTTTACTATCTACGGGAAGCTAAGGGTAAACGGGCAAAACTGAAAGAAGAGAGAAAGCCGGCAACGGCTTAATTAAGGCCCGGGTGGCGGAATCGGCATACGCGTGCGCTTGAGGTGCGCATGGGGCAACCCGTGTGGGTTCAAATCCCACCCCGGGCACAAACAGAATATGGAAAGGGAGGTTCGCCTGCCCCGTACACGCGCCACCATGAGGTGAGAACGTAGATCTCACGAATGGAAAGCGTTGTACGGGGAGTCTTCTCCCGCGCACTTTTTAAGGGACGGCTAGCTCAACGGCAGAGCATCGCGTTTACATCGCGGGGGTTACAGGTTCGAATCCTGTGTCGTCCACCCCGTTACAAATTGGCTCGATTCAAACTCATATCATTTATATACCAGAAAAATAGATTCAAATTCTTGCGGAAGAGTGTAGCGACACTCTCCCGCCAGGACTTTTCTAGCCAATTTGTAACGGGGTCCACGAGTTAAAAGATTGGGCCGGGGTGGTGTACCTGGTGTGCACGTTGCTCTGAAAAAGCAAAGGTTGCAGTTCGATTCTGCGCCCCGGCACAAAAGACACATTGACAATATGTAGACACTGGCTATATAATATAATAAACATATGACCAGTGTCCAAAAAACAAACAAAAAAGACGTTGCTATCTCTCTAAGGAGGCGTGGAAAGACCTATGGAGAGATAATTGATATTATAAAAGCACCTAAAAGTACGGTCTGTTCTTGGTTAAAAAATATTGAGATATCGCCTTCTTTAAAAGAAGAGATCCTTGAAAGATCTCGTGAGAAGTGGCGGAAGAGTATTACCGCCTATAACGAAGTTTACGCCGGAATTCGTTCGCAGAAAGCCACCGAAATCAGGGAAAAATATGCCCAAGAAGCCTCAAAAGAGATTAAAAACTTATCCCCAAAAGACCTTAAATTAATCGGTATCGCCCTATATTGGGCCGAAGGCACAAAAAGAAATCGAAACCAATTGCGTTTTGCTAATTCCGACCCAATGGCTATTAAGGTAATAATGAAATTCTTCAGAAACATTTGCAAAATCCCTGACGAGAAGATTAAAGCAAAAATTCATACTTACCCCGACATGGATTATCAGAAAGCTCTCGATTTTTGGTCAGAGACAACCAATCTACCTAAAACTAATTTTTATCCTCCACAAATACAGATAAGCAAAGCTAGCAAGGGCAAAAGAGCAAGGAATACACTTCCATACGGTACTCTCCATATTACGGCCGGAAACACCGAACTCGCTTCCAAAATGAAGGGATGGATTCAGGGAATAATCGAGAAAATTTAACGTTGCGGGTGTAGTACAGTGGTAGTACATCTGGTTGCCAATCAGAGTACGTGGGTTCGATTCCCATCACCCGCTCCCGAGTCTTACTCGGTTCACTAAACGAGTAAGAGGAGGGCCAAGTCTGACTTGGCCACCGAATAATATAAAAAGGATAAAACGTTCTTAGAAAGTTTGACTTTCTATGGAAAGATATTACGTTTATACATTATTTAGTTTGCGAGATAAAAAACTTTATACGGGATTTACAACAAATCTCAAAGATAGGCTTTCCCGACATGCCCGCGGAGAAGTAAAATCAACATTATACAGAAGACCGTTACGACTAATACATTACGAGTATTTCATCAACAAGGAAGACGCTATGGCCCGTGAGGTATTTCTGAAAAGCGGTTTTGGGAGAAATCAATTGAAACAGGCGTTAAAAAGAACTCTATTGTAGAGAAATACTTAGAGATATTCCTCCGAGGAATCTAATTCGTCAACTATACCGCTCCCCTAAAATTTGTTCTTAAATTTGGCATACAGGTAAACGTAGTTAGAATTCTTAATCGCCTTTTGGGCGGTTTTTTGGTATTGACTAAAATAGCAATCTATCTTAGAGTTTTTATAGGAAACCAGCTTAGCAGACAAGGAGGTGTAATCATGGTTTTCAAAGTAGCCGTAGAAGGCTTACCAGGAAGTGGCAAGACTACCCTTATCAGAACAATGATGCCTGAGTTGAATTCCCTCGGCTTCACAACGGCAATGGTTGATGTCGAAACTGTCGGCTATGCGCCCGCTATCCGAGCGATCGCAAGACCATTTCCCACTGGTCATCCGGTAAGAAGTCTTTTCTTCTGGATTCTGTATCTTCTAGAAGATGAGAGGGTGACTAAAGAGAAAGCCGACATCGTTTTTCTCGATCGTTCTTGGAGTTCGCAAGTTGCATTTGACGTCTATGGAAACGGGATTCCTCGTGAAATTCTGGAATGGGTAGGAAGCCGTATCCAAAACCAACCAGACATTACTCTTTTCCTTGAAGCGCCAGTCAAAACGGTGTGGCAAAGAAGAAAGAGTAAGTCAATGAGCGATCCAGCTTTTGCAGAACGTGTTGCCCGAGGATATCATGAACTTGCTGATATCCTAAAGTGGATACGCATTGACACGACCCAAGAAACGTTACAAGTCAAAGAACAGTGTATAAGGGCAGTCTTGCAGAAACTGAAAAACCTCTAGCAAATTCGTTAGAGGTTTTTCTATTCAAACTACCAAACAGGTTCTAACGTCGTCCATAGTTCGAAACTAAGAAAATCGCCAAAGAGGCGATTTTTTGTGTTGCCAGAATCGGGATAATCTGATAGTGTGTTTTAAGAAACGGAGGATCTTATGAAAAGAACTACCCCAACGAGCGTCCCGGTTGCCGCATTTATCGAGAAGGATGAAAAACTCCTTTTCGTGAGACAAGCCGAGGCAAAAGGAGGTGGATGGGGACCTCCGGCAGGTCACATTAAACTTGGTGAATCGATAGTTCAGGCGATTCGAAGAGAGACTCGAGAAGAAACCGGACTTGAGATCGAGCTGGTTGATCTGGTCGGTATTTACACCGTCCAGGAACCGGAACGACTAAAAGTCGGGTTCGTTTTTCGGGGCAAGATGACGGGCGGAGAGTTGAGACCCGTCACCAAAGAAGCCGCCGAACTTCGCTGGCTTACAAGAGAAGAACTTCAGAGCATCGTTGAAAACAATCTTCTCTATAAGCCGGAATACAATCGTCGAGGAATCGTTGACTACTTTGCCGGCGAGTCATACCCGTTAACCCTCCTTAAAGAAAGCCCCTAAATCGCAACAGGGGCTTTCGCATTTTCTAATAAGTTTTATCTGAGAGAACGTAGATTCCGGAAATTCCGCCCTCTTTACCTATTTCAGGGTTCGAAAATCGTACCACCTGGGGAGCTATTAGAAAGATATAGTAAGTAGCGGGGTAGGGTAACCCCAATTTAACTGATTTTTTAATCATTTTCTAGACTGACATACCCCTATTTTTACCCCTATTTTTTGCTATTGACAACGCCTTCTAGGAAGGCTAGACTGTCATAATCCGCCTTAAGCGGATTTAAAAATGGATTCTAACAAACGCTTAGGCCTACTTCCGCAAGGAAGGATGGCACTTATCCTCTTTGGGGC
>JAUYCZ010000024.1 GCA_030704795.1 bacterium | reverse complement strand
CCGAGACGGGACGGCGGAAGCTCGCCGACCTCCTTGATTATTTCGATCGGATCCAAAATACGAATCCCGGCGGAAAACCAAAAGTCGATTTCGACAAACTGCGCCGCCTGTTGCGGCTTCCCGCCAAGTCGAGCTGAGGCGTCTACTTTATCCCTGTCGTTGCGTCGTCCAGATCATTTCTTGTCATTCTGCTTTATTCCTGTCATTGCGGGCCTCTTAGCGTGGCAAGAGCTAAAGGACCGCGAAGGGGGCCCGCAAGCATCTGAAGTCCCTGTGAGAATGGATTCCTTTCCACCTAAATCGCAAAACTCCATTCCTGTACCTAATTTGGGTACAACTGTACCCGTTTTAGGTACACTTCACTCCGGCTCATTTAGCCGCTGACGAAAGCTAAACGGACAAGATCTTCTCCATGGCACCGATGAAGCTGTCCGCGAATTTCATTATTTCTTCGCAATTTTCTTTGGATGCCATGAAAAAGACATTGTATTCGTCGTCATGCCTCATGTCGCGGAACCTGTCAAGAAGACCGACCCATTTGATGTCCAGTTTTCCCGCGTTCACGTAATTCTCTTCCAAATACCGGGCTACGCAAGCATGGCTTTTTTCCCTGTAGCCGTCTTTAAGAAGAACGGATTTTGCCGAAAGAAAAATCGCCTGATAACAGGTCAGGAGACACGAATCATACGCTTTGATATTGAAGGCCTTGCGTGCCTGTTCAAGAAACTTGTTGGCTTTGATTATCCCTTTTCCGGCCTTCTCATGTGAAGGGACGACTTTTCTTAGAAGGCCCTGCTTTATGCACTCTTCGTATTCAATCCTGGAGTGACTTGCCATATAACACCACCGATCCATAAATCAGAGAGTAGAAAAAAATGGGATCTTCGTCTTTTAATTGGCTATACTTTTCGGGATCTATGATCAAGAGCTGAACTTCTCTTTTCGCTCTTTCTTTCATCTTCCGTGACGCGCTGGCGACGGCTTCGACTCCAACTTTCTTTTTCGATTTGACCCATATATCTATATCGCTGCCCTCTTTGTTTGTGCCATTGGCACAACTTCCATAAACGCCTATGCCTTCGAATCCGGGGATTTTCCTCAGCGGGCCGACGTCTAAACTCATGACGTTGATCATCAGCTTTGCCGTTCTTGTAAGGGGATTAGCGATATTGACGTAAAATTCGTTCCCGCTTCTTTTTAGGATTTTATTCTTTTTTAGAAATGCGAAAAAGCCCGAAATGCTGCCCGGGCTAATGGAAAGCGTTTTAGCGACATCGCGCACTCTGTGCGGCTTCGAGGGATTGTTGAGGATAAAGGCCATGACCTTCTCCCTCTTTTTGGTCGAAAACAGATTGTATATCATGTTTACTGCCGTTCATTTCAAATGAACATTTCGTTCATCCAGCGTGAACACATATATATTAGGCGAATGTCCTTAAATATACAAGAGGATTTGGCTGGACCTGTTCTTCTTTTTTTCCTCTCTCATCACCTCTCCGTCCTAAACCCCCTCCTCCGGCTCATGCCCGCCATATTGCCCGCGATTTCGGCCTCGGTCGCCCTAAAAAACGCCATATGCACGACATGCCCATCGACGGCCAGCGCCGAACCGATGATCTTTTTCCCCATGTACCGGAAATCGCTGCCCATTCCTACAGAAGCGAAGGATATCCTCTTCATCTTGAGAAAACACCGATCTCGCATACGTCTTATTCAATATGGGAGGAAAAATGTTGTCTGATCAAAGCTTGAAATTGAGTTGACTGTCACCATAATTTGCCGATTTATTCATAATTCTTTGGATAATAAATGACAAAAGATGCGAATCCGAGCGTCTATCTTATTTTGAAGAATAAGCCCTAAATGGGCTTGACTCATGTTATCTAATTTGTTAACATATGGAACCTGTAAGAAAGATATTATTTTTCGGCGAGTATTTTGAGGATTTTTATGATCGTCATGCAAAAGGAGCACAAGCGAAGATAGATCAAGTATTAAATTTGATCGCTCACGTTGAGAATGTTCCCAAGAAGTTTTTAAAGCATGTGGAAAACACTGATGGTTTATACGAAATACGAATTTCATTTAGGCACTCTGCACTCCGAATATTCTGCTTCTTCGATGCAGAAAGAATATTGATATTGCTTAACGGCTTCATGAAGAAAAAGAAGAAACTGCCGAAAAACGAACTCCTCTTCGCAGAAAAGCGAAAAAAGGAATATTTCGACCAAAAATTGCTTGGAGATCGATCCCATGAATAAACGGATAGAAATGAAATCCTTTATTACCCATCTGGATGAACGATATGGCAAAATCGGAACGGAAAAGAGAAATGCTTTCGAAAGAAAATCAAGGGCATTCATCGTTGGCGAAATGCTCAGAGAGGCCCGCCGATCAGCTAAGATGACCCAAGACGAGCTCGCCCGAAGGTCCAGAACAAAAAAGAGTTATATCAGCCGATTAGAAAACGGCAAAATTGACGTCCAGATCTCGACACTCTTCAGGATATTCGAAGACGGATTGGGCCGCACTATCGACTTGACAATCCGCTAATCACCACTCCATCCTAAACCCCCTCCTCCAGTTCATGCCC
>JAUYCZ010000015.1 GCA_030704795.1 bacterium | reverse complement strand
AAAAGACTTCAATTCGGCACAACACGTCTCTTAAGCGACGTGTTTTGCTTTTCCAGCGTATTGATATCATTTTTGGTGATATCCAATTAAAGTTATCACCAACTAATTACCATTGCTATAGCAATGGTAATTAGTTATAATCAAGGCGATGAGATGGAAAAAATACAAGTACTATATTAAAAAACCAAAGTCGGAAATAGTCAAAGATATTCTATATTGGCTGATGATTGCCGGCACGGTTTATATTGCCGCCGGTTCTCCTCGATTTGTTCCCGGCCTTATCAGGGCGCATCGAAAATTGAAAAAATATCCTCGCAAGAAAATTTACGATACCTTTTATCATCTGCGGCGGCGCGGATTGATTGAGAGTAGAATTGAAGGTAAGCAGATCTACATCAATTTGACGGAGGAAGGGAAGAAAAAAGCCGGTTATTTTCAGATTAACGATTTAAAAATCAAAAGACCAAAAATTTGGGATAAGAAATGGCGCCTCGTTATTTTTGATATTTCCGAATTAAAAAAAACGCATCGCGAAGCTTTCAGAGGCAAATTAAAAGAAATGGGTTTTTATCTGCTGCAAAAAAGTGTTTGGGCTTATCCTTTTGATTGCGAGGCTGAAATCGAATTATTGAGGGACTTTTTCAGCTTGAAAGAAAATGATTTAAGGCTGATTGTGGCCGAAAAAATCGGGCATGACGGCGAAATCAAAAGTCGATTCAAAGTTTAACAACTAACTACCAAAGCGATAGCAGAAGTAGTTAGTTGTTTTTTTTCTGGTTAGTTTAATATGCGTTGGTTAACAATTAGTTAACGAGTCGATTTACTCGGTAATTAGAAGATGATAAAATAAACTTGGGTTGGGAGGCAGCACTCACTAATTCCTAAGAATTGGAGTTAAACTCTCCCAACCCAAATTTTGGTTCCGAAAGTGCGGAACCAAAATTTATCCTTCGGAAACCGCTATGAATTTTGAAATACTGAAAAAGTTTCTGCCGGGCGTCAGAGAAAATGTTTTATTGAAAGATTACTCGACTTTTCGGATCGGGGGACCGGCTGATTTTTTTTATCAGGCAACCCAAGAAGAGGAATTTTTAAAAGCCATAAAGATTTCGCGGGAACTGGAGGTTCCTTTTTTTGTTTTAGGGAGAGGCTCAAACATTCTTTTTGCCGATGAAGGCTTCCGCGGCCTCGTCATCAGAAACAACGTCGCTGGAATGAAAATAGTTAAGAGATTGAAAAAGGCGGTCAAAAAAGAAAGAGAAGGCCGCGCTCATTACGCCCCGGGTCATCCGGAAAAATATTTGCAGTTTTCCGATTTAGATTATTCTCAGGAACCGTTCGATACCGAAATCGAAGTTTTCTCGGGCACGTCTTTGCAGCCGCTGATTCAGTGGTTATTAAAGAACGGACTTTGCGGCCTCCAGTGGTTTGCCGGCATCCCGGGGAGCCTGGGCGGGGGAGTGATTTACAACATTCACGGCGGGACAAAACTTTTATCCGATTACATTAAAGAGGTAACCGTTCTTGACAGCCGCAGTCATCTTAAGAAAATCAAAAAAGAAGAAACGAACTTTGCTTACGACTTTAGCCAGATCCAAAAAGAAAAATCAATCGTTTTAAAAGCCAATTTTTTGTTTTCCCGCGGCGATTTAGCGCGGGCCAAATTCGTTTATCAGGAGTGGTGGCAAAGAAAATTAAAAGTTCAGCCGCAAACCAATTGTCTCGGCTCGACTTTTAAAAATTTTTCCACCATGACGGCAAAAAAATTAGGCTTCCCGACCGGATCGGCCGCCTGGTTTATCGATCAAGCGGGTTTGAAAGGTAAAATTATCGGCGGAGTTCAGGTTTCCGAGAAACACGCCAATTTTATCGTCAATTTAGGGTCGGGGAAGGCCCACGACGTCAAAAAATTGATCAAAATTATAAAAGAAAAAGTAAAAAACAAGTTCGGAATGACGTTGCGCGAGGAAATTTTAACTTTGCCAGCAAAGAAAAAACTTTTTTAGTTTTCCACACCTTGACAGCATTCCTCGAAGTGAAATAATGAATCAATCAAATAATTTCGCACGAATTTTTCCGAAAAAATTCGGCAAAGTTATACGGACTTTAAAAAAACAAATAGTTGTCGACTATTTGCTGCAGGAAAATTCCAATCCTCCGAGGTTTTGAACAAGAAGATTGGGACCAATAGAAATGGCCAAGAAGAAAGCCAAAAAGAAGAAATAAACGTCTCGCAATCCCGCAACATTTCTTGCGGGATTGTTCTTGAAAGAGACAATTGGTCAAAAAAAATGATTATCCAAAGATTTCATTACATTTTTGACGCTTGGGGCCTTAGCCCAAAGAATTTGAACAACAAGAAATTGGTGGATTCTTTGCTCAAGGACGTTTCTAAAATTTGCAAGATGAGAATCATCGGCGGTCCCTTGGTCGTTCAGGGCATGGAATACAACCCGGGCATTTCTGGTTTTTGCATTATTGATTTTTCCCACATCTCGATTCATACTTTTGTCGGCGCTAACGAAGTCTGCGTTGATATATTTTCCTGCAAACCTTTTAATCCGGAAGAGGTGAAAAAATATCTTTTGAAAAAATTGAAAGTTAAGGAAAAGAATCTATTTTTCTTTCAAGTTAATTATCCCAGCCGGCCGAGAATTTCTTCCGCCAAGATTTCTTTCGCCTCGGCCAAGGCCAGAAGGCTGCAAACGGCCGATACCATTCGGGAGGGGTAGATTTAATTTCGAAATCAAAGATGAAAAAAGAGAAAACCAGCCTTTACCTAAAGGAAAAAGTCAAAACTATTGAAGTGGGAAAGAAAACAATTTCTCAGCTTTTGGACGCCATGGCCGAAACCGGTTTTCAGGGAAGAAAACTGGGCGAAATGGCTCAAGTCTGGGAGAGGATGATTCTGGACAAGGATCTGACGATCCTGATGGGCTATGCCGCCTCTTTGAGCACGACCGGCCAATGGAAAATCATCAATTGGCTGATTGAAAACCGCTTTATTGATGTTCTGGTGGGGACGGGCGCCAATTTATCTGAAGACATTGTTGAGGCCATGGGTAATTCTTACTGGAAAGGCAGTCACTTGGCCGACGATGTCAAATTGTTAAAGACCGACATTAACCGCTATTACGATGTTTTCGGCAAGGAAACAGACTATATGGATATGACAGAAATGATTGCCGACTTCTATGTCAAAAATCTTAAACCGGATTATCCCTATTCTTCCCGAGAAATCTTTCATCTTTTTGGCCGCTGGCTTTGGCAGAAAGGCATTAAGAGCATTGTGGCGACGGCGGCTCATTACGGCGTGCCAATTTTCTGCCCGGCCATTGTTGACAGCCCCTACGGCGACGCCGGTCTGATCGCCAAGTCTAAAGGCTTCAACTTGATCATCGACAACATGAAAGACTATATCGAGTTCATGTCTTTAGGAACAAAGATCAAGGATTCTGGCGTCATCTACATCGGCGGCGGTGTACCCAAAGACTTTATCCAGTTGCTAGCGGTAACCGCTGATCTTTTATATCCAAACCGGACCATTCCTGGAAGAAAATTCGAGGTTCTCAAGGTTGAAAGAAAAAAGGGCAAAGATCACGTGATTGAAACTTATTATCCACATAAGTACGCTTTGCAAATTACGACCGACGCTCCCCAATGGGGCGGCTTGAGCGGCTGCACTTTTGAAGAAGCGACGAGCTGGGGGAAAGAAAAGGTGGGCGCGCCCAAGGTTCAGTGTTATTGCGACGCCACCATTGCTTTGCCCTTAGTTTCTCACGCTATTTTTGAAAAAGTAAAGAAAAAGAGAAAGGGAACAAACTTTTCCTCCCTTTTTAAATCGTGAAAATGAGACGACCTCTTTACCTCGCTCCAGCGAGGCTAAGATTTTCTTATCCGACCACCGAGCTTTACAATTTCGGCGGGTTGGAGGAACAAGACTACGAAAAAGCTAAAGTCGTGGTTTTTCCCGTTCCCTACGAGGCGACCACTTCCTATATCTCCGGCACCAAATGGGGGCCAAAAGCCATAATTGAGGCCTCGCGGCATCTGGAGCTTTTTGACATCGAACTGAAAAAAGACATTAGCAAAATCGGTATTTTTACTCTGCCCGAGTTATCTAGTTCAAAAGATTCTCCCCGAGAGGTGGTCAAAGAAATTAAAAAAGCCGTCAGTCAGCTTTTGCAAGATAAAAAGTTTGTTTTGATGCTGGGCGGAGAGCATGGTATTACTCCGGGAAGCGTTGCCGCCTTTAAAGAAAAATATCGCGATCTTTCAGTTTTACAGATTGACGCCCACTCTGATTTAAGAGATGAATACGAAGGGACAAAATTCAGTCACGCCTGCGCCATGAGGCGGGTGCATGATCTGGGAGTGGCGGTGACGGCGGTGGGCATTCGCAGCCAGGAGGAGTCCGAGGCGGACTATATCAGGAAAGAGAGGATTAAAACGATTTTCTATGCGCCAAAAATCCCGGTCCAAAAAATAATTTCCACCCTTTCTAAAAACGTTTATCTGACTTTTGATATTGACGGTCTGGATCCCTCGATCATGCCGGCCACCGGCACGCCCGAGCCCGGCGGCCTGGGGTTTTACGAAGTTTTAAATTTAATCAAGCGAGTGGCCAAGGCGAGAAGGATTGTTGGCGCGGATCTGGTGGAATTATCGCCCCTGCCGGGCGTGGTGGCGCCGGATTTCCTGGCCGCCAAACTCGCTTACAAGATCATCGGCTATTCGCAAAAATAAGACAAACGAGTATTTTTAGGGCGCGCCATTCGGATGGCGTTTTTATTTTTCTCACTACCATTGACTTTTTTTGATTGTTTCTGTATAATATAGTCAGTACATCACGACTCTAGAAGGAGGTACGGATGAAAACCAAGGTTCGGAGGATGAGAGAAAGCGAGAAGATGACATTCTACCGGTATGAGCGGGCAGAAATGTATCCCAGCCTGACTGCGGCCGACATCGGTCGGTGGTACGACGGCATTGGGAAGTTCGCCTACCGGTACTATGTGCTGATGGACGATCGCGGAGAAATGTTGGGCGGTGCCATTCTGGAATTGTACGACTTTCTGAAAGATGGTCGGGCAATTCTGGATTTCGTCGCGATGTGGATTAGGCAAGAGTATCAGCGACAAGGGCTGGGTACTTTTCTCTTTAAAGAAGCGCTTCGCCGGGCGATGAAAGAGATTCCGACAGGCGCTCTTCACATTGAGACAAACACCGCGCAAGGCTTTTACCGTAAAGTCTTGCCCGCTGGCTTTAAGGAAATGTCGATTGAAGCCAGCGATGAAACCATCACTTTCTTCGCTTGTCCGCTCTAATTGCGCCAAAAGAGTCAGGAAGCCCCTGGCTCTTTTGCTTTTCAGGAATCTCGTCTATAATTGAAAAGACTTTCAGAAAAACATGAATATTTTAGAAAAAGTTTTTGGCGATCCCAATGAAAAATATCTCAAAGAATTGGGGCAGATAGTTGAGCAGATTAACTCGCGGGAAAAGGAAGACGAGAGTTTTTCAGGCGAAAAGCTCAAAGAAAAAACTCAAGAATTAAAAGAAAGATTACAAAAAGGTGAAATTTTGGACGATATTCTGCCCGAGGCCTTTGCTTTAGTCAGAGAAGCCGGAAAGAGAACCTTGGGCCAGCGGCATTTTGACGTTCAGTTAATCGGCGGCCTGGTTCTGTATCAAGGCAAAATCGCTCAAATGTTGACCGGTGAAGGTAAAACCCTGGTGGCCACCTTACCTCTTTATTTAAACGCTCTGGAGGGCCAGGGCTGCCACTTGGTGACGGTCAATGACTATTTAGCCAAGCGCGACATGGTTTGGATGGGACAGATCTATAACGCGCTGGGGCTATCGGTGGGGTGTATCACGCACGAAGCGTCATACCTGTATGATCCGGAATATAAAGATGAAGCGCAAAGCGACGATAAAGATGAATTGCGCGATACGGTTGGCGGATTCAAGGTGGTGGAGAGTTTTTTGCGACCCTGTTCGAAAAAAGAAGCTTATGGCGCCGACATTACTTACGGCACCAATAACGAGTTCGGTTTTGACTATCTGAGGGATAATATGGTTCATGATCTGAAAGATAAGGCCCAGAGAGATTTTAACTTTGCCATCGTCGACGAGGTGGACTCGATCTTGATTGACGAAGCCCGAACCCCTTTGATTATTTCCGCCCCGGAGCAAGAACCTTCCAAGATGTATCAGGAGTTTGCCCAGATCATTCCACATTTGAAAGAAAAGGAAGATTACGAAATCGATGAGAAGCTGAGAGCCGTCACCTTGACCGAAGACGGCATTAACAAAATTGAGAAGCTCTTGGGCCTGCAGGATATTTACCAGGAGTGGGGGATAAAATATATTCATCACTTAGAACAGGCCCTGAAAGGAGAAACCCTTTTCAAAAAAGATCGGGACTATGTCGTTAAGAACGGCGAAGTTATCATTGTTGACGAGTTTACCGGCCGATTGCTGCCCGGCCGTCGGTGGTCGGGCGGTTTACACCAGGCCGTTGAAGCCAAGGAAGGCTGCCAGGTGCAGCCCGAATCTTTGACCTTAGCCACGGTGACTTTTCAGAATTATTTTAGATTATATAAGAAACTGGCGGGCATGACCGGAACGGCGGCCACCTCGGCCGAGGAATTTGCCAAAGTCTATAATCTTGAAGTGGTGATGGTGCCGCCCAATAAACCCATGATCCGTCAGGATCTGTCGGACCGAGTTTATAAGTCAGAAAAGGGAAAGTTTCGGGCTTTGGTTCAGGAAATTAAGGAAAGACACGAGAAAGGACAACCCGTTCTCGTCGGCACGAGATCCGTCGAGAAAAATGAGTTTCTGGGGACATTATTGGAAAGAGACGGCATTCCTCACCAGATTCTCAATGCCAAGCATCACGAGAGAGAGGGTCAGATTATTGCTCAGGCCGGAAAATTTAAAAGCGTAACCATTGCCACTAATATGGCGGGGAGGGGCGTTGATATTATCCTTGGTGGTAATCCGCCGAACCCCGAGGAAGCTCGAAGGGTGGTGGAGGCCGGCGGCCTACATATTATCGGTACCGAAAGACATGAAGCGAGGCGGATTGATGATCAGTTGCGCGGCCGATCGGGCCGGCAAGGCGATCCCGGCTCTTCGCAATTCTTCCTCTCCCTGGAAGATGATCTTTTGCGTGTCTTTGGCGGTGAAACCGTCCAAAAACTAATGGAACTGCTGAAAATTCCCGATGACCAACCGATTGAAGCTTCCATGGTCTCCCGGACTATCGCCGATGCCCAGCAAAAAATCGAGGGCTTTAATCTTGACGCAAGAAGCCACCTTCTGGAATACGACAACGTCATTAATAAGCACCGAGAGACGATTTACCGGAAGAGAAGAGAAATTTCAGAGAAGTCTCCGGGCGAGGATTTAAAAGGGCAAGTTTTGGATTTACTGAAAAAATATGGTTATTCTCTGGAAGAATATGAAAAGAAGGAAAAAGAAATTGGTTCCGAGAGCATGCGACAGGTGGAGAAGATTGTTTTTCTGCGGGTTTTGGACGGACTGTGGGTTGAGCATTTGGAAAATCTCGAATCATTACAAGACGCCGTTCGGCTCAGGGCTTATGGCCAGCAAGATCCTTTGATTGAGTTCAAAAACGAGGGTCATAAAATGTTTCAGGGGCTTTTGGCCATGATTGAAGCCGAGGTGGCCCGGGTCCTCGACGGGATCAAACCCAACAATCAGATCGCGGCCAAGAGAGAAAATGTGGTGGCCTCGAGAACCGGGCCCAAGGTGGGTCGGAACGATCCTTGTCCCTGCGGCGCCAAAAAACCCGACGGCAGTCCGGTAAAATACAAACATTGTCACGGGAAGTAAGGGCAAAAAACATGAAAAGATTGCTGACGCTCTGCATAATTTATCAACAGTCAAAAGTATTGCTCGGAATGAAAAAGCGCGGATTTGGAGCAGGGAGGTGGAATGGATTCGGCGGCAAGGTCTCTCCCGGAGAAACAATCGAGGAGTGCGTGAAAAGGGAAACCAGAGAGGAATCAGGCATCGAGATTAATGAGGTAGCGGAAGTTGGAATCATTGAATTCGAGTTCAAGGGTAATCCCGAAATTCTGGAAGTCCACATTTTTAAATCGAACAATTTCTCGGGAGAACCGATCGAAACAGAAGAGATGAAGCCAGAATGGTTTCCCGTAGACAAAATCCCTTTCGAGAAAATGTGGCCAGACGACAAATACTGGCTGCCCCTTCTTTTAAACGGAAAGAAATTTAGAGGAAAGTTTGTCTTCGACGGTTCAGATAATATTCTTAGGCAGGAATTGGTAGAAATCGCAGTGGTATAATTTGGGGTTGAGTCGAAAGACCATAAAAACAAAATGACAAGCACGGAACAACTACTGCAAATCCTGGGAAAAAATCAGAGCGTGCAGGCAATTTTAAATCGAGCCAACGATTTGAATATGCCGAATTGGTATCTGGGCGCCGGCGGCATTGTCCAGACGGCCTGGAACGTTTTGCACGGGTTCGATGCGGAGAACGGGATCAAGGATTACGATCTGGTTTACTACGACGCCGGCGACACTTCGTATGAAGGAGAAGATTTTTTTATCCAAAAGGGCAGAGAGTTGTTTAAAGATATTTCCGTGCCGGTGGAGATTCAGAATCAGGCCAGAGTCTATCTTTGGTACGAAAAACACTTTGGCCGTCCAATTGATCAATATAAGTCTGTAGAAGAAGCTATCAGCACGTGGCCAACCACGGCCACTTCAGTCGGAGTAAAGAAGGAGAAGAACGGAGAATGGCGGGTTTACGCCCCTTTTGGCTTAGACGATCTCCTGGGAATGGTGGTCAGAGCCAATAAAGCGCAGATTACCGAAAAGATTTATCAGGACAAAATTAACCGATGGATAAAAATTTGGCCGGATTTAAAAATAATCCCGTGGGATAGTTGATAGAACCAAACGCCGCTATGAGTTTTTTAGATTTTTTGATAGTAAAAACAATATTTCTGGTCAACGCGACTTTTTCTTTTGGTAAAAGGGAAATAGGGCCGGGAATTTATTCAATCGACAAGAAGACTAAATTGAATTTGAGGCGCGGTACAGCCGATATGTTTGTAGTTTGGGAAGTATTCAGGCAAAGGAGTTATGAAAAAAAACCGTCATTCAAGATTTTTCCCGGCGATGTTGTCGTTGACGTTGGCGCCCACGTTGGCGTTTTTTCGGTTTGGGCGGCTCAAAAAGCCCATCAAGGAAGAGTTTATGCCTATGAGCCGAATCCGGAGAATTACCGATATCTAGAAAACAATAAAAAACTAAATAAATTAGACAACCTTTCTATGTATAATCTAGCCGTTGGCCGGCAAAAAGGAGAATTAAATTTGTATCTTTCTTCTTATAATACCGGAGGCCATTCATTATACAGGGTGCCGGGAGACGAGAAGGCAAAGTCGTTGATGGTCAAAACGGTTGATCTGGCGGAGATTTTTTCTTCGAACAAAATGGAAAGAATTAATTTTCTGAAAATAGACGCCGAGGGCGCGGAGTATGAAATAATTCTCAACGCTCCGATCGACCTTTTGCGCCGGATAGACAGAATCGCTTTGGAGTATCATGATTATCTTTTCCAAAATCATAGTTATTTGGAACTGAAGAATTTTTTAGAAAACAACGGGTTTAAAGTTAAAGTGGGCGGTTCTTTTTTTGATCGCAAGATTTTTAAATTAGGCCTGCTTTATGCTCAAAAACAAGATTGATACCCCGTAATTTTCTAACGATTGACCAGGAGCGCCAAATGGGTTATATTAAAATAACTGAAATTCATGACTTTAGTCAAAGAACAGAATGACTAAGAAAAAATCTTTTTTAATTTTAATTACCATTATCCTATTGGCTTTCCTCGCCGGCAATTTGGCCTGGCCCAATCCGTTAAACCGCGGGATTGATTTTTTGAATGCCCAAATTAAGCTTCTAGAACAGAATCCCAAACTGAAAATCATTGCCGAAAAGGTAAAAATTAGGCATTTTATCGACATTCCTTTCAAACTCGGTCTGGATCTGCAGGGTGGCACCCATCTTCTTTATCAGGCCGATTTAAACAATATCGCCTTTGCCGATCAGAAGAACGCCTTGGCTGGCCTGCGTGACGTCATCGAAAGAAGAATCAATCTTTTTGGCGTCCGGGAACCGGTGGTTCAAATTGAAGAAAAAAGCCAAAGACTGATTGTTGAACTGGCCGGCATCAGCAATGTTCAAGAAGCGATCGAGATGATCGGCCAGACGCCGTTTTTGGAATTCAGAGAACCAAGGCCGGAAGAACAAACGAATTTGATTCTCGCCAAGCAAAAAGAACTGGAAGGCAAGACTTATGAAGAAGCTCAGCAGGTGCCTGACTGGCAAATAGCTTTAGAGGACCCCTATTTTATGTCCACTCAATTGACCGGACGCTATCTGAAGAAGGCGGATTTAGCCTTTGACCAGACCACGAATAAGCCTCAAGTTTCGATTCAGTTCAACGAAGAAGGCGCCAAATTATTTGAAGAGTTAACGACGAAAAATGTGGGCCAGCCCTTGGCCATCTATATTGACAACGCTCTTTTATCTCGGCCGGTTGTTCAGGAAGCGATTAAGGGAGGCCAAGCCCAGATTACCGGTGACTTTACCGTTGAGGCGGGCCGGGAGTTGGCCAGAAATCTGAATGCCGGGGCCTTGCCCGTGCCCATTAAACTGGTTTCCCAGGAAACCATCGGTCCCAGTCTGGGGCAAGCTTCTTTAGAGAAATCTTTGAGAGCCGGCCTCATTGGCTTTGGCCTGGTTTTTGTTTTCATGCTGCTTTTTTACCGTTTGCCCGGATTCTTGGCTTCTCTAGCTTTGACCATCTACGTTGCCCTGGTTCTTTCCCTTTTTAAAATCATCCCGGTGACCCTGACCTTGGCCGGCATTGCCGGGTTCATCCTTTCCATCGGCATGGCCGTGGACGCTAATATTTTAATCTTTTCCAGGATAAGAGAAGAGTTAAAACAAGGGAAAGGTTTTCTGATTTCACTCGAAGATGGTTTTAAACGAGCTTGGCCATCAGTCCGCGATGGAAATTTCACCATTATTTTAGTGGCTTTAATTTTATTTGGCTTGGGAACCAGTTTTATTAAAGGATTCGCCTTGACCTTGATCATCGGTAATTTAATCGGTATGTTTTCGGCAATTTTCATTACCAATAACCTCTTGAGGTCTTTTGCCGGTTCAAAAATCGAAAAATTAAGTTGGTTGTGGAGATAAACAAGTTTGATTCTGACGAAATAAAAAACTATGAATATTCCCTTTCTAAAATACACAAAGGCTTATTATATTTTTTCTGGAGCTCTGATTGTGGCGAGCTTGATTTCTCTTTTGACCTTTGGCCTGAGATTTAGTATTGATTTTTCGGGCGGAAGTATTTTGGAAATTAATTTTGAAAATAGACCGGAAAATCCAATAATTCAGGAAAAATTAAAAGATCTTAATTTAGAGGAGCTGGTTGTTCAACCTACCGGAGCCAATGGAGTAATCATGAGAATGAAAGAAGTTGATGAAAATATTCATCAACAGATTATTTCGAGGTTGCGGGAGATTTCAAAAATAGAGGAAAAACGCTTCGAAAGCATCGGCCCGGTTATCGGCAAAGAATTACGGCAGAAAACAATAATCTTAATAGTTGTTTCTCTAGCCGCCCTGCTCATTTATATTACCATTGCTTTTAGAAAAATCTCCCGGCCCTTATCCAGCTGGCAATATGGAATAATCTCGATAATTACCCTTTTCTTTGATGTTTTAATACCAATTGGCGTTTTTGCCTCTCTGGGGAAATTTTATAATGTTCAATTCAGCATCCCAATTGTCATCGCCTTACTGACTCTTTTGGGTTATACAATTAACGATAAAGTAGTCGTTTTTGACAGGGTGAGAGAGAATCTCTTAAAAACTAAAGGAGGAGATTTTAATGCCTGCGTTAATCAGAGCTTGAACCAGATCTTAGTTCGATCAATTAGTACGGGTTCCTGCACTCTTTTGGTCCTCTTGGCAATATTCTTTTTCGGCGGAGAAACTTTAAAATATTTTTCCTTGACTTTAATTATTGGAATTATAATCGGTACCTACTCATCTTTATTTTTAGCCAGCCCCCTTTTGGTCAGTTGGCAAGGATGGAAGAAGTAGAGGTTGACGTTGGGCTAAGATGGTGTTATGATTTGAGGACATATCGGGCTCGCGCCCGAATAATACAATGGCTTTAAATTATCAAAAGGATTGTCAGGTTCTTTTTGAGAACCTGAACTCCAGACAAAAGGAGATTGTTTTTCGGAGATTTGGCCTAAGCCAAATCTCTGGCTTAAACGGAGAAGAAGAAACCCTGGAAGCGATTGGCCAAGATTTGGGCTTGACGAGAGAAAGAGTCCGCCAAATCATTGAGATGACCTTGGTTAAAATCAGAAGGGGATCAGTTACTCCTGAGATGGCCAAGGTTTTTTCGAGTTTCAAAAGCTATCTTCAAAAAAACGGCGGATTGAAGAGAGAAGAACTTCTTTTCTCAGATCCTCTTTTCAATCACCAGGCCAATTCTCGCCACTGGCTTTGCTTCCTCTTGGCTATTGAGGGCAGTCTTTTTCGAGCCGGAGAAACAAAAGAATTTTATGCTTTTTTAGCCCTAGAGACAAAAAAGCTGTTTTTAGTTCAGAAGCTGCTCAAGCTCATTGAGAAAAAACTCTCAAAAGAAAAAAAGCCTTTGGGGATAAAAAAATTGACCGAAGCGGCTCCGGGCAATCCATCGTTTTTGAAATCAGCTCTGGAGATTTCTAAGGTGGTTTTAAGAACCAGGGATGGTCAATATGGACTGAAAACCTGGCCAGAAGTGAATCCCCGGGGCGTCAGAGATTTGGCCCTTTTGGTTTTTAAGAAAATCAAAAAGCCCTTGCATTTTATTAAGGTCGCGAATCTGATCGATGAGTTTTTATTTCCGGAAAAACCTCAGGAGTTTTCTGTCGTGGCGGCTTCCGCCACGGCGGCTTCGTTGCCGGTTCCCAAAAAGACGAATTTTCAAACCGTCCATAACGAACTAATTAAAGATTCCCGATTTGTGCTGGTGGGTCGGGGTGTTTATGCTTTGAGAGAGTGGGGTTACGAGCCCGGCACGGTCAAGGATGTTATTTCCCAGGTCTTGAAAGAAGCCAAGCAGCCCCTTTCTCAGGATGAGATTTTAAAAAGAGTCTTGTCTCAGCGCCTGGTCAAGGAGAGCACTATTCTTTTGAATCTGGGCAATAAGAAATGTTTTTTGAAGTCAGAAAACGGCCGGTATTCCGTCCACGAGGCGTAAGCCCCGTAGGAAATGATTATGTTTTACGTTGAGCTTTAAATAAGCCAAGGGCGATAATTTTCAGCTAGTTTTATTGACAACCCCAGAAAGCACATCTTAAAACATAATTAGAAAATATTTTCTACGGAAAATCATTAACAATATAATCAATTGACCACGGAAAATATTTAATTTCCTACGGGGTAAGCGATCTTTAAATAGCGTTAAATTTTCTTTTTAGAGAATGCCGTCTGAACTTTCGTTATCTTTTTTCTTGTCTTTGCCTAAAACTTATTTTTGGGTCATCCTCAACGATTGGTGGTGGCTTTTTTTGATCGTGGAGTGTTTTTGGATCGGTAAAATCATGCTCTTTCTCTGGTATCATTGGCGCAAAGATATTTTTGACGCTGCCGAGAACGAACCACGCATACTTTTGGAGATCAAAATCCCCGAAGAAGTTCTAGAACAAATCAAGGCCATGGAAACCGTCATCACCGGCTTTTGGCAGATTTATAGTTTTCCTAACTGGTTCGAGAAATGGTGGCAAGGCAAGGATCCCACCGGTTTCACCTTAGAAATTGCCGGCATTGACGGCGTGCCCCATTTTTACATTAGAACGCCAAAGGTATATCAACCCATTTTTGAATCCCATGTTTATTCTCAATATCCCCAGGCCGAGATTTCTGAGGTTGAAGATTACGCCAAGAACGTGCCCCAGGACATGCCCAATGCCGAATGGGATTTTTGGGGATTAGAGTATAAAAATCTGAAGCATTGGGGTTATCCCATCAAAACCTACAGCGAATTCGAAACGGGCAAAGAAGAAGAGGAAAAAAGAATCGATCCCATTGCTTCGCTTTTAGAAGGCATGGCCAGATTAAAGCCGGGTGAGCAAATTTGGGTCCAGATCCGCTGCTTGCCGGTTTTGGATGAATATCTGCCCTGGAAAGACGAGGCCAAAAAAATGCGCGACAAATTGGCCCGGCGAAATGTTTCTGAAGGAAAGACCAAACCCATGTTGTTGGAGGCGGCCGAGATCCTCATAACGGGTAAAGTTACCGAAGCCGCCCCGCCAGAGGAGAGAGATTTTATTCCCGTGGAAATGAAGCTGACGCCGGGAGAAAAAGAAGTGGTCGGCGCCGTGGAAAGAAAGATCAGCAAACTCGGCTTCTTGTGCAATATTAAGTATATCTATCTGGCCAAACGCGACGTTCTTTTCAAGCCGAACCAGAGATTGGCCATGAGTTACTTTACCAATTTTGTCACCGATAACATGCAAGCCCTGGTGCCTTCGGCCGATACCATCACCAAGATTAAACAAAATTGGTACGATTGGTTTTGGTTTAAGAAAGAGCGCCTCTTTCTGCGCAAGCGCCGGCTCTTCCGCAGTTATGTTAATCGGATTTGGGTCGGCTGGCCCCATCCTTGCGTCAACAATCCCGATGAATCCGGCCGCCGGTTTGTTTTAACGGCGGAAGAAATCGCCTCTCTTTATCATTTCCCCGGCCGAATGGTGGCTTCGGCTCCTGGCCTGTCTCGCGTTGAAGCCAAGAAGGGCGAGCCGCCTTTAGGTTTGCCTGTTGAGTAACTGATCATCATAATTTGTCGCCATGAACGTTTCCGACATAAACTTTTTTGCCGAAACAACTTTTCGCCGCGAAAGGAAGAAGTTTGGCATTAAGCTGGACGATCGAAGAAAGCACATGTACGTCATCGGCAAAACCGGCATGGGTAAGACCAATCTGATGGCCAATATGGCGATTCAGGATATTCAGAACGGCCAGGGAGTTTGTTTTATTGACCCGCATGGCGAAACCGCCGAATCGCTTTTGGATTTTATCCCTTCAGACCGGGTCAATGATGTCATCTATTTCAACCCGGCGGATTTAGACTACCCTCTCGCTTTTAATGTTATGGAGAAAGTTGACCTCGAGCACCGCCACATAGTTGCTTCCGGCCTAATGAGCGTTTTTAAGAAAATTTGGCCGGATGTTTGGTCGGAACGAATGAGCTACATTTTGGGCAACACTATTTTAGCTCTTTTGGAGTATCCGGGCTCGACTTTATTGGGAGTCAATCGAATGATGTCCGACCCTAGTTACCGCCAAAAAGTGGTGGACAAGATCACCGACCCGGTCATCAAGGCTTTTTGGACCCAGGAATATGCCCGGTACAATCAAAAGTATGAGGTTGAGGCAACGGCCGCCATCCAGAACAAAATCGGCCAGTTTATTTCCAACCCTTTGATTAGGAATATCATCGGCCAGGTGGCTTCAAAAATAAATATGAGAGAAATAATGGACAGCCGAAAAATTCTAATCGTCAACATTTCCAAAGGCCGGATCACCGATGAAAACACCCGGCTTTTGGGCGCTTTGTTGATCACTAAGCTCCAGCTGGCCGCCATGTCCCGGGTGGATGTGCCGGAAGAACAAAGACAAGACTTCTTTCTTTATGTTGATGAGTTCCAGGACTTTGCCACCGAGTCCTTCGCCACCATTCTATCTGAGGCAAGAAAATATCGTCTGGATTTGACCTTGGGGCATCAATACATTACTCAAATGACCGAAGAGGTGAGAGACGCGGTTTTCGGCAACGTGGGAACTCTGGTTTGTTTCCGGGTCGGAGCCGAAGACGCGGAGTTTTTGGAAAAGGAATTCACGCCTGATTTTATCGCCACCGATTTGGTCAACCTGGGAAAGTACGATATTTATTTAAAATTGATGATTAATGGTCTGGCCGGCCGGGCGTTTTCCGCCCAGACTCTGCCACCTTTTTTAAAGCCGGAAAAGTCCAACCGGGAAATAATCATTAAAGTTTCCAGAGAAAGGTACGGTACCCCGAGGCAAGTGGTTGACGATAAAATTATCCGCTGGGCGGAAACCAAAGAAACGTCAGAGGCGCCTTTGCCGTCGGCAAAGGAACTTTATGACGCCCAGTGCGAGACTTGTAAGAAATGGACCAAAGTGGTTTTCAAGCCCGATGGCAAACGTCCGGTTTATTGCAAGATCTGTTTGAAAAAAGTACAGCGGGAAAGAGAAAAACCCCCTGAAGGCCAAGTCGAAAAACCACCCGCCCCTCCCCGCCCTCTTTCTTTAGAAGAGGCTTTAACCCAGGAGACGGTTTCTTTTTCTTCCCGAAGAGAAAGACCCAGAGTGGTTCCGGAGATGGAGAAGGTT
Source organism: bacterium (assembly GCA_030704795.1). Taxonomy (GTDB): domain Bacteria; phylum Patescibacteriota; class Minisyncoccia; order Minisyncoccales; family GWA2-46-15; genus GWA2-46-15. Next base: position 85,463 of record JAUYCZ010000015.1, on the reverse strand, counting down.
AAAGAAGCTATCAAAGAAGCCCTGTCTTCCGAAAGTCCAAATGACAAAATCCAAAATCCAAAATCAGAATGAAAACCATTCGTGATTTTGATATCAAAAACAAAAGAGTTTTAGTGCGCTGTGATTTCAATGTCCCCCTTAATCTAGAAGGGGATATTTTAGATGATTTTAAGATTGTTCAGACCTTGCCGACGATAAACTATTTGGTCAAGAAAAAAGCTAAAGTGATTCTGATGAGCCATCTCGGGGACCCGAGAGGAAAAGCCGTCAAAAGATTAAAGCTTGATGGGATAAAAACGAGACTGGAAAAATACCTTAAAGTTAAGATTAAAAAATTAAACAATTGTTTTGGAAATGAGGTTAAAAAATCTCTAGAGACTATAAAAGGGGGCGAGATTGTCTTGCTTGAAAATTTGAGATTTCATTTCCAGGAAGAAAAAGGCAATCTCGATTTCGCTAAAAAACTCGGCTCTTTGGCAGAAATTTTTGTCAATGATGCTTTTGCTAGTTCCCATCGCGGTCACGCTTCATTCAGGGTCGCCAAGTTTTTACCGTCAGCTGCGGGTTTGCTTTTGGAAAAAGAAATAAGAATTTTAACTAAACTTAGGAATCATCCGAAAAAGCCCCTGGTCGTCATTCTGGGAGGCCAGCCCAAAGGCATCGAGATTAAGCTGAAACTGATTAATCAAATAACCGTCCAGGCCATTGTTTTGTTGGCCAATTTGGTCGCCGACGAACTAGAGAAAAAAAGCTTAAAACTCGATCGGCCGGAAAAAGTCATTTTTCCCGTTGATTCGGTTGACGGCTTTGACATCGGCCCCCAGACTTTGCAGGTCTTCCGGGAAAAGATCAGCCAGGCTAAAACAGTTTTCTGGTCCGGGCCCTTGGGAAAGATCGAAGAAAAAAAATATTCCCATGGTTCTCTCCAAGTGGCCCGAGCCATCATCAAGAGTCGGGCTTTCTCGGTGGCCGGCGGCGGCGAAACAACCTGGTTCTTGAATAACTTGGGACTGGCGGATAAGTTTAATCATCTTTCAACCGGAGGAGACGCCCTTTTGGTTTTTCTATCCGGAGAAAAGCTGCCGGGTTTGGAAATGCTACATAATCCATGAATCATGAATGAAATAAATTAATCCATGAAGGAAATAAAAAATCTCAACAAGCTAGCTAAAAGGATTTTAAAAGCCATCAAGGAAAAGGAAAGAATTGTTCTCTACGCCGATTCTGACTTGGACGGAACGGTGGCTTTAATGACCCTCAAAGAAACGATCGGCAATCTCGGAGGAGATCAGCCCTCCCTCTATTTTTCCGACCGAAGGCAAGAAGAACCCGGTCTTAATGAAACGGCTCTGGATTTTTTGAAAGACAAGGCGCCGGCTCTGCTCATTACCATTGATTGCGGGATCAGCAATTTTAAAGAGGTTAAGCTGGCCAAAAAGATCGGCTTTGAGGTCTTGATGATTGAGCATCACGAGGTTTTGGACCGGTTGCCGGCCGCCGCCATTATCGTCAACCCAAAACAAGAGAAAGGCAATGATGGGTTCCGAGACCTCGCGACCGCGGGCATCGCTTTTAAGCTGGCCGAGTTGCTTTTGGGTAGGAATCTTTCGGGAGATTTAAGAGAAGATTTATTGGGATTGACAGCTTTAGCGACCATCGCCGACATGGTGCCAGAAACCGGGGAAAATCAGCTCCTCGTCAGCGAGGGGCTGATTTATCTAGAAAACAGCTGGCGGCCCGGCCTCCAGGCGCTTTTTCAGTCGAGCGTTGTCAGTCGCCGTTTGTCGACGCGCGAGATGGTTCGTAAGATAGTAACGATCATTAACATTACCGATAAGGAAGGAGATTGGGGTGAAGTTTACTTATTGCTGACTTCTCGCTCAATCGAGGAAGCCGGGAAACGCTTTGAGCGTTTCCTGCAAAAGGGAGCCGAGAGACAAGTAAAGATTGAGGCGGGCGTCGACGAATTTAAAAAGATCGCTCTGTTCCAGAAAGACGCGCCCATCATTTTTGAAGGCAAGACAGATTTGTCCCAATCTCTGCTCGGATCAATTACTTCTCGTCTTTGTCTCTCTTTTGATAAACCGACCTTTATCTATAAGATAACGGAGAAAGAAAATATCGGTCACTACCGCATGCCAGATGGTTTAAGCGGGATAAAAGCCATTGGCTCTTGTTCTAAATTAGTCAGGCGATACGGCGGCCACGCCGCCGCCGGCGGCTTTTATTTCCAGGAAAAAGATACCATAAAATTAAAACAATGTCTGACAAAATATTTCCAGCAAAAGTAATCATTTTCACCGACGGCGGCTCACGGGGCAATCCCGGACCCTCCGCCATCGGTGTTGTTTTGGCCGACGAAAAGGGCCACGTTTTAAAGAAATACGGCCAGACCATTGGCGAAGCGACCAACAATCAGGCCGAATACCAGGCCGTTGTCTTTGCTCTCAAAAAGTTCAAGAGTCTGATTGGCGGCAAAGCGGCCGCTCAGGCCGAAGTGGAGATCCGGTCCGACTCGGAATTATTGATCAGCCAACTGAGCGGCCAATATAAGGTTTTAGATTCAAAAATCCAATCTCTTTTTTTGGCCGTTTGGAATCTGAAAATTGATTACAAAAAAATCAATTTTACCTTGATTCCCCGCGAGAAAAACGAAATGGCCGACGCCTTGGCCAATGAAGCCCTGGATCAAGAAGGCCGAGCGCAGAAATTAATTTAAAAATCATGAAACAGATGTTTTTCGAGAAAATCAATGGGAAAAAGATTTTTGCGATCCTGACCGAACCGGAAAACCCGCAAAAGAAAATCGTCATCATGTGCCACGGTTTCCGAGGTTCCTCGCTTGGGCCATCGAGGATTTTTGTTGATTTTGAACGTCTTTTATTGAAAAACGGTTTTTCGGTGTTGCGTTTTGATCAACCCAATAGCGGAAATTCAGAAGGAGATTTTTTAAACACCTCATTTGACGAATGGACGAAGACAACAGTCTATTTTGCCAAGAAGTTTTTAGACAATAACTATAAGGTGACTCTTTTAGGGCAAAGCATGGGCGGAGCCTGCGTTGTTATCGCCAGCGCCAGCGAAGAATTAAAAGACAAAATTCAATGCCTGCTTCTTTGGGTGCCGGACCCCAAGTCAACATTTAACAATGTTGTTGATGCTGTCTATGAAGAGAATGGACAGAAATACAAAGGAACATTTTGGCAAGAAGTGAAAGAAGCGGATTTTTTCGGCTGTCTGGAAAAATACAAAGGAGCCATCCATCTGGTTTACGGGGAAGAAGATAAATTTATCACTAAAGACTTGAGAGAACAAGTCATGGCTAAGGTGGGAGAGAAAGGTCAGCCATTCATAATTCTCCCTGGCCAAGACCATAGTCCTTGGGCATTTGATTCATGCCAAAAAGTATATCGGGAAGAACTTGATTTTCTTCGACGATGTTTTGGTTAAATATGAAGACGCCGTGTTTAAATCAACAAAAGATGAATCATGGAGTTAAAAAATAAAACAGTAATAATAGGGGCTTAATTAAAAGGTGACTGTCACCTTTTCCCGCCGAACAAATTTGTTCTTAAATCGTGAATTTGGCGCGATTTTTGTGAATTTAGGAAAAAGACACCTAATCCTTTTCATAAACAACAAAAAACAAGCGATCGCTTGTTTTTCGTCATTTATGAATTTTTGTTAACCTTATCGTTTATAGATTATGAGCAACAGTTTTTTGGTCATGGGGTTGACAGGGCTTCTTGTTCTTGCTACTCTTTAGTTAGATAAAGTGATTTACTAAGATAAAGTAAGAGATGATGGAAAAGTGGGAGAATAAGACAACCGAAGATTTATTTAAGGTGGTGCTGAAGCTTAAAACTCAAAACGAGGTCAAGCGGTTTTTTCGCGATTTGCTGACCGAGCAAGAAATTATTGAATTTGGCAAAAGATGGTGGGCGGCGCAAATGTTGAACCAAAAGATTCCCTACTCTCAAATTGAAAGAAAAACCGGCTTGAGTTCGACGACGGTGGCCCGTGTTTCCAAGTGGCTCAACGGCAAAATGGGCGGCTATCGTTTAATGCTGCGAAGATCGGATTCTCATCATCACAACTCTATCCAAGCGGGGAGAGGGTTGTCTTGATGTATTTCTAAAGATTTAACATAAGGCCAACCTCCTCCTTGATTGGAGGGGGGTTTTCATTTGCCTACCCACGACAAAACGGCAAAAACAGTTCTTTAAAAAAGGAGGCATAAATGAGAATCAACTTCTCTGACTTCGACATGGACGAGTCCGCTGTCGCTCCGATCATCTATGGCGAGAATCGCCATGCCACGACAAACAGGGGTGTCGTAATCTCTAGCGAGACGAGACAGGAACTCAAAAAGTTTTTGTCTGGTTTCAATACTTCGGTTGGTACGGAGCAAACACCGTACTACCGAATTGATGCATACTTCGATGAGCAGAAGTTGTGGCTACTCGAAATCAATGCGTCATTCGTGGATGGTTGGGGTACAGCACTCAACCTCGCTCGCGCGAGCGGAATCACGGTTGATCCAACACGGCTTATCTTCCCCAAGCGGTTCGCGAGCAAGAGCACGGTGTACTTGCCCGAACTTGAGTTGTTCGTGTCAGAGCTTGTTCACTTGGGTCTTCACGGCCACAGCGTCTGCGAGTGGAACGACAACGGAGTTGATCCAATTTACGTCTACGGACGAGTTGGGTCAAAAGATCAACCGAATGTCCTGCCCTACGATGGACTTCGGTTGGATGACAAACTCAACCTCGGAGTGTTTAGTCGGGAGTGGAATGGCGATTTAGTGAAAGTTCCGCGACACTACATTAGCCGTTTCAACTCGTGGGAAGAAATCCCTCGAGAAGTGGTTCTCAAGTTTTGCGACAAGGGGAGCGTAGAATGTGAGCGTGCGCGTCAAAGCGTCATGTTCAACAAACCCTCGGGTAAAGCGCCGTTTATCAAGCGGTGCTACAAAGAGGAAGCGCTTCTTGCCCAAGACATCGTGCGTCCCACGAAGCAAGACGGGAATAATTGTCAGTTGATTATTTTTGCAATCGGCGATGAGCCGATCACCGGCTATGTGCAATATAGCCGGAGCGAAATCATCAATGACAATTCCATTCACGGTCCCTTGCGGATCAATTAAGAAGCAGGGGGTACGGTAATGTACCCCCTTACTTTTTCGAAATTATGAAAACCATCATTTGCGATATTGACGGAACAATTACAAATATGTGGCCGATTGAAAAATCGGTGCTTTTGTGTATGACCGATAGAAAATTTGAGAAAGATATTGAGCAAATGAAGTTATTAGGTATTTCCGATACATACAAGATTTTTCTCAAATTTTCTAACCAAAAAATGAGCAAGAAAAAATACACTGATTTTTACAATCAATCTTTTTCTATTCTGTTGAAAAACGGCGAGTTACCAATGCTTAAAAAATATTCTTTAGTAAATTGGATTTTTGCCAATAAAAATAAATATCGTTTTGTCTATGCAACTGGCGGACAACGACTGGAAACTCTATATGTACTGAAAAGTTTTGGTTTAACAAAATATTTTGATCTTGAAAATTCAATTGATAAAATGGCTTGCCGTTTTTCCAAAAAAACAGGTATTCCTTTCAGGAAAATCAAATCAAAATTTAAGGATTGCGTTTTGATTTCCGATAGTAAAACCGATTGTGAAGGCGCAACTTTTGCGCGAATACCTTTTATTTTAGTACAATCAAAACAGAAGATTTTTTAAGTGGCTTTCTTTTAGGTGACTGTCACCTTTTTTCGCCGAACAAATTTACGAACAAATCTTCAATTTGGCGCGATTTTTGCGAATTTAGGAAAAAGACACCTAATCCCTTTCATAAACAACAAAAAACAAGCGATCGCTTGTTTCTTGTCATTTTTGATTTCTGTTAATCTTAATGATCGGACGTGCGATGTCCGACTTTTTACAATCAAAAAATCCCGCTTTGGGCGGGACTCTTTGATTTCCAGTCAGTCTATAAGCCGAATTCTGTATCCCGCTGTAAGCGGGACGGTAACCATTTCTCTGGTCCCTCGGTTGCCCTCGGGATCTAGCGAACTACTTTTAACTCCTCAGGATTTTCCGCGGGGAAATTCCGACGAGCTTTGTTCTTGCGCCCGATAAGGATTTGGCCGTTTCACCCCTAAAGTTGCCTTTAGGGCTCGCCCGATCATTCGACCGGGCGTTCCTCAGCTTTCGCTTCGGAACGTCTCTGTTCGCACCTCGCACCTTACGGTGGACGGCGGTTAGCCGCTACTTTTTTTGGTCCGCCATCTGGCGGAAAAGGGTGTTCGGACTTTCCTCCCTATCAGGGGTTAGCCTGACAGAGCGATTACCCGACTGGCTGGAACGATTCAATTCTAACAGAATCTCGGTTTCTTGTCAATTTCGGGGTTAAATATTAAGATAAAGAAGAGGAAAGATGAAGAATCTAACTTTTTCCGCCGCCATTTTGGCGGGTTCGACATTTTTAAGCGCGGTTCTGGGTATTTTAAGAGACCGATTGTTGGCCAGCCGTTTTGGCGTCGGTCCCGAGCTTGATATTTATGCGGCCGCTTTTCGCATTCCGGATTTAGTTTACACGTTTTTAATTACCGGCGGTTTGGCCGTCGCTTTTTTACCTCTTTTCTCCGAGTTTTTTGCCCGGGACGAAAAAGAAGGCTGGGAAACGGCTAATCATATTCTTAACGCCCTTTTAGTGTTTTTAGTTTTAATGTCGTCGTCGCTGTTTTTATTGAGTCCCTGGCTGGTCAAGATTTTGCTTCCCGGTTTTTCGGTCGAAGTCCAAAGTTCGGCCTTAAAATTAATAAGACTTCTTCTCTTGAGCCCGATTTTCTTTGGTTTGGCCAATATTTTTTCCGGAGTCCTCCAATATTTTAACCGCTTTTTTGTTTATGGCCTGGCGCCGGTTATTTACAATCTCTCCATCATCGGGGGCATTCTTTTTCTGGCGCCCCGTTTTGGCATCTTTGGCGTCGGCCTGGGGGTGGTCGGCGGCGCCTTTTTGTACTTTTTGTCGCAATTTTTGGGGGCCATCTGGTGCGGTTTTTCCTGGAAACCGGATTTTCTTTCATCTTTCAGGCAGCCAGTAATGGGCAGGGTTCTCGGTCTGATGGGGCCAAGAACGATGACCGTGGCTTTGCAGCAGTTAAATTTATGGGTAATTACCGCCATGGCTTCTTTTTTAGGATCGGGCACGATTGCGATTTTATACTTTTCCAACAATCTTCAAGGTTTTTTCGTCGGTTTAGTTGGCGTTTCTTTTGGAACAGCCGCTTTTCCCTGGCTGTCCCGAGCGGCTTTGCAAAAAAATGAAGGAGAGTTTTTACAATATTTAAAGCCGGCGTTAAAACAGGTCATTATTCTGGCCGTTTTGGCAACTTTATTTCTCACTCTTTTCAGCGAGAAGATAGTTGGTCTGCTTTTTGGCGGCGGCCGTTTTGACCAAACGGCAATTGAAATGACCTCGCGAATGGTTCTTCTTTTTTCGCTTTCTCTATTTGCTCAGGCGGCGATTCCGCTTTTAACCCGGGCGTTTTTCGCTCTTCAGGAGGCAAAAACCCCGGCTTTAATTTCTTTTGTTTCTTTTTCTGCCAACATTTTGATTTTGTTGGTTTCTTTGAAGTTCGAATTAGGGATTTTTAGCTTGGCCCTGGCTTTTTCGATTTCCTCAATTTTGCAGTTCGCCCTTCTTTTGGTTTTTCTCAAGAAGAAATTAAAACAAACTTTTTAAAATGGTAAGATTTGGTTTTAAGAACCTCGGAAACGAAAAATTACACAAACTATACGAAATAGTTAAAATTCTGCTGGTGATTCTAGTTCTTTATTTAGTTTTAGGATTATTAATACCAATTCTTACTTCACAAGATTTTAGAAGATTTGTTCAATCGCTTGGGCCAGCCGCTCCTCTAATAGTAATTCTCTACATTGTTATTTCCCATGTGTTTGCGCCGCTTGCCGGAACGCCCGGAGTCTTATTGGGCGTGGCCGTCTTTGGAATTTATCAAACAATGTTTTACCTCTATTTGGCGAGCGCAGTCAGCGCGGCTATTAATTTTTACATCAGCCGGAGATTTGGGAGAAAATGGGTCATAAGATTGGTGGGAGAAAAGACAATGGCAGAGATTAATGACTTTGTTGGTGTATTCGGTACCCAGATTTTGATTCTGAGCAGATTATTTGGTTTTGCCATATTCGAAGTAATTTCTTACGCCGCCGGATTGACAAATATCGATTTTAGAAAATACTTTTTAATTACGCTGGTTTTTAGCTCGGTTTCTAATCTAGTTTTTGCCTTTTTGTTTAGAGACGTTGATTTTTCTTCTGGCAACAGTCTTATTTTATGGCTTGGAATTCTGTTGGTTAGCGGCTTAATATTTTCCCTCTTCATTAAAAAGTATTTGAGTAAACGGAAACCGAATTAATTAAAAAGACCCGTCTTTAAATGCAAGACCTTACTCTCATCAGAAATTTTTGTATTATCGCGCACATTGATGCGGGCAAGTCGACTCTGGCCGATCGGTTTTTGGAATTAACAGAGACGGTGGCCAAAGGGAAAATGCGGCCGCAATACTTGGATATGATGGATTTAGAAAGAGAGAAGGGGATAACTATTAAAATGCAGCCGGTCAGGATGACTTACGCCATGGGCGACAAGCGTTATACCTTAAACCTGATTGATACTCCCGGCCACGCCGATTTTTCCTACGAAGTTTCAAGAAGCCTGGCGGCGGTTGAGGGGGCGGTTCTGCTGGTGGACGCCACCAAGGGAGTGCAGGCGCAGACGATTGCTAATTTGGAGCAGGCCCAAAAGCAAGGCCTGGCTATCATTCCGGTTATAAATAAAATCGACTCATTACAAGCGAAGATTGAAGAAACCCGGAACGAGATTTTAAAAATCATTGACGTCGATCCAAAAGAGATTTTTTTAATCTCGGCGAAGACCGGCGAAGGCGTTGAGAATCTTTTAAAAACAGTGATTGAGAGAGTGCCGTTGCCCAGAGGTGAATTCGGTAAAACATTTCGGGCCCTCATTTTTGATTCTAAATTTGACCAGCACCGAGGCGTCATCGCTTTCGTCAGGGTGGTTGATGGCGAGATTAAAAAAGGAGAAAAAATGTTTTTGTTCTCAAATAATAACTCGGGCGAAGTCCTCGACATCGGCTTTTTCAAGCCAGAAATGGCGTCAACAGAGACTTTAGTCTGCGGCGAGATTGGTTATCTGGCCACGGGCATTAAGGAACCGGGGAAAGTAAGGGTTGGCGACACCATTACGAAAATCCAAATTCCAAATTCCAAAATCCAAAACGACGAACGAATGGAACCATTACCGGGTTACCAAGAGCCAAAGCCGGTGGTTTTCGCCTCTTTCTATCCGGAAAACCCTGACGAGTTTGACCTTTTGCAAGACGCTTTAAACAAGCTGAAACTCAACGACGCCTCTTTGTTTTTTGAGCCCGAGTCCAAAGAGATTTTGGGTCGGGGTTTCCGCTGCGGCTTTTTAGGTCTGCTGCATACCGAGATTACTACCGAAAGACTTTCCCGGGAGTTTGGTCTGAATTTAGTCATTTCTTCGCCCTCGGTTCTTTACAAAATCATTGACCGCAAGGGCCAGGAAAGGCAGATTTACACGGCTTCTGATTGGCCCGAGGTTTTTGATATCCAGGAAACTCGAGAACCATGGACGATTTTAAAGATCACCTTGCCCCTAAGCTTTATCGGTCGGATTTTTGAGGTTTTAAGCAAGCTTTCCGGCAAACACCTGGAAACGCAGCATCTCAGCCAGGAAAAGGTTTTGATTTCCTACGAACTGCCTCTCAGAGAGATTATTACCAATCTTTATGAGAATATTAAGAATGCCACCTCGGGTTTTGCCTCAATGGATTACCAGGTTTTAGGCTATCGGCCGGCTCAACTCGTCAAGCTGGATATCTTGATTTCGGGTAAGAATTTTGAGGCTTTTTCCCGGATTGTTCCCGAGGACAAGGTTTTTGAAGAAGGCAAAAGACAGGTTCAAAAATTGAAAAAGGCCCTGCCCCGCCAACTTTTTTCCGTGGCTTTACAGGCTGCGGTTGGCTCTCATATCATTGCCCGGGAAACTTTGTCGGCCAAGGGCCGGGACGTCATCGCCCCGCTTTACGGCGGAGATTACACCCGCAAACTAAAGCTTTTGCAAAAACAGAAAAAGGGCAAGCAAGAGCTGAAAGAAAAAGGCCAATTACACATACCGCCAAAAGTCTTTTTAGAAATGTTACGCGATTAAAATGGGATTAAACGAGTTTTTATCCAAAAACAAGATTGTTTTAGAGGAACCGGTTTTAAGATTTTGCCAAGAGGGAATCGGGATGATGGAAAAGAGCATTGATCCGTTTCACGACGAAGGGCACGTCTTTAGAATACTTGACAACCTCGATGTCTTCTTAGGCGAGGATGACGAAGTCAATAAAGAGGGAATAGATTTTGAAGAACTCTTGATTTCTATTTGCTGGCATGATGCCTGGAAGTCAAGGCAATTTCCCCGTCACTGGTTGTCGGCCGTTTATCAAATACTTTGGGAAGGCATCGGCTCAATGCGTCTTTTTACCAGAGAAGCGAAAAAGTCAAATATTGAAAAAACACTCATCGAGTCGATAAGATATAATATCAGAAAACATTCCCGTTTTCAGTTTTGGCCGACGAAAGATTTGGAGGCAAAAATCATGAAAGACGTAGATAATCTCGATTTTTGGTCTTTAGAGAGAGTGGAAATGGCCGCTCGGGAGATTACCAAGAACGGCTGGATTTCCCGGCCCCTGGTTCAGATAGCTCGGCTCTTTATCAAATTCATGAGACTGATTAACCGCTCTTCTTTCTATTTCGAATGGTCGAAGAAAGAAGTCGAAAAACGAAAGGAAATTTATCTCGAGGGTGTCAAAAACCTTGTCGACCACTACGAGGCGGAGTATTTCAAAAAACAACCGCGTTAGCTGAATTATATTGTCGGCTTCCAGAAATTAAGCTAGATTAAAGGCGCCACCAGCAGAATGACGGTGCTGAGGGCGACGAGAATAATCACGATTTTCCAGAAGGCTTTAAAAAGAGTTTTAGCCATATCCTTTACCTTTTTGCTTAGCAAAAAGGCTAAGCTATGCTTATGATAGCAAAATACAGGCTAAAAAAAAACAAGATTGATTCTTCCCGGGGCCGGCTTGTTTCCGTGGTTTTCGCGGTTGTTCTTCTTTTGGCCGGAGGACTTTTATTCTTTTCTAACTGGCAAATGAACCAGAGAAGGCAGCAGTTAGCCTCAAAGGTTCAGGATCTGGGAAAAGAGATGGCTCTCCTGGAAAATAAGAACGAAGAATTAAAATCTGGTTTGAATTCGGCTTCCCAGGAAGGCTATTTAGAGAAAGAAGCCCGGGAGAAATTTCAGTTGAAGAAACCGGGCGAGAAGGTGGTCACGGTTTTGCCGCCGGAAGAAACTCCCGAAGCAAAACCGGTCAAGCCAGCTAAAAATTTCTTTGAACAAATCCTAGAAAAATTAATGGCGGGATTAGCACAGTGGTAGTGCGCCCCGCCCTTAAATCTGCGGGTATCGTATAGCGGTATTACCCAATCTTCCCAAGATTGTGAGAGGGGTTCGACTCCCCTTACCCGCTATTTAATTAAGGGCGGGGATAGACGGGTTCGTGTGGTCATCCAACCACACGCCCGCTCCAATGTTAAAATTTGCTTAAGATGAAAACAAATTGGGTTATCCTATTCAGGATAACCCAATTGTTTAGGTTATGGCCGTTGAAGGCTTTTTCCTGCCTCCTCCAAGCTTTTTATCGTCAGCTTGATGTGATGAACCATTCTGCTGGTTTCCCCGACATCAAGGCTGCCCAGGGCCGCTCTAATCTGGCGCTGTGCCAAATCAAGAGGTTTGACGATCGGCTTAACGCCTATCTGGCTAAGATTCTGATAAATTTTAACCAGATAAGCCCTCAAACCTTCGTCATTGACGGAACTGCCTTTCAGCAAATCTTTTACCGTCTGGCTGGAAAGGGTAGCAAGGAGACATTTCTGGGCAAGGGTAATCTCTTCATCGAAAAGCCTCAAGAGAATTGCCGCTGCTTTTTCTCTCCCTGCTAAGCATGTAAGGATGCGGTTGATTTCCTCCCTTCGTTGCCGATAATCCAAACCCCTGAGTCCGTCCCCGCTGAATTCCAACGCCTTTTCTTCAATCTTGGCGAGACTGTTGAAAATCTGCTGGAGTTCTTCGGGATAACTTTCAAGCGACATATGCCATTGCTGGCGCTGAAAGTGCAGAGCATCCTCAAGGTGCTGATAGATAAGCACTAAAAGGTCTCCGCTGTCTTGGCGATAAATGCCTCTTTCCTTTCGTTCTGTGGAATCCAGGATTTCCACTTCCCCATCGGCAACAGGGTCATAATGAAATTCCAATGGATCCCACCGGGGAACGAGAAGGACTCCCTTTCCCAGCCAGTAGCGAGTCAGGACTCTATAGGTTTTCTCCCCCTTTATTCGATAACAGGTCTTTCTTGGGCGGGCATTTTCGGCAACAATAAGCACTTTTGTTCCGAAAAGAGAAACCGTCTTGAGGGTTCCCCTTTTTTGCCAGTCCCACAACCATTCTGCCCGAATGGCGGGCCATCCTTCTTTTAGAGCCATCGTCTTCCTCCTCTCTGTCTATGTGTTTCAGGAATTGTTAAAGGTTCTATTATCTTCATTACAAAACCCAAAAGAAATGTCAACAAATTCCTCTTTTAAACAGTGTTTAAGGTCCGACTTTGAACAGTTGACTTATTGCTTTTTACAACAAAATGTTTTAAACTTTTAGTAGATTAGAGAAAAAACTCTAAATCAAAGGTCAATCGTTTAGAATTTAATTTTTAATTAAAATATGGGAAAGATAAAAATTGGATTAATAGTTTTGGGTTCGATAACATTGGTTGGTTTAGTTGCGACCGGAATGATTTCAGCTCAGACTTCTCTTCAGGGAAAAATTATTGCTCTGGATGCCGGTCATGGCGGAACGGAATTAGGAGCACAATATCCGGCAAACTCTGGAGAAAATGCCCAGATTTATGAAAAAGATGTCAATTTAGCAGTGGTTTATGCCTTAAAAGCAAAATTAGAAGGGGCCGGTGCCACAGTTGTTTTAACTCGAAAATGCGATGAGACCATTTCCAGTCGAAAAAGTAGAGTTGATATGGCAATAGAAGAATGCAAAAGTTTATATGGCAGGAAATGCGATGCCTTAGTTTCGGTTCACCACAATGGCTCAATTGACTCTACTTACGATGGAACAATGGTAATCTATAATGAGAAACAAGACATACCGTTAGCCAAGGCTTTACTTGAGGCCTTAGTGCCACTCACTGGAAATAATGAGGGCCTAGACCACGGCGGTTACGGAATGACAGTTTATGGCCATTTAGTTTCTGCTTTAACTGAGGCATACTATATTACGAATGAGGGGGAGGCTCAACAATATCTAAACGGAACATCAACCCAAGTTTGTTCTAATTCTGACGGATCTGCTAAATTCGTTCTTAATGGAGATAGAGTAAACCAGGAAGCGGGCGCTCTTTTTCAAGGATTAGACAATTATTTCAGTGCTTCTCCAACAAAGCCGGGGAGAAAATAACCTTAATTTATCAAATTAAAAGGTCGAAATAAAATATCTATTAAACGCATAATTGATATGAAAAAAATTATTTTAGGAGTAATAACTCTCACGGCCATTTTTGGCCTGGCTTTATTTGTGGTTCAAGCCGTGGCTCAATCCAATGGCGGCGGCGGACGTAAGATTGTCGTCTTCAGCAAAGCCCTAAAAGACGCGGCGAAAGATGAATTAATTATCCGGGCAGGCGGCGCTAAATTAAAGAATCTTGATCTCATTGGCGCCAAAGCGGTGTGGGTGCCGGATCGTTCCGCGGCCGCAAAATTAGCGGCTTCTCCCGGTGTTGTGCGAGTGGAAGATGATGTCGTGGTTGAAGCTTTAATTAGAGGCGGTATTTCTGCCAGATCTTTTAAACCTGCTCCAACTCAGCCAGCTGAAGTTTTGCCCTGGGGAGTAGATAGAATTGACGCTGAAAAAGTCTGGCCCAACACCGCTGACCCGATCAAAGTTGGCATTATTGATACAGGTATCTCGAAAGATCATCCAGACCTGAAAGCGAACATCAAGGGTGGCGTAAACACTATTAATCCTCGAAAAAGTTGGAATGATGATAACGGCCATGGTTCGCATGTAGCCGGAATTACTGCCGGCCTTGATAACGAAATTGGCGTGATTGGCGTTGGACCCAAAATTGATCTTTATGCCATCAAGGTCTTGAGCGCGAGCGGCTCGGGTTATCTTTCTGATGTGATTGAGGGGATTCAATGGGCGATGGCGAATGGTATGCAGGTTATTAATATGAGCTTGGGTACGGCTTCGGATGTTCAATCACTTCACGATGCCGTGATTGCCGCTAAGGGTGCTGGCATTGTAGTCGTGGCGGCCGCGGGGAATAGTGGTGAAAGTAGTGATCCTTCGGTCATCTTTCCGGCGGCCTATCCGGAGGCAATTGCGGTTTCGGCCACCGACCAGAACAATGTCATTGCTTCGTGGTCCAGCCGCGGCCCCGAAGTTGACTTGGCTGCTCCTGGCGTGAGCATCTATTCCACCTACAAAGGCACGGGTTACGCTACTCTTTTCGGAACTTCCATGGCTGCGCCTCATGTTACTGGCTCTGTTGCACTCGTCTTAAACACCCCAGTTGGCTCTTACGATGCGAATGCTAACAGTGTATGGGATCCGGATGAAGTTCAGGCAAAACTCCAGGCAACTGTGACCGATCTTGGTATTGCCGGACCTGATAATCTCTATGGTTGGGGACTGGTGAACGCTTTTGCCGCCACTCGGTAATGATATAGCAGAACGACGGCCTGTGCTCTGGAACAATTGCCAGCGGCGGATTTATTGATTGAGGAACCGGCCATCGAAGACATCATCCGTGAGCTTTTCACCGGCAAAGATTACGCTTAAGAGATGAAAATTATTACTTGGAACGTTAATGGCATCAGGAGCGTTTACAAAAAGGGATTTTTGAATTTTATTGCCAAAGTCAAACCCGATATTTTGTGTCTACAGGAAATTAAGATTCAGCCAGAGCAATTGGAGGAGTTAACAATTCCAAAGGGTTATCACCTCTTTTTTAATTGCGCCCAGAAACCGGGTTACAGCGGGGTGGCCGTCTTGACCAAAGAAAAGCCGAAGCTCGTGGAAGACAAAACCGGCCTGGTCAGGTTTGATCAGGAGGGAAGGTTTCTGAAGCTGACGTTCTCGAAGTTTATCCTGATTAATTTTTACTTTCCCCACGGCGGCCGACAAAAAGAAAACTTGGATTATAAATTGGAAACTTACCGGTTTTTTTTGAAATACCTGAACAAAATTAAAAATAAACACTTGATTTTAACTGGTGATTTTAATATCGCTCACCAGGAAATTGATTTGGCCCGGCCCAAGCAGAATCAAAACAACATTATGTTTACTTCAGAGGAAAGAAAACAGATTGATAAACTGGTCGGTTTGGGTTTCGTTGATGCTTTCCGTGTTTTTCATAAAGATGGCGGTCATTACACCTGGTGGCCGTATTTTGCTTTGGCCCGGCAGAGAAACATTGGCTGGCGCATTGACTATTGTTTTATCTCTAAACCATTGCTGCCGAGATTGAAAAAGACTTTTATCTTGCCCGAGATTTTAGGCTCTGACCATTGTTCTGCGGGAATAGAATTAAATCTTTGATTTTATGATATCCATGAGGTGCCGCAAAACGATTGAAATTATTTCTACTAAGCCGTTTCATTTTGACTCGACGTTTTTCAAGCCGGGGCATTTTCCGTCAAAAGACATGAAGTGGGCCGAGGCCGGCGGTAAGCGGTGGCAGACCATGTTTTGGAAGGGGGAGAAGTTGGGCACGGTTTTTGGAAATGCCGGGACACCATCCAAGCCCAAAGTTAAAGTTTCCATTTTCTCTGAGAAAAAATTATCTTTAGAATTTATCAATTCGGTTAAAAACGAGGTGATTTGGCGCTACAACCTAAACTTGGACTTGTCCGGCTTTTACCGCGAACTTGGCAAGGACCCTCTTTTAAAGCCGGCCATTAAGCGGTTTTACGGTTTGCGGCCCATGCATCACGGTTCTTTATATGAGTATCTGATTATTGCCATCGTTCTTCAGAACGCCACGGTCAGACGATCGGTCTACATGATGCAGGCGCTTTTTGAGAACTACGGTACACTTTTGGAATTTGCCGGAGAGAAATTATGGTGCTTTTGGGAACCGAAAGCCTTGGCCGAGTCGTCCTTAGAGCAAAAATTGCGGGAATTGAAAATGGGCTACCGGGCAAAATCGTTAATCAAAGTATCCGAATCGTTTGCCCCTTCGACAAGCTCAGGGCAAGCGCAAACCGATGAAATGAAGTTGAGGCAGGCGCCGCCAGAAGAACAAGAAAAAGCTTTGATCTCTCTCTATGGCATCGGCCCGGCTTCGGTCGGCTACATCATGCTCGACGTTTTTCATCGCTGGGATTATCTGAAACACATTTCGCCCTGGGAACAGAAAATCTACAATCGGATTTTCTTTAACCAAGACTGGGAGAAAAAATTAGTGCCGGTGGACAGAATGCTCAAGCGTTTTGATAGGTGGGGAGAGTGGAAGAACTTGGCGGTTCATTATGTTTGGGAAGACATCTGGTGGAAAAGAAGAAATCAGCACATTCCCTGGTTGGAAAAGTTGGTGCGTCTCTAATGATAATAAAATTCTTTTCCGAAAAAAGTAACTTAATCGCCGTGGCCGCTATCGGTTTGTTCTTAATCTTTGGCCTGGCTACTATTTCTTCTCACGGAATGGTTTGGGACGAGGCGGCCCAGCATCATTTGGCTAATGCCACCCTCAAGTGGCTGCAAGGACAAACCCCGAAAATCGAGCTTTTGCGAGACGATTTAATCTATTATGGTTCTTTTTTCGAGATTGTTAATCAGTTTTTTGGCCGAGCCGTCGCTAATCTCTTTGGCCTGGGCTACATTGACGCTTTTCACCTCTTGATTCTTCTGACTATGGTGGCCGGCCTGTTTTTCCTTTATCTATTCGCCAAAACAATGTTCGGCGGAAAAGTCGCTCTTTGGGCCTTGTTGTTGCTGATATTTTCACCCCGTTTTATTGCCCATGGTTTCTACAATTCTAAAGATATCCCGGTGGCCGTTTTTTCTTTGATTTGTCTCTTTTTTCTTTACCGAGTCTTCAAAGAAAAAAGAATCTGGTTTTCGGTCGCGGCGGGTTTATTTTTCGGCTTGGCCTTGGCGACCCGAGTCAACGCCCTGATGGTTTTACCCATCTTTTTCATTCCTTTCACCCTTGTCTTTTGGCCTGATTTAAAAAAGAACCTGGTTTTAATTGCGACCTTTCTCGGTGCGTCGGCGGTGACGGTTTTTCTGGCTTGGCCCGCTCTCTGGTCAGACCCCGGGTTGTTTTTTAAATCGGTCAATTTCTTTTTGCACCACGGTTGGCAAGGTCAAGTTTTGTACTTGGGCCAAGTCTATTCCGCCAATCAATTGCCCTGGCATTACGCCTGGGTTTACCTGGCCGTTACTACGCCAATTCTAATTCTGATTTTTTGGGCGGCGGGCATGTTTTCGGTGGCTGGCAACCTTTGGAAAAAAGACAGGGTTTTGGAGAACAGCTTGCTCTTATCTTGGCTATTCATTCCTGTTTTGGTCTCGATGAAGCCGGGCGTCATCAAATATGACGGCATCCGGCATTACCTGATCATTTTTCCGGCCTTGACCATAATGGCGGGCTTGGGCCTCAACCACTTTTTGGGATTTCTGACGAAGGTTTTGTCCAAGCATCCAGAACGCGCCCGGAAGATCGTTTGGGCGGCGGCTTGTCTGATCTTTTTTGAGCTGGCCTTTGAATTTTTCTCAGTCTATCCCTACGGCGACGCCTATTTCAACGAAGCTTTGAGAAGGATCGTTCCCCGACAGATCGAGAACTATTTTGAAATTGAATACTGGGGAAGCACTTATCGTCAGGGCGCGAACTGGCTCAATCAGAACGCCGGAGAGGGGGCCTTGGTTTGCGTTCCTTTGGCCGATCACCTTCTGCAGTTTTATCCCGTCAGATCAGACCTTTCTTTCGGCTGTTCGAACCGGTCTGACTATCTCATGTTTTTCACCCGTCAGACATTCTTGCCAGCTAATTTAGAGCAAACCTTTGGTTACTCCAAACTTAATCCAGTTTTTAAGATCAGCCGGTATAATTCTGACCTTCTCTATATTTATCAGTTAAAGTAAGTTAAGGTATAATAAGGTCATATGGATTTTCACATCAAATTTACCAATCTCGAACCCGACGAACGGATCAAGAATCTCGTCCAGAAGAAAATCGGATCGCTGGACAAGTTTTTAGACAAAGCCGAAACGGAACGGCCCGGCCTGGGTCCTCTTTCGGTACACGCCTGGATCGAACTGGCCAAGACCACCGAGCACCACAAAGAGGGCAGAATTTGGTATGCCGAATGCGACATTATCATGCCTGGCAAGCGGCATTTCAGGGCCACTTCAACGAACTACGATTTGGAAGCGGCCATTGACGAGGTTAAAGAAGAGCTCGAGCGCATTTTGCGCAATTCCAAAGAGAAACGCAGAAACAATTTAAGAAAATCTTAGCCTCGTTGGGGCGAGGTAAGAAAATCTTTTTAGATTAAAAATGCCGGAAAGAAACGTTGCTAGCTATCGTTATTTTTTACGACTCTAAGGGGAATATCCTTTGAGAACAGAGCTCGTGGAGACTAAATGCTGAAGTTGCCGATAATCGGTTTTTCTAGCTGGAGAAAATCTTTCGGCTTCATCTGAACCGATTTGGTGTGGCTGCCGATATTAAAGGCCATCATTTCGTTCCGGGTAATTTGTTCGTCGAGGTAGGTTGGCAGATTCATGGCGTGGCCGAAGGGCGGGATGGCGCCAATCTCCAGGCCGGTCAGCTCTTTGACCTGCTCTGGACTCGCAATCCGCAAGTCTTTTATTCCGTAAAGCTTTTTGAAAGTCTTAAGATCGATTCTCTTGTCTCCGGGGACCACAGCCAAAACCGGAGTCTTGTCGGCCAGGAAAACAATGGCTTTGGCCCCGAATTTTTGAGGCGTGTTTCTGACTTTGGCGGCCTGCTCTGATGTAAAAACCGGCTCGTGTTCAAAGAGTTGATAGGGAACCTGGCCTTGATCTAACAAGGCTTTTATCTTCTCGAAAACCGGGCTGGTGTCTAACATGGATATCTATTTGTTATCAATGGATTCCCAAAGATAACGACAGGCAAAGCTACGGAAGGGCTTCCAGCGCTCGCTAATTTTTTCAATCTTTTTAAGATCGTCTTTCCGGACTTTATAGAGCCTGGAGACGGCGCTTCTCAATCCCAGATCACCGACCGAAAAAATGTCGGGCCGGTGGAGGGAAAAAATGAGAAACATCTCCGCCGTCCAGGGGCCGATGCCCTTAACTCTCAAAAGCTGTTCGCGGGCGGCTTCGTCAGAAACCCGGTAGAGCGATTTCAAATTCAGCTGGCCGCTGGCAATGCATTGGGCCAGAGATTTGAGGTATTTGACTTTAGCCCAGGAGCAGCCGCAAGAGCGGATTCTTTTGTCGGAAAGCTCTAAAACATCTTTGGGTTGGGGGAATTTCTTTTTAGGGAAAAGGTCGAGAAATCGAGAATGGATTACCCGGGCTACCTTGCCCGAAAGCTGCTGGCCGATGATTTCATAGGTTAAAGCCGAAAAAAGATTTTTCTTTTTCTCGAGTTCTTCCAATTCATATTGCCTAACCAGGCGCTTCATGATTGGATCGCGGCTGAGATGGCGTTTCATCTCTGATTGTCTATTCTTTGTCTTTTTCACGGTAGTACTTTTTCCCTTTTAATTCCTCCGGCAGCAGGCTTTCTTGGTCGTATTTCTGATAGCCCTGGCCGTAGCCCAGGTTCTTCATTAGTTTGGTCGGGGCATTTCTCAATTTTAAAGGAATGGGCAAGTTGCCGTAGTTTTTGACGTCTTCCAAGGCTCTAAAATAGGCGTCGTAAGAAGAACGGTCTTTTTTAGCCTGGCAAAGATAGACGACGCCGTGGGCCAGGTTGATGGCGCATTCAGGATAGCCGATGGTTTCGCAGGCGCGAAAGACTTCGTTAGCCACCACCAAGGCGGTGGGCTGGGCGATGCCGATATCTTCGGAGGCAAAGATAACCATGCGGCGGACGATGAAGAGAGGATCTTCGCCCGAATCAACCATTCTGGCCAAATAGTATAAGGCCGCGTCAACATTAGAAGCTCTCATGCTTTTAATAAAAGCCGAGATGGTGTTGTAGTGTTCTTCGCCGGCTTTGTCATATCGCAAAAACTTACTCTGCAGAGCTGACTTGATATTTTCTATAGTTACTTTCTGGTAGAGCTGAACCGTCGCTTCCAAAAGATTCAGGGCTTGCCGCGCGTCGCCGTTGGCAAAATTAGCCAAGAACTCCAGGGCGTCTTTCGGGATTTTTATCTTTAGTTTTTTGGTCCCGCGGCCGATGATCTTCTCCAGATCTTCTTTTTGGATTTCATTCAAAACGAAAACCCGACAGCGGGAAAGCAGGGGACTGATAATTTCAAAAGAAGGGTTTTCGGTGGTGGCGCCAATCAAAATAATGGTGCCGTCTTCGACGGAGGGCAGGAAAGCGTCTTGCTGGGCCTTGTTGAAGCGGTGGATTTCGTCAATAAAGAGAACCGTCCGTTGCCGGGCGGTTTTCAACCCTTCTCGGGCTTCGTTGATGACGTTCATCACGTCTTGTTTTTTGGCACTGACCGCCGAGTATTCAACAAAATGGGCATTGGTTTCATTGGCAATGATTCGAGCCAGCGTGGTTTTGCCGGTACCGGGCGGTCCCCAGAAGATCATGGAAAAAAGCTGGCCGGTTTCAATGATCCGGCGGATGGGCTTGTCTTTTCCGACTAAATGATCCTGGCCAATAACTTGGTCTAAGGTTTTTGGCCTTATTTTGTCAGCTAAAGGTGAGATTTCCATGATAATTATTTTTTAATCACGAAGACGAGTTCGGTGGGAAAAAGGATCTTTTTGATTGCCCAGGGTTTTTCTCTTATTAATTCTTCAAACTGTTTAGTGTAAAAATCGGCCATGCCTTTCTCTCTGCCCGAAACGGTTTTGGTGGGGAAGGAAACCACAACATATTTGGCATCCTGTTTTTCCAGGATTTCCAGGCTCTGGGTCTTTTGCTGTTGCCGGATCAAGGGCAGGATTTTGAGCAGGAAGACGACGTCGGCTTTGGGAAAACGATCCCCAAAAACATCTCCCAAACCAATCTTAACACGATTTACCTTCAGAAGTTTAAAGACCGAAGCCAGAAATTGGGCTTGTTCTTGGTCGATGTCAAAAGCAAAATATTTGACCCCCTTGGGCAGCCAGAAATAGGTGAGAGGGTTGAGTCCGCAGGCTAAGTCGATGATGATTTTGGGCTGACCGGTAACCCGGAAGATTTGATTGTAAAACTGGTCGAGAAAGGGGATCCTTTCTTTAGTCGAGGCGTGCAGTTTCAAGATGGGCCAGGCCGCCTCTTTAACTTCTTGAGAGCTTAGTTTGTGGGAGGTCCGACCTCCCACAATTTTGATGGTTTCTTTAAATTTCTCTAACAGTTTATTGAAATCGGGGCGAGTCGGGTAGAAAATGCCCCAAATCTGATGCAGGAGCTGACGAGCTTTCTTCTCCACTTCTTTTTCGGGATACTTGGATAGACAATCCTCGGCAATTCTTAAAACCGTCTTTGGGTAAAGGGATGAGTATTTTTTGGAAGCGAGGATTTTTCGGGCGAGTTCTTTAGCTGACATTTTTTCTCAACAACTCTATTAATTTGCTGTAAACTCTCAAATTGTGTATTGTAGCCAGCCGCCAGGCCAGGGAATCACCGATCTTAAAAAGATGGCGTAAGTAGGCCCGGGAATAATTTTGGCAAAGTCGGCAATCGCAGAATCGGTCCACCGGTCTCTGGTCGCGGGAATATCTTTCTTTGTTTGGGTAAAAGAATTGAAAAAGGCTGCGGGCGTCGGTTTTTAATAAGTTTACTTTATTCGGATTCTTGGTCCAGGCATAGAGTCGTTTGTGCCGGGCTTCCCGGGTGGGAATGACACAGTCAAAAATATGGTAGCCCACCTTAAAGGAATCGATAATGTCCCAGGGATAGCCCACGCCCAGGGCGAATTTTGGTTTATCTTCGGGCAGTTGAGAAACAATGAACTTGGCGATTTCGATATTCAGGTGGCCCTTTTTGTCGGCGGTCCAGCCGCCCCAGCCATAGCCGTCAAAACCGATTTTGACCAACTCTCGAGCGCATTCGGCCCGGAGGTTTTTGTCTGACCCGCCCTGAACCACGGCCAGCAACAGGGGTCTGGCCCCTGTTGGAGTTTTCCTCTTCTTAAGTTGTTTTTCATATTCGGCTTTACAGCGCCCAGCCCAGTCAATGGTTCTTCTGACGCTCGTTTCATAATCTTTTCTGGTGGCTTTTTTGCCCGGGCAATCATCAAGGCAGATAATAATATCTGCCTTTAGGTCCATTTGGACCTGGATGGATCTTTCCGGAGTCAAGACGTGTTTTTTATTTTCGCCCAGAGAACCTTTATGGAAAATCACGCCCTTGTCCGTCACCTGGCCAAAGGATTTATCTTTGTAGATCAGAGACAAAAGCTGCCAACCGCCCGAATCGGTAATGGCCAGGCCCGGCCAGTTCATGTAAGCTTTAATCCCACCCAACTTTTTGATGATTTTAGTTCCGGGCAGAGACATTAAGTGGTAAGGATTCAAAATCAGGCCTTCGATACCCGCCTCCAACAGGTCCCGGTTGTCGAGGCTGCGAATGACCGCCCGGGTGGCATCGGGGAAATAGACGGGAAAACGCAGGATTTTCTTCCCGATCTTAATTTGTTTTAGATACTTCATAGCGATTACGATATATCGGGCTACTGCCCGTTATAATGTTTTTAATCTAGCAGTTTTAACCTGTTTTTGCTAGGATGGAGGTGGTTTCTTTGCCGATGTAGCTTAGTGGCAAAGCAGCGGTTTCGTAAACCGCGGACGACAGTTCGATTCTGTCCATCGGCTCAGTTTTCTGTTAGAATTAGCCTGAATTAACCTGTTTTGTGATGAAAACAATTAATTCCGACATCGAAGTTTTAAAAACTAAATACCGTCAGCTGGCGGACTGTCTTTGACGTTGTCCAGAAAGAAAAGCAAATTAAAGAGTTAAGCCTTAAGTCGGCGGAAGCGGATTTCTGGCAAGATCAACCAGGAGCAAAAAAGGTTCTTCAGAAACTATCGATCTTGAAAGAAGACGTGGCTAATCTCAATAATCTGGAGGCAGAAATCAGGGAGGTAGAGGAAATGGCCAGTGTTTTCGGCGAAGACCAGTCATTAAACGATGAACTAGAAAGAAAGATCGCCGATCTCGAAAAAAAGATTGACCGGGAAGAATTAAAGATATTTCTTTCGGGAAAATATGATAGTTCTAATGCCATTCTTTCTTTGATGGCCGGGGCGGGCGGTCAAGACAGCCAGGATTGGACGACGATGCTTTTGCGGATGTACCAGCGCTATGGTGAAAGGCAGGGCTGGTCGGCTGTAATATTGGATCAGTCTTTCGGCGAAGGCGGCGGACCCGATGGCCGAATCGGCACTAAATCCGTCACTTTCGAGGTGGAGGGACACAACGCCTACGGATTATTAAAAGGGGAGGCGGGCGTGCACCGCCTGGTGCGCCTTTCGCCTTTTTCGTCCCAGGCCTTACGCCACACTTCGTTTGCCAAAGTTGAGGTGATGCCGGAAATCGAAGACGAAAAAGAAATCCAAATTCGGCCAGAAGACTTGAAAATCGAATTTTATCGGGCCTCGGGTCCGGGCGGACAGAATGTCAACAAAAGAGAAAGTTCGGTCAGGATCACCCACTTGCCCACGAGTCTGGTTGTCGCTTGCCAGGTCGAGAGAACCCAGGGAGACAACCGCAAGAAAGCCATGGCCGTACTGACGTCAAAATTGGTTCAGCGGGAAGAAGAAAAAAGAGAAAAGGAGGCCAATCAATTAAAGGGGGAGAAACAATCGGCCAGCTGGGGCAACCAGATCCGCTCTTATGTCTTGCATCCTTACAAGCTAGTCAAGGATTTAAGGACCGAAGTTGAAACCAGTCAGGTCGAAGAGGTTTTAGACGGCAAGTTAGATCAATTTGTCGAAGCCGAGATGAGACTGTTAAGACATTAATCAAAATGATCAAATTCCAGGGCGTCAGTAAAATCTATCCCGCCAATCATTTAGAAAAGAATCAGACCGTGGCTCTAAAAGACATCTCTTTTGAGATCAAGGATAAGGAGTTTGTTTTGGTGGCGGGCAAATCCGGCGCCGGCAAAACCACCTTGATTAAATTACTCATCGGCGAGGAAAGGCCGACCAAGGGCCGGGTTTTCTTTGACAATCTCGAAGTCAATAAAATCAAAAAGGGAGATTTGCCTAAATTGAGGCGGCGAGTCGGCGTCGTCTTCCAGGACTACAAGCTCTTGCCAAAGAAGACGGTTTTTGAGAATATTGCCTATGCCCTCGAAGTGATCGGCGCCCCTGAAGAACAGATCAAGACCGAAGTGCCCAAGGTGCTCAAAATTGTTGGTTTAGAACATTGTCTTCAGCACTTTCCCTCGGAGTTGTCGGGCGGCGAAAAACAAAGAGTCTCGATCGCCCGGGCCCTGATTCATCGGCCCGAAGTGATCATCGCCGATGAACCCACGGGCAACCTTGATCCCTATCACACCTGGGATATCATCAAGCTCTTAGTCAAGATCAATAAATTAGACACCACCGTCATTCTCGCCACTCACGACCAGGAGATTATCAATAGTCTGGAAAAAAGAGTCATTAGCCTCGAAAGTGGCCGCATTATCAGTGATAAAGAGAAAGGTAAATTCGTTATCTAGATGTTTATTTCTTTAAAAAGAATCATTCGGGCCGGCTGGTTGAGTTTTCGGAGAAACCAAGGCTTGTCCGGGGTGACGATTTTCGTCATGGTTTTGACCATTTCTCTGGTCACTTCGATTTTCCTGTTCCGGGGCATGTCGAGCTTTTTGATGGATTCCCTGGAAAAGAAATTTGATATCTCGGTTTACTTTAAAGAAGATTCGATCGAAACGGAAATTCTCAAAACAAAGGATTTGCTCCTGGAGCTGCCTGAGGTCAAAAGCGTCGCTTATGTTTCCCAAGACCAGGCCCTGGAAATCTTTAAAGAAAAGCACAAGGACAACGAAACGATTAACCGGGCGCTCGAGGAAGCGGGGGATAATCCTTTTTTAGCTTCTTTAAATATCCGGGCTGGCAGCGTTTCCAATTACGAAACGATCAACCGGTTTTTGCAAAACGCCCGTTTTGAAAGCCTAATAGATAAAGTTGATTATTACCAAAGAAAGCCCGTCATTGAAAGTTTCTACTCTTTGATCAATAATTTACAGAGAACCGGACTAGTCCTGACCCTGATTCTGGCTTTTATCGCCTTTTCCCTGACTTTTGTGACCATCCGGCTGGCCATTTATTCGGCTTCAGAAGAAATCGGCATCATGAGGCTGGTGGGCGCTGATAATTGGTTTATCCGCGGACCGTTTTTAATCCAGGGAATAATTTGCGGGGTTTTGGCCTTTTTGATCAGCCTGGTGCTGTTTCTGGCCTTGAGCTATTCTCTTTCTCCCAAGGTTCTTTATTTGACCTCCGGCTTTAACCTCTTTCAGTATTTCCTTGGCAATTTTTTCATTATCTTTGGCTTACAGATTTTAAGCGGCGCCGGCCTGAGCATCTTTTCCAGCCTGATTGCCATCCGGAGATATTTAGACAAGTGATCATTGCGGGGTCATCTAATGGTAGGATAATGGACTCTGAATCCATTTATCTTGGTTCGAATCCAAGCCCCGCAGCTATCCTTCGCCAAGGCTACGGAATAGCAAGCCAAAATGTATTATTGTTATATATTATTAAGTTCAAAATCTCATATTTTCTATTTTGGTTCGACCGATGATTTGAAAAGAAGGGTTTTGTCTCATAATCGTGGTGAAGTAAAATCTACTAAACCACATATACCTTGGAAATTAGTATGGTATGGCACATTTGGAACGGAAAAAGAATCAAGAGATTTTGAGCAATATCTTAAAACCGGTTCAGGGAAATCCTTTGCATATAAAAGACTTGTTTCCGTAGCCCTGAAGAAGGATTTTGTGGAGGGGCGCAAGGGTAGTCCGAAACGTAAGTGAAGGATACCAAGCCCCGCAGCCAAGGTTGGAAGTATCGAGGAGACCGAGACCCCAATGGATCCTGAGTCCTTATCAAAGCAGCCTTGACGCTCGTACGACTGGTGGTAAAGTAGATTTGTAAGACAAAATACAGTAATCCTTAACGTACACTAAGAGAATTCATGTATCGAAAAATAATTACAATATTGATCACGGGGATGGTGTTTACTGCCGGACTTGCAGTGAGCTTTGGCATTCCTGTCTTTGCCGGCGACCCGGTACCGGGGCTCCATATATACATTGAACAGATTCCTGGAGGTAAAGTTTCTACCCAAAGGTACGGTTCTTCGCTGTCAAATAAATCTGTTGGGCTAGTAAGGATGGAGGTTGGCAATATTCTTCTCTCCTACGGCGTTGGCGGCGCGGACATCAACAAAGTCACGGAAGCGCTTGAGGGCGGCGGGGTCTACGAAGCCGAGCTTAAATCGTTTCTGATTGCAATCGGAATAAATGAGGAAGGAGTTCAAGGAATATTTCTAAAACTCGACGGAATTGATATTAAAAGCACGGAGGCAGTTTCTGTTCCTGACGCAGGAGACACTCCGCGATCTAAACCATATATTAAAATTCAAGGAATCCCTGGAGAGTCGCAAGACGCAAGGGCCGCGCAAGTAGCACGCGAAGCCGGGAGAGAAGTATTTCACGACGAGCAGACGAGCGCTATACAGAATTTGAAATCTGCCACCGCGCCCGAAGAGCGCAAAAACTTCATAAATGAACTCCGAGCCAACCGCGGAATATTCCTGACAGAAATAGTATCCGTGAATCTTGGTATTCGCGAGAACGCAAAAGAACTTCGCGATAATTTCCGATTCCTCAAGATAGATACAGCCGACGGGAATCGCATTGCTCTTGCTCATGGCAAAGGATTGCGCATGCTCAATCGTTTCCGCTCGGCAATGGCCCGGTTTGACCATATTTTAGGCAGGCTGGAATCGCGGATTGAAAAATTTGAAGCGCAAGGAATTGATGTATCTTCGACCATTCTGCTCATTGAGGAAGCCAAAAATATGAGCGTTGAAAGCGAGGCAAAGATGGAAGAACTTAAGACGAAATATGAATCACTGCTTCTTGGTGAAAACGTGGGGGGAGTCGCAAAAGAAGCCCGCGCGATAGCCACAGAGCTTAAGGTGGAAATAGAAAACCTTCGCGCTATAATTATTGAGGTGTATATACAAGGCAACAATTACAACAGTTCCAGATCAGCGCTCAACAAATAATCATGGCTATAAATAAAAACACACTTACAATTGCGATTATTATTCTTGTTGTTGCTGGAGGAGTATTATTCTTCTTGAATCGCGGGCCCTCGTATCAACAAGAATCCCTTATAATTGAGCAGGATTTAACGCCGATTGAACTTTCTTCAGAGGAACAACAGGCGCTTCAAGACGCGGGGCTTCAGATGCCTTCTGGAGAAGACGCGCTTGCAGAAAAGTTGCAAACCGTGCGTTCTTCCGACGAACTCGACGCCATTAAGGCCGACCTCAACGAAACCAATCTTTCGGGTCTTGATGCCGAACTCAAAGCAATTGAAACTGATCTCTCTGGATTGTAGTCACGACACGAACAATCATTACATCAAATCCACACATAAAGGTCGTTTTATCTAAAACGTTCTAGGGAATAATAACTATGAAAACCAAAAATTTAACCATAGTAGCAATTGTGACTGTAGTAGCTATAGTTGGTCTGTTGAATACTGCTAATGCAGTTCCAGGCGCTGGTAGATCTGGAAATCCACCAGGCGTTGAGCCCGCAACCACGCTTCAAAGTCTCGTCAATTGTTGCCAAAGTAAAGCAACAATTGCTGAGTATCAGGACAAAACGGCAACCAATCAAGTTATGGGCACTTGTGCTAAAAATGGTATTGAAACATTCCGCACTGGCGGGCTTCCTGCATTGCAAGGCTATATCAATAGTACCTGTGGCGGCGCGTGCAAGACAAATGCAGATTGCGATGATGGAAACTCCTGCACGAGTGACGTATGCTCGACGGGATTGAGACCGGGCTGCATTCATGGAATCCCGCTAGAACCGACATCATGCCAGATAAATGGACAAGTGGGTGTGTGTGAAGGTGCTACCTGTGTTCCAAGTGAAGAAACATGCATCACTCGGACAGCGTGCGCTGAAAAGGGAGAAGAGGGATGGAGTGTTCAACCTATCGCTAAGGAGTTATGTGAAAGCGAATTCGCGTGTGGGATAGCTGCAACATACGAATGTCTTTGCTCATCTGAATAGGAGCCAGACGAGTTTGTTTGCAATATCAAACCAGAGCCAATAGCTCTTTGGTCTGTTTTGTGGTAAGTTCAGGATAATGTATCAATTCTATCCACTTCATTATGCGAAACTCGTCTCATTGGGCGAGCAGAATCCAAAAAACCGCCAAGAGCGCGGTTTTTTGTTTTTGTCTCATTTGTGCTAAAATGACCCCGACTTGTCCCGCCGTAGTTTTAACGAAGGGGGACCGAGACGGGTAGATGAGACACTCCTAGGGGAAAGAAAAGGTGTCAGAAAGAAAAGGTGTCAGGAACCTTTTATTGTTCGAACAAAAGGATTTTTGATCAAATTCACGCCAAATGCGAAATTTAGGAACAAATTTGTTCGTAGCTATCGAGGTGACAGTCACCATCTAAAATCTAAAAACGGTCAGCCATAAAATTATTAAAAAGTAATTTCATGAAAAAACTTTATCGAAGTCAAAACAACAAGGTTTTCGCGGGGATCATCGGCGGTCTGGGTGAATATTTTGACCTTGACCCCGTCATTTTAAGGGTCGCCTGGCTATTACTGACGATCTTTACCGGTTTTTTCCCGGGAACGATTGTTTATATAGCTTCTGTTTTCGTCGTTCCTCAAAAACATTCAAATTAGTTACAAAAAGGTTCCTGACACCTTTTTGCAAAAATCCATGATTAATCGGAACCAGGCGTTAGAACTTTTGCACGGAAAAATGCAGTCGGTGAATCTCCGGCGGCATTGCTATTCGGTTGAGGCGGTGATGCGAGCTTTAGCCAAGTATTTTGGCCAAGACCAAGAAAAATGGGGAATCGTCGGCCTTTTGCACGACGGCGATTACGAAGAAACCAAGGCCACTCCGGAACAGCACACTTTGAAAATGGTCGGATGGTTGAAAGAAATAGGTGAAGCTGATGCGGAGATCATTGGGGCGATTCTTTCGCACAATTTCAGTCACACTGGCCAAAATTCTCCCAAAAACAAACTTGAATGGTCGCTTTACTGCTGCGATGAGCTGACCGGTTTGATCGTGGCGGTCGCTCTGATCCGGCCGGAGAAAAAACTATCTTTATTGACGGTGGAAAACGTTCTCGGCAAATGGAAAGAAAAGTCTTTTGCCGCCGGCGTCAAAAGAGAACAGATTCAGGAGTGTGAAGCGCGCCTCGGCATTCCCTTAGCCGAATTTATCCAAATCGCTTTGTCGGCCATGCAGGAGATATCTTCGGAGCTGGGTTTGTAATAAAAAATGAAACTTGAACCGCGAAAGATCATTTTTTTCATTTCGAGCAAAGCGAGAAACAAGGTTCTGCCATTAAGGCAGGTTCTTATTATCGTTTTGGTTGTTTTAGCCATCGGGTATTGGTTTTGGCAGAACCGAAGTTTTAATCCCGTAATTAGCCCAACACCCAGTGCGACGCCGGCAGAGTCGTCCTCCGAAGCCAGCCCAAACGAGACAGCCGACTGGAAGGTTTTCCGCAGCGAGGTTTACGGTTACGAGATAAAATATCCGTTAGAATGGGATTATAACACCGATCAGGAAGACCCCGGCCTTTATTGGTTGGTCCATACCGTTAATACCCTTGAGCCTTACTGGCTGAGCCTTCGAGTTTTTGACAATCCTAAGAAATTAAGTTCCAAACAATGGGTCGAAGAGATTTTAAGCGAGAATCAGAAAGCAAACGAACCCGACGGTCCAGGTATTATTCGGTATAAAGAGGCCAGGGAATTAACCATCGCCGGGCGGCCCGCCTACGAGTTATACGGAGTCATGGCCGATGACCGTAATGATGAGTGGATTTATTTGGCTAAAGGCGACAAGCTTTATTATTTCAATCTTCCCGTTGGCGAGGAAAATCCTAATCTATCTAATCCGGTCGAAAATAATAAAATCGGCCAGCAAATTATTTCCAGCCTTAAGTTTTTAACGGGAGAAAAAAACATGCCTACCGTAAACATTAAGACGAATCTGGGCGAAATCAAGATTGAGACCAATGATCAGGACGCGCCTAAAACTGTTGAGAATTTTATCGCCTTAGTTAAAAAAGGTTTTTACGATGGTTTAACTTTTCACCGGATCATAAAGGGATTCATGATTCAGGGCGGTGATCCCAGGGGCGATGGCACGGGTGGGCCGGGCTATCAGTTTGAAGACGAGTTAAATCCCAATACCGAATCCTACAAAGCCGGCTATAAGAAAGGCGTACTTGCCATGGCCAATGCCGGCCCCAACACCAACGGCAGCCAGTTTTTTATTATGCTCGAAGACTATCCTTTGCCACATAACTATACGATTTTCGGTAAAGTGATTTCAGGGCAAGCCGTAGTTGATGCCATTGGCCAGGTTCCGGTCGATCCAAGCGACAAACCTTTATCACCGGTGGTCATGGAAAGCGTGACCGTAGAGGAACAATAAATATATACCGTATCACCATGAAACCAGGCAAGATTGTTTTTAGAGGTCAAACCAAAAAGGGGAGAGAGATTGTCATTCGCTACCCGCTCGGGTCGGATGTTTCGGCTTTGCGAAATTACATTAACACTCTTTCGAAAGAGAAAACTTTCATTAGATTCCAGGGAGAGCAAGTTTCCTTGGCCGATGAGAAAAAATATCTCGCCTCCTATTTCAAAAAGATTAAAAAGAACGAGGCGGTCAAGTTAATGGTTTTCTGCCAAAATAAACTGGTCGCCGTTTCTGATATTAATCTGGAAGACAAGATTTCCGGACACGTCGGTGTTTTCGGCATTACGGTGGCCAAGAGTCTTAGGAATGAAGGCATTGGTAAGCTCTTGATGAAACTGGTCTTTAAAGAAGCCAAAAAGATCAAGAAGCTGAAAATCGTCACCTTGGGAATTTTCGCCAATAATCCGATTGCTCTTAGGCTCTACCGGAAAAGGTTTGGTTTTAAGGAATATGGCCGGTTGCCCCAGGGGATAAAGCACCGGGGCAAGTTCGTTGACCATATCTTTTTGTATAAAAAGGTGTAACCAAAAATCGCCAAGGAGGCTTGCCCGCCGAAACTCTGTGAAGGCGGGCGGCTTTTTGCTAGAATGAAGGCGGGGAGCAAAGCCGAATTAATAACGCAAAAAAGTTTAGAAAATATGTTTGAACTCAAAAACAAAGTCGCTTTGGTGACCGGCGCCAGGAGGGGAATGGGCAAAGTTGACGCCCTGGCTCTGGCTCAGCAGGGCGCCAAAGTAGCGGTGACCGATATTAGTTTAGAAGAGTGTCAAAAAGTGGTTGAAGAAATTAAATCCAAAGGTGGGGAAGCGGCGGCCTGGAAACTGGACGTGACTAACAAGGCGGAAATCGATCGGGTTTTCGACGGGGTGGTCGAAAAATGGGGAAGGCTGGACATTCTCGTCAACAACGCCGGCATTTTCAAACCGAAAATGGCTTTAGAGATGACCGAAGCTGACTGGGATCAGACTCTGGACATCAACCTCAAGGGCGAGTTTTTTTGCGCCCAGCGAGCGGCCAAGGAAATGGCTAAGAATAAATGGGGTCGGATCATCAATATCGCCTCGATTGCTTCTGGCGGCGTCGGCGTTGGAATAATGGCGGCGGCCCACTACACCGCTTCCAAGGGCGGCATTATCGGCTTGACCGAGACCCTGGCCCAGGAATGGGCGCCCCTCGGGATTAACGTCAACGTCATTGGGCCGGGCGCGATCGATACGCCCATGATTGCCGAAGCCAATATGTCCAAAGAAGTCATGTCAGCTTTCTTGGCCGGCGTTCCTTTAAAAAGGATGGGCCGGCCCGAAGAAATCGCGGCCATGGTCGTGTTTCTGGCTTCGGAGGAAGCGAGTTATGTCACCGGCGCCACTTTTTACGTGGACGGCGGCTGGCTAGCGGCGTAGTCTACTTCAAAACAATAATACAACTTAAAATATGGCAATCATCAAAAAAAAGAGCTGGCCTAAGATTTTTGCTCTGATGAAGTCGGGCAAAAAGAAATTTGATGTTAGGGTCGCCGACTTTAGAGTTAAAGAGGGCGATACTTTACTTTTGGAAGAGTATGATCCGAAAAAGAAAAAATACACCGGCCGGAAAATCTCAAAGAAAGTAAAATATGTTCTTAATTTCAAACTCGACGATTTTGGCCAAAAGAAAGAAATTGAGAAGAAGGGCCTCTATATTATCCAAGTTTAAACTTACGGAGGTCGGGTTTTTTAATGTTTAAGCTCGGAGCTTAAACATTTTTGAATGCTATGGATTTGGGCAATCTGGAAAAAGTTTTAAAAGAGGAACCGAATTTTAGATTAAAGCAGGCGAAAAAGGCGGTGTTTTTCGATTTAATCGAGAATTGGCAGGAGGCGACGGTTTTGCCTTTGGCTCTGAGAGAAAAGCTTTCAGAAGTTGTTCCTTTGAAAATTGAGGCGGAAACTTCGGTTTCTAATGACGAAAAGACGGTTAAAGCTTTACTCTGGCTCAAAGACGGCTTGAGAGTGGAGACGGTTTTAATGCGTTATCCGAGCGGTCGCAACACGATTTGCGTTTCTTCGGAGGTCGGCTGTCCCCTGAACTGTTCTTTTTGCGCCACCGGGAAAATGGGTTTTAAAAGAAACCTTGAATCTTTTGAAATTATTGAGCAGGTTTTATTTTTTGCCCGTTATCTCAAAAAACTTAGCGAGCGAGTAACCAATATCGTCTTTATGGGCATGGGCGAGCCATTTTTAAATTACGACAAGGTTATGGCGGCGATCAGGATTTTAAATAGCAAAGACGGCTTGAACATTGGCGCCCGACACATTTCTATTTCCACGGTCGGAGTTGAGGGCGGCATCAATAAATTGACCAAAGAACCATTGCAGATTAATCTGGCGATTTCTTTGCACGCTCCCAATGACGAATTGAGAACAAGAATTGTCCCCGCTAACAAGGCCCACTCCTTAAAAGCATTTTTAGATGCGGTTGACAATTATTTAAAAGAGACCAAACGAAAAGTGATGTTTCAATATATAATGATAAAAGGGGTTAATGATTCCCCGGATTTGGCTGGAGAGCTCATTAATTTGCTCCGCCGCTTTAAAAAATCTCTTTTTATGGTTAATCTCATTTTATACAATCCGACCGGTGTTTTTGAGCCGTCGGAAAAAGAGCAAATTAAGAAATTCCGGCAAGTTTTGGAAGAGCAGGGAATCGAGGTAACGGAAAGATATCGTTTCGGCCGGGGCATTAAAGCCGCCTGCGGCCAGCTGGCAAGTTATGATTAATCTAGAGGATTTTCAAAAATTAGATTTAAGGGTGGTCAAAGTTATTAAGGCCGAGCCGGTTTTGGGATCGGCAAAACTCTTGCGATTAGACCTTGACTTGGGAGAATTGGGAATACAACAGATTGTTTCGGGCATTGCTAAGTCGTACAAGCCAGAAGATCTGGTTGACAAAGAGATTGTTATTGTTGCCAATCTCGAGCCGAGAATGATCCTGGGTCTAGAGAGCCAGGGCATGCTTTTGGCGGTGAGCCAAGCAGACAAGGTCGTTCTGCTCGTTCCGGACCAGGCGGTTTCTCCGGGAGCCAAAGTTTCTTAATTAATGAAAAAATGTTAAAGCTTTCTCCAAATCGGCTGGCCGTTTTCTTTCTAATCCTCATTGGCTTTAGTCTTTACGCCAATTCTTTCGGCAACCAGATGTTCTGGGATGACGACGACAATATCCTCAAGAATCAGTACATCAAAGACTGGCAATATTTCCCCCGTTATTTTTCCGAAAACTTGATTGCCGGCGCCGGTCTGATGAGCAATTACTGGCGGCCTCTTCTTCTGACCGTTTTTTCGGTGGAGTGGAAGCTCTGGGGCAACTGGCCTCCTGGCTATCATTTTATCAATACCCTTTTTCATACCGGCAACGCCCTCTTATTGTTTTTCCTGCTCTTCCGTCTTTTCCAGAATCGCCAGCTGGCCTTCCTGACGGCTTTGGTTTTTCTCATTCATCCTTTGCAGACCGAAGCCGTGACCTACGTCTCGGGACTGGCCGATCCTTTGTCGGTCTTTTTCATTCTGTTGGGGCTCATTTTCTATCTGAAATTCGATCAGTCCGGCGCGCCGTTTTTGGAAAGCAAATGGTTTTGGCTTTCTTTTCTAATGTCGACCCTGGCCCTTCTTTCAAAAGAAACAGCCATTGTTATGCCGGTTTTGATTTTTTTGCTGGGATTTTTTTCTCAAAAACCAGCAGAGGGGATCGGAGAGAGATTAAAAGTTAGCGTCAGGAAGTTTTGGCCCTTTTTAGCTCTGGCCCTGATCTATTTTCTTCTCAGGGCGACGACATTGAATTTCGTCAACACCTTTAATCTTTACAATGAAACCAATGTTTTTACCGCCAATTTCCTGGTGCGGCTTTTTACCTTTTTCCGGGTCTTGGTGATCTATTTCGGCTTGCTCTTCTGGCCGCAGAGCCTGCACATGGAGCGCAGCGTGGTTCTAGCGAATTCCCCGTTTTCTCCGGACGTCATCCTGGGCGGTTTTCTTTTCTTCGGTCTGTTGGCTTTGGCTTTCTTCTCTTTGCCTTTTCAGCGTCGGGCGGTTCTGGGTTTTGGCCTGATCTGGTTTTTTATTGGTTTAGCCCCGACTTCTAATCTTCTCATCCCGGTTTCGGGCCTTCTTTATGAGCACTGGCTTTATTTCCCTTTGGTGGGAATTTTTTTAATTTTAATTTGGCTGGGCCTTTGGGTTTCTAAAAAATACCCGTTTTCTCGGAATTTCCTTTTGATTCTCTTAGCCATTTTCCTGGCTTTTCTAGCGCGGCAGACTTTTATCCGGAATCGGGAGTGGCGCGACCCGATCACCTTTTACAATCAGACATTAAAGTACACTCCCTGGAGCTATCGCGTCATCAATAACTTGGGCATGGCCTACGCCGATCACGGAGATTCTGTTCAGGCCGAAAAAACTTATCGATCCGCCATCCAACTCGATCCGGAAAACCCGGTGGCCTGGCACAATTTAGCCAATGTTTATCGGGATACGAGTCGGATTGACTTGGCCATTGGGGGCTTTAAAAAAGCCATCAGCCTCAACCCCAAATTCTTCTTTTCCTACAACGCTCTGATTGGCCTTTACTTGGAAAAAAAAGACTACGGATCGGCTTTGGAAGTTTTGGACGGTCTGAAGAAACAATTTCCCGGAGACAAAAACATTGAATCGTTCATTCTCTATACAAAAGAATTGAGCGAAAAGAGATGAAGAAACTCTCAATCATTATTCCGGTTTTCAATTCAGAGAAATTCCCCCGACCCCCGCTTAAGAAACCTTCTGGTTTCTTACGTCGCTTCGCTCCTATTTTCCAACACGGGGGAATTTCTGTCATTATCTGAGTTAAACTTTACTTTTTGCCATTTAACAAAAACCTTTCGATGTTAAGAAAACTTTCCATTATTATTCCGGTTTTCAATGAAGAGGGGACAATCGAGGAGATCTTGAGGCGAGTGATCTCAGCCCTGGTTTTAGATTACGAAAAAGAGATCATCGTCGTTGATGACGGATCAACCGATTCTTCCGAATCGAAAATCTCCGCCTTCGCCAAGACTACGGCGGACAAGCAAAATTTAAAGACGATTCGACATGAGAAAAATCAGGGCAAAGGCGCCGCGATCAGGAGCGGGATTAAGGCTTCAACCGGCGACGCCATCATCATTCAGGACGCGGATTTAGAGTATGATCCGATGGATTACGAAAATCTTTTAAAAGCTTTCAAGGCAGGTTCGCCGGTGGTTTACGGTTCACGCAATCTGGGCCTGTCCGGCCGAGGTTATTTCTTTTATTTCTGGGGTGGTCGGTTCCTGACGCGCTTCTTTAATTTCCTTTTTGGCACGAATCTGACCGACGTCAATACCGGCTACAAGCTTTTCCGCGCCGATCTGCTTAAAAATTTAAAGCTCAAGACTCAAAGGTTTGAATTCTGTGAGGAAGTGACGGCCCAGACGATCCGAGCCGGTTATTCGATTAAGGAGGTTCCCATCAGTTATCACCCGAGAAGATTTTCCGAGGGCAAAAAGATTCGCGCCCGAGACGGGCTGATCGGTCTGTGGACGATTTTGAAATGTAGATTTAGGCCATGAATCAGAAAACAAAACAGATTCTCGAATGGAGTTTCATCCTGCTAGTGATCATCGGCTTCCTGGGTTTTAAGTTAGCCAACCTCACTTTTCATTTCGGCGACAGCAACGCCTATTTCTACATGGCCAAGGCCATGACCCAGGGAGAACTGCCCTACCGGGATTTCTTCCTGGCCGACCCGCCTTTTTTGATTTTGTTCTTGGCTGGTTTGCGCCTATTCTTTGGCGACCATCTGCTTTTCTATCAGGCCCTGCCCATTATTCTGGAATCAGCCACGGCCTTAATTCTTTTCTTTTTGTTAAGAAAACAGAATAATCCTTTAGCCTTTCTGGCCCCTTTGGTTTATCTTTTTTCTTTTTCGGTTTTGGCTCTGTCCGATTATTTAACCGGCGTCCAGCTGGTGGTGTTTCTTTTTGTTTTGGCTCTTTTGTTTTTTGAGCAGAACCATCCCTTTTTGTCTGGGTTTTTCTGGGGACTGTCTTTATTGACCAAATTATATGTCTTGCCGGCTTTTCTCGGCTTTGCCCTTTTTGTTTTTCTGGAAAAAGATCGTCGCGTCCTCGTTCGTCTCATTAACGGTCTGGTTTGCTGTCTGCTTTTGGTTATGGGGCCATTAGTTTTATTGTCATTTCCCCGCGTCGTTGATGATTTGCTGATTCATCATCTCAACCGGCCGGCCGGTTTAAATAAACTCGAGGTCTTTACCTTTTTGTTCAAGCGCGAGTGGCTCTTGATCGGTCTGGCCGTGGCCGGCGCCTTAGTCAATCGGCAGAAGAAATTTCTTTTGCCCTTTTGCCTGACCGTCGTTTTTCTCATTTTCTTTCCCGATCTCTACTATACTTACTTTGGCAGTCTCTTGCCCTATTTGGTCATTCTGTCTCTGTCTTTTGTCGCCTGGCTCTGGGCCAAATCCCTGGTCGGTCAGGATTGGTCGATTTTTATTCTGATTCTCTATATCTTATTTCTGAGCGTTTCTTTCTGGTATTACCAACAGAGCTTTTTTATCCACGGCCGTTTTCTCAACGCCATTGAAGTTGCCGATTATCTTAAAACCCGGCCCGAAACCTTTCCTCTTTACGGCTCTCACGAGGTGGCGCCTCTCGTAGCCCTGCTCAGCCAGAAGAAGCTTCTGAACGGCTATATCGATACCAACCCTCAAGTTTTTGCTTCGGGCGCTCTGGATTTAGAAATCGTCAGTCGGGCGGCGGTTCAGAACGGCGTTTTTCTTTTGGCCCGCATCACCGATCGCCCGGAAGAGGGAATCACTGATTTTGGCTACGAGGGGTTTTTCAGTCCCCGGGCCTTTCGGGAGAGCTGCCAGCGGTTAAAAGAATTTCCCAGTACCGCTCAAGAATCAGATAACCACCTTGTTATTTACCGGTGTTCCCGGTAGAATTTTTTAATGTTTATCCATCGTCTTAAAAATCCTCAAAGTTATCTGGTGGTTTTTCTTTTTCTTCTTTTACTCTCTTGGTACGGATTGTTTTTGATTCACCGGATTGATTTGGCGGCAGCGGACCTGGGCCGACACTTGAAAAACGGCCAGATTTTAGTTGAGAATTTTTCTTTGGATTCCCCGGTTTTAAAAACCAACTTTTATTCCTACACGGAGCCCGATTACCCGACTATTAATCATCACTGGCTGAGCGGAGTTATTTTCTTCCTCGTTTTCCGTTCGGCGGGTTTCGTCGGCCTCCATCTCTTTTTTATTGGTTTGAGCTTTTTGGCCTTTTGGCTTTTTTTCCGGGTGGCTCGTAAAGAGACCAACTTGGGCTTGGCCGTCATCCTGTCTTTATTGATTATCCCCTTAATAGCCGAAAGGATTGAGCTACGGCCGGAAGTTTTTAGCTATGTTTTTGCCGGTTTTTTTCTCAACCTTCTCTGGAGCTGGCGCCAGGGTTTTTTGAGTTGGCGCTGGCTTTTGCTTTTGCCTTTGATTGAAGTTTTTTGGGTTAATCTCCACCTCTATTTCATTCTCGGGCCAGTTTTAGTCGGTGTTTTCCTTTTGGAAAGCTTATTGATTTCCGCTCGGCGCCGATACTTTTTGAAATTAAGTTCGCTCTTTCTGCTCGTTGTATTGAGCACCCTTATTAATCCTTTTGGGATTGAGGGAGCTTCAGCTCCTTTTAATATTTTTCAGAATTACGGCTATCGGTTACTCGAAAACCAGTCGGTTTGGTTTTTGGAAAAATTGGGGTTCATCATTAATCCCAACTTTCTTCTTTTTAAGATTGTTCTTCTCGTTTTGGTTTTAAGCTTTTTAGCCGTTTTGAAGATAGCTCCTCGGAAGATTTCTTTGGTTAATCTTTGTTTCGCCCTGGGGTTTGGCCTGGCCGGATTTTTAGCCATCCGCAACTTCACCATTTTCGGACTCTTTAGCCTGCCGCTAATCGCCGCCAACTTGAAAGTAATCAAAGAGGGTAATTTCTTTCCGGAGAGGGTCCGGCTGGATTTTCTTTCTCTTTCTTTTCGTTCTTTACTCATTGTTCTGGGATCGACGATGGTTGTTCTCTTAATCTTTAATCACAGTTCAAGAATTTCGGTTCCGCCGCGCCTGGGCCTAGGGGTCTTGGCGGGCAATAGTTCGGCCGCCGACTTCTTTCGAGAACAGGATTTAAAGGGGCCGATCTTCAACAATTACGATATCGGCGGTTATCTCATTTTTTACCTCTTTCCGCGAGAGCGGGTTTTTGTCGACAACCGGCCCGAAGCTTATTCGCTGGACTTTTTCCAGAAAAAGTATATCCCTTTTCAGGAAGACGAAAATGAATGGAGGCGAGGAGAAGAAAAATACGGTTTTAACGCCATTTTCTTTTCTCATCGCGACGCCACGCCTTGGGGTCAGGAGTTTTTGGTTAAAAGAATAAAAGATCCCAGCTGGGCCGTTGTCTATTTTGACAGCTACGGCATTGTTTTTCTTAAAGTGAATGAATTAAACCGAAACGTGATCGGCCAATACGAAATTCCCAAAGAAGTCTTCGGCGTGATAAAATCTCCTTAATAGCGGGCGGGACGCCCGGTATATCAAAACTTAGTTTTGTTATGAAAAAGCTTTCTATTATCATTCCTGTTTTCAATGAAGAAAAGACCATCGAAAAAGTTTTAGAAAAGGTCTTAACCCAGGGAATCGGGGATTGGGAGAAAGAGGTCATCGTCGTTGATGACGATTCAAGCGATGGCACGGCTCAAAAATTAGAACCTTTCTTTGAGCGAGTCAGGGTTTTTAAGCACGGTCGGAATCAAGGCAAGGGCGCCGCTCTGCGCACGGGTTTTTCCGCGGCTCAGGGTCAAGCCATCATCATTCAAGACGCTGATCTGGAATATGATCCGGCCGATTGGCCACGACTTTTAAAAACATTAGAAGAGAATCCCGAGCTGAGCGCAGTTTATGGTTCTCGCGAACTGAACCCCGAAAGAAGGGGATATTGGCCTTATGTTTTGGGCGTCAGATTTTTGACGTTTTTGATCAACCTCCTTTTTGGCTCTCAGCTGACCGACGCCTATACCGGTTATAAGTTGTTTAGAGGCGAAGCGATCAAATCAATTAATTTGGAAAGCCACGGTTTTGAAATTGAAGCCGAAATAACCGTCAGGCTTTTAAAGAGCGGTCGTCAGATCAAAGAGGCGCCGATCAGCTACCGGCCCCGCTCTTTTGCCGAGGGCAAAAAAATTCACGCTAAAGACGGTCTCATCGGCATCTGGACAATTCTGAAATACTGGCTGAAAAGGGATTGACCGTTGGCTTAAAACGAGATAAATTAGATTAATGGCCAAAAAAATTATTTCGAGCAGGGCGAGAAACGTGGAAAAACCCGGAGAGGATCTCAAATTGAAGAAAACCCGGATTAGAGTTATTGGCATCGGTGATGGGGGAGCGGCGATCGTTTCAGAACTGGCTCCAGAGTTAAAGAGAGTCGATTTTTTGGTCGCCAATACCGACTGGCGTTCGCGCAAAAGAACTTCCGGAGCGATCAAGGTTTTTAACTTCGGAGAAAAGTTTACCCGCGGTTTGGGTACGGGCATGGATCCAGAAATCGGGAGGGCCGCTGCCCTGGCCGAAAAAGAGAAAATTGTCAAATTCCTCAAAGGCAGCGATCTTTGCTTTATTATTTCTTGTTTGGGCGGCGGGACAGGATCGGGCGCGGCTCCGATCTTTGCCAAGATTGCCCGGCAAGAGGGAATTTTGACTTTTGGCATTTTTACCCTTCCTTTTAAATTTGAGGGAGAAAAAAAGATAGAAATCGCCCGAGATTCGCTCGAGAAGATGAAAGCCAGCCTGAATGCCACTCTGGTTTTACCCAACGAAAAGATTTTCCAGGCCTTAGACAAAAACGCTTCTTTCAATGAAGGTTTTTCCGCCATCAACAAAGTTTTGTCTCGAGGCTTGGAAGGGTTGATCGGTCTGATTTTTCAGCCGGGATTGATCAATATTGATTTTGCCGACCTGAAAACGATTTTAGACGGCAAGGGCAAAGGGGCCTTTTTGGCCAGTTGCGAATTCGACAAGGGCGCTAAAATCGAAGAGGTCAAGAAGAAAATCTTCCAAAACATCTTTTTATCCTATAACTTTCGTCGCGCCCGCGCCGTTTTATTCAACATTATTTCTGATCCCAATTTGAGCTTGGCCGAGGTCTCGGAAATCAGCCAGCTCGTTTTTAATGCGGTTCATCCCGAAGCGAGGATTATTTTCGGCGTTAGTTTTAATAAAAAACTTTCCGAAACTATCCGGGTGATTCTGCTGGCCATCGGCGGTCGAGACAAGAACTTGGGGAGTCGGCGAATAAAAGGTTCCGGGACCAAGTCCAAAAAGCGCAAAAAGATAAAAGGAGGATCGCCCAAGGAAGATTCCACCGGGTCCGTCAGGACCGAAGAAAAGGTTAGACGCAACGCCCTCCAGATTAAAGAAGAGGTCAAGGCAGAAGAGGAAACGATTGCCGCCAAAGAAAGAGTTTGGGAGACGCCTGCCATTTTGAGGCGAGGGCTTTTTTAATTTCGAACAAAGTGAGAAACAAGGTTCTTGCCGAAGGCAAGGTTCTTACGATGAAGTATCCATCAATCAAAAAAGCCGTTCTACCAATTGCCGGGCTAGGGACCCGGTTTCTTCCGCTTTCCAAGGCCTTTCCCAAAGAACTTTGGCCGCTTCTCGATCGCCCTGTCATTGACTATATCGTCGAGGAAGTCAAGGACTCGGGCGCCAAAGAAGTTATTTTTGTTGTTTCGCCGGAAAAGAAAATCCTGCGGGATTACTTTAAACCCAATCCAAAGATGGAAAAGGTTTTAAGAGAAAGAGGCAAACTTGATCTCTTAAAGGAACTTAAAGAAGGAGAAAAAAGATGGCAGAAACTTTCTTTTTCCTTTGTTTTACAAAGGAGACCTTTGGGAGATGGCCATGCCATTAGGCTGTCTCGAAAAATAGTTGGCCGGGAACCTTGTATGGTTTCTTTTGGCGACGATCTGGTTGTTTCAAAAACTCCTTGTCTTTTACAGCTCGCCCGGGTTTTCCAGAAATACGGCCAGCCCGTCATCGCCCTAAAAAGAGTGCCAAGGGAGAAGGTTAGCCTTTATGGAACCGTCGCCGTTAAAAAAATTGGCCCTAAGCTTTACCAAATTCAGAAGATTGTGGAAAAACCCAAGATGGCC
The DNA here is from genome assembly GCA_030704795.1 of bacterium. Classification (GTDB taxonomy): domain Bacteria; phylum Patescibacteriota; class Minisyncoccia; order Minisyncoccales; family GWA2-46-15; genus GWA2-46-15. Next base: position 43,136 of record JAUYCZ010000015.1, on the reverse strand, counting down.
AAAGCCCCCTCAAACCTGGTCATCGTGGGTAAATACATTTTGACTCCCGAAGTTTTTAATTATCTCGAGAAAGCCAAACCTTCTTTCCGCGGCGAAATCATTCTGGCCGAGACCTTTAAAAAGATGATCGAAGATGGTAAGATGATTTATGGTTGTGAGTTTGAGGGTCAATGGCTGGAATGCGGCAATCCTCGCGATTGGCTTAAATCTAATCTATCCTTAGCTAAAAAACTTAAACTTTTCTAACAATAATTTTAATTAAAAAATGAAATGATTGAAGTCACCAAGAGCATTTTAAAAAATATCTATAAGCCGCGGCCTCAAGATGCCAAGAAATATGACTTTGGGCTTTTGTTGGTCATCGGCGGTTCTGAGTTTTATTCCGGTTCCCCGGCCCTGGCGAGTTTGGCCGCTTTTAAAGCCGGCTGCGATATGGTTAGGATCATTGCGCCGAAGCGGGCGGCCGATATCATTGCTTCTTTTTCACCGATTCTCGCCGCCTATCCCTTGGCCGGCGATTGGCTGGAAAAAAAGCACGTCACCACTTTGCTGGCCATGGCCGAATCAGCCAAAAGCGTTTCTTATGGTAAAACCGCTGTAGTCATTGGCGGCGGTATGGGTCGGAGCCCAGAGACTCAGGAGGCAATTCTGGAATTTCTCTCTACCAATACCTTGCCCGCCGTGATTGACGCGGATGCCATTCATGCCCTCGTCAAGGATCCCAGCGTGGTTAAAGGAAAGAATTCCATCATCACGCCCAATACTTTCGAGTTTTATATTCTAACCGGGAAAGAAGTTTACAAACTGCCCAATGAAGAGAAGATTAAAATAGTTCAGGAACAGGCCGAGAGATTAAAAATAACTATTTTATTAAAGGGTAGAACGGATATTATTTCTGACGGCCAGGAAGTAGCTCTAAACAAAACCGGCGGACCCTATTTGGCCAAGGGCGGTACGGGCGACAGCCTGTCGGGTATTGCCGGCGCTTTTTTGGCTCGGGGCGTTGATGCTTTCACCGCCGCTCAAGCGGCCGCTTACATCAACGGCTTGGCCGGAGAATTAGCCGTCAAGAAGCTCGGAGAGTCTTTGATGGCCACGGATTTGATCGAAGCCATTCCGGAAGTCATTCGTTAGCTTTCCTATCTTGACTAATAGGCAAAACAGTGTTATTATTTGTCAAGATGGAAAGGATTTTTACTCTAAAAAACTTATTACCTCAGTTAAAGCTCGCTTTTTTCCCTTGCCCGGAAAATGAATTCCGACCCCTTTTCTTACAAAGGCGGTTTTTGGCTTATTATCTTTTACTCTTTTTGGTTTTAAGATTAATCGTTTTTCCATTCTATTTCTTATTTCCCAGCACTTCTTTTTTTGCCGAAGTAGTCAGTTCAACCTTAATCGATCTCACTAATCAAAACCGGCAGGCGAAGGGATTGGCCATCCTGAAAGAAAACCCGGTTTTGACTCAGGCCGCCTACGCCAAGGCTCAGGACATGTTGCAGAATGATTATTTTTCCCACGTCAGTCCTAGCGGTATTCCGCCCTGGCAATGGTTTAAAAAGAGCGGTTATAACTATCAGGTGGCCGGAGAGAATTTAGCCATTGGTTTTTTGGAGTCTGGAGAAGTGGAAAAGGCTTGGAACGATTCGCCATCGCATCGACAAAATCTTTTGAACCCGAGTTATAAGGAAATCGGCATCGCCGTGGTCAAGGGCGATTTTCAGGGTCAGGAAACAACTTTGGTGGTTCAGTTTTTTGGCACGCCGGTCGCGCGGCCCCTGACGACCCCAACGCCCCAGCCGTCACCGTTGATCAGTCCGTCGCCCTTGGCCTCGTCTCCAGCCGTCATGGCCGGCGAAACCCAGAAATCTCCAACGCCTAAGCCCCTGGAATCAATCATCAGCTTCGGCGTCACCCAATACGATCCATTGACCTCAAGATTAGTTAGTCTCTTCTTACTCTTTTTGATCGGCGCCTTAATCTTCAACCTTTTCGTCAGTTTAGCTCAAGGAATCAAGAGTCGGGATTTGGTTTTAAACACGACCTTTTTCATTCTCTTATTCATTCTTTCCAGTTTTCTCGATAAACAATTGATTATTAGTTTAATTCCACATAACGTCATCATCAATGGACTCTAGAGAGCCGATTAATCTTTTGATCGAAATCAGGAAAATTATTCTTTTCTTCTGTTTTTCTTTCATCTTCTTTTTTCTGGTTTTGAGCCTCAATCAGGCTTTTAACTACTTCAGAAACCAGCTCAATATTTTTGAAACCCAGGCCCAAATTTTAAAAGAGGGTTTGCCGTCAACGTCCGATGTTCTTTCGTCAAGGTCGGGTATTGAAGCGTCCTTGAAGCCAGAAAAAATCAAATTTGTTTTGACCGAGAAGCCCGACAGCTTGGAGATTCCCCGGCTTTCGCTGGGCGTCCCTTTGGTTTTTTCAAAAATGGCCGAGGTTAAAGAAGTCGTCAAAGACCTACTGAGGGGCGTGGCCGTTTATCCGGGCTCGGACTCCCCGGGCGGGGAGGGCCGGATGTTTATTTTGGGCCATTCCTCTCCGCCGGGCTGGCCCAAGCTCAAATATTATTGGGTTTTTAGTCAGCTGAACGACTTAGAGACGGGCGATGAGATTTTTATTAATTTTGAAAATAAACAATACCGTTATCAGATAACCCAAAAAATATTTTTAGCAAAGGGAGAAGAAATTCCGGTTAATGAAAACAATTCTCAACAGTTGATTTATTTGATTACCTGCTGGCCGCCGGGCCAAGACGTTCGCCGATTAGCGGTTGAAGCGGTATTAACTTCTCCCGCGGCATTGACAAACCAGTAAAGATGTGATTAAAGTAGGAATCCGCGGAAAGAGTCTGCGGTTTATATAGAACTTTCGCATAGCGAAGAAAGGAAGGATAAGATGAACAGAGTGACGGTCTTGATTGGGATTGGGGCGCTTCTGCTTTTGTTGGCATGTTGCGTCCTGGGCGTGGTGTTGCTGGCGAACTCGGGCTTGGCGCGTGTCAGCCTGGGGCCGGCGTCATCGACGCCGACCACCGGACTGTCACCCGTTGTCGCGACGTCGGAAACGCCGATGCCAACGCCGATGACGAGCTCAACGTTCGCCGTGCCAGGTGCCACAGCCGCTGCACCGATCGCCACCTTCGTGGTGCCGGGCGTGAGTGGCACTCTGCCGGCAACGCCAACGCAAGGGCCAGTGCCGACGTCGGCAACTGGTCGTTGGTGGGATTCGGGGCGTTGCATCGGGCCGGCTGGTAGTGATATCAGCTGGACCCAGGCGCAAGGCGCTGGCGCGACGCTGAATCGGTTTGCCGGCTTTCCGACAGGAAAACTGTCGGGGGTCGAGCCGGCAAAAATCGTAATACCGGTCGGGGCGCAGATCGGTTCGTGCCACGGCACGAGCGGCAAATGGCGGCCGTTGACAACTAGCGAAGCGCTGGACATTGGTCCGGCGTGGGATCTAGGCGTCATCGGTGGCGTCCACTGGGCTTTGTCGCCCAGATGCGGCAATCCGATCCAATGGGTCGAACCAACCACGCCCGTGCCGCCAACACGGACGCCGTTGCCGACCAGTACCCCGGTGCCTGGCGTGCCCACTAACACGCCGGCGCCAACCAATACGTCGACGCACACGCCGACTCCAACCGCAACGCCGACGGTGGACCTCCACGTCGAGTTGCGGCCCGTGCCTGACCAAGCAATGGTCGGACAGGCCGTAAACTTAACAACCAATGTTTACGGTTCAGCGCAGGGGCCGATCTTGTATCGGTTTGCCTGCGACGGCAGCAACTTTGGCGGCTGGACCACGTCGCCAGTCCAGCTGTGCACGTACCAAGCCGGCACGTATCGGCCGGCAGTGCAAGTTCAGCGACAAGGCTTGACCGCCAGTGGTAATGCGACGGTCAACGTGTTCGCGCCAACCGCCACGGTGGCGCCGACGTCAACGTCGGTACCGCCAACAGCGACCCTGGTACCGACGAGCACGCCACAGCCCACGGCAACCTCGGCGCCGCCAACGCTGAGCGTCAGTCTCGCGCCCCAGCCGAATACGGGTTTGGCGCCCCTGACCTCAAACCTCGTCGCTAATGTTTCCGGCACGGCAACCGGGAACATCCTCTACAGTTTCGACTGCGAGGGTAATGGGAGCTGGGAGTACGCCTTCCCCAGTTCTCAATCGAGCGCGACGGCGTCTTGCACTTACCTTGTGCCGGGTAACTACCGGCCGAAGGTCCAAGTAGTCAGGCAAAACCTGACCATCGTCGGAGACGCGGACGTGATCGTCCAGTAAAGGGATCAACAACGACAAGAGGGGTCGTTGCTCAGATCCCTCTTGTTCAATGGAGATACGGTCTCTATTGAAGAGGAGGGAAGACAAATTTTCAACTTTCGAGCAAAGCAAGAAAGACAAGGTTCTTATTATTAATTATCAATTTTCAAATATGACACAAACTTTTTTGAGAAAAAATTTGGCAATGCTGGTTTTGACCAGCTTGGTTTTGAGTTTTTTACCCCCGTTACCAGCGAGCGCGGGCAATACTTTATTCGCTGACATTTCTGCCAATCCCTCGACCGGCGTTGGCTCTTTGACCGGTGTGGATTTGTCGGCCGTGGTTTCGGGCACGGCCTCGGGCGACGTGACTTATCGATTTGACTGTACTTCTGACGGCAGCTGGGAGAGAACCATCACCCAGAGTGGCACCAGCTATACGGCGGTCGATCTCTGCAACTACGCCAGCGTGGGGAATTATACGGCCACGGTTAAGGTGGAAAGAGAAAACCTTTCTTTTCAGGGAACGATTGCCATTTTTGTTCAATCTCAAAGCCTGCCCACCGTCGACATCAAAGCCAATGGTTCTGACGGCCCGGTGACGATTGCCTACAATACCGCCGCCACTTTGTCTTGGGCCTCGACCAATGCCACTGCCTGCACCGCCTCGGGTGACTGGGCCGGAGCCAAAGCTACTTCTGGCTCGGAATCAACCGGCAGTCTGACTAATTCGAAGACTTATACCATAAGTTGTACCGGGGCCGGGGGCATGGCCAATGATTCGGTCACCGTTATTGTCCAACCAGCCACCGCTCCCACCGTCGACATCAAAGCCAACAGCTCTGACGGCCCGGTGACGATTGCCTACAATACCGCCGCCACTCTTTCCTGGATTTCAACCAATGCCACCTCTTGTACGGCCAGCAGCGACTGGGCCGGCGCCAAGGCTACTTCTGGCTCGGAATCAACCGGCAGTTTGACTAATTCGAAGACTTATACAATTTCTTGTACCGGTGCGGGCGGGACGGCCAATGATTCAGTTACTGTTATTGTTCAGTCTGCCGCTCCCACCGTCGATTTAAAAGCCAATGGTTCTGATGGTCCGGTGACGATTGCCTACAACACCGCCGCCACTCTCTCTTGGACCTCGAGCAATACCACCTCTTGCGCCGCCTCGGGCGACTGGTCGGGTAGTAAAGCCGTTTCTGGCTCGGAATCAACCGGCAGTTTGACCAATTCGAAAACTTATACCATTACTTGTAGCGGCAGCGGCGGCACGGCGGCCGATTCGGTTACCGTTATTGTCCAGGCCCCGCCTCCGACGGTTGACCTCAAAATTAATAATTCAGACGGATCAGTTAATGTTGCCTACAACACCGCCGCCACTCTCTCTTGGACCTCGAGCAATACCACCTCTTGCGCCGCCTCGGGTGACTGGACCGGCGCCAAAGCTACTTCTGGCTCAGAATCAACCGGCAGTCTAACTGTTGTCAAAACCTACACCTATACAATTTCTTGCACCGGCGCGGGCGGTACGGCTAATGATTCAGTTTCGGCCATTGTCCAGACCCCGGCGCCAACCGTCGACATCAAAGCCAACAGCTCTGACGGTCCAATCACCATTGATTACAACACCGCCGCCACTCTCTTCTGGACTTCAAGCAACACCACTATTTGTACGGCTAGCGGCGACTGGGCCGGGGCCAAAGCCACCGGTGGTTTTGAATCAACCAACAACTTAACCAGCTCAAAAACATATATCATTACTTGCAGCGGCAGCGGGGGAAATGCCACCGATTCGGTGATCGTGAACGTCAATCCTCGGTTAACCTTATACGCCGCCCTGGAAGCGATTCCCAATACCGGCAACGCTCCTTTGAACGGAGTTGATTTGAGAACGACCGTGACCGGAACGGCGACGGGCATTATCAGTTATAAGTTTGACTGCACTTCAGACGGGAATTGGGAGTTTCAAACCACCACCGATGCCATCCAATACTTCGTCGCCGATCTCTGCAATTACCCTTTGAGCGGCGAGTATCGGGCCAAAACACAGGTTCAGAGGGGCGGCATGACTATCGAAGGAATTTCGGTCATCTACGTGGGCCTAGCCACCAGCAACCCAACGCCGACCCTTTTTGTGACTCTTCAAGCTCAACCGAATAGCGGGCCGGCTCCTCTCAGTTCTAATCTAACGGCGACGGTTTCTGGAACCGTGACCGGCATCACTCTCTTTAAATTTGATTGCACTTCAGACGGCGTTTGGGATAACGTGGTTTCGCTTAATTCAACCAGCGCCAATTATTCCTGCGCTTACTCTCCCGCCGGCACCTACATCGCTAAGGTGATGGCCGAGAGGGGCGGTTTGACCGTTTGGGGCAATTCTACCCTGGTCATTCGTTAAATTATTAATAACTCAAAGAAAAAAACATGAACAAATATCTAAATCTTAAGGGTTTCAGAAAAGCTACGGCCTTGGCGGTACTGGCTTTGATTTTGGGATCGTCGCTATCGCTTCCGGTCTTGGCGGCTTCTACCCTGTATGCCGACATTTCGGCCAATCCTTCTTCGGGCGCCGTTCCCTTAAACGGAGTCGATTTGACGGCCACGGTTTCGGGTAACGCCACCGGCAATATCACCTATAGTTTTGACTGCACTTCAGACGGCGTTTGGGAAAAGGTTATCGTTACGAGCAGTCCTGCTTATACCGCGGTCGATCTTTGCAATTACTCTAGTCAGGGCAACTACACGGCCAGCATTAGGGTAGAAAGAGAGAATCTGGCCTTCCAGGGAACAACGGCCATTTTGGCTCAATCTCAGGCGACGCCGGCGGTCGATCTTAAAGCCAATGGTTCTGACGGACCGCTGACCATTAATACCAATACTCCGGCGGTTCTGGCTTGGACCTCGAGCAACGCCAGTTATTGTACGGCTTCCGGCGATTGGACGGGCGGAAAAGTGACGGCCGGTTCTGAGTCAACCGGAAATTTAACTAACACCAAAACCTACACTTTAACTTGTACCAATACCGGCGGGGCGTCTTCTGCCGACAGCGTGACCGTTTTAGTCGGAGCTCAGTCGACGCTTTATGCCAGCCTGGAAGCTCTTCCCAATACCGGCACTGCTCCTTTGACCGGAGTTGATCTGAGAGCGACGGTGACCGGAACGGCGACGGGCACCATCAATTACCGATTTGATTGCACTTCAGATGGCACTTGGGAATATACCTATAATGGAATCATAGATAACCCCAAGACCATAGTTGACGCTTGTAGTTATTCTAACCCCGGCACTTATATTACCAAAGTTAGGGTCGAGAGGGGACAAGCTGTTCCGGCCGAGGCGACCGCTCAAGTCGTGGTCAGTTCTGTTTCTGGAACTCAGGACTTGAGCCTCAGTAAATTGGCGAGAAATCTGAGCGATGGCACTGGTTTTCAGGAAGTGGTGGCGGCCGATCCCGGCGAGGTCATCGAGTTCAGAATTTTTATTACCTCAACCGGCAGCCAGCCCGCGACTAACCTGATCGTTAAAGACACTCTGCCCGACAAGATTAGCTATAAGGGTAACTTGAAAGTTGATAATGTTCTTGTCTCGGGCGACATTCTCAACGGTTTAAACATCGGCACTCTTAATCCTCAACAGACCAAGACCGTCATTTTTGAAGCGGTGGTGGCCAATTCGGCTAATTTCACTTTCGGTACCACCGATCTCATTAATACCGCCCTGGTCTACAACACGACCGTGGCCAAAACGGCGACGGCCAAGGTTCAGGTGGTCAAAACTTCCGTCGCCGGCGCGACTACTATTCCGACGGGCATTTTTAGCTCGGCTTATTTTTCTTTTTTCCTTTCCTTAATCGCCACCCTTTTATTGACCTACTTCTTGCTTTTGAAGTTCTATCTGGGGAATCGGGCCCATGCTTGGGGAGTGACTGGCGCTTTAGAAACAGCCAAGAACAGGATGGATAATCTCCTACCTCGGGATTCGAATAAGATGGCCGAAGAGAAGTTGGCTAAGATGATCGCCGAAATTAAAGGAAAAGAAGGCATTTAACCTGAAATTCGAAAAGCCAGGATTGGAAACGGCGGATGATCTCCGCCGTTTTTATTATATTAACGACCTCGTAAATCGTTACGGAGATGTGCCCTTTTTGTTCTTGACATAATAAAATTTGTATGTTATGATTCGGGCACTCTGTTCTTTAAAAACAACAAACGTTTTGGGTTAAAATCTTCGTTTTTGAAGGCCCTTAGCAGAGGATTCCCCGACCCCCTCGTTAGACAACCTGGGGAATCCAGGAACCCTCTGCTGACGGTCTTCGTTGAGTCTTTGATGAGACTCAAAACCAAAACGAAGATCGCTATTCTCCAAGGAGGAGAAATGAAACCCAAGTATTTGCTCACAGGGTCTGTGGTATTATTGCTGGGCGCCGGTCTACTTTTCATTCTTTCATTCATGTTGGGCAGTATGACCAAAATAAATGAAAGGCTGTACCAGACGCAACAGCAAATCGCCGCGCTGGAGACGCAGGTTGCGATGATCACCCCGGTGCCGCGTCCGACACCTGTTGGAGTTATGAAGGCGGAAAAGGGGTCAACCTTGCTCGGCGCAGGAATGAAAGTTCTCTATCGATGGACTATTGCTGCTGAGGGCGGCAATGTCGGCTGGCGGCTTGTCGATTTTCAACTGACCGGTTCCATTGATGCGGGTGGCCCGATGCTGATGTGGGTGGGCGGCGAAGAAACAAAATCCGCAAATGACGGCATCTATTTGACAGATGCTAAGGGAAACAGGGTCAAGTTCATCGACAAAACATCGATGAGAATCTACAATCTGGCAAGCAACACAATTGTCCCTGGAGAGTGGCGCATTTCACACTCTCCGAATTCCGCCTTTGCTGTTTTCGTAGCCTACAATGAACAGATGATACCGGAGAACAGCATTACCCCTTACGAATTCCGTGCAGACCTTCTCTATGGTGGACTTCCCGGCGACGCGCTTCTTGTGCAGATCTCGGGGTTGCCAACTTCTACCTTGAGTAGGTGAAATGAACCCAAAACGAAAGACCTCGTTTCGCAAGAGCGGGGTTTTTCTATTTGGCGCGTCAATTTGTCAGACATCGCATGTCCGATTCCCAGCGGTAAAATTCAATTTTTTTAAACAACTAGAAATAATTGCTATAGCAATGATTCTAAGTTGTTTTAACTGTCGGTTTGATGGCAGAATTAATGCGTTGTTGGACGTGCGATGTCCGATTTTTTACTTTCGAGCCATAGAGGAGCTTCGTTTGTCAAAAAACTGATGGCTGGATTTTTAAGATAAAAATTGCTATATTTAAGTACATGGCAGATATTTATGATTTGATCATCATCGGCGGCGGGCCGGCTGGCGTGGCGGCGGGTATTTACGGGGCGAGAAAGGCCCTAAAGATTCTTTTGCTTACCAAAGATTTCGTCGGCCAAACCGGGAAAACAGCTTGGGTGGAAAACTATCCCGGATTTTCCGAAATCAGCGGCCTGGATCTGATGGGAAAATTCAAAGAACATTTGAAGAAATTCCCGGTTGAGATTCGGGAAGGGGATCAGGCCATCTCGTTGATTAAAAAAGAAAATGTTTTTGAAATTGAGACGGTTCAAAGAAAGAGATTTGAGGGTCGGACCGTTATTATCACCTCTGGCCGTAACCCGAGATTGCTCGGAGTGCCGGGCGAGGCCGAGTTTTCGAACAAAGGCGTTTCTTATTGTTCGGTTTGCGACGCCCCACTTTTTAGGAATAAAGAAGTAGCGATTGTCGGCGGCGGCAATGCCGGTTTTGAGGCGGCCATTGATTTACTGCCCTACGCGACAAAAATCTATATTTTAGAGTTTGGATCTAAGATAATTGCCGATGATATTACTCAACAAAAAATCAGAGAGTCTGGGAAAACGGAAATAATTTTATCGGCCCAAACCTTAGAGATTAAAGGAGAAAAGATGGTGGATAAATTAGTTTATCAGGACCTCGTTTCAAGTAAAATCAAGGAGTTGAAGATTCAGGGTGTTTTTGTTCAAATCGGTTCTTTACCCGTGACAGACTTCCTTAAAGATCTGGTTATTTTTAACCCGTGGGGAGAAATTGTCGTTGATCCGAAGACCGGTGCGACCAAAACCCCGGGCCTGTTTGCCGCCGGCGACGTGACGGATGTGAAGTATAAACAAATCGTCATTGCTGCGGGGGAGGGCGTTAAAGCCGTCTTGTCGGCTCATCAATATCTAGTTAATTCCAAATGAAAAAGACAAATTTCAAGTTTAGAATAAAACAGATTAAAGCTAGGGAAATTCTTGATTCCAAGGGCGACCCGACGGTCGAAGCGATTTTGGAAATGAACCAAGAAAGATTTTCTGCTTCGGTGCCTTCGGGTATTTCCAAAGGCAGGTATGAAGCGATGGAGTTGAGAGACAAGAATGGGGGAGTCAAAAAAGCTTGTGAAAATATTGAGAAAATAATTGCCCCGGCTTTAAAGGGCGAAGATCCTGTCCAACAGGGCGAAATCGATAGCATTTTAATCGAGCTGGATGGAACGGAAAATAAATCGCGCTTAGGAGCAAATGCGATTTTGGCGGTTTCGATGGCGGTTTGCCGTGCCGGCGCCAAGGCTAAAAATTTGCTTCTTTGGCAACACATCGCTGAACTAACAGGTAACAAAAAACCAAAAATGCCGATTCCCTGCTTTCTTTTACTTGAAGGCGGGCTTCACGGAGGGAGGCGGGGGCCGTTTTCAACCCAGGAATTTATGGTTGCCATTGAGGAGGGAAGCTTGTCAGAAAGAATTGCCAAAGTTAGGCAGGTTTATTCTTTTCTCAAAAAAATGGCAAAAGCGGCCGTTGGCAAGGAAGGCGCTTTTGCCCCGGTTTTAAAAAATAGCGAAGCCGCCTTCGAGATTATCAAAGGGGCGTTAAAAAGGGCGGGCATTAAAGAAAGACTTGTTCTTGATATGGCGGCCAGTCACTTTTTCAAAAAGGGAAAATATATTTTTGAGGGTGAGAAATTATCGGCCGAAGAACTATTGCGATTCTATAAAAAACTGGTTTTAAACTATCAAATTCTTGGCATTGAAGACCCGTTTTCCCAGGAAGATTGGCGGGGATTTAGGGAAACAACCAAGGACTTGGGCAAAAAACTCTTGGTTATTGGCGACGACCTTTTGGTAACTAATTTAGAGTTAACCAAAAAAGCGATTAAAGAAAAAGCTTGCAACAGCATTATCATAAAGCCAAACCAAGTCGGGACAATTACCGAAACTATCGGCGTTGCCAATTTTGCCAAAAGCCAGGGAATGAAGCTTTTTGCCAAGCACCGGGGAGGGGAGACCAAGGATAGTTTTTTGGCAGATTTGGCCGTCGGCTTGGGGGCTGACTATATTGCCGCCGGCGGGCTTTTGCAAAAAGAAAGGCTGGCAAAATACCAAAGGCTTTTAGAAATAGAAAAAGAATTGAATAATGGATAAAAATAAAGATAATTGAAACATATGGAGAGAACGTTAATTGTTGAAACAATTAAGAAAACAGGGGAAATTGTTCATGTTTGCGGCTGGGTTAACTCTCTAAGAGAACACGGCCGGGTTGTTTTTCTTGATTTGAGGGATTGGACCGGTTTGGTTCAAGTCGTTTTTCCCGCCGAGTCCTTAGATTACGAGAAGGCGAAAAGATTAACGACGGAGTCAACCGTCGGGATTTTAGGCTTGGTTCAAGAAAGGCCCGAGAAGACGGAAAATCCCAATTTGGCGACGGGGAAAATTGAGGTTTTAGCCGAAAACCTGGAAGTTTTCTCTAAAGCTCAACCCCTGCCCTTTGACGTTAAGAGCGACGGGCGCGAGATTTCGGAAGAAAAAAGATTGCAATACCGTTATCTTGATTTGCGGCGGGAAAGATTAAAAAATAATTTCATTCTGCGCCACCAAATTATTAACTTTTTAAGAGCTTTTTTAACTCAAGAAGGTTTCGTGGAAATCGAAACGCCGATCTTGACTAAATCAACTCCCGAAGGGGCGCGGGACTATATTGTTCCTTCCCGGCTTCAGAAAGGCAAGTTCTATGCCCTACCCCAGAGTCCGCAACAATACAAGCAGCTCTTGCAGGTGGCGGGCATGGAGCGCTATTTTCAGGTCGCCCGCTGTCTCCGCGACGAAGATCCACGGGCCGATCGACAGCCGGAATTTACTCAGCTGGATATGGAACTTTCCTTTGTCGAGAGAGAAGACGTTATGGCTCTCAATGAGAGGTTATTGATCGAGACGGTTAAAAAGGTTACGCCTCAAAAAAAGATTCAAGAAGTTCCTTTTCCCCGAATATCTTTTCAGGAGGCGATGTCGAAATACAAGACCGATCGTCCCGATCTCAGGCGAGACAAAAACGATCCGGACCTTTTGGCTTTTTGTTGGGTGATTGATTTTCCTTTCTTTGAAAAGAATAAGGAAGGGGCCTGGACTTTCACTCACAATCCTTTTTCGGCGCCTCAGCCCGAGCATCTGGAGTGGCTGATGAACAAAGAGAGAATCGGCGAGATTATCACGACTCAGTACGACATCGTTCTCAACGGTTTTGAGATCGGCGGCGGCTCAATCAGAAATCATAAAGCTGAGGCTTTAAAAAAGGTTTTTGAAATTCTGGGTCGCCCGGAAGAAGAAATTAAGACTAATTTTGGTCATATGCTGGAAGCCTTTTCCTACGGCTGTCCGCCCCACGGCGGCATTGCCTGGGGCTTAGATCGATTGGTCGCCTTACTCTTAAAAGAAGAGAGCATCCGCGAAGTCATCGCCTTTCCTAAAACCGGCGATGGCCGTGACTTGATGATGGACGTTCCCTCGGAAGTCAGCTCGGAACAATTAAAAGAACTCGGAATCAAGATTGTCGGAAAAGAGGACGAGAAGCAAAAAAGATGACAGGACTAAAATTCTTTTTAATTGGTTTAACCATCAGTCTGTCCCTCTTTGGCGCTCTCAACGCGGGAGAGTTAAGGCTTGAGGATTTTTTATTGAGCCAGATTTATCTGCCACCGGATACTTTCTTGGCTCAAGCCTCTCAAAATGATTTTTCTAACTTCAAAAATTTTTCCCCGGTTAAAAAATTTTCATTGAACTTTGATATTGCCGCCAGAAGCGCTTTGGTTTTGAAAGTAAAGAGCGATGGCCAGCAAACGGTTCTTTTCGATAAAAACTCGAGCCAAAAACTAGCCATTGCCTCTTTGACCAAATTAATGACGGCCGTTGTTTCTTTAGAAAACCAGCCTCTTTCTCAGGAGGTGGAGATCTCTTTGACCAGCGTTTCTCAGGAGGGAAACTCAGGAAACCTTAAGACCGGAGAGAGAATTATGGTCAAAGAGTTGTTGAAAATGGCTTTAATTGAATCAAGTAATGATGCCGCCGAGGCCTTAGCGGCGAAATCTTCGATTTCCTCGGGCCGGGAGGAATTTGTGGCCTTGATGAATCTGAAGTCAAAAGAACTGGGCCTGAGATCAACTTATTTTTCGACGCCGACGGGATTAGAAGCCGAGAATAATTTTTCTACCGCCCGGGACTTGGCCAACCTGATGGTTTTTATCCTCAAAACCCATCCTTTTATTCTGGAGGTTTCGGCTCAGCCCTCGGTCATTATTTTGAGCGAGAACAATCGGCCTCATCACCGTGCCTTTAATACCAATGAGCTTTTAACTTCATTTGGCCAGATCAAGAATCTCAAGATCGTGGGCGGTAAAACCGGCTATACTGATGAAGCCGGAGGCTCTATTATCTTGGTGACCAAAGATCAAAACGGAAACTATTTCATTAGCTTGGTCTTGGGAGCTGATTCCCAAGAGTCCCGTTTTCTCGAATTAGAAAAGCTGATCAAAGCTTTTAATTAGAGTAATCATCATGCCATTTTCCGGTCTTTCTTTTGACGTCATCAAGATCTTAACGGCGGGTACTCTGGCCTTTGTTTTGGCCTTTCTTTTGTCCGGGCCGCTGATTCGCTTTCTCTATAAACACCGGCTTTGGCGAAAAGAAGCCCGTCAGAAAGCGATTGACGGGGGAGAGCTTTCTTATTTCCAGAAATTCCATTCCGAAGATGAAGTAAAAACTCCAAGATTCGGCGGTATTCTCATCTTGGCCTCGAGTTTAATCTTGATCATTTTGTTTTTCGTTCTCGACCAAGTCAGCGATCTCGTCATCTTTGAAAAACTCAATTTCTTGAGCCGCAACCAGACTTGGCTGCCGCTTTTTACTTTGGTGGCCGCTTCTTTATTAGGATTGACCGATGACCTGCTTCAGGTTTTTGGCAAAGGAAAATATATTGGCGGGGGGCTGAGCCTGATCTATCGCTTGAGCCTGGTGGCCGCCATCGGTCTGATTGGCGCCTGGTGGTTTTACTTTAAACTCGGCGGGAGTACTTTACACATTCCCGGCGTAGGCAATCTGGAGATCGACGGCCTTTACATCCCTTTGTTCGTCGTGACGATGCTGGCCGTTTATTCGGGCGGCGTCATTGACGGCATCGACGGTTTGTCGGGCGGGGTTTTCGCCACCATTTTCGGTGCCTACGCAGGCATCGCCATTTTTCGCAACCAGATTGACTTGGCGACCTTTATGGCTGTGATTATGGGAGGATTACTGGCCTTTCTGTGGCACAACATTCCCCCGGCCAAATTCTATATGGGCGAAACCGGAGTTTTGGGATTAACCGCCACTTTAACCGTCGTCGCTTTTTTAACCGATTCGGTTTTGGTTTTGCCGATCATTGGGTTTTTACTCGTCATCGAATCGGGTTCCGTCATCTTGCAGTTGCTTTCTAAGAAACTGAGGGGTAAGAAACTCTTTTTGGCGGCGCCGATTCATCATCATTTTGAGGCCAAGGGCTGGCCCAGCTATCAGATCACGATGAGATTTTGGGTCATTTCCATGGTCATGGCCATGATCGGAGTGATGATCAGGCTTTTCGGTTAGCTAAAATGAAGTACGAGATTTTAAGAAAAAAGTATCCTCAATTCATTTACGAGAATTTCTCTTGGAAGATCGAAGGAAAAAACCTGCGGATTTCTTTTAGTTTCGAGACACCTCCCAACATTAGTTTTTCTCCCCAGTTAATTATTGAAAATATCGATTCGGTCAGGTTGAATAATCTGGAGTGGGGGATGGTCGATAATTTCGTTTTCCATCTGGGCCTGATCGAATCCTTTTCTTATTGGAAAGCGACTTGTTCTCCGGAGATTTTAGTTAAGGCGGGCTCTCTGGATGATAAACAAGCTCAGTGGTGGAAAGATCTGTTAATTTCCGGCCTGGGTCAGTATTTCTTTGAAAATAAAATTGATTTTCGGGAAAAGGGCTTTTTAGAAATTAGCTTTCCTTTTAAATCAAGGAATTTGCGGCCATCATTACTTAATTTAAAAAAGAGATTTTTGGTTCCTTTGGGCGGCGGCAAAGACTCGATCTTGACTTTAGAGCTTTTAAAAAAGACCAAAAAACGGGTCAATGGCTTTTCTTTGAACCCCAACCCGGCGGTAGAAAAAATCATCAAGCTGGCCGGTTTTTCGAATCCGGTCATCGTCCGTCGGCAGATTGATCCAAAACTACTGCAATTGAATCGCCAGGGTTTTCTCAACGGCCACACGCCCTTTTCGTCTTATCTGGCTTTTTTAAGCGTCTTTTGCGCCGTCATCTTTGACTATAAATACCTGGCCTTTTCGAATGAGCGGAGCGCCAACGAAGGCAACGTCGAGTATTTGGGCCAGGAGATTAATCACCAATATTCTAAGAGCTTTGCTTTCGAAAAGAAATTCAGAGAATATTGCGCCAAGTACTTGGCGAGGGGAGTGGAGTATTTCAGCCTTTTAAGGCCGCTTTATGAATTGCAGATCGCCAAATTGTTTTCCCGTTATCCTAAGTATTTCAAATCTTTCTTGAGCTGTAATCAAGCTTCTAGCACTAAGTCCGGTACTCAAGAGCCTTCGGGCCAGTGGTGCGGTCGCTGTTCTAAGTGCCTTTTCGTTTTTGCCTGCCTTTATCCTTTCTTGGGGAAAAAACAGACGACGGAAATTTTCGGCGAAGATCTTTTCGAAAAAAAGGAATTGTTGTCCGTTCTCCAAGAGTTGATCGGTGAAAAAAGGTTTAAGCCTTTTGAATGCGTGGGCACAACCAAAGAGAGTCTGGTCGCTTTTTACCTGAGCTGGGAAGCTTTCAGAGGTCATACCTCTGAAAGCGCGCTGCCGGCGTTGCTGGACTATTTTGAGAAGGAGATTTTGCCCCGGCATCCGAATTTGAAATCAGAAGCAAAAAAGATATTGAACTCGCGGAATCCGGAAAACAACTTGTCAAAAATCCACTTGACTATTGACAAGTAACGCAATTGAGTAGCGTTGGCTTTTAATCTTCATTTTGAGCTATTTTTATGGTATTTTAAGGTAGATGAACTTAAATTACCTTAAAGACAAAAAGATTCTGATTTTAGGTTTTGCCAGAGAAGGAATTGACACTCTGCGGTTTTTGCGTCGGCTTTTTCCCCGGCAGGTTTTGACTTTAGCTGATCAAAAGGAGCTAAGCTCCTTTGAAGCCGAGGCTAGAAAAATGGCGGCAAAAGATCGGAATCTAAAATTACACTTTGGCCCAGACTATCTCAAAAAAATAGGGGATTACGATGTTGTTATCAAGTCGCCGGGGATTCCACCCAAGATCGTCAGGCCTTATTTAAAAAAGGGCCAAATAGCCACTTCCCAGACCGAGATCTTTCTGGAAAACTGTCCGGGCAAAATTGTCGGCGTCACTGGTACTAAAGGCAAAAGCACCACCGCCTCATTAATCTATGCAGTTCTGAAAAACGGCGGATTAAAAGTCCGTCTAGTCGGCAACATTGGTAAACCGGTTCTGTCTCTTTTATTCAAAGCCAAGCCAGATGACGTTTTTGTTTACGAGCTTTCCAGCCATCAATTAATGAATCTTAAACAGTCTCCCCAAATTGCGGTTTTCCTGAACATTTATCCCGAACACCTCGATTATTACCGGAATTTTCAAGAATACCTGAAGGCAAAACAAAATATCTGCCGCTACCAAAAGAAAGGCGATCTCTTCCTTTATAATCCCGGAAATAAATATGTTAGGCAAACCGTTAAAATTAGTCAGGCGCAAAAAATCTCTTTAAATTCGCAAAAAGCCAAGATCTTTCTGGAAAAATGTGGGAGGTCCGACCTCCCACCAAAGCTTTTGGGCGAGTTTAATCTTTTGAATATGGCGGCCGCTCTTGAAACGGGCCGGATTTTCGGAATCCCAGATAATAAGATTGCCGAAGCGATCCAAAAGTTTAAACCCTTGTCGCACCGTTTGGAGTTGATAGGAAAATACCAGGGGGTTAAGTTCTACAATGATTCTTTAGCGACTATTCCGGAAGCTAGCATAGGCGCTTTAGACGCCCTGGGGGAAAATGTTGAGACTATGTTTTTAGGCGGATTTGATCGGGGCTTAGATTTTGGCGAACTCGGCAAAAGAATCATCAAGAGCAAAATCAAAAACTTGATTTTTTTCTCGACGAGCGGCGAAAGAATTTGGCGGGCCATTTGCCGGGAAAATCTCAAAAGAACCCAGCCAAAGCGCTTTTTTAATCATTTCTTTGTTGATAATATGAAGGAAGCGGTAAGATTGGCCTTCCGTCACACTCGAAGAGGGAAAATTTGTCTTCTTTCCTGCGCTTCGCCCAGCTTTGGTCTTTTTCGCGATTATCAGGAAAGAGGGGATTTGTTTAAAAAATATGTTCGCCAACAGGAAAACTCCTCCGGAGTTTGCGGAAAAAGAGATGAAAACCTTTAAAAAACCAGACCCGATCCTTTTAGCCGCCAGTCTCACTTTGGTTTTACTGGGCGTCTTGATTCTGGCCAGCGTTTCGGCGGTCTTTTCCATGGAAAAGACTGGCGATCCCAATTACTTATTGAATCATCAGCTGCTTTTTGGATTATTGCCCGGATTAGTTCTGGGTTTGATGGCTTTCTTTTTCCCCCTTGAAAAACTGAAGAATATCAGTTTTTGGCTCTTGGTTTTAAATCTTTTTTTCTTGGGTCTCTTGGTCTCATCTCGATTCGGTCTTAATCTGATGGGCGCTTCCCGCTGGATCAGCCTGGGGCCGATTACTTTTCAGCCTTCAGAATTTTTAAAGATCAGTTTAATTCTTTATCTGGCCGCCTGGCTGACCAAACAAGAGATCGCTTCCAAGGCCAGTGGCAAAAGTCGGTTTCTTGCCAAACTTAGTCCCTTGTTGCCTTTTCTGTTGATTTTGGGCGCCATCACTCTTTTGCTGGCTTTGCAACCGGACGTCGGCACTCTGACCATCATTGCTTTAGTGGCCACGGTCATGTTCTTTCTGTCCGGAGCGCCCTGGTGGCAAAATATTTCCATTTGGGTTTCGGGAGCGGCCGTCTTTGCTTTTTTGATCAAAATTGCTCCTTATCGTTTGAACCGTTGGCTGATTTTTTTAAACCCGGATCTGGATCCGATGGGTCGAGGCTATCAATTAAAACAGTCTCTGATCGCCATCGGTTCGGGTGGATTTTTTGGCCTGGGCCTGGGTCTGTCCCGTCAAAAATTCGGCTTTCTGCCCCAGACAATTGGCGATGCCATCTTTTCGGTTTGGGCCGAAGAAGCGGGTTTTTTTGGGGCCGCCATTCTGATTTTAGTTTTCCTGATTTTCATCTGGCAGGGATTCCGGGTCAGTCGGTTATCCAAAGATAAGTTTTCTCAACTGATCGGGGCCGGCATTTCCTTTTGGATCGGTTTTCAGGCTCTGGCTAATATTTTTTCCATGACGGGCTTGTCGCCTCTGACCGGCGTGCCCTTGCCCTTTGTCAGCTACGGTGGCTCGCACCTCACGGCCGAGTTAATCGGGATCGGACTTTTGTTAAATATTTCCAGAAATAACCGATGAAAATCATTCTTACTGGCGGCGGTACCGGTGGTCATGTTTTCCCCCTGATCGCCGTCGTCAGAGAAATTAAAAGTCTTTATCTGCAAAAGAAGCTGGAAGAAAGCCGGAATGTTTTTGGCGAGCTGAAGGATAAGCAGAGCTTTAAGATTGAAGGATTGGATTTTTACTATTTAGGGCCGCGCGATGAATTCAGCTTAATCCTGCTGGCCCAAGAAGGCGTCAGAACAAAGGAGATCTCCGCGGGGAAATTACGGCGCTATCTGACCGGGAAAACTCTTTTAGAGAACTTAATTGATATTCTTTTTCGGGTGCCCCTGGGAATCATTCAATCTTTTTTCAAACTTTTCTTTTTTGCTCCAGATCTCATTTTCAGCAAGGGCGGTTATGGTTCTTTTCCGGTGGTCCTCGCGGGCTGGCTTTTAAGGATTCCGATTTTCTTGCACGAATCAGATATTGACCCCGGCCTGAGCAATCAGATTCTTTCCCGGTTTACCAAAAAGATTTTTGTTTCTTTTCCCAAAACGGAAAGATTCCCGCCCTCGAAAATAGTTTTGGTGGGCAACCCCATTAGAAGAGAAATTCTGGCCGGCCGTCCGGAAGAAGCCAAAGAACTTTTCAAGTTAGTCGGCGGAAAGCCCGTTCTTTTAATCATGGGCGGCTCTCAAGGAGCGCGGCGTATCAATGATTTGATTTTAGCCATCTTACCTAATCTGCTCCTAGACTTTGAGATTTTGCATCAAATCGGAGAGAAGAATTTCCTTAAAGTCAAAGCCGAGGCCGAGGTGACGGTGGCGAATGAGATAGGAAAACTCTATCATCCCTTTGCCTTTTTCCGCGAAGAAGAAGTCAAACAAGCTTATGCCGTTGCCAATTTGGTTATCGGGCGGGCCGGGTCCGGTGTTATCTTTGAGATCGCGGCCGTCGGCAAGGCCTCCATCCTGATCCCTTATCCTGAGGCGGCCCAGGGCCATCAATTAAAAAATGCTTATGCTTTTGCCGCCGGGGGCTCAGCCATCGTCTTAGAAGAGAGCAATCTGACTCCGAATTTCTTTTTAGATAAATTGAAATATTTGTTTTCCCGGCCCCAGGAGATGGAAAAGATGAGCCAGGCGGCGGCCAAATTCGCCAAACCACAGGCCGCCCTGGAAATCGCTCAATACCTTTTTAATTTCTTTAAGATATGATTTGATTAAGGAAGGAGTTCAAGATATGGATTCACCAACTGACGTCAAAATAGAAAAAGGGGTCCGGACTCGGTTCGCACCTTCGCCCACCGGTTTTTTGCAGCTGGGCAACATCCGCACGGCTCTCTTTACCTATCTTTTTGCCCGGAAAAACCAAGGCGTCTTCATTTTGAGAATTGAAGACACCGATAAAGAAAGATCAAAGCCGGAATACGAAAAAGATATTCTGGAAACTATGAAGTGGCTGGGCCTGAATTGGGATGAGGGGCCCGAAGTTGATGGTGGCTTTGGCCCTTACCGCCAGTCTGAAAAATTGGACGTTTATGAAAAGTATCTGCGCCAGCTTTTGGAAGAAAACAAGGCTTTTTATTGCTTTTGTCCCGAGGAGGAGCTGGAGATACAACGGCAATATCAGCTGAGCCAGGGTCAACCCGTAGTCTATTCGGGCAAGTGCCGTGATCTGTCGCCAGCGGCGGCGCAGGAAAATTTCCGTCAGGGGAAGAAGGCCATCATTCGTCTCAAGAACAACCAGGGAGAAAAAATCGTTTTTGACGATCTCATCCGCGGCCGGATCGAATTTGAACCCGGACTCATCGGCGATTTCTCCATTGCCAAAGGATTGAGAGAGCCGCTCTATAATTTCTCCTGCGTCATCGACGACTTTGACATGAAGATCACTCATGTTGTCCGGGGCGAGGACCACGTTTCCAACACGCCCAAACAGATCCTGTTACAGCAGGCCCTGGGCTTTCCGACGCCGAAATACGCTCATTTATCCATGATTTTGGCGCCGGATCGTTCCAAATTGAGCAAGAGGCACGGCGCCGTGCCGGCCCGGGAATACCGAGAGGAAGGCTATTTGGCCGAAGCTCTGATTAATTTTTTGGTGCTCTTGGGCTGGCATCCGGAAGACGAAAGAGAAATCTTTTCTCTCAAGAGTCTGCCCAAAGAATTCTCTCTGGAAAGAGTTCAGAAATCCGGGGCCGTTTTCAACCAAGCAAGACTGGACTGGCTCAACGGTTTTTATTTGCGCAATCTTTCATTGGAAAGCCTGACCGAAAAATGCCTCCCTTATCTCATCAAGGCCGGTTTGATCAAGGTTTCGGCGGAATCAATCCCGGCCCAACTAATTCCGGTTCCGACCGAGGAAAAGTGGCGGGAACAGAAATATGAAATAAGCGAGCTTAGCCTTCCGAAGAAGGTAAGCGAGCTTAGCCTTCCGAAGAAGGTGGAAGAAAGCCAAGAAGTCGTCGAGTTTGATTACTTGACCCGGGTCGTTGGTCTTTATCAGCAAAGGCTGAAAAAGCTCTCCGAGATCGTTGAATTAACCGACTTCTTCTTTAAAGATAAAATTGTTTATTCGTTTGAGCTTTTGCGTTGGAAAGAGATGAAAGATGAAGAAATAAAGGAATCTTTTTCCGTGGCAGAAAAAACTTTAGAAAAAGTAAAAACCGAAGACTGGCAAAAACAAAATCTGGAAACTATCCTTCTGGCGGCCGCGGGAAAAACAGGGGATAGGGGAAAGCTGCTCTGGCCCCTCCGGGTGGCTTTGAGCGGCAAAGAGGCTTCGGCCAGTCCCTTTGAGATGGCCGAGGTCTTGGGTCAGGAAAAAACCCTCAAAAGAATCAAAGAAGCGAGAATGCTTCTAGAAAAGAACAAGAAAAATTTTATCATTTGGTCCTTGATGCGGGGAACCAAATGATGAGGATTCCAAAGGAGGTTACTCCTTTGGTCGTTCCGCTTACAGCGGGACGAAATACCTTATAATAAAAAATATTGTAATTTACTTCTCGTTTTCCATGTCCAAACCTCTTTTCATTCTCCTCGTCGTTTTTAGCCTAATCCACCCCTTTTCCGGCTTAATGGCTCAGGAGTCGTCTCCAACGCCAATCGGCCCTCCAGAGACCCTGGAAGAGCTCAAAAGCGTGCTTTCGAGGGGTTGGGGAGCCTTTCCTCCTGCCTTTAAGGCCGCCTTAAATGAGGCTTTATCTATTTGGCAAAGGCTTTATCAGTGGTTGAAGGGGTGGTGGGAGGTCAATTGGGGGATTAAGTTCAAAACCTGGGTTGATTCTGCCTGGGAGAGGATAAAAGCCTTGTTTTTCCAAAGAGAGACAATTTTTAAGGAAGAACTCCAAAAGGAGAAAACCGAAATGGGAAAAGAAATTCCTGATTTGCAGAAAAATTTCTGGGAAAAGTTTAAGGAAATCTGGCAGTGATTTCATATTGGTCAAAAAGACATCCTTAAACGAGAGGGGGCTTGACTCCGGCTCATTTGGCCGGCTATTATTAAAGAGAAGAAGGTTCGCATAATTATACTTAATAGAATCATCATGAGCATGAACAGGAGCGATAAATCAGTCGTATCTTATTTGAGCGACTTCCTGGATTGGATTGATGTAGAAAAAGGTTTATCTTCGAAAACGCAGGAAAATTACGGAAGGTTTCTAAAAAGATTTTTAGATTGGCTCAAAAAAAGTCGTCTGGAAAACATTAAACCTCACGAATTGACGTCAGACCATCTCTGGCAATACCGCGTTTTTCTTGCCCGGCAGCTTTCGCCTAAAACCAGGAGTCCGCTCAAAAAGACGACCCAAAACTACTATTTGATTGCCCTGAGAGCCCTTTTGAATTACTTTGCCGAACGCGACATCGTTTCTTTACCATCGGAAAAGATAAAACTAGCCAAAGACAAGGGTGAAAGACAGGTTCGTTTTCTGACCCTAGAACAATTAGGAAAACTCTTCTCTGCCATCGATACTGACAAGCCGCCTGGTTTACGCGATCGAGCCATATTAGAAAGTTTCTTTTCTACCGGCATGAGAATCGCTGAATTGGTTTCTCTCGATCGAGAACAGATTAAGTTCTCGTCCGGGACGCAAGAATTAGAGCTAGGCATCATTGGCAAAGGCAACCGGCCGAGAACAGTTTATTTCTCCGGGAGAGCCCTTTCGTGCTTGAGAAAGTATTTGGCGACGCGGAACGACAAAGAAAAGGCTTTATTCATTCATTATCGAAGCAAAAAAAACGCGTCTTCTCGGTTAACACCACGGGCCATTGAAAAAATGATGAAAAAGTATGCCATTACTAGCGGCATTCCCCTCTTCAGCACTCCCCACGTGTTAAGACATACCTTCGCTACCGATTTATTGAGTAAGGGGGTTGATTTGAGAATTATCCAGGAATTTCTTGGTCACAAAAGTATTACCGCGACTCAGATCTACGCACACGTCACTTCCAAGAAGTTAAGAGAAGTCCATGAGAAGTTTCATGGCGGCAATGAATTAAAATCTTAGTTAGATTATCAAAATCTGTTCAATCCTTTGTCTTTCCGCTTCAACCAATTCGCCGTCGTATTCACCGCTATGGGCCGTTTCCCGGCCGTAACTCGGTTTTTTCTGGTCGAGATGCAGACTGAAAAGCAGGGTTCTTTCCGTTTCCTCTTTGAGGTAAAGATGAAACCGAGGATAATCTCGGCCCAGCGGCCGGACGAGATTAAATTCATCGTCGGCTGTCGTTCCTAAAAAGCGATATCCGATCGAGCGGCCGATATTGGTAATATTGTCTCGAGGTTTCTGACAGACAAATTTCATGGCGATTCAATCAGAATGGCTTCTTTTTGCTGATATTGGGCGGTCAAATAGCCGGCGGCGAAAGAGAGCAAAGAGATTAAGACGACCATCGTCGCCAAAACAATGTCTTGGGCGTGATCTTTGACAAAAGCCTTCAATTTTGTTAGCATAATTGTATTAATCTTCGTAAACATGGCAAAAAGTAAATCAGGCGGATCTTCCCGGCTGGGTAGAAGTTCCCGGCCGAAATATCTCGGCGTTAAGATTACGGATAATCAACCGGTTTCAGCCGGCATGGTTATCATCCGACAGCGAGGGACGAAGTTCGTGGCGGGCAAGAATATTAGTCGGGGCGGTGACGATACTCTCTATGCTCAAAAACCGGGCGTGGTTAAGTTCTCGACAAAAAAAATCAAGCGTTTTGATGGTTCCCGGAGACTGGCTAGTATTGTCAGCGTCGTGGAGGAAAAATAAGAAGGATCTTAATCTCGCTAGAGCGAGGTAATCCCCTCTTCTTGAAATCGGAAAAACAACCCCTCGCGGGGGTTGTTTTTCTATTCTTCTTCGTCGGCGGGTTTTTCTTTCTCGTTGATGATAACTTGGATTTGCGCCTCAAGATTGTGTTCGAGCTTGACTCTGATCGGATACTCCCCTACTTCCTTGATTGGTTCGGGTAAATCCAGCTGGCTCTTTTTTATCTCAAAACCCATTTCTTTTAATCTTTCCACAATTTTCTGGGCGTTGATTGATTCGAAGAGTTGGCCTTCGGGCCCGATTTTGACCGGCACGATGACTTCCTGGCCATCGATTGACGAAGCCATGCCCTGGGTTTTCTTCAGGTCTTCCTCCGCCTTTTTGGCGGCCACTCCTTTTTGCAGTTCAGTCCATTCAATCATTTCTTTGGTGGCGACTTTGGCTAAGTTCTTAGGAATCAAAAAATTGCGGGCAAAGCCATCCGCGACTTCTTTAATATCATATTTCTTACCGATTTTTTCAACGTTTTCTAGAAGCACGACTTTCATATAGTTTCACCTCGCTCTAGCGAGACTAAGCTTTGCTTATTCTATCTGATTTCTTTAACAATTTCAAGAGCTTTATCTAGTTGGGGGTCTCGTTCTTTTTGATAGTCTTCGTCCGTGATTTCTACCTGAACATCAGGAGTCAAGCCATGGTCTGAAATAGACTGGCCTTTAGGGGTCAGCCATTTAGCGACGGTGATCTTTAGGGATGAGCCACCGGTCAGGTTTTCTAATTCTTGAACCGATCCCTTACCAAAAGAGGTCTCGCCCACGAGCTTGATTTGGCGATTGTCTCTGAGGGCGCCGGCGAGAATTTCGGCGGCCGAAGCCGACCCTTGATTAATCAAAACAACCAGGGGCAATTGAGAAAAGATATTATTGCCCTGAGCCAGGTATTTTTTCTGTTCTTTTTTGTTGCCAAAGTCTTCGATGGCGACCAGAGAATCTTTTTCCAAGAAGAAACTGGCAATATCCTGAGACACTTCAAGATAGCCGCCCGGGTTGTTCCTCAGGTCCAAGACGATTCTTTTGGTGGGGGTTCTCAATATCTCTAGGGCCGTTTTTCTGAAGTCGGCGCTGGCTTTTTCGGAAAACTGGTAAAGCTTGATGTAAGCGACGTCATTTTCTTTTACTTCCCATTTAAGAGAAGGCACTTCGATGACGTCACGGATTAGTTTAAATTCTTTGGTGTTGTTCCAGCCTTCTCGGAAAATGGTTAAGACAACCGGGGTGTCTTTTTTGCCGCGGATTTGGCTGACGGCGTCATCAACAGTCATGTCCGAGGTAAAGGCGTCATCAATCTTGACGATTTTATCTCCGGCCCTTAAACCGGCTTTCTGGGCGGGCGTTCCTTCCAGGGGAGCAATGATTTGAAGCTGTCCTTTTTTCTGTCCGACCTCCATGCCGACGCCTTCAAATTTCCCCGAAACATCTTCTAGGAATTTCTTACTTTCTTCGGGGTTCATAAAGATGGTGTAGGGATCGTTTAGGGACCGGACCATTCCCGAAATAGCGCCGTAGAGCATCTTTTGGTTGTCGAACCGGTTCTGGTCAATAAACTTTTCTTTGAGAGACTGCCAGACATTCCAGAAAAGAGTAAAGTCCAGGTTTTTGGTTTCCTGGTCACCGGCTCCTTGAGTAAAGATGTTGTTGATGATCCTCTTTTCGGCGTCTTGCTGACCCAAATAAAAACCAAAACCCGTACTGGCCGAAACCAAGATGACCAGCGTCACTATCACCAGAACTTTTTTCAGATTGGATTTTATTTCCATAATAACCGTTAGAAAACTGATATGTCGCTACGCGTCATAAACACAGGATAGCAAAATAGAGTCCCACGGGCAAGCCCGTGATCTTCTTTTACCTTGTAATGGCGGGCAGGATGCCCGATATATCGTACTCGAATTTTACTTACCGAACCCACTCCTTCCAGTTTTTTGGCCAGCCGAGAAGTAATAGCAAAGCCAGTGGCGCTCCCCAATTGGCCCATCTTTCAATAAAATCCCAAATTGGTTCGCCGACAAGCGGACGCATCAGAGCGGTCCAAAATCCCCAGAAGGCCGCCCACAAAACAACGGCGCGGATCGGCCGCACCAAAATAACCAATGCCACAAATAAATCTATCAGACCAATGAGCGTCAGAAGAGTCGCGGCGGCGCCGATTTCTGCGCCCGTGAGCTGGCGAATCCAATCAATCCAGGCGGGCTTGCCCGAAAGCGCGAAAACGCCGTGACCGATAAACTCACCAGCCACGGCCACACGTAAAACCCACTCAATTTTTTTAGAATTTTCCATATAGAATTATAGAATTATTTGACTAATTAGAATCAATAAGAGAGTAAACTCGATTGCTGACAAAACGCACCAAGTACAGAAAGCACGGAGGACAAAGGCTTGAATGAAGGTAAAATACATTGAGAAGAGAAAGCCGATCCAAATAATAATTGAAATGGGAGTGAAGGAGAGAAGCGTTCCGCTTGCAAAAAGAAGGCTCAAAATAAAAATCGCGAAATACATAATAAGGCCGGCATAAGCGTTTGGAAAACCTAAAGTGCGGCTGAATTTGCTCTGTTGGACTTTTTGGCACCACTCGGGCGGGAAGAAAAGACATTTGACCAAGGTTTTTTTATAGGCATGGTAGCTTAAGTAGCCGGTATTGATAATGCCAACGATGGAGAGGATAAGGATAAGCAGGATTGGTGTTTCCATTTAAGTAAATTGTATTATTTTATAATTCTTTCCCCAAAGCAATTTTAAATTTATTGATCATATTTTCTTTTCTTTGTTTCCAGCGCGCGGATTTCTTTTTCATCAAAACCCAGATGATGGCCGACTTCGTGCCAAACGACCTCAGAGATCAATTTTTTCAGCTTCTTTTCATCGCCGCCGGCTAATTCTTCTATCGGTCGCTGAAAGATGGTGATTTTGTCGGGCAGGACGTTGAAATAATTCGTGCCTCGTTTTATTTTCGGAACGCCTTCGTAGAGGCCGAGCAACGTTTCATCCACTTGAATGCCGATCTCCTTGGTTTTCTGGTGGCGCGCTTCTTTCTCCACGGTAAAGGCGACATTACTCATTGCTTTTCTTCCCTGTTCGGGCAGAGTCAAGATAGCTTGGCGGATTAATTGTTCAAAGTTGCTTTTCTTCATATTGTAACGAAAAGGTTCCTGACACCTTTTCCACTTTTCCCCTCCTGGTGCCCCCGGGAGGACTCGAACCTCCAACCACTTCCTTAAAAGGGAATTGCTCTACCAATTGAGCTACGGGGGCCATATATGCCCTATATACCTTCTTCTCTTAATTTTTTCAACAGCTCTTTCTGTTTTTGGGTTAATTTCTGAGGTATGCCGATGTCTAAACTGACGTACAAATTCCCTTGGCCTCTGCCGTGGAAATGAGGGATGCCCTTATCGGATAACCTTAGCATTTTTCCCGGCTCTGATCCCGCCGGCACGGTCAGAATGATTTTCCTTCTGGCCAAGTCGGTGATCTCCACTTCATCTCCTAGGGCGAGCTGGGAAAAAGACAGGGGCAGTTCCATAAAGAGGTCGTCTCCTTTTCTTTCGAAAATAGGATGAGATTTAACCACGACCCGGATATATAAGTCGCCGGAATTTTTTCCTCTTTTTCCCTGATCTCCGGCCCCGCCCATCTTAATGATTTGGTTTTGGTCAATGCCGGCCGGGATAAGAATTTTAATCTTTTCTCTGTCTTTGATCCGGCCTTCGCCATGACAGACGTTGCAAGGTTTTTCCGGTCTCTGGCCTTCGCCTTTGCACTCGGGACAGGTAACGAGCTGGGTGAAGGATCCAAAAACGGTTCTTCTGATCTGTTGGACTTCACCCAGTCCGCGGCAAGAAAAACATTCTTTTACTTGAGAACCGGGCTCTCCACCCAAGCCCTGGCAGCGGCGGCATTTAATGAACTTCTCCAGGGAAATCTCTTTTTCCTGGTCTCGGAGAGTTTCTTCCAAAGAAATGCCTAAGGCAATTTCAATGTCTTTTCCCTTTTGGGCATTTTTTCTTTTTCGGGGGCCGTCGGAACCAAAAAATTCTTCGAAAACATCGCCCAGATCAGAGAAATCAAATCCCATATTTTCCTGAGCCGATTGTTCATTGCCGGGCCAGTTAAAACCCCAATTTTGTCCCGCTCCTCCCCCGCCATCAAAAGCCGACCCAAATTGATCATATTGAGATCGTTTTTGCTGGTCGGAGAGTATCTGATAGGCCTGGCTAATCTCTTTAAACTTTTCGCTGTCGCCCCCCTTATCCGGATGATGTTTATGGGCGAGCTGGTGGTAAGCCTGGCGGATTTCTTCCGGGGTGGCGTCTTTTTTGACGCCGAGAATTTGATAATAATCTTTAGCCATTAATCTTTCTTTTCTTCTTTTTCTTTATATTCTCCTTCTTCGGCCTTGGG
The DNA here is from genome assembly GCA_030704795.1 of bacterium. Lineage (GTDB taxonomy): Bacteria > Patescibacteriota > Minisyncoccia > Minisyncoccales > GWA2-46-15 > GWA2-46-15. The sequence goes on along the minus strand of JAUYCZ010000015.1, from coordinate 14,253 downwards.
TCCTGAGTTGTCGTCGGGTTGGGGCGGGTCGGTCGACGGGCCGGACGGCTGAGCATAAACCTGCTCGCCGATCTTCTGAATGGTCTGCGACAGATCTTGAGTCTTCGCTTTTATCTCTTCAACGTTATCACTTTCCTTGAGAACCTTGAGAGCTTCGACTTTCTCTTCAATTTCTTTTTTTAAGTCCGCCGAAACTTTCTCGCCCAGTTCTCTCAAAGTTTTCTCCGTCGTATAGACCAAGTTATCGGCCAGGTTTTTCGCTTCGGTTAATCCCTGCTTTCTTTTATCCTCGGCCGCGTGGATCTCGGCTTCCTTTCTCATTTTCTCAACCTCCTCCTTAGAAAGTCCCGTCGATCCCTCAATCCGGACAGATTGAGATTTAGCAGTGGCTTTATCTTTGGCCGTGACATTTAAAATACCATTAGCATCAATATCGAAAGTAACTTCGATTTGGGGCATTCCCCGCGGGGCGGGAGCTAAACCGTCTAAAATAAATCTACCTAGGGATTTGTTGTCATCGGTCATCGGTCTTTCTCCCTGAAGAACGTGGATTTCGACTGAGGTTTGGCTATCGGCCGCGGTGGAGAAAATCTGACTTTTTGAAGCTGGGATTGTCGTGTTCTTGGCAATTAAAGTCGTGTTGATTCGCCCCAGGGTTTCGATGCCCAGAGAAAGCGGGGTGACGTCCAAAAGCAAAACGTCTCTGATTTCTCCCTGGAGGATGCCAGCTTCGATGGCGGCGCCCATGGCCACGACCTCGTCCGGGTTAATTGATTTGTTTGGCTCCTTGCCGAAGAAGTTTTTAACTGCTTCTTGCATGGCCGGCATTCTGGTTTGGCCGCCCACCAAAATAATTTCTTCGATATCCTTTGGTTCCATTTTCGCTTCCTTGAGCGTCTGCCGGACCAGCTCAATTGATTTTTCGATATCGTCTCTGACTAATTCTTCTAGTTGGGTCCGGCTCATCTTAAAATAAAGGTGTTTGGGACCGGCGGAGTCAGAAGTGATAAAGGGCAGATTAATTTCTGTTTCCAGACTTGAAGAGAGTTCAATTTTGGCTTTTTCCGCCGCTTCTTTTAATCTTTGCAGGGACAAGGTGTCTTTAGCCAGATCAATACCCTGGTCTTTCTTGAAATTATCTACCAGCCAGTCAATGATCTTTTGATCAAAATCATCTCCGCCCAAATGGGTGTCCCCGCCCGTGGCTTTAACTTCGACCGTGTCTTGGCTAATATCCAAAACCGAAATATCAAAGGTGCCGCCACCAAAGTCATAGACAACAATCTGTTGGTCCTTTTTTCTGGTCAGGCCGTAGGCCAGGGCGGCGGCCGTCGGTTCATTAATGACTCTTTTGACGGTAAAACCCGCGATCTCGCCGGCGACCTTAGTTTCTTTTCTTTGAGAATCGTCGAAATAGGCCGGGCAAGTAATGATGGCTTCGGTGATTTTTTCACCCAAGCGGCTTTCCGCATCCTGTTTTAATTTCTGCAGAATCATGGCCGAAATTTCCGGCGTCTTATACCATTTATCCCCCATCTTGACCTCAACCCCGCCGTCGGCCGCCTCTCTAATCTCATAAGGCAGAAGTTTCTTGTCTTTCTGGACTTCGGCGTCAGAGAATCTCCGACCGATTAATCTTTTGATGGAATAAATCGTGTTCTGAGGATTGGTCACCGCCTGCCTTTTGGCTAAAACTCCGACCAGTCTTTCGTTGTTTTTGGTCAAAGAGACGACCGAGGGCGTAATCCGGGCCCCCTCTTTGTTTTCAATAATCTTAGGCTCGCCCGCCTCGACCATCGCCACGGCGGAAAAGGTCGTGCCCAGATCAATGCCGATAATTTTTGCCATACAACTTCTTTAACCGATTAAATTAATAATTTCTTTAGCCGGCCGGCAAATTCCCATATTAGCGGGAATATCCGCCGTTTTGTTTTCGGCCAGCGGGATCTTGGCCGAGATTCGGCCGCTGGCCACACCCACAACTTTTCCTGTTTCAACCGAGAAGACCGGCGAACCGCTCGAACCGTTATTAATGTGCGTATCCACCATGAAAAAATGCATCGAGCCGTCGGCGATCCTCCGCTTTATCGCGCTGATAATGCAACGGTTGGCGGCCAGGGTGATGCCAAAACTCAGGCTCATTAATTCCGTGGCTAGAGGATAGCCCAGAAAAATGACTTCCTCTCCTTCTTTGATTGATTCGGATTTGCCAATACCATTCACCGGAGAAAAAATGGTTTCCGGAGGAGCAATGATTTTCATTAAAACTAAATCATTTTCTTCATCTTTCTTTAATAACTCCAGCCGGTAGCCATCGTAATAAACAATGCCCTTGTCATCTGTTTTGCCGGGCACCATGACCTGAAGGTGCGGTTTTTCATTATCGGCGATCTGTTGATAGACGTGATTATTAGTTATAAACCGGCCGTCTTCAGAGACGATAAAGCCCGTGCCCCGGACGCTACGCATGGCTTGATCGTTGTCCTTAGGAATGATGATTTCTAGCAAGACAACGGATTTCTTATTCTTCTCGATGATTTCTGAGATTTTCATTATGATTTAGTAACTTTAACCTTGGCCGGCCTTAAGAGTCGCCCTTGGATTAAATAGCCTTTTTGAATCTCTTCAACCACGATGCCCGGTTCCTGGTCTTTTGCTTCAACTTCTTCGACGACTTCCTGAAATTGAGGATCAAATTTTTTACCCAGAGATTCGACGGAGCTAATCCCCTGTTCTTTGAGGAAGTTTTCAAACAGGGTTTTAGTCTGTAGTAATCCCTTAACGTATTCGTCGTTTTTCAGGTTTTCGGGCAGGTTTTTCTCAGCCAGATAGAGATTATCTAACAAGGGCAAGACCTTCAAAATCGTCTCCTCGCTCGCGTAATTAATGAATCCCTTGAGGCGCTCAATTTCCTCCTTTTTATAGTTGAGAAAATCGGCTCGGGCTCTTTGCCAGCCGGCCAAGTATTCGTCTCGCTGTTTTTTTAATTCTTCCAGTTGCTCTTCCGATGACGTTGGGATGTTGTTGGTTTCTTCCGGCATCTTAAAGTTCGGCCATTAATTTAGTTAAAGAATTGATCAGACTAATGTTCTTTTTATAAGCCATTCTTTTGGGTCCGGCAATGGTTAGAAAGCCTTTTTGGCCGCCGGGTAACGAACAGGCACAGGAAATCAGGCTCAAATTTTTGGCCCTTGGTAAGGTATTTTCTAGTCCAATGGAAACACGGATGTTGTTTTCCACTTCGAAATCATTAAAGCTATTTTCAAAATCGCTGACGAAATCGGCGAAATTGGCAAAAAACTCACGGTCGAGAAACTCCGGTTCTCTAACCATTCCTTCCCAACCCTCCTTGAGCAGGATTGCTTTTTCCGGCAGTCCGAAAAAAGCGATGCTTGAAGAAGAGCTGGCCAAGAAACGGGTAATTTCTAAGGCGAGCTTGAACAGATCACTCTCTTCTATCAATAATCTTTCGATCTGGCCAATGGTTTTAAACTCGGGAATCTTTTCTTCGAGAATTTTATCGACAGAATAACGGTAGGCCTTATCCGTGGGCACGCGGCCCGACGAAACAAAGGGTTGCCAGAGGTATCCCTCGCCCTCTAGTCTTTCCATTTCAATGCGGATCATAGCCGTGCCAATGCCAAAATCGTGCTTTTTGATTAGCTCGCCGGAAGAAATGGGGTTGGCCGAATTAATATATTCTTCAATTACCCCGCCCAGTATTAATTTTTGTCTTTCGGTTAATTCCATGAATATTCCCCGTCAAAGGATATTTTACCAAACCCAGATTAGCAGTCAAGGGCTGAGATTGCCAATCGATAGCATTCTTATTAAGTTTTTAATCTGTTAAAATGAATTAATGGAAAAGAACAGATATTACAAATTGATACTCTTGGCGATCCTGGTCCTCGCCGTTTTTCTGCGGTTTTGGCAGCTCAGTTCGATTCCACCCGGGCTCTATCCGGATGTGGCCATGAACGGCAACGACGCCTTAGGCGCTCTAAAGAGCGGCGACTTTAAACTCTTTTATCCGGAAAACAACGGCAGGGAAGGATTATTTATCAACCTGATTGCTTTATCTTTTTTGATTTTCGGCCCATCGATCTGGGCGATCAAAATTGTCGCCGCCATTATCGGCATTCTCACCGTTTTTGGCTTTTATCTCCTTGTCAAAGAATTGTTCCAGTTGATTAATACCAGATACCAAATACTAGATACAAGATACTCGCTATTGGCGACTTTCCTGTTCGCCACCAGTTTTTGGCATTTGAATTTTTCCCGCTTCGGCTTCCGGGCAATTATGGTGCCGTTTATTTTGGTCTGGGCTTTTTACCTTCTGTTTTTGGGATTGAGGCAGAAAAAATTATGGCCGGTCATTATTGCCGGCGCGGTTTTTGGCTTGGGCTTTCATACTTATATTGCTTTTAGAGTGGCGTCCTTAATCTTGCCATTTCTGCTTATCCCCTATTGGTTGAGTTATCGAAAGGAAAATCTCCAGAAAAAATATCTGTTATTAGTTATCGGTTATTTATTGTCGGTATTTATTATTGCCTTACCCATCGGTCTTTACTTTTTAACCAATCCTCAAGATTTTATCGGCCGGGCGACCGGGGTTTCAATTTTTGCCGCCGTCAATCCCCTCAAAGAGTTTATTATAAGCTTTTTGGCACACCTGCAGATGTTTATCTGGCAAGGAGATTCAAATTGGCGCCATAATTTTGCCGGTCAGCCGGCCATCGCTTTTCCTCTGGGAATTTTCCTCTATCTCGGTTTAATTCTTTCTGTCAAAGAGGCCATTTTGGCCTTAAAGCGGAAAAACTGGCAGGTTGTGGCCGGCCACGGATTTTTACTATCTTGGTTTTTTACCATGTTACTTCCTGGAGTTTTGACGTCAGAGGGCATTCCCCACCAATTGCGGACAATCGGCGTCATTCCCGCGGCTTATATTTTTGTCAGCTTGGGCGTTTTTAAAACATTTGAGTTTTTGTCTTCAAGAAAGAAAATTTTATCAACCATACTTTTGATTGTTGTCATCTTGGCTGGTTTTAGCGATGTCTATAAATATTTCTTTGCTTGGGCGAAAAACAACGAGGTTCAAGGCGCTTTTACCGCAAAGTATATTAAAATTGCCGATTATTTGAATTCATTGCCGGAGGAAACGCAAAAATATGTCATTGTCAACGAACCGGGCGTGGCTGTCCCTTACCCGGGCGGTATTCCTATGCCCAGTCAAACAATCATGTTTTTGGAAAGGGCCAAGTTCGGAAAACTGCGCGCGGTCTATCTGAAACCGGAGGAATTGGATAAAATTAAGACCGAAAGCAATGAAACGATAGTGGTGATGATGAAAGAAGATAATGAGCTATCGAGTAAACTTAAAAATATGTTTCCTGACGTTAATTTTGACTTTTGAATTTATGTCGAACAAATTAACAAATATTATAGCCATACTCCTCCTAGCTTTTGTATTTATTTTGACCACGGCTAGTATACTTGACGATTCTTTGACGATGGATGAGCTCGCCCATCTGCCGGCCGGCTATTCCTACTTGACCCAGAAAGATATGCGGCTAAATCCGGAACACCCGCCCCTGATCAAGGACCTGGCGGCCCTGCCCCTGCTCTTTGTTAAGGGGATCAGCTTTCCGGCGGACAGCTCTCATTGGCAGAAAGACGTTAACGGTCAGTGGGACTTCGGCAATCAGTTTCTCTTTCGGTCTGATAATCCCGCCGAAAAGATGATTTTTTGGGCCAGAATTCCCATGATTTTAGTTCTTTTACTTTTGGGCTTTTACGTTTTCAAGTGGGTCAGAGAGCTAGCCGGTTCTTTGGCTGGACTCTTGGCGCTTTTTCTTTTTTCTTTTTCTCCCACCCTTTTGGCACACGGCCGACTGGTCACGACTGACATCGCCGCCGCTTTTGGATTTTTCGTCGCCACCTATTTCTTTTTAAAATACCTTTTTAACCCCGGCCGGAAAAATCTTTTCTTTGCCGGTCTAGCTTTTGGCGTCGCTCAACTCTTGAAATTTTCGACCTTTATTCTGGTACCCTATTTCGGACTTTTGTTGTTTCTCTGGGTTTTAATCTGTTCTTCGGGGGTTAAGGATTTCCTAAGGTCTTTTTTCCGTTCCGCCATTTGCTTAGGCGGAATTTTCGTTATCGGCTACGTTTTGGTTTACGGCCTTTATCTTTTCCACGTCTGGAATTATCCTTTAGAAAAACAAATCAGCGATACGGATTTTATCATTTCTTCCCATCCTTTCCGATGGCTTCGAGAACCGCTTGTTTGGATGGCGGAAACGCCTCTTTTACGACCGATGGCTCAATATTTTTTAGGCCTGGCCATGGTCTTCCAGCGGGGCGTCGGCGGGAACACCACCTATTTTCTGGGAGAGATTTCCGCTACCGGCTGGAAAGAATATTTTCCTCTTGTTTATTTGCTAAAGGAGCCGATTTCCTTACATATTTTGACATTAGTTTCTATTTTTATCGGTCTCTGGCAAATAATAAAAGCGGCAAAAAATGGGTTCCTACAGAAATTCAAAGAAAAGTTAGAGCATCATTTTCAAGAATTGGCGGCGTTTTTATTTATTCTTCTTTATTGGCTGATGAGCGTTTCCGGAAACCTGAACATTGGCGTTAGGCATTTAGCGCCGGTGATCCCATTTACTATTCTCTTGATTTCTAGCGCCATTGCTCCCCGCCTTGTCCAGCCCTTCCGCAAATTAAAAATAGCTTTGCTGGTTTTTCTTTTTGTTTTTCAGGCGTTGTCGGTTTTGTGGGTTTTCCCCTCTTTTCTCGCTTATTTTAATGAGTTAGCCGGCGGGCCGGATAAGGGTTATCGTTATGTTGCCGATTCTAACCTGGATTGGGGCCAGGATTTAAAAAGATTAAAAATCTGGCTTGATAAAAACCAGATTAAGGAAATCTATTTAGATTATTTTGGCGGTTCGGATACTAGATATTATTTGGGAGAAAAATATCGGCCATGGCAGGGCGATAGAAATTCCAATCAGTTGCCCAAAGGCAGTTATTTAGCGGTCTCGGCCACTCTTTTACAGAGCGGGCGGGGCGCGCCGACTAAGGGTTTTAATGGCCCAGCCGGATATTATAAATGGCTTGACCAATACGAACCGGTCGCCAAAATCGGCCACTCAATTTTCATCTACAAAATTGAGTGATCTACTTGTAGTAAACTTTACTGAAGCGGAGATCGATATATTCCAGACTCCCCCTCTTTTCCAACGGCAATTCTTTTTCCAAGACGAGCTCGAGTTCAACCAGCGACCAGTTGACGTCTCCTTTGAGGTCGAAAAAGACTTCCCAACCCTCGTTGGTTTTGGCGTTGAGTCTTTGATCATTTTCAAAGAGGGTGAATTCCCTGGCTTCAATTTTTGCCTTTTGACTCATCGTCTGCCGAATAAAGAGAATCTGTTCTAAGATTTTTTCTTCCATCACTTTTTTCCCGGTCGAGATTTCGTTTTTGGGCTGTTTGGACTTAATCACTAAACCGGCCTGGTCTTCTGAGGCGGTTTCAAAGATGACCCCCTTTTTATCCAAGGCAAAGCAATTAGTTTCCCAGCACCAAAGACTGACAGTTTTTCTTTCCTTAATTTCAACCACCAAAGATTTGGGCCAGAGTTTTTTAACGTTCAATTCATCAATTAAAAGAAATTTTTCCAGAAGTCGGGTTTTGATCGATAAGGGGTCGGCCAAAATAAGGTTTTGGGTTTTTAATCCAAAAGGAAAGCTTTTTTCGACCTCGGGCCAGATAAAATTTTGAATTTCCGCGGCCGGAATCCTTTCGTTACCCGATACAGAAATATCATTGATTTGCAAGAATGGAGAAAAAAGAATCAGGTCGGCGATTAAAGCCAGCCCGACAATGATCAATAAAGCCAACCAAAAGAAGCGGCTTTTTAAAAACGATCTTTTCTTTTTGATTTTGTATTTTCTCTTTTGACTATTAATCATTAAAGTCTTCTCTTTGCCTTCCTTAGCTTCTCGAGGAAGTAGGTGAGCCAATATTGAGGAGAAAGAACCAAGTCCCGGGTTTTAACATATTCATCGGCCTGACCGCCAAACCCCATTTTAAATAAGGTTGGGCCGGCCCAGGGGTGACGCGGTTGTTTTTGAGGATCGACAAATCCCCAGAAGTCGTAAAGATGACAACCTCTTCTCTTCGCTTCTTTAATCGCTTCCCACTGTAAGAGATAAGGAAGGGAGAATTTAGCGTATTGGGGCAGAGAGATGGCGTGATGGTAGAAGCCGATGCCCGACCAGAAGATGACAAAAGAGCCGGCGGCCACCTCATTATTATAATAACCGAAAAACAATCTGACGGCGTCATCTTTCTCAAAAGCTTGAAATTCTTTCTGAAGATATTCGAGGGAGAAAGGAACAAAATGCTGCTTTCTAGAAACTTGGTTATGGAACTGGCTAAACCGTTCGACGTCGGCAAAATCATGGCTTTGAGAGATCCTGATTGATTGGTTTTTTTGAGCTTGCTTGATCAGATAACGGGTGGTTTTACGCATCTCGGCCAGAAGGTTTTCTTCGGGGAGAGTAATATCTAGTTTCCAGCTTGATTCAGGGTGCATCTGCAGCGGGGCGAGCCGAAAATCTTTAAAGAGGCCGTCGTTTTCAGGATTTCTTTCCCAGATCGGGTTGATGCGGATGAAACTTATTTTTTCCTCGCTGGCTAGCGGTTTTAATCTTTTTGTTAAGGCGTCCAGAATTTTGGCTTTGAGTTCTGGAGTGGCAGACTTCGTAACCGGTCCGTGCGGGACGAGCAAGAAGGTTCCCCTTTTGCTCATTTTCTTTTCGGTCAAGGCCATGGCTATCAACTCATTTTGATCAAAGATCCCAAGCCGCCAGATCTTTTCTCCCATGTTTTGGCTGAATTCTCCCCAATGCCAAGACTGCAAAAAAGTTTTTTCTGAGCACCCGGAAAGAAAATTCTCCCAGGTATTTTTATCAGTAATTTCTCTAATCTCCACGATAGTTATTTAAAAAGGTAACGATTTTTTGCGCTTTTTCTCTGGAAATATTGATATGCGTCGGCAGATTTAAAATTGATTTAGCGATTTTTTCCGCAACCGGGCAAGAACCCGGAGTATATCCCATTTTCTCTTGGTCGGTGTCGGGCGGGGTAACGACGGTTTTTCTCCAGCCATCGTCCAGAAAGATTCCTTCTCGCCTAGCCCCAATTAATGTCTTATCGGTCTTGCTGTTTTTAAGCAAAAGCGGGTAGCGGAGATAAATGCGACCCGGCGTGGCCGGCGGCAAAATCAGTTCGGGATTCTTCAGATTTTCATCATAAAAACGAGCAATTTCTCCCTGATGAGAAACGAACCGATCCAGCTTTTTGAGCTGATTCTCGGCGAGAAGAATCAAGGCCTCGGGCATTCTTTTGACCAGGTCGGCGGGTTTCTCTCCTCGTTTCTCTTCCCGGCGCATGGCCTTGGAGAGCAAGCCGATTTTTTGCAGGCAGAGCAGCAGCCATTTTCCCATCCCGGCCAGGCCATACAAAGGAACAACGAGGAGGTTGGTCAAAACGGGGTGTAGGAGTTGTTGGCAGATCCAGAGATGGGATGGCTGGAGCAACCTTAACTGAAATTCTTTCAATTTCTTTCCCAGTTCGTCGTCATTGGTCACGGCCAAACCGCCAAAGACCGAAGAAATAACTTTATCGCGGCCAAAGCTGAAAAAAGCGGCTTGGCCGAAAGTTCCGAGCTTTTGGTTGTGATAGCTGGCGCCCAGGCTATGGGCACAGTCCTCGATTAAGATCAGATTGTGTCTTTGGCAGATTTCTTTAATTCGATCTAAATCAGCAGGCAGGCCAAAAGTGTGCTGCACCAAGACAACCCGGCTGGCCGAAGAAATTTTTCTCTCCAGATCTGCAGGGCCCATATTCAACGTCTTTTCATCAATATCGACGAAAACCGGTTTAAAACTAGACCAGCGAATCGGATTAACGACCGCGTTGCAAGTAAAAGCTTGCAACAAAACCTCACTTCCCTTTTCCAGGATTAGGTTTTCCAGAATAGCCAGCCAGGCAGTTCGGCCGCTGTTAAAAGAAAAAGCATGCTTTATGCTTAAATATTGCTTGAATTTTTCCTCTAACGTTTTTACCGCTGATCCACGCTGATATAGACGCTGATTGGCGCTGATATCTTTCCATTTCCAGGGTTGCAGTATCAATCTCAAAGTCAAAAGAATATCGTCTTTCTCGGTATTAGGCGAAAGAGAGGTAAGGATCGGTTTTGATACGGGGAGATTTTTCATCATCCTTTTAATTTCGCGATTAATCCAGCTGGTAATCGGCCCTCTAAAAGAATAACATTTTCCGGGAGACAAAAACCCTTTATCTTTTCCCATATTTCCAACGGATTTTCCAGGAACAAAATATTATTGGGATTCATTCCCAATTTGACTGCCTCTTCCTTTATTTCATCAAACTTATCTTTAGTGGTGATAATGGCCAAGTCGCAAGTTTCGGCCATCTTTTTACCGATCTGGCGGTGCGCTTCAGTTGAAACCGATCCCAATTCAATCAAACAGGGCATAATGATGATTTTCTTGCCCGACCAGAGCTTAAGATGGTCGAGGGCGGCGATAACGCCGTTGATATTGGCCGAGTAGGTTGAATCAATGAGGTCAACTCCCCCGCTCCCCTTTAAAAGTTTTAAGGCGCCCTGCTCTGGTTTTATTTTCTCGGCTGCCCGGGCGATCTCTTCAAAAGTAAAGCCCATCTCTTTGGCGCCAGCTACAGCTAATAAAATATTTTCCACGTCTTGCCGGCCGACCAAATTGACTTTAAAATTGGCGGCTTGCCCGTCCTTGGAAACAATTCGGAAAGAGAGCCGGTTCTTTTCTGTTTTAATATCTTCGGCCCAGATATCCATTTTTTCTTTGGTTGAACAAAAGATTTGGGATTTTAAATCCAGGGCCAGAAAGCGGAAGTTGGACATGATCAGTTGACTGTTTCCGTTCAGAATGATAACTCCATTTCTAGGCAGGCTTTCGATTAGTTCCTGGCCGCCTTCGGCGGAAATGAGGTTTTTCATTGTTCCAAAAAGGGCCAAGTGCTGCTGATTGATGCCGGTGACAATGCCGATTTGGGGCCTAACAATATCCGTTAAGAGTTTGATCCAACCCAGGCCGTAAGCTCCCATTTCCACGATAAAGACTTGGTTTTTCTCGTTCAATTCGTCCAAAATGCAGCGGGAGATGCCGATCTCAGAATTCTGATGCTCTTTAGTAGAGAGGACATTTAATTTCTGAGACAGGATCGTGGTTAAAAATTCCTTAGTTGAAGTTTTGCCGTAGCTGCCCGTAATGCCGATAACGACGAGGTTTTTGAATTGCGCCCGCTTCCTTTTGGCTTTCTCGATAATACTTTTTCGCCAGATGATGGTTAACGGCTGGAGGGAAATGACGAGTAAAGAAATTAAGAAAGGAGAAAGAACGTCTAAAACGAGAAGGATCAGCAGGAATTTCTGAAGATCATTCTGAAAAACAAGGTTGGCCAGAATCAGTCCCGATCCCAGGGCCGAAATTACGACCGAGCCAAGGAAAACCGTCTTGATGGTTGAGATTGGTTTCTTTAAAGTTTTCCGGAAAACGTCTTTAAGAAAAACAGCCGCCTCAAAGCCATAGATGATTAAGAGCGAAAAAAGCCACAAAGAGTTAAGTAAAAAAGCGATCGTGGGAAAAAAGAAAAGACAAACATAAATTAAGAGAAGAAGGATTTTGGCTATCTTCAAAGGATGCCAGATTAGTCTTCTGCCTTTGGCGGTTCGGAAATGGTCATAAAACCGACCCAGGTGGTATTCTTTTAACTGCCAAAGGTAAAGATAAAAAAGGGCGATTTTTATTTCTCTGATAAACCAAAGAAGGGATAAAAACAAAACTAAGGCCATATTTTTTCAGTCTTAAGAAACGGCAAAATTAGATTAACCAAAGCTTCCGGAGTCTCAATCTGAGGTCGATGATCAATGCCCTTCATTACTTCCAGTCGGGAGTTTTTTATTTTTTGGTTCATTGCTTGACCTTCGGATAGAGGCAGAGTTTTATCGTTTTCTCCCCAAACAATCAGCGTCGGCAAGATTATTTCTTGGAGAAGATAGCTTAAATCTTCTTTGATGATATTTTTGAAAACCTCTTTCATTATTCCCTTCGCCTTAAGATAGTCGGTTTTTTTGAGGATAAAGTGATAGAAAAATTCTCTCAAAAGTTCGTAGCCGGGCAAAAACGAAAGTTTTTTGAAATAAGGCGTTAAAATAGAAATAGTGATCTCCTGGACGGTTTTTTCAGATTCCAAGCCGGCAGCGGAAACCAAAATTAAACCGCGGAGCGTATCGGGATATTTGGTCGCAAATTTGATGGCAATTCTGCCGCCGAACGAATGAGCCAAAAGATAAAAACCAACCAACCCTTTTTTATTGGCATAATCATTGACCCACTCCACGTAATCGTTGAGCGTCCAAGGCTCTTTTGGGGGCGGTTCTTGGCCGAAACCCGGTAAATCAGGGGCAAGGACGAGGCATCCTTTATTTTCCAAAACCTCCTTTACCACTTGCCATGAGGCATTTCCCCTGCCCCAGCCATGAAGAATTAAAATCGCGGGTTTTTCTTCCATTTCTTAATCACTTAATTACTCAACATCTCAATCACTTCTTTGTGATTTCTTTGAAGCCGGTGTATTTTTGCAGAGCATCGGGCACCTTGACCGAGCCATTTTTCTGCTGATAGTTTTCTAGAATGGCTAAAAGAGGTCTTTCGGAAAAAGCGGTGCCATTGAGCATATGGACGAATTCCAATTCACCGTCTTTTTTCCGGAGTCTGATATTTAATCTTCTGGCTTGGAAATCAGTACAGGTTGAGGTGGAATGGGTTTCCCGGTAGCGATTTTCCGAAGGCAGCCAGGCCTCAATGTCATATTTTCGGGCGGCGGGCATGCCTAAGTCTCCGGTACACATTTTAACTACCTGGTAGGGCAGTTTTAGGGCCTGCATTAACTTTTCTTCCAAAGACAAAAGATATTCGTGTTCTTTGTCAGAATCTTTGGGCTTGGCGAAAGAAAACATTTCTACTTTATTAAACTGGTGAACCCGGAGAATACCCTTGGTGTCTTTGCCATAACTGCCCGCTTCCCTTCTGAAACAGGTAGAAATGCCGAGATATCTTTTAGGCAAGCCTTTTTCTTCAAAGATTTCGTCCTTGTGCATGGGGCCGATTGATTGCTCTGAAGTGCCGACTAAAACTAAATTATCCTTCTCTAAAACATACATATTTTCTTCTCCGCCGTGCTCTAAATAACCCATGCCCTTCATTGAATCCAAACTTATCATGACCGGCGGGATCACGGGCACAAAACCCTCTTTAGATAAAAGATCAACGGCAAAGTTTATCATTGCCAGTTCTAATTTCGCCATTTCGTTCTTTAAATAGCCGAACCTGGATCCTGAAACCTTGCCAGCTCTTTTGGTGTCAATGATATCCAGGGATTCCCCGAGCTCAAAATGGGATTTGGGCTCAAAATCAAACTTCGGCAACTTGCCCCATTTTCTAATTACCTTATTTTCGCTGTCGTCCTTGCCTTCGTGGACATCCGGGGCCGGAGGATTTGGGATCAGTCCCATTAGCCCCTGGAATTCGGCATCGACTTCCTTGAATTCAGCTTCCAATCGGTCATTACCATTATCTAGTTCTCTCATTTTGAGAATGACCACTTCCCTCTCTGATTTGTCGTGGATCTGTTTAATCTCGTCATTGGCCTTGTTCTTCTGGGCACGGATATCCTCGAGGGCCAACATTAATTCTCTCCTTTTCTTGTCGATTTCCAAGAGCCGGTCAATGTCGACTTTAACCTGCTTTTTACGGCAACCCTCTTTGACTAGTTCCGGGTTCTGGCGGATGAGTTTGATGTCTAGCATGTTTTTTATCTGGTTAAATCTTATTAATGGTAACATTTTTCCCGACCTTTAAAAACTCTGGTTTTGGTTTATCAAAATAAAAAACCGGCTTTCTTTCAAAGACGGTATAACCGTGGTGCCACTTTGATTCACCGCTCTATTACGAGAACGGCCTTGGGATCCCGCAAAAACAGGATCGCGAGCGCTTTGACGGGCGCATCCCGGGAAGCCTTAATCCACGTCTGAGCATGGTTTGCGGCTCCGGCTCCGGGGAGGAATCCCCTTCATCGCCTTTGGTTATTGTCAAAGGATAAATTATTGTAGCAACAATGGA
>JAUYCZ010000006.1 GCA_030704795.1 bacterium | reverse complement strand
TCGATCTCCCGAAGCATGTTGCCGAAATCCGGCTCCACGTCAAGGACGACACCGTCCTCTTCTTTGATGCGCTTACTCAGCGCGATGAAAAAAGATTCGGCCCAGGACCTTCCCGGCTTCAGAAACTTCATTCCATTGATGATGTCGCTAAGGACTTCTCTGATCCTTTCTTTGAAACTGATCTTTACTTGCTTGAACTTTTCCGGCAACACCACTCTTTCTTTGTAAGGCATGCCTACCTCCTTTCAGATTTTTCTTTATTCTACACCTATTTAATTTTTCTGTCAAGCGAAGGGTTTATTTTCACCAAGACAACCCCCTAGACCTCACGCCCCTTTTAAAGAATTTATCATAACCTCTGAAGACCATATTCCGCCAGAAGCGGATAAACTCCGCCGAGCCTATTTTCTCTTAGCGAGAAATTTATTTGTCGAAAAAGACCATTCGCAGCCCGAGCGGGCACGGTGGTCGCCAGAGGCGACCGAGCGAGGGCGAGACGAAACGCGGCGCCTCGCTGGGGCGCCGACGTGTGTCTTTTTGATAAATAAATTTTGAGTGTCTCTACAACCCTTCTTCTTTCAATTTCTCAATCAACTCTTCTTCTTTTCTTGATAATTTTTTCGGCACCTTAATATTTATTTTCACATACTCGTCTCCACGGCCATATCCATTTAATCTCGGCATTCCTTTTACTTTTAATCTAAATAATTGCCCTGATTCCGTGCCTGCAGGAATTTTCAGTTTTAAATTACCGTCCAATGTCGGAATTTCGATTTTATCCCCCAAAACTGCCTGACTGAATTTAATTTCCATATCAATATAAATATCGTCTCTTTTTCTGTTGAAAATTTTGTGCGGTTTCAAATGAACCTTAATATATAAATCCCCGTTAATTTCGCCTTTTTTCGCCGCCTCCCCTTTTCCGGAAATTTTTATTGTCTGGCCATTGTCGACTCCTGCGGGTAAATCAACCTTAATTGTCTCGATATCCTGAATCCTTCCTGCTCCACGGCACTCTTTACATTCTTTCTCGTGAACTTCTCCGCTTCCCGCACATTTTTGACAAGTGGAAATCTGGCTGAATGTTCCGAAAATCGTTCTTTTGGTTTGCTGAGTTTGTCCCGAGCCATCACAATCCGGACAATTCCTTTTCCCGCTTCCGGGCTCTCCACCCATTCCTTTGCAATGCGGACAAACTATCATTTTTTTTAAATTAATTTCCCGCTCGATGCCGGAAAACGCATCTTCCAGTGTGATTTCCATGTCCACTAAAATATCTTTGCCCCTTTCTTTTCTTGTGCGCCTTGTGCCGCCACCAAAAGCGGAAAAAATATCGGAAAATTCCCAGCCCGAGGCTGGTCCGCCTTGGGCGGAAAAACCATCCCTGAATAAATCTTCGAAATTTACACCCTGATTGCTAAACCCCGAAAAATCCCAGCCCGGGGCTGGTCCGCCTTGGGCGGAGAAACCTTCGAAGGTTGTG
>JAUYCZ010000019.1 GCA_030704795.1 bacterium | reverse complement strand
CGCTCAAATTAATTTCCCTTCGAGCTCGAATTCGCGGGCTTTGAGGATTTTGACGTTGATGAACCGACCAGCCAAGTTTTTCTTGCTAGCAAACCTGACCGTTTTGAAAATCCTGGTTTTGCCCAGACATTCTTTTTTCTGCGGCAGCCAGGTGTCGACCAGCACTTCCAAAATCCGGCCAACTACTCGCCGATGATTTTCTCTGGCCGTCTTTTTTAAAAGCCGGGTCAACTTTTCCAGCCTGGCTTTTTTTGTTTTGGCCGGCACGTCGTCAATCATGGTTTTCTGAGCCATGGTCCCGGGCCGCGGAGAATAGCGGGCAATAAAAGCCATCGTCGGCCTGATCTTGGCAAAGACGTCGTAGGTATTTTGAAACTGTTTTTCCGTTTCGCCGCAAAAACCGACAATAATATCGGTAGAAAAATTGAAATCGGGAATCTGTTTCTTAGCCCAATTCAAAACCCGGAGGTACTCCGAGACGGAATAGCGACGATTCATCCGCTTCAAAATCGTATCGTCACCAGACTGCAAAGGAAGATTCAGATAGTTACTAACTTTTTGAGCTTGGGCTAAGAAACCGATCAGTTTTTCGTCAAAATCCAGAATATAGGGCGAAGTAAATCTTAACCAAAACTTACCGGACATTTTTTCAATCTCAGCTAACAAATTTAAAAATTTATATTTTGGATCTTGGGGATCCCGCCAACTGGAAACAGTCTGGCCCAAAAGAGTAATTTCACGAAAACCGCGGGCGATGAGCTTGGTAACTTCGGCGACAATCTCAGCAGCGGGACGATCAATCTCTAAGCCCCGGGTATAAGGAACGGCGCAATAGGTGCAAAAACGGTTGCAGCCAAAGGAAACCGGCACCAAGGCAGAAAACTTACTTTGAGAACGAGGTTTAATTTTAAAATAATCTATGTCCTGCTGGCTCGGCCTTACAGAAACTTTACCCTTCTCCGGACCCTCTAGGCCCTGCAAGAGCCGAGGTAGGTCTCGCAGGTCGCGGATATTAAAAAGCAAATCAAAGATAGCGGCAAATTTCCGACGATCTTTTGGCAGAACGCAACCGGTGACGATGGTTTTCAGTTTGGGGTTTCTAGTTTTTAGCTCCCTAATGTTACCCGCCTGGCCATAGATCCGATCAATGGCTGATTGCCGAACCGAGCAGGCATTAAAAATCAAAAGGTCGGGTGCCCGATTCCTCCGGGCGGGCTGAAAACCCAGGCTTTCCAGGGTGGCGACCATCCTTTCCGAATCCGACCGGTTCATGGCGCAGCCGTAAGTGACAATCCGATAGGATTTTTTCATGCTCTTTCAAAAAAAATCGATTAATGCTAAGGTAAATGATACCCGAATTTAGAATCTAACGCCATCGTTTAATCCATGCTGACCCCGGAAGAAAAACAGAAAGTTATCGCTAAAGCCAAGCTTCATGATAAAGACACGGGCTCTCCCGAGGCCCAGGTCGCTCTTTTGTCTGAAGAAATCGTCCGGTTAGTTTTGCACCTAAAAAAACACTCTAAAGACATGGCCTCGAAAAGAGGACTTTTGAAAATGGTCTCCAAAAGAAAAAGCCTTTTGAATTATCTTAAAAACGAAGATGAAAAAAGATATAATGAAATCGTCAAAAAAGTCGGGCTGGGAAAGTGAAACTCCGGTTTCGCCCGTCAACGCCATCAAGCACAAAGAACAACGGGTTCTCGTTTTATTTGATGTCCAAAACCTCTATCACTCGGCCAAGAATCTCTATGGCGCCCGGGTCAATTTCTCCGGCATCTTAAAAACGGCGGTCGCCCAAAGAAGACTGATTCGCGCTTTCGGTTATGTCGTCCGAACCAAAACCGGCGAAGAAAAGCCTTTTTTTGAAGCCCTGACAAAAGTGGGCATCGAAATCCGGGTTCGAGATTTGCAGGAATTCTACGGCGGCCTCAAAAAAGCCGACTGGGATGTCGGCATCGTCATTGATGCCATTCGCTCAGCTCCCAATTATGATGTCATCTGTCTTTGCTCCGGCGATGGCGACTTTATCCCTCTGATGGAATATCTGGAAAACCAGGGCAAAAGAACGGAAGTCCTGGCTTTCGGCCGATCCGCCTCGGCTAAATTAAAAGAGATCGTCGATGAATTCATTGATTTGGGAGCTTCTCCAGAAACTTACTTATTAAGAAAATAGATTTAACGATTAAACTGATTAATTTTTATGAATTTAGAGAAATTTACATTAAAACTGGGCGGCCGGGAATTGAGTTTAGAAGTAAAGGATTTAGCCGAACAGGCGGCGGGCTCAATCTTTGCCCGCTACGGCGATACGGTTATCTTAGCGACCTGTTGCATGTCTCCGACTTCGGCTTCGTTTCGGGGATTTTTCCCTTTAACGGTTGATTACGAAGAAAGGTATTACGCCGCCGGTAAAATTAAAGGCCCGCGCTACATCAGACGAGAGAGCCGGCCTTCGGACAAAGCCATTTTAAATGCCCGATTAATCGATCGGACTATCCGACCGCGTTTTCCCCAGAACCTCTTCCGTGAAGTCCAGGTAGTAGATACCGTCCTCTCCTGGGATGGCCAAAACGACCCCAACATTCTGGGGATTATCGCCGCTTCCGCCGCTCTTTCTCTTTCTAATATTCCCTGGCGAGGACCATTGGCGGCCGTCAAAATCGGCCGGGCCGATAATGAATTCGTCTTAAACCCCACGGCCGAACTGGAAGAAAAGAATGAATTCCAACTGGTCATTGCCGGTGATTTTGCCGATGGCGACCAACTGATCATTAATATGTTGGAGGGCGAAGGCTCGGAAGTCTCAGAAGAACTGGTGGCGGGAGCGGTTGAATTTGCCCGACCCTATCTCAAAAAAATTATTGATTTCCAGAAAGACATCGTTTCCCGCCTGGGCAAGGCTAAAAGCCAGATAAAAGAAAGTCAAATCGATCCGGAATTAACCGGTAAAGTAAAGGAGTTTCTCCATGGCAAAATAGAAACTATCCTCTTCCAGCCAGATAGGTCCTTGCGCCAGGAGCAAGAAGAAGCTCTCAAGCAAGGGTTAGCCGAATTTATTAAAAAGGAGTATCCCGATCAAGAGAACAGCCGAAATCTCTCTCTTCTTTTTGATGAAGAAGCGGACCGGGTTTTTACAGAAAACATCTTAAAGAACGGAAAAAGACCGGACGGACGAAAACTGGACGAGCTGCGTCCGATTTCCTGCGCCGTGGGCGTCCTGCCGCGGAGCCACGGCACCGGACTCTTCTGCCGCGGCCAAACCAAAGCTCTTTCCATCTTGACCCTGGGAGCGCCCGGGGACCAGCAAATTCTGGAAGGCATGGAAATCACCGGCAAAAAGCACTTCATGCTTCACTACAATTTTCCCCCTTACTCCGTCGGGGAGATAAAACCAATGAGAGGACCGGGGCGCCGGGAAATCGGCCATGGCATGCTCGGCGAAAGGGCTCTCTTGCCGGTGGTGCCGTCGACCGATGAATTTCCCTACACCATCCGCGTCGTTTCCGAAATTCTCTCTTCTAATGGCTCAACTTCGATGGCCTCGATTTCCGGCGCTTCCTTGGCCCTCATGGATGCCGGCGTCCCGATTAAGTCCCAGGTGGCCGGCATTTCTATCGGCCTGGTCATGGACGAAGAAACAAAAGAATACGCTCTTTTAACCGACATCCAGGGACCCGAAGATCATCACGGCGACATGGACTTTAAAGCCGCCGGTACCCGGAACGGCATCACCGCCCTGCAAATGGACGTTAAATTGGACGGCATTACCCAGGAAATCTTAACTCAGGCTTTAGCTCAAGCAAAAAAGGCCCGGCTGGAAATTCTGGACGTCACCGAAAAAACCATCAAAGAGCCCCGGAAAGAACTTTCTCCCTATGCGCCAAGAATCCTGACCATTCAAATCAATCCGGATAAGATCAGGGAGGTCGTCGGGCCCGGCGGCAAGATCATCAACGAAATTGTCAGTCAAACCGGCGCCATCATCGACATCGAACAAAGCGGCCTGATTTTCATTACTTCTGAAAACGAGGCCTCCGCCCAAAAGGCCCTCGAATGGATTAAAAATATTACCCACGAAGCGAAGGTCGGTGAAACCTTTAATGGCAAAGTCTCCCGGCTCTTTAATTTTGGCGCCATGGTCGAATTCCTGCCCGGCCAAGAAGGCCTGGTCCACATTTCTGAACTAGCCAATTACCGCGTCAATAAGGTTGAGGATGTTGTAAAAATTGGCGACGTCGTTCCGGTTAAGGTCGTCGGCATCGACGAAAAGGGCCGAGTCAATCTTTCGTTAAAACAAATGATCAGTGAAAAAGACCATGGAGGAGAAACTCGCCTTCCTCAAAAGGGAGGAAATTAGGACGATGGCCAAGGACCTGGCCCGCCTTCAAGAAGAAACGGCTCTTCAGGAAAAAGAAAGAATCAGCCAGTTACGGGTCGAAGAAAAACTCAAAAGAGAAGCGGCGGCCAGAGAAAAGATCGCCAGCACGATGATCCCCAAAGGGTTGGGAATCAAAGAAGAAACTATTCCCAAGCCCCCGACTAAAAAAGCGGAGTGGGAAGAACCGCTTTTGCCCAAAGCTAAAAGGCCATCTTCCTTAGAAAAAATACTCGTTCGTATCATCATTGTCCTATTTTCATTGGGCTTTTTCTTGTTGATCACTTTTGGCTATTGGTTCTTTATCATCAAGAGAAAGTCGCCCGAGGCGTCGCCGCCACCTTCAGCCGTGGCCACGCCTTCTCCCCCGAGCGAAGTCGAGGGGCCTTCGCCTTCAGCCGTCGGGGTTATTCCGCCGATACCCATCCTGGCGGTTAAAGAAATAAAAATCCTTAGAATCACCCCGGAAAAAGACTTTAAAAATCTACTGTCTGAATCTCTGGCTAATGTTCTGCCCTCCGGATCCAGCCCCGAATTCTTCGAACTCATTCCCCAGAAAAACGACCAGTTTTTAAACCTCCAAGACGTTCTCGACGAAGTCGGAATAAAATCGCCCGAAGGATTCCGGGAATTGGTTTCGGGAAAAGCGGATGATTTCGACTTCTTCCTTTACTCAAAAGGAGCCGGAGAACAAAGACTGGGTTTTGTCGTCAAGTTGGGCAATGATGAAATTGCCCCTGGGGGAGTCAAGGAGAGAACCACCGAGATGCTCAAGGCCTGGGAAAAGACGATGGAAAGCGACTGGGTCAACTTTTCAAGAATTCTGGGCCAGGAAAAGCCTTCTTTGACCTCGGTTTTTAAACAGACTAGTTACTCGGGCGCCTTCTTCCGTTGCCTTTCCTTCCAGGAAAGGAACCTGGGGATTTGCTGGTCCGTCTTGGATAACTACTTGATCATTACCTCTTCGGGAGAAAGCATTATAAAAACAATTGACCTTGTTAGGAACTAAGTTCCTTAGGGGTTTATAAATTTATCACTTATAGCGGGCGGTACTCCGCCCGATATATCGTACTCGCTATGGAAAAGAATTTTGTCGAAAAAATGAAAATGCAGTTAGAAGAAGAAAAGAAGGTCCTGGAAAAAGGACTACAGGGTTTTGCCGAAAAAAACAAACTACCCAAAGGTGATTGGGATACTCATTTTCCCAGTTTTCATGGCAGCAACCTCGAAGAAGAGGCGGACGAGGTTGAAGAATATGGTAACCTTCTGCCCGTGGAAAGAACTTTAGAAACCAGGGTAGCCGAAATCAATCTGGCTCTGGAAAAGATAAAAGAGGGTAAATACGGCCTCTGCGAAAAGTGCGGCCGGGAAATCGAACCGGACCGGCTCGAAACCATCCCGGAAACCCGGGTCTGCCACCAGTGCGCTGTTTAAGTTTAACCCTTGGGGTTACAAGGTTACCGGGCAAAAGGATTCTTGGCGCCCACGACTCCAAAATGCACATGGCAACCGGTTGACAAGCCGGCGCCGGCCATGCCTTTGCCACCGCCCATATAGCCGATGATTTGTCCTTGAGAAACTTCGTCACCTGGACTGACAATCACGCTTAAAAGATGGCCGTAAAAAGTGACGACTCCGTTAGGATGGAGAATGGTCAGGTGATTGCCGGCCCCGCCAAAAGCCCAGCGAGACGTGGAAGTCGTCAGCCGTACCTTTTGGACTCGGCCGGAGGCCGACGCATAGATGGGCTCGCCGCACTGGCCATGGCTGAGATCAATGGCGTTGTACCAATGCAAACCCTGAGTCACCCGGCAAGGAGCAGAAATAGGGCAAATGAAGTAACCAGCGACCAAGGGCGCCCAGGTCGAAGCCGGTTTTTTGACGGGCAACGGAGGAAGAAGGCCATTGGGGATAAGAACGATATCGCCGGCAAAAACCTCGTTCTCGTTGGCCAATTCATTAAAAGCAATGGTTTCATCGAGATTGCCCTTATACTTTCTAACAATATCGCTCAAGGTATCGCCCGGACCAACGACGTGCATCACGCCAGAAACGGGCAGAATAACCAATGTCTTGCCGGGCAAGATCACCGAGTTCTTATTCAAATTATTGGCCCAAAGAACCGTTTCCAAGGAAAGGTTAAATTGCTGGGCAATCGAGCCAAGGGTATCACCCTCGACCACGGCATATTCAATCACGCCGCTTCGGCGGCCATCCAGTTCCTCTTCGGTGCCCGAAAGGGTGGCTAAGACCTGAGGCTTAACAATACCCGCCGGCAGAACCGCTTTTAAGCTATTCTTTTGAATTAAATAAAAATCCGGTAGTTGAAGAAGACCGGCGGAAGGGCCCAGGGCGGGGTAATAATTCGTATTGCCCTTAGAAGGGGGCGGAGCCGATCCGGTTGAGCCGGTCGAGCCGATCGAGAAAGCCGCTTTGTTGATCGGATTGGGTAAAAATAGGGTTGAGACAAGTAAAACGACGGCCAAACCCCCTAAATAAAGCAAGGGGTCCTTGCGGGATCCCAGAAACCGATGAACCGTTTTTCTCACCAACCCTTTAAAGTAAATTACAATAAAAGATTGAATAATACCGTTCATTTCGTGTAAAGACAGGATATCATGATAAAATCAGCCGGTCAAGCCCCGCCTACGGGGCAAGGGCTTCAGGGTTTGTCGCCTCAGAAAAGGCTGGGGCAGAATTTCCTTTGGCAGAAGAGTGTCCTGAATAAGATCGTGGCCACGGCGACTTTAAGTGATCAGGACTTGGTTTTAGAGATCGGCCCCGGCTTGGGCAGCTTGACGCAGATACTAGCTAAAAAAGCCAATCGGGTCATCGCGGTGGAGAAAGATCCCAGATTGATACCAATACTCCAAAGCAATCTGGCCAACTTCAACAACATTGAGATTATTGAGGGCGATATTCTTAAGTGCCGGTTTTTAAATTCCAAATTCCAAAGCCCAAATTCCAAACAAATTCAAAATCCCAAAACACAAATTCTAAACAAGTACAAGGTAGTGGCCAATCTGCCCTATTACGCCGCCACCCATATCATCCGGCAATTCCTCGAAGCGGAAAATCCGCCCGAGCTGATGGTTCTTATGCTGCAAAAAGAAGTGGCGCAAAGAATCTGTCCTTCGACAAGCTCAGGACGAGGCTCTAAATCGCCTCGCATGAACCTCCTGGCGGTATCGGTGCAATTCTATGCTGATGTTAAAATTATCGGTTATGTCTCAAAAAAGGCTTTTTGGCCGAAGCCGAAAGTCGACGGCGCCATCATAAAAATCAAACCGCTGATTAATGCTGATAGAAAGCTGATTAATGCTGATTTATTCTTCACAATCGTCAAGGCGGGCTTTTCTCAGCCGCGAAAACAATTGTTGAACAATTTAAGTAAAAGTTTAAATCTCTCCCGAGAAAAAGTTGTCGTTTGGTTAGATAAAAACAAGATTTCTCCTCAGCAGCGCCCCGCCGAGGTCGCCCTGGAAAACTGGCTGGCTCTGGTAAAAACTTTTACGACTGTGCTACAATAATAAAAACATGACTAGGCCTAACTTCAAAAACTTTTCTCTTCTAGCCAAACTTTCTTTGTTTCTCTTAATCCTGTTGGGATTAGTTTTTCCTCTCTACCAAGCCCGGGCTTTTCTCGGCCCGCTGGCCGGTTTGATCGCCGCTAATATCTTTGCTTTTGCCCTCCAGCTCGTCGTCATCATCACCTGGGTCATCTTATTAATCTGCTATGCTATTTTAATCTGGGTTCTCAGCCCGGCTTTTATTACCCTGCCTTACACCTCCGGCGGCATCGTTGACATTGGTTGGCCGATTACCCGAGACTTAGCCAACATGGGTTTTGTTTTTGCCCTCTTGGTCATTGGCGTCGCCACCGCCCTGCGCTACCCCCGGGACGAAGGCTACAAGGTCAAGAAGGCCCTGCCGACCCTGATTGGCATTATTCTCTTGGTCAACTTTACTCCGGTGATCACCGGCGTCGTTATGGACGCGGCCAATATTATCATGGTCTTCTTTATCCAAGAGATTTCTGGCTTTCAATCATTAATCACTATCCTGGGAAATCAATTCGGCGCCGTGGTTGCCTCTTTTACCAATCTCCAGGGAATTCTCACCGGTCAAATCGCCCTCATTGCCCGGAGTCTGGTTTTGATTGGCTTTAATTTAATGACGGCGATGTTCCTGCTTCTTTTTTCCCTCATTTTTATCATGCGCTATATTGCCATCTGGGCGCTGGTTATTTTATCTCCGTTGGCATTTTTTGCTTACGTTTTACCGGGGACAAAAAAATATTTTACGATGTGGTGGAGTCAATTTCTCCAGTGGGCTTTTGTCGGCGTTTCGGCGGCCTTTTTCTTGTATCTGGCGGAACAATTGCTCGTCACCATGTCGACGACGCCGTTTATTGCCGCTCCCACTCCGCCGATCGGCATTCTTCAGCCGTTAACCGATATCTTCAACACCGTCATGGTTTATATTGTCATCGAGGCTTTTCTCGCTTTTGGGTTTTTCGCCTCTTTGTCGAGCGGGGCAGTGGGCGCCAGCGCCGTGATTTCCACGGGTAAGCAATGGACCTCGGCCGCGGGCAAAGCCGTAGGCAGCTTCGCGAAATCAGCTGGTAAAAGCTGGGGGAGAGCTGGGTTAGAAAAAACCGGACTCGGTGAAGCGGCCACGAAGATCGCCAATAGAATGGCTACCTACGCCCCGAAGTCGAAATTTGCCCAGGCGGCACTTGCTCCCGCCCTGGATATGTTCCGGGCTACTGGTCGTAAAGGAATTGAGGCATTTTCTGTTAGTGGAAAGGGAGAGATTCAAGCGGGAATTGGCGAAGCAGAGAAGAAAATTGAAATGGGCGCCGTGGATCTGGTTAAATCCGAATATCTCTCCGCCGCTGACACCGCTACCAGGATTCAAAAATTGATCGCCTTGGCTAATAAGGGAAAGACGAAGGATATTGAAGAACTCATCGCCAAGACGGGTACACAGGTTTCAGATGACGTGGTAAATGCTCACCGAATCTACGGAAGGGGAGATGAAGTTCTCAAGGTCATGCCCACCCTTCCGGCTATGGAAGAAGTTATCCGACAAAAAGCCAAACTGCCTTCGGTCAAGGCAACTCCTCTTGCCATGTTCACGCCGGCCCAGAGGACGACATTCGATAATGAACAGAAAGACTTCTTCCGCAAGATGAAGACGCCGGATGCCGGCCGGATTAATATCAATACCTTTGACTCAACCAAACCCGCCTCCTACAGCGCCGCGACTTCGGAGATGATTATCAAAAACTGGGATGGCCGGCACATAGCTAACCTCTATCAAGAACAGGGAAGTGTGGCTATCGATGTTATAAAGAAAAGGATCAATGACCTAGCTCTAGCCGGACCACCTCCGGCTGGCAATGCCAAGGCTTGGCTCACAACTCATAATCCATCTCTCGTGAAATACTTCGATAATGCGGCACATCAAACGTTCGCTAGCTTTGACGCTAGGGGTAATCTTGTGTAAAATTTTGGACAGCGGAGTGTCTATAAACACAAAAACCGGCTGGGCTTCCAACCCCTTGCTTTTTTTTCAATTTGGTATAATCTACGAATCAGGAGAGTTAAGATAGTGCTTAGCTCAATCTGTACCTTAGTAAACCAAAAATGCAGAAAAGGAGGCAAAAAGATGTTGATCCGATGTAGGGAGTGCGGGAAGGAAGTTAGTGATTCGGCGAGAAGATGCCCCCATTGCGGATGTCTCGGCCCATCGGGCACGTACACCATAAGGGATGGCAAGAACGAGGCATTCACAGACGAGAATTCACATGCACATTGCTCCAGGTGCAACTCGGTGACACCACACAAGTTCACCCAGTATACTTTCGTCTCGTCGGGTAAACAGGTCAGAACATGGACTTGTAAGAAATGCGGCGAACTGCGTCGGGAGTGGACTGGGTGGTAGTTATTCACCGCTAGAAAAAAATAGCGGGAGTCGGTGGGAGCAAAAAGTCCTCGTACGAACTTCGTACGAGGACTTTTTTTATTCAGAAATTTGCCGCCAAAACAGTAAATTTTTCAAACTCATTTTTCTTGAAAAATTTACTGTAATGAGTTATTACTAACTGTAGGAATTGACCGCGTTGTTTTCAGTTTTTCTTTCCTTGGGATGGAAAAGAACGCGGTAAAGCCAAACAACTAACAATTATGGCGATAGCATTAATAATTAGTTGTTTTTAATTGGTCACAAATAACGGGGGCGCGTTGACGTCATCGCATGACAAACTTAACGAAGTGTATCACGTGTATCTGAACCTAGACAGCCCAATACTCGTTAACGCAGTCATAGCTGTCTTAACGAGTGAATTTGTTAGGGGACTTGCATTGAGATTTTACTGTTCCAAGATCTCCTGGATGTCGAAGGTCGGATACCGATCTCGGATTACAACTTAAAACTCCTAGTCAGCGCGTCCAAGCTATTGCCTAAAAAACAGCTAATAAATTAAACCCTATGAGATATGCTTTAAATAACGCAAAAACCGGCGGGGCTTCCAACCGCAGGTTGACTATTTTCGTCGACCTGCTAGAATTTAAGAATGGCGGGATAGAATATCATGGCCCAAACAATTTCTTATTCCCAAAAACTGAGTTCTGAATTGGAGAATATAAAAACCGAGGTGCAACTTCTTCGTTCTTTTCTAATCAGTCTCGGCGGCGAAGATAGGGAGGGCAGATACAATCCAAAATTCGTTAAGGAGATTCTAGAGTCTGCCAAGGAAATTTCTGTCCGCTCTTTTAAAAACAGCCGGGCTTTCTTGAAAGAAATCGGCTAGTCAATGAATTATTTGTCTGTGCAAAATGCAAAAACCGGCTGGGCTTCCAGTCGGTTTTTGGTTTAGTTGTCTTGGTTGCTACGGGGTGGTTTTTCCGCCCGGCAACAGGAGCCCGAGAGCCGAGATGAGCTGGTCGAAGCCGCTAGCGCCATAGACGAGGCGCTTGCTATCGACCGCCTGAAGGAACTTCCAGAGTTCCACCGACAGGTCCTTAGCCTCGGTTGCGCTATACTGACCGGTCGCCTCCAGCCGTTTCCTCAGTTCGTCGACGGTGCCGAAGATGGTGACTGCTCGCCGGGCCGCGTCAATCACCGCCGCGTCCAAGGCTTTCTGAGCCTGCAGGGGTAGTTGACGCGCCGCAATCACGTCGGGCGGCAAGTCAACGTCTTCCAGGGGAGCCCGCCTCAGCTCCAAACCCTTTTCGGCGAGAAGTGCCACAAGATCGGAGAGAGCCTGCGGGGAAATCTGGGCGGTGAGCTGGGTCAAAAGATCTCCGCGCATGGCCAGGGCTTGGTCAATCGTCTTGCCGTGGAACAATGGACGGAGGGCATTTTCGATCATGCTCTCGGCCCACGGCTCCAGATTAACGACTGTGTAGACCGATCTCCAGATGTCAGCCGGGTTGTCCTTGACGACAATGTAGGCTGTCGCGTCAACGCTCGAGGTGCCATCTTGGAAATCAATCTTCTCCCCTTCGAAAAGAGGTAAAGATCGCTCCAAGATCGACACCTTTTTGCCGTCACTGACCCTTTCCAGCCAGTGCAGGACGAAGACCGGCCCCGGTCCACGAACGCCGGCGTAGCGGCCCAGGAACTCCACGACCCACCGTTCCTGCTGGGGGATCTGCCGGAAGCTTTTGACCAGGTACCAGATCCCGAACGCGAAGAGCCCAACCGCCACTAATAGAACGAATGCGAGAAACGCGAACATGTTTGCCTCCTTATTGAGTTGACAAATTGCTTGTTTGATTCCGATTGAAGAGAACGCCTCTTCATTGTTCCAAACAATAACAGATTTTATCATGTTTGTCAAGACTAGGACTTTTGGCTTGCGATTGAGTTTCATGATATAGTGTTAGAATAGATTGAAGAAAACTTAAACCCCGTAGGAAATCGCAGGGGTTTTCGTGAAATGGCAAAGAAGTAAAATATTTTCATCCAAAAACCCCTTAATCATTTTGAACAATGATTTCATGGTAATCTTAGAAAATAACAAAATAACCACGGAAAATATTTAATTTCCTACGGGGTAAAACAACAAAATCATGGCCGATTACACCAAAGAACAGTTGTGGAAACT
This sequence comes from bacterium, assembly GCA_030704795.1. Lineage (GTDB taxonomy): Bacteria > Patescibacteriota > Minisyncoccia > Minisyncoccales > GWA2-46-15 > GWA2-46-15. The sequence continues at coordinate 323 of JAUYCZ010000019.1, read as the reverse complement.
ATACGAAAAATTGCCTTCTGATTTGAAAGAAGCTATTTTTTCCGCCGATAACGCCGAACATATTTTTGACATCTGCGGCCGAAATGGTTTAGCCGCCGAGGTCAACTCCCAATTAGCCAAGCTCGCCGGCGATGTCCTCATGGGCCTTTTGCTGCCGGAAGATTTCCAAAAAACAATCGAGGGGGAGCTGAAGCTGGAAAAAGCCGTGGCCAAGAAGGTCAGCCAGGAAGTCAATCGCCTGATCTTTTTCCCGGTCAAAGAGAGCCTGAATGTCCTTAACGAAATCGGAACGGGAACAGAGGAAACGGCGGCGACCGAAACAA
>JAUYCZ010000008.1 GCA_030704795.1 bacterium | reverse complement strand
TATAATAAGAATATCAAAGATAAGATACCGCAGTTTTGGCGAACTTGGGAGAGAGCGCTAAAACTAGAGAATTTAAAGAAATCTGATAGTTTTTAATACAACTGACCGCAGAGGCGGCTCTCCCAAAGAGAGTCGTTTCTGTTTTTAAAGAGAGGAATGGGGGAGCGGTCTTATGACTTTTTTCCTCCATCCCTCTCTTTGAAAAAAAAGTATCTACGAGGTTGAAACCCAGATAGGGTATGGCTTCTTCCAAGGAGCGCATAGGCACAATAATGTGTCCTCGCAGGTTGAAATCCTGCCAACCTCACCAAAAATACCGGGCGCCAAAGAGAAAAAATCTTTCTCGGCGCCCGCTCTAATCCTTTCTTTGTTTAAATTTCTTGTACTAAGGAAATTTAAATAAGGGAAGGAGAAAAAGAGGGGGAGAGCAGGAAGCAACTGCAGGCACGGTGTAGCTGCAGCGAAGCTGACTCGTCTCTCCCTCTCGTTCTAAAACATTTTGTTTTTTTGAAAAACATTAAAAGAATTCAAGCGAGGAGGTAGATTATACAACGAGGCATGTCCTCGTTGATAAAAAAACGTTAGATGCGGCCAAGAAATTTATCGCCGTGAAAAAGTCCAGAAATGGAATATCTCGTTAAGCATATCTCTTCGCTTGAGTTCTTTGATTGGCCTTTTTAAATTTTGTCTTGGCTAGACCTCCGCCGCTGGGCTTGATGCGGCGTGATAAGACCCAAGCTCTGCGCTATAGAGCGGATTGCCCCCCTGAAACCGGATAGAAACGGGGTGGGAAGCGCAGACGTGGAGTCCACGTATCCTACGGACGGGTATCGTGGACACGCAGTGAATAGATGTCCGTGCCAGCAGGTGGTAGTGCCGAACTAAGAGTTCAGTAATGGACCAAGTATCGCTACCCCGGAAAGCTCGCGCCATCGGAGAGGCGCGCTGGTAAGATGCGCAGGTACAATACCGGATAAAGCGCATCAAAGAAAGGGAGGAAAAACGCAATTTGTTTTTCTCCTTTCATTCGAAGCCGGAAATAATATTGCGGCTTCAGATGAGGGGATAGTTCTTTGAGAAATAAAAATAGAAATCTTGCGGAAAGCGAATTGCTTGCCCTGAGTTTATCGAAGGGGTCGGTAGCTCACTTTCCGTAAGGAAAGACACAGTGAGGACTTGGCGGGGTGAAAGGCCTGCCAAAAATTGAAAAGAGGTGGAATAATGGCCACCAAAAAGTTCGTTGTGGCCGGTCCTCCCCATAGCGGGAAAAGCGTTTTTCTTCAGGGGCTTTGTGAAAACTTGCCCCGAGACTCCCGCTATCTGTTCCGGGCTTGCCCGGACGGGGAAGGGACTTGGCTCCAAAATCACTACGATCGCCCCGACGTAGTGGCTCTGCGCCGCAAGGGGCAGTTCACTAAAGAGATGGTGGATTGGTATTGCCAGTCTTTGGCTGGTTGTGCCATGGCCTCCATAATTCTGGTGGACATTGGCGGTCGCCCTTCGGATGAGAACAGCCGTATTCTCACCGAGGGGAAAGTAAATTACGGCATCATTCTTGCCGGTGATGAGGAGAGGGTTCCCGAATGGGAAACCTTTCTTGAGAGCTGCGGAGTGACGGTTATTGCCGTCGTCCGTAGCGATTACACCGGTGAGGCAGATTCCATCCAGCAATGTTCGCCTCGACTGGAAGGAAGCGTACATTTTTTGGAACGAGGCGATTCAACTGTTTCGACCCGGCCGGCAATTCAAGCCGTGGCGGAACTTATCCTTGGGCTAGCCAGCCCATCCCAAAAGGAGGAAAAAATGGCTACTATCGTAATTTCTGCCCTTGCGGCAGAACTCGGTAAGGTCGAGATGGAGCGAACCCTGCCGAACGGCAAGGTCGTCAAACAGATTGTGTGGGAGGGAAACGATTTGAAAAAAATCGCGGAACTTCTTCACAACAAATCCGCTACCTTACCAGAGATAGTGGATATTGACGGCGCCGCGCCCGCCTGGTTGGTTGCGGCACTCGTCCATGAGTGCCACCCGCGCTCGGTCCGGTTAAACAGCCCCGATGGCTACATCGCTGTCGGGTGCAAGCGACCGGCTGGCGAGGGTGCTGGGTGCGGTTGGAGCAAGACCGAGATCGGCACGGCTGGCGACGGTCGTCACTTGATCAAGGTCGAATTTCAACTCGACCCCAGTGTTCCATTGGCCCCAGCCGCGCTGGGGACGATCACTCCGCCGGAAGTGGAAATGGCGGATGCGATTGTGTTGTCGGGCCGTGGCCCCAACTGGCTAACCGCCAGTATCGCCATGGCCTATCATGGTCGTGCCGCCGCGGTTGCCAGCTGGCAGCCGGGCACTGGCGCGACCGTCGCCTGGACCCATGTCCAGGACGTACCTCTCGGGTACATTTTCCAGATCTAATCTGGACCGAGATCTTCCCAGCCATTCCTATCCTCAAAAGAATAGAATTTAAGAGGAGCGATCTACTGATCGTAAGAGAAGCGGTAAATTTACCGTATTGGAAGGGAAGCCGCGACTAACGCGGTTGTTGAGATATCCAACTTCTCCTATAATCCCGACACTCAACGTAAAAAACACGGGCCTGAGGAGATAGCATTTTTTGGCGGAATTATTTCTGCCATTATTCCAAGGCGCGGAATCAATTTTTCCGCCCCTTATCCGAGTTCGTGAACGTTGTTTCGCGGATCCAGAAAAGGGAAATAATATTAAGAATTAAATGAATCTATTTCTTTTCAGAATGCTGTTTGCAAAGGGTAAGGTGAAATTCCTTACCTCGCTCTAGCGAGGCTAAGGTCTCCTTACTAGTTTCACCCGGTGGGTAAAGCCGAACTTTTGCCGAAAGGCAAAAAATCTCTCCTAGTTCTGTTTTTACTCAAAAAAGGTGAGATGAAAAAAAAGACCTTTGCCGGCAGCATCCTGGGAAGAAAGGAAAGTCAATGAATTAATTCTTGTTTTCAGAAAGAACTTTGAAAATGAAATATTTATTTAGATGAGCAGCGCATTGAATATCTTCTATTAGGTATTCAGCGCGCTGCTCAATTCTGGGTAGACCTTTGTCGTAGGGATATACGGCAAAACTTCATCGCCCGGGGCGGAACAATCTGCCAAGGGTTAATCAGCTAAGGAGGCTGAAATGAAAATTTTTACGATTGAAGATGGAAGGGTCGTCGAAGGTGTAAAGATTCAAAACTTTACCTTCGGCGATGGTAAGATCACGATTCCGGCTATTTTGGTCGGCGAAAGTGGTCGTGGACGCCAGTTGGGCGTCTTGCCGGTGGGAAGTCCGCCGATGGCTCCTTGTCCGGATAGGAAGGGGTATAATTCAAAAATTGTTGTTTTTTGGCGGTCCGATCAGCCGGATTTACCGATGCCAGAAACGCATCGGTGTAAATCATGCGGTATTGTTTACACCGCATGGCAACGGGAGGCCTGGGACAATCATCCAGGCTTATATCCCGAAAACCCTGGAGTACGCGGTTCTAGATGGGTGTGCGAACACCCTCTGGATAAAGGCGAGGTTCTCGGTACATTGAGCTTCGCCGAGGTCGGAACCACCAAAGCGGGCAAGCCCAAACTTTGGGGAAAGTCCGCAGTCACCACGAATGAAAAGATCATCGTGGTGTTTCGTACCAGTATCGGGTTCCGTGGGGGGAATAATCATACTGGTGAGCGGAGAGATCAAGGAGAACAGCCATGCCCTGATCGCGGGCGAGAATACGGCTACTCCGTACATGGTAAATGCGATATCTGCGGAATTGGACTGAACGAACCCGCGGGAGAAAATTTACCGTATACACATCCGACGGATGAGGGGATAGTTATCCCTAAGCCTCAATTCGATGAATTTCCCGGCGAAGTAATCTGCAGGGGAGTTATCGCTCAGGGAGATGCCGGTCGCATGGGGGCTGGCGATCAACTGGTTGCGGTGATGCCAAAAGGCGTCGTATTTCGCACCAGCTATAGTGGGCGTTTATATGGCGCCCCGTCGTCCCATTATTACAAGTGGGATGGCGAAAAACTTATTGGCGGGTTGACCTGGGAGGAGCGGACTTCGTCCGACCTATTCTAGGCTATCCGCAACGGTGCCCATAATCCTCGTTAGGGGCCTGGGGCACCGTACTATTAAAGGGTTTGAGAGTTCTTTAAATGGACCCAATGAAAAGCTCAAGACTGTCGACTCGAAAGAGAAGGCGCTATCGATGAGTTAGAATCGAAAGATATCTAGCCAGGGATAGCTTAATGTGTAAATACTAGCTCAGGGAACATAAGTAATTATTTTGTTCTTTCGGACCGACGCCCCAAATGTCCATAAACTTTAGGGGAAGTAAAAAAAATAAAAGAGGGTTGATTCGTCAATCCTCTTTTTGTTTGAGAACTTTCGGCGGAGACCGGGTCTCCGCCATTTCTATCTTGTTACTTTTTGTTTTGGGTACCAGCACACTGTCTTGAAAAATGGCGGGCAAGGCAGTTTTTTATTCGATAGCGAAGCAAACTCTGATGTGGTATAAATAACTTATATGAGCATTGAGAATATAAAGAAAAAAATTAATCCGATTTTGAGGCGAAATGGCGTGAAAAAGGCAGCGCTTTTCGGTTCGGTCGTCAGAAAAGAAGATAAGAAGGGCAGTGATGTTGATATTTTGATAAAATTTGAGAAGAATGACAAAAGTTTGTTTGATTTGTCGGGACTAAAAATTGAGCTGGAGGAAAAATTGAACAAGAAAGTGGATATTTTGACATACGATTCTTTGCATCCTCTTCTAAAAGATATTATTTTGAAAGAACAAAAAGTAATTTTATAGGGTTTAATTAATTAGGAAATGGTAAAAAACGCGAAAATCTTTCTTCTTCATATTTTGGAAAGCATAGATAGAATTGAAGATTTTACTAAGGGGATATCTCAAGAAAAGTTTTTAAGATCGGAAATGATTCAAGACGCCGTCGTCAGGCGACTGGGAGTTATCGGGGAGGCGGTCAAGAACTTACCGCCGGGATTCAAGAAGAAATATGCGCAAACGGATTGGAAAAGGATTGCCGGAACAAGAGATATTCTTATACACGAGTACTTCGGTATTGATTTAAAGTTAACTTATAGGATCATTGAGAAAGATATTCCTAAATTAAAGGAGTATGTTTTAAAGATTCTGAGGGACTTTGTTTAAAGTAGGGTCATGAATTTAGAAATTTACGATTTAATCATTATCGGCGGCGGGCCGGCCGGGATTACGGCCGGGATCTACGGGGCAAGAAAAACCTTGAAGACACTTTTGATTACCAAAGATTTTGTCGGCCAGATCGGCAAAACCGGTTCAGTAGAAAATTATCCCGGTCTTGCTGATATTTCCGGGCCGGATTTGATTTCCGCTTTCCACAAACACTTAGAAAAATTTGAGGTTTCTATTTTGAAAGACGACCAGGTGAAAAGTCTTGTCAAAAATAACGATGTTTTTGAATTAGAAACAGCGCAAGGCAAAAAACTTCAGGGCAAAGCCGTAATTGTCGCTTCGGGTAGAAATCAAAGGCCGTTGAAAGTTCCTGGAGAAGAACAGTTTTCCGGCAAAGGCATATCATACTGTTCCACATGCGATGCGCCTTTATTCCGTAATAAGGCAGTGGCGGTTGTCGGCGGGGGAAACGCCGGTTTTGAAGCGGCAATTGATTTATTGAATTATGCGACCAAAGTTTATCTTTTAGAGTTTGCTCCAAAGCCCTTAGCTGACGAATTGCTCCAAAACAAGTTTTCTGCTTCGGAAAAGTCCGAAGTTATTGTAAAAGCAAAAACAATTGAAATTAAGGGCAAGGAAATGGTTGAAACGCTGGTTTACGAGGACATGAAAAGCGGTCAGAAAAGAGAATTGGCAGTTCAGGGCATTTTTATCCAAATCGGTTCTTTGCCCGCCACCGAATTTTTGAAAGAACTGGTGGATTTTAATAAAGCCGGCGAGATTATGATTGATCCGAAAACATGCGTGACTAAGACAGTTGGACTTTTCGCTGCCGGTGATGTTACTGACATTAAATATAAGCAAGTGGTAGTGGCGGCAGGGGAAGGAGCGAAAGCGGCTTTATCCGCTTATGAATATTTACAATCATTAAGTTAAAAAATGTCAGCAATTAAAAAAATTTCAGCAAGACAGGTTTTGGATTCTAAGGGCCAGCCGACTGTCCAAGTAATTTTAGAGACCGATTCGGGCCGGTTTTCCGCTTCCGTGCCTTCAGGAATTTCCACGGGTAAATACGAAGCCTGGGAATTGAGGGATAAAGACGGGGGAGTAAAAAGGGCCTGTCAGAATATTGAGAAAATCATTGCCCCGGTTTTAAAAGGCGAAGACCCCTGCCAGCAGGACGAAATAGACAGCATGATGGTCGAGCTAGACGGCACTAACCAGAAAAAACGCCTGGGTGCAAATGCGATTTTGGCGGTCTCAATGGCGGTTTGCCGCGCCGGCGCCAAGGCAAAGAAGATGTTTTTGTGGCAACATCTGGCAGATTTAGCTGATAACAGAAAGTTAAAACTTCCTCAACCGTGCTTCCTTTTATTTGAAGGGGGAAAGCACGGGGACGGCGTTATCTCTACACAGGAATTTATGGTGGTAATAAAGAAAGGAACAATCGCAGAAAAAATGGCTTTAATGGACAAGATTTTTGCGATGGCGAAAAGGGATTTAAACGGTAAAGTTGGCATCGGCAAGGAAGGCGCTTTTGTCACAATTCTTTCCAGTACGGCCGCGGTTTTGGAAACGATGGATCATATTATTACCAGGTTTCCGGGCAAAGGATTAGGCATTATTATTGATTCGGCCGCCAGCCACTTCAAAAAAGGCGAGAAATATTTTTTTGAGGGTATCAAATACGATCAAACCGGACTTCTGCGTTTTTACAAAAGCATTATTAATAAATATCCGATTTTAGCGATTGAAGATCCTTTTTCAGAAAATGATTGGCAAGGGTTCAGAAAAATAACCAAGGTTTTCGGCAAAAAAACTATTATTATTGGCGATGATCTTTTGGCGACAAATCTTAATTTGGCCCGGAGAGCAGTTGAAGAAAAATCATGCAACGCCATGGTTATAAAGCCGAATCAGATCGGGACGGTTACAGAAACAATCGGTGTTGCTAATTATGCTAAAAAACAGGGCTTGAAAATATTTGCTAAGCACAGGGGAGGGGAGACAACAGACGATTTTCTGGCTGACTTAGCGGTTGGCCTGGGTGCTGACTATATTGCTACGGGCGGATTTTTCCAAAAAGAGAGAGTGGTAAAATACCAGCGACTTTTACAGATAGAGAAGGAGCTTTCATTGAACAATGAACAGTAAACAATGAACAGTGGGCAATGAATAGTGAATATTCGATAAACTCACGATCGTAGGTTTATCGTATGTTCTTGTATCCGTCTGTTCTAACTACTTCTGTCTTTTATCCCGCCTTTCTTTTGGCGGATTTTATGTTAAAATGGGGTATTATAATCTAAATTCACTTTTACATGGATAGAGTTTTAATTACGGAAACGCCAAAAAGAGTCGGCGAGAAAGTAAAGATAATGGGATGGGTTCAGACGATCAGGGAGCACGGTAAATTGATTTTTCTTGATTTGAGAGATCGTAGCGGAATCGTCCAAGCGGTTTTTCCCCCAAATTTTGGCGACAATGAAAGAGTCAAACGTCTTTCAACTGAATCAACGATAGCGATCTCCGGCACAGTTCAATTAAGGCCGGAGAATATGATTAATTCCCAGATATTGACTGGAAAAGTTGAGATCAGCGCCGAAGGACTGGAGATTTTTTCAAAGGCGGAAAACATTCCTATTGATATCAAAAGCGACGGTCTGGAGATATCCGAAGAAAAACGGCTGGAGTTCCGTTATTTGGACTTGCGGCGTGAAAGATTGAGAAAGAATCTTGTTTTGCGCCATAAAATCATCGGTTTTTTGCGCGATTTTCTTTCCAAAGACGATTTCATAGAGGTTGAGACTCCGATCTTGACTAAGTCAACTCCGGAGGGGGCCCGAGACTTTATCGTCCCTTCGCGGTTTCAACCGGGAAAATTTTTCGCTTTGCCTCAAAGTCCTCAACAATACAAACAGCTCTTACAGGTGGCTGGCTTTGAGCGTTATTTTCAGATTGCCCGTTGTTTCCGTGATGAAGATCAAAGAGCGGATAGGCAGCCCGAATTTACCCAGCTTGATATGGAGCTTTCTTTCGTCGGGAGGGAAGATGTGATGGAGATTAACGAAAAACTCTTGATAGAAACTGTCAGAAAGATCGTCCCGGAAAAGAAAATCCAGGAGATCCCTTTCCCGATGATCTCTTATGAAGAGGCCATGGCTAAATACGGAACTGATCGGCCGGATTTAAGAAAAGACAAAAAAGATCCGGATCTTTTGGCTTTTTGCTGGATAATTGATTTTCCTTTTTTTGAAAAGGATAAGGAGAATAACTGGACTTTTACTCATAATCCTTTTTCCGCTCCCAAACCGGAACATTTGGAATGGCTGATGAAAAAAGAGAATATTGCTCAAATTCTGACCAGCCAATATGATATTGTTTTGAATGGTTTTGAAATCGGCGGCGGGTCAATCCGCAATCATAATCCGGAGGCTCTGGAAAGTGTTTTTGAGATTATGGGGCATAAAAAAGAAAAGATCCGGCTTAATTTCGGCCATATGTTAAAGGCCTTTTCTTTCGGCGCTCCTCCGCATGGAGGCATTGCTTGGGGATTGGATAGATTTATTGCCTTGCTTGCCGGAGAGGAAAATATTCG